>NZ_JBIVOX010000005.1:176870-544631 GCF_044754345.1 Streptomyces sp. NPDC093094 | reverse complement strand
ACCCTCGCGGGCTTTCCTCCGGGCTTTTCCCTTCGGTCTTGCGTCTCCGACTCTATCAGACCGTTTCCCGGCCCGATTTCCTCGGTGCTTTCCAGGGTCCCGCTCCCGCGTTTCCCTTTCCGGCGCTTCCGACTCTATCAGATCCTTTCGGCGTCTGACTCCCAGTCAGGGGGGTTTGTCTTCCCGGCCGCTGGGCCGTTCCGACGAGTGAGACTTTAGCGGATTCCCGGCTCCCGAGCTAATCGGGGCCTGCGTCCTTTCGAACGCGGATTCCTCATTCCGCAAATACGCATACCAATGACACGACGGCAGCAGGACAGACCGACTGCATGTCGAGAATGGTTGGTGCTTGTGGAATGGCTGTCCGGGGACCGACCGGAGTCGGAGCTCACGTCGGACAACTCGGAGAACACTACGGATCCACGGAGATCGTGTCAACCCCGCTCCTGGAGCGCATCTGAGGCGTACGCTGACCGGCATGACTACGCGTACGTGCACCCAGCAGTGGTGGGCCGCCTGACGGCGGCCGGACTCACGTATGCGCTCACGGCCGCCGCTTCGGCGGCCGTTCTTGTATCTCCCTCCTGGGAGCCGGCCGGCGGGTGCGGCGGTCCCGACCAGGAGGTAGGAGATGAAGCGGGTCTTCAGCGGGGTCAAGCCGACCGGGCATCTGACGCTGGGGAACTACCTGGGGGCCATGCGGCAGTGGGCCGCGGTGGACCAGCACCGGGCCGACGCACTGTTCTGCGTCGTGGATCTGCACGCGCTCACCGTTGACCACGACCCCGCGCGGGTGCGGCGGCTCAGCCGGCAGGCGGCCACGCTGCTGCTCGCGTCCGGGCTGGATCCCGAGCTGTGCACCGTCTTCGTGCAGAGCCATGTCGACGAGCACGCGCGGCTGTCGTACGTCCTGGAGTGCGTGGCGACCGACGGCGAGATGCGGCGGATGATCCAGTACAAGGAGAAGGCGGCGCGGGAGCGGGAGCGGGGCGGGAGTGTGCGGCTGTCGCTGCTGACCTATCCGGTGCTGATGGCGGCGGACATCCTGGCGTACGGGGCGGACGAGGTGCCGGTCGGGGACGACCAGGCGCAGCACGTCGAGCTGACCCGGGACCTGGCGGTGCGGTTCAACCAGCGGTACGGGCACACGTTCGTGGTGCCCAGAGCCACGCACCCGGCGGTGGCGGCCCGGGTGATGAACCTGCAGGAGCCGGCGTCGAAGATGGGGAAGTCCGACGACACGGGTCCCGGGATCGTCTATCTGCTGGACGAGCCGGACGCCGTGCGGAAGAAGGTCATGCGGGCGGTGACCGACAGCGGGAATGACGTCGTGTACGACCCGCAGGGGCGGCCCGGGGTGGCGAATCTGCTGGAGATCCTGGCCGCGTGCACGGGTGGGAACCCGTCGGAGCTGAGCGGTGTATATGAGTCGTACGGCGCCTTGAAGAAGGACACCGCAGAGGCCGTGGTCGAGACCCTCAGGCCCGTACAGGCGAGGCACAAGGAGTTGTGCGCGGACCCTGTGTATGTGGAGGAGGTGCTGCGGGCGGGTGCGGAGAAGGCGCGGGCGATGGCCCGGCCGACCGTGGACGCCGCCTACCGGGCGATCGGGTTGCTGCCCGCCGCCGAGGCCGTCGCCGATGCCGTCGTCGGGGCCGGAGCGGCAGTGGTGGTGAACGCGGCGCGGTAGGCGCGGGGGCTGGTGGCGAGGCGTGCCGCGAAGTGCTGGCGCATGGTGACCTCGCTGCCGAAGCCCGCGCGGCGGGCGACCTCGGGCATGGGGAGGTCGGTGCGCTCCAGGAGCTTCTGGGCGGCGGCGACGCGCTGGTCCAGGAGCCACCGGAGGGGGGTCGTGCCGGTCTCCGCCTGGAAGTGGCGGGCGAAGGAGCGTGGGGACATACCGGCGCGGGCGGCCAGGTCGGCGACCGTGAGCGGCTCGTGGAGGTGCCGCAGGGCGTGCTCACGGACTCCGGCGAGGGCGTCGGCGTCGCGGTCGGTGCGTGGAGTGGGGCGTTCGATGAACTGTGCCTGGGTTCCGGTGCGGAAGGGGGCGGTGACCATCGAACGGGCGACGGTGGCCGCCGCCTCGGCGCCATGGGCGGTGCGGACGAGATGGAGGCACAGATCGATGCCGGCCGCGGTGCCGGCGGCGGTCCAGATGTTGTCGTCCTCGATGAAGAGCGCGTCGGGGACGACGGTGACGAGGGGGTGATGTGCGCGCAGCACGTCGACGAGGTTCCAGTGGGTGATGGCCCGGCGGCCGTCGAGGAGGCCGGCCTGCGCGAGGGTGAAGGCGCCTCCGCAGAGGGCGGCGACGGTGGTGCCGCGGGCGTGGGCGCGGCGCAGGGCGTCGAGGACCGGCTCGGGCGCGGGGGTGAGGTGGTCGTCCAGGCCGGGGACGACGATCAGGTCGGCGCGGCCGAGCCAGTCGAGGGTGCGGTCGGGAAGGAGGGTGAGGCCGCCGCGCAGGGGGATGGGGGTGGTGGTGTCGGTGCCGGTGCGGCGGAGGTCGTAGGCGGGGACGCCGCGGTCGGTGCGGTCGCTGCCCCAGACCTCGGTGACGACGGAGACGTCGAAGGCGCGGATGCCGGGGAAGGCGACGAGAGCCACGCGGTAGGTGCGGTGGGGTTCGGCCATGTCTGGCAGTAAACCATCGATCGGTGACTTTCCCCCCTCTGGGGTGAGGGGCACCTGGGCGTCAGGATCGGGGGTATGGAGATGGCGAAGAACGCAGCGCTGGTGGTCGTGGACGTGCAGAAGGGCTTCGAGGAGGAGGCGTTCTGGGGTCCGCGGAACAACCCTGCGGCCGATGACAACATCGCCGCGCTGATCGACGTGTGGCAGATGACGGGCCGGCCGGTGGTGTTCGTACGGCACGACTCGGAGAAGGCGGGGTCGCCGCTGCGGACGGGGTCCACGGGCAACGGTTTCAAGGAGTACGTGGAGGAGCGGCGCGGAAGGGGGGACGGGCCGGAGCTGCTGGTGACGAAGAGCGTGAACTCGGCCTTCTACGGTTCGCCGGATCTGGACGCCTGGCTGCGGGAGGCGGGTGTCGGGCAGATCGTGGTGGTGGGGATCCAGACCAACATGTGTGTGGAGACGACCGCGCGGATGGGCGGGAACCTGCGGTACGACGTGGTGGTTCCGCTGGATGCCACGCACACGTTCGACGTGGCGGGGCCGTTCGGCTGGCAGCTGTCCGCGGAGGAGCTGGCGCGGGCCACGGCCGTGACGCTGCACGGGGGCGGGTTCGCCCGGGTGGTGACGACGAAGGAGGTCGTGGACGCGGCGGGGTGAGCCGCCGCGCCGGACGGGTCAGCTGTTGTTGCCGGAGGCCAGTTCGCGGCTGCGGTCACGGGCGGCTTCGAGGGCGGCGATGAGGGCGGCCCGTACGCCGTGGTTCTCCAGTTCGCGGATGGCGTTGATGGTGGTGCCGGCGGGCGAGGTGACGTTCTCGCGGAGTTTGACCGGGTGCTCGCCGCTGTCGCGGAGCATCGTCGCGGCGCCGATGGCGGACTGGACGATGAGGTCGTGCGCCTTGTCGCGGGGCAGGCCGAGCAGGATGCCGGCGTCGGTCATGGCCTCGACGAGGTAGAAGAAGTAGGCCGGGCCGGAGCCGGACAGGGCGGTGCAGGCGTCCTGCTGGGACTCGGGGACGCGCAGGGTCTTGCCGACGGCGCCGAAGATCTCCTCGGCGTGGGCGACGTGCCCGGCGGTGGCGTGGCTGCCGGCGGAGATGACGGACATGGCCTCGTCGACGAGGGCGGGGGTGTTCGTCATGACCCGGACGACCGGCGTGCCGGTGGCGAGGCGCTCCTCGAAGAAGGAGGTGGGGATGCCCGCGGCGCCGCTGATGACGAGACGGTCGGCGGGGATGTGCGGGGCGAGTTCGTCGAGGAGGGTGCCCATGTCCTGCGGCTTGACCGTGAGGATCAGGGTGTCGGCGGTCTTGGCGGCCTCGGCGTTGGTGACCGGGGTGACTCCGTAGCGGGTGCGGAGTTCGTCGGCCCGCTCCTGGCGGCGGGCGGTGACCAGGAGGTCGGCGGGGGACCAGCCGGCGCGGATCATTCCGCTGAGCAGGGCTTCGCCGATCTTGCCGGTGCCGAGGACTGCGACTTTCTGGGTCATGGCTTGGGGTGCCCTCCGAGGTGTGCGTCGTCCGGGTTCATCCTCGCACCGGGGCGGGCCGGGCGGTGGCGCTGTCCGGTGGGCGGACGGGACGGGCCCGCCCGGTCACGCGGTGCGGCGCCGGAGGGTTGCCGCGCCGAGGCACAGGACGAGCAGGGCGCAGCCGGCGACGACGAGGGCGTCGCGGACGAAGGCTGCGGTCATGTCGGTGTGGTGGAGGACCTCGTTCATGCCGTCGACCGCGTAGGACATGGGCAGGACGGTGGAGACGGCCTCCAGGGCGGGGTGCATGTTGTCGCGCGGGGTGAACAGACCGCACAGCAGGAGCTGGGGGAAGATCACCGCCGGCATGAACTGGACGGCCTGGAACTCGGAGGCGGCGAAGGCGGAGACGAAGAGGCCGAGGGCGGTGCCGAGGAGGGCGTCGAGCAGGGCGACAAGGAGCAGCAGCCAGGGGGAGCCGATGACGTCGAGGCCGAGGAACCACACGGCGAGGACGGTGGCGAGGACGGACTGGACGATCGCGATGGCGCCGAAGGCGAGTGCGTAGCCGGCGATGAGGTCGCCCTTGCCGAGGGGCATGGCGAGGAGACGTTCGAGGGTGCCGGAGGTGCGTTCGCGCAGGGTGGCGATGGAGGTCACCAGGAACATGGTGATCAGGGGGAAGATCCCGAGGAGCGAGGCGCCGATGCTGTCGAAGGTGCCGGGGCTGCCGTCGAAGACGTAGCGCAGCAGGAAGAGCATCACGCACGGGATGAGGAGCATCAGTGCGATGGTGCGCGGGTCGTGGCGCAGCTGGCGCAGGACGCGGGCGGCGGTGGCGAGGGTGCGGGAGGCGTTGAGGGCGCCGGTGGGGGCGGGAGCCGCCGTGGTCATCGGGTGGTCTCTTTCGGGAGCGCGGCGGCCTCGTCGACGAGGTGGAGGAAGGCTTCCTCGACGGTTTCTGTGCGGGTGCGGGAGCGCAGGGCGTCGGGGGTGTCGTCGGCGAGGATCTCGCCCTCGCGCATGAGCAGGAGGCTGTGGCAGCGCTCCGCCTCGTCCATGACGTGGGAGGAGACGAGGAGGGTGGTGCCGCGGCGGGCGGCGATGTCGTGGAAGAGGTTCCACAGGTCACGGCGCAGGACGGGGTCGAGGCCGACGGTGGGTTCGTCGAGGACGAGCAGGTCGGGGGTGCCGAGGAGGGCCACGGCCAGGGAGACGCGGTTGCGCTGTCCTCCGGAGAGGTTCCCGGCGAGGGCGTCGGCGTGGCTGGTGAGGTCGACGTCGGCGATGGCGCGGGTGACGTCGGTGCGGCGCTGTGCGGCGGCGGCGCGGCCCGGGGCGAGGATCGCGGCGAAGTAGTCGAGGTTCTGGCGCACGGTCAGGTCGTCGTAGACCGAGGGCGCCTGGGTGACGTAGCCGATGCGGGTGCGCAGACGGGGATGGCCGGCGGGGCGGCCGAGGACGTCCAGGGTGCCGGTGGCCTTGGCCTGGGTTCCGACGACGGCGCGCATGAGGGTGGACTTGCCGCAGCCGGAGGGGCCGAGCAGGCCGGTGATCCGGCCGCGCGGAACGGTGAAGTCGAGGCCGCGCAGGACGGTGCGGGGGCCGCGGACGACGGTGAGGCCGGCGGCTCGGACGGCGGGGGCCTCGGGGTCGGGTCCTGGAGGGCCGGACGAGTAATTCATCATGTGATGAATAATGCTCTCGCGCCAGGGGTGCGTCAAGCAGGTGGCACGGGACGGCGCAGGCGCACGGCGGAGTGATCGGAAGCGGGCGCTCCGGTGCGGTGTGCTTCCGTGCCGACCGCCGGCCCGCCCGAGAGGGATGCACGGCCGCACCCTCTTTCCGACAATGGATTTCAGTGCGCGGCCGGGTGCCCGGCGCGTGCGCTTCGGCAGGTCCGCCGTGCCTTCCTCCCCCGTCCGGGCAGGTCCGCCGCGCCCTTCTCCCCGTCCCGGCAGCCGTGCGACTCGCTCCCTCTCTTCTCTTTCTCTTCCTCTTCTCCGCTCCGTTCTCCCGCTCCCTCCCGCTCCCTCCCGCTCCCTCCCGCTCCCTCCCGCTCCCTCCCGCTCCCTCCCGCTCCTCCCGTTCCTCCCGTTCCTTTCGTTCCTTCCGTCGACGGAGGTGCTGCCGTGATGCGCTGCGGCGTGCGCAAGGCCGACCTGTCCGCTTCTCTCGTCGTGTTCCTCGTCGCCCTGCCGCTGTGCGTGGGGGTGGCCCTGACCTCGGGTGTCCCGGCCGAGCTGGGGCTGGTCACCGGGACGGTCGGCGGGCTGGTGGCCGGGGTGCTGTCCGGTGGCGGCCCGCGGGTGAGCGGTCCTGCGGTGGGGCTGGTGGTGCTGGTGCACGAGGCCGTGCGGACGTACGGGCTGCGGATGCTCGGCGTGCTGGTGCTGGCCGCCGGACTGGTGCAGCTGCTCCTGGGGGCACTGCGGCTGGGCCGGTGGTTCCGGGCGGTGTCCGTGGCCGTCGTGCAGGGGCTGCTCGCCGGGCTCGGTCTGCTGCTGGCCGCCGGACAGCTCTACGCCCTGGGGGACTCTGCCGTCCCGGCGGGCGGGCCCGGGCGGCTCACGGGGCTGGTGTCGCTGCCGGGGCAGGTGGATCCGGGGACGCTGTCGGTGGGGGGTGCCACGGTGGTCGTGCTGCTGCTGTGGCCTCGGTGGCGGCGAGGTGCGCGGCTGGTGCCCGCTCCGCTGGCGGCGGTGGTGTCGGCGTCGGCGGTGACCGCGGTGTTCGGCCTCGACGTGCGGCGGGTCGAGGTGCGGGGGCTGCTGGACGCCGTCCGGGTGCCCGGGTCGGCTGATCTCGGACGGCTCATGGAAGTGGGGGTGATCGGGACCGTCGCGGCGTTCGCGCTGATCGCCTCGGCGGAGTCGCTGTCCGGTGCGGCGGCGGTGGACCGGCTGCATCGCGGACCGCGTACGGACCATGACCGGGAGCTGCTGGCGCAGGGCGCGGGGAACACCGTGTGCGGGCTGCTGGGGGCGCTGCCGATGGCTGCGGTGACCGTGCGCGGCCCGGCCGGGGGTGCCTCGGCCGAGGGGGCGCGGGCGGGCATGCGGACCAAGGTCTCGCGGGTGCTGTACGGCGGGTGGCTGCTGCTGTTCGCCGTGCTGGTGCCGGGCGTGCTCGGGGTGGTCCCGGTGGCGGCGCCGGCGGCGCTGCTGCTGTACGCGGGCTGCCGTCTCGTGCCGGTGCGGGAGGCACGGTCGCTGTGGCACGGGGACCGCGGGGAGGCGGTGGTGCTCGGCGTGACGGCGGTGGCGGTCGTCGTGGGGGGCGTGTTCGTGGCGGTACTGGCAGGGCTGGCGCTCTCCGTGGCGAAGACGGCGTGGGACACCAGCCAGGTCCGCGTCGAGACCGAGGACCGGGGCGAGGCCGGACTCGTCGTACGCGTCCTCGGGCACGCCACCTTCCTGCGGCTGCCCAGGCTGCTCGAAGGACTGGACGCGCTGCCGCAGGACCGTGAGGTCCGGCTCGACCTGGCCGGGCTGCGGCATGCGGACCACGCCTGCGCGGCGGCCCTGGAGGGGTGGACCGCCGCTCGGGCTCAGGCGGCCGCGCGGGCGACCAGCAGATCGACGTCGTAGGTCTCCTCGACGACGCCGTCGGGGAAGGACCGCAGCAGATGCCCGCGCTCCTCGGTGAGGTAGGCGGAGGTGCGCTGCGGGGTGTCGGTGAGGAAGACCGAGTGGCTGCCCAGGTTCGCCAGATACATGTCGAGCGGGACGCGGCGGCTCCAGCGCACGCTGCGGCGGGCGAAGTCGAGCAGCCCTTCGGGGTCGGCGGCCGCGGCGTGCGTGCCGCGTTTCTTCTCCGCCTCCACGTCGAGGCCGAAGTGCCGTGCCTGGCGGGTGCCGGCCTCGGCGATCCACGGCACGTCGAGCGCGGCCATGTTCCACCACAGGGCGAGTGCGCCGCCGGGGCGCAGCACCCGCAGCGCCTCGGGGATCGAGCGGGCCGGGTCGGTCCAGTGCCATGCCTGGGCGTAGGTGAGGAGGTCTACGGAGGCGGAGGCCAGGGGGAGACGGTCGCCGTCACCTCTGACGAGGGGCACGCCGGGGTGCGCGCGGCGGAACTCGGCTGCCATGCCCGCGCCCGGTTCCACGGCGACCACCTCGGCGCCGCGGGCGCGCAGCAGACCGGTGGCGATGCCCGTACCGGCCCCGACGTCCGCGACCCGGGCACCTCGCAGGGGCCGGCCGGCGAGGTCCTCGACGGCGTCGAGGAGGGCGGGCGGGTAGGAGGGCCGGTTGGCGGCGTACTGGGCGGCGGCCGCGTTGAAGGAGCGGGCCCGGGTGGAGCGGGTGGGAGCCGTCATGAGGTCATCGTGCCCGGACCCGGAGCCGTCGGCACCGGCTTCCCGGCGGCGCGGGCCGCCCCCAGGGGGATGCGGCGGCACGCGCGGGGCCGCACCCGCGGCGGTCGTCCCGGGGCGGTCGTCCCGGGGCACCTGCCCGGGGCGCCTGCCCGGGGCGCCGTTCAGGAGGCACGGCGCCCAGCGCAGGAGGTCCGGCACCCCGCGCAGAAGGTCCGACGCCCAGCGCAGAAAGCGCGGCACCCCGCGCAGGAGGTCCGACGCCCAGCGCAGAAGGCGCGGCACCCCGCTCAGAAGGTCCGGCACCCCCCGCAGGAGGCACTGCACCCCGCTCAGGAGGTGCGGCGCTTCTTCGACGGGTTGCCGGTGCGGCGGGAGGTGCGCTTCCGGTGCTGCTCCAGGGCCGCCTCGTACTCCTGGCGGTGCAGTTTCTCACCCGGCGCCTCGGTGAGCGAGCGGAAGAAGTAGGCGAGCAGCGCGCCGACGAAGCCGATGGCGAGCAGGCCGCGCAGGGATGCCTGCCGGTCGGGGTCGGGACGCTTGCGGAAGCTCTCCCAGGTGTGGCCGAAGGCGAGGGCGCTGCACACGGCGAACATCACCGTCACCAGGACGGTGACGAAGCTGCCGACGTCGGCGATCTGAAGGCCCTCGTAGGCGAAGCGCAGGACCAGGCAGGAGGCGACGGCGAGGGCCAGGGAGCCGGCCGCGGCGGCGACGCGGCGCAGGGGGTAGCCGTTGTCGTGGTTCACCCAGCCGGTGCCGAAGAAGCGGAGGGGCTCAGGGCCGGGGGTGCCCTGGGGGGAGCCCGCCGCCGTGTCCCGGGTGATCTTGCCGTTGCCGTTCTGCTTCTCGCTCACGGGTCGATTATGGCTCCGGGGTGGAGCGGGCTCCGGTTCCGGCCCCTCGGCCGGGGCCGAGGGGGGCGCGGCCGGCGGCAGCAGGTCAGGAGCAGCGGGAGGCGACGTAGCCGTCCCGGCCCGTCTGGACGTAGGCGTCGGAGACGTACTCGCCGTCGTCGATGTTGTCCCAGATGTTCGACGTGCCGTAGGGGCCGCTCACCGACGTGCCCGGCATCTGGCAGAAGATCGGGACCTTGGCGCCCTCCGGGAGGGTCCGCACGATGCGGTAGCCGGTACCGGGGCCGCTGCGGACGTTGAGGCGGACGCCCGGGGCGACGGAGTAGTAGCGCACCGCGGCCGATGCGGTGGCGGACAGCTCCTCGCCCTCGCCCGCGGCCTCTGAGACCTGTTCGACTGCCATGGACAACCTCCCCCGTCGGACCCCACGGCGGCCGTGGGGTCCCGCTGATCCCTCTGAATGGTTCGGATCACGCCATGAATCAGAGATGCGCGACTCGCACAGGGAGGCTAGCAAGCCGCCTCGGTCTCGTACGCATCATCGACTAGGCTCCGTGCGTCGCGCGCGCGGACGTAACGGCACGGGGGTGGTCCATGGCGCCGCAGAGCAGCACCGGAGCAGACGCGGAAGCGGAACTTCCCGAGTATGCCGGGCACTACCTGCTGGAGTCGTGTCTCGGCTCGGGCGGCATGGGCGTCGTACATCTGGCCCGCAGCACCTCGGGAAGGAAACTCGCCGTCAAGGTCGTGCATGCCGAGTTCGCCAGGGATCCCGAGTTCAGGGGGCGGTTCCGGCAGGAGGTGGCCGCGGCCCGGCGGGTGAGCGGTGCGTTCACCGCGCCCGTGGTCGATGCCGATCCGGAGGCCGCACGGCCCTGGATGGCGACCCAGTTCATCTCCGGGCCCACGCTCTCCGAGCAGGTCAAGCGGAACGGGCCCCTGGATGCAGAGCAGTTGCGCCGGCTGATGGCGGGGCTGGCCGAGGGACTGCGGGACATCCATCGTGTGGGGGTCGTGCACCGCGATCTGAAGCCGAGCAACGTGCTGCTCGCCGAGGACGGTCCCAAGGTCATCGACTTCGGCATCTCCCGGCCGAAGGACAGCGAACTGCGCACCGAGACCGGCAAGCTGATCGGTACGCCGCCCTTCATGGCGCCCGAGCAGTTCCGGCGGCCCCGGGAGGTCGGGCCCGCCGCCGACATCTTCGCGCTCGGGTCGGTCATGGTCCACGCGGCCACCGGGCGGGGGCCGTTCGACTCCGACAGTCCTTATGTCGTGGCCTATCAGGTCGTGCACGACGAGCCCGACCTGGCCGGTGTGCCCGCCGGTCTGGTGCCGCTGGTGTCGCGGTGTCTGGCCAAGGAGCCCGAGGAGCGGCCCACGCCGGACGAGCTGATGCGCGAACTGCGGTCCGTCGCCGCCTCGTACGACACGCAGGCGTTCATCCCGGCACAGCGGACGGCCGGCGGCGCCGCACGGCCCGGGCCCGGTTCCTCTGCGTCCGGGGCGGGTTCCTCGGCGTCCGGGGCGGGTTCCGTGGGGGCCGGTCCCGGTGCGTCCGGGCGTCCGGCCGGCGCCCGCCGGGTCCGGCGGACGGCTGCCGGGGTCGTCGCGCTGGGCGTCGTGGTGACGGCCGTCGTCCTGGCCGTCCAGCGGGGGGAGCGCGACCCGGGCCCCGACGGCGCCGGCCGTGCGCACAGCGCGGCGGCCGAGGTCCGTGCCTGGGAGTCCGCGGCGGTGGCGGGGGACACGACCGCGCCCCAGTGCTCGTACGGCGAAGGGACGTTGTTCTGCGGGCAGCAGGGCACGGTGTTCGCCCTGGACGCCGGCGACGGCGGTCTGCTGTGGCGGCACTCCGTCTCCGCGGCCCGGCGCAGCACCCCGCCGGTCCTGTCCGGCGGGACGGTGCAGCCGCTGAGCGAGGAGAGCCGCCGTCTGGAGGCGCTCGACCCCTCGTCGGGCACGGTCCGCTGGCAGCGGGACATGCCGCGGTCCGGCGGGATGCAACCCGCCGGGGACATGCTGCTGTTCACCGCCGCGGACGGGACGGTCACCGGCGTCGACGGCGCGTCCGGCGCCACCCGGTGGAGCCGTCGTGTCCCGGGCCACGGCTCGCCCTGGTTCGTGTCGTTCGCCGGGGACCCCCTGGCGTACGCGACGAGCTGGTCCGGCGACGGGTTCAGCGAGGTCGCCGCCGTGGTCCCGGCGACGGGCGCGGTGGCGTGGGAGAAGCGGCTGAAGGGGACGCTGAAGCCCGTCGGCTCCCGGAACGGGTCGCTCTACTTCCTCGCGGCGGACGAGCTGTCGGGGGACACGGGCGCCGTCGTCCGCTACACGCCGGCCACCGGGAAGGTGCGCCGGGTGGAGCTGCCCGTACCGCGTGCGGCGGCGCGGGCGGGGGTCCAGGGCGACACGGTCCACATCCTGTCCGCCGGAGGTTCCCTGGAGGCCGTCGACATGACCGCGGGGAAACGGACGTGGCTGCTGGAGACGTCCGTGAGCAGGGGTTCCGCTCCCGTCGCGGACGGCCGGCGGGTGTACTTCGTCGCTCCCGACGGCCGGCTGTTCGCGGTCGCCGCGCGGGACGGACGCCTTCTCGGCCAGACTCCGCCGCGCCCGGGCCGCGCCTCGGACAAGGTGCCCGGTGATCTGCCCGAGCCCGTCGTCACCGCCGACCGCGTGTACGGCTCGGCGCCCGACGGCACCGTCTTCTCCGTGTCCGCCCGCGACCCCGACGCCTGGAAGTGACGCGAAAGGGGCCGCCTCCCCGGGAAGGGAGGGCGGCCCCGTCGGTCGCGGGGGCGTCAGCCCAGCTTCGTCACGTCGCGGACCGCGCCCTTGTCGGCGCTGGTCGCCATCGCGGCGTACGCGCGCAGGGCCGCGGACACCTTGCGTTCGCGGTCCTTGGGGGCGTACGCCCCGCCCAGGGCCTGCTCGCGCCGGGCGAGTTCGGTGTCGTCGACCAGCAGCTCGACCGTGCGGTTCGGGATGTCGATGCGGATGCGGTCGCCGTCCTCGACGAGGGCGATCGTGCCGCCGGACGCCGCCTCCGGGGAGGCGTGGCCGATCGAGAGGCCCGAGGTGCCTCCGGAGAAGCGGCCGTCGGTGATCAGGGCGCAGGTCTTGCCGAGGCCGCGGCCCTTGAGGAAGGACGTCGGGTAGAGCATCTCCTGCATGCCCGGGCCGCCCTTGGGGCCCTCGTAGCGGATGACGACGACGTCGCCGTGGGTGACCTGCTTGTTGAGGATCTTCTCGACGGCCTCCTCCTGCGACTCGCAGACGACCGCCGGGCCCTCGAAGGTCCAGATGGACTCGTCGACCCCGGCCGTCTTCACCACGCAGCCGTCGACGGCCAGGTTGCCCCTGAGGACGGCGAGGCCGCCGTCCTTGGAGTAGGCGTGCTCGACGGAGCGGATGCAGCCGTTCTCGGCGTCCGTGTCCAGCGTGTCCCAGCGCTCCGACTGGGAGAACGCCTCCGCCGAGCGGACGCAGCCGGGGGCCGCGTGCCAGAGTTCCACGGCCTCCGGGGAGGGCGAGCCGCCGCGGACGTCCCAGGTCTTGAGCCAGTCGGCGAGGGAGGAGCTGTGGACGGAGTTCACGTCCTCGTTGAGCAGGCCGCCGCGGTGCAGCTCGCCCAGCAGCGCGGGGATGCCGCCGGCGCGGTGCACGTCCTCCATGTAGTACGTACGGGTCTTGGCGACGTTCGGGGCGACCTTCGCCAGGCAGGGCACCCGGCGGGAGACCGCGTCGATCTCGTTCAGGCCGAACGGGACGCCCGCCTCCTGGGCGGCGGCCAGCAGGTGCAGGATCGTGTTGGTGGAGCCGCCCATCGCGATGTCGAGGGCCATGGCGTTCTCGAAGGCCGCGAACGTGGCGACGGAGCGCGGCAGGACCGTGTCGTCGTCCTGCTCGTAGTAGCGGCGGGTGACGTCCATGACCGTGCGGGCCGCGTCCTCGTACAGCCGGCGGCGGGCGGTGTGGGTCGCGAGGACCGAGCCGTTGCCGGGGAGGGACAGGCCGATCGCCTCGGTGAGGCAGTTCATCGAGTTGGCGGTGAACATGCCGGAACAGGACCCGCAGGTCGGACAGGCGTTCTCCTCGATACGGAGGATGTCCTCGTCCGAGATCTTGTCGTTCACGGCGTCGGAGATCGCGTCGACCAGGTCGAGGGTGCGGACCGTGCCGTCGACCAGGGTGGCGCGGCCGGCCTCCATGGGGCCGCCGGAGACGAAGACCGTGGGGATGTTCAGGCGGAGCGCCGCCATCAGCATGCCCGGGGTGATCTTGTCGCAGTTGGAGATGCAGACCAGGGCGTCGGCGCAGTGCGCCTCGACCATGTACTCCACGCTGTCCGCGATCAGGTCGCGGGAGGGCAGGGAGTAGAGCATGCCGCCGTGGCCCATCGCGATGCCGTCGTCGACGGCGATCGTGTTGAACTCGCGCGGGATGCCGCCCGCCTCCTTGATCGCCTCGCTGACGATCCGGCCGACCGGCTGGAGGTGGGTGTGGCCGGGCACGAACTCGGTGAAGGAGTTCGCGACGGCGATGATGGGCTTTCGGCCGATGTCCGCACCGGGTACACCGGAGGCGCGCATAAGGGCGCGGGCGCCCGCCATGTTGCGGCCGTGGGTGACTGTGCGGGACCTCAGCTCGGGCATCGTCGCTCGCTCCTTCAGAGACTGCGATCAGAGAGACTTGCGATCAGAGAGACCTCTGACTGCTAACGAGCGTACGCCGGTCATCCAGCTGCCGGGACGGCCTGTCCGGAATGCGGGACACACATCTCAGTGCGCCCCGGGGTGCGGTCCGGCCGCCGGGGGCCTCAGGAACCGGTCAGATGAAGCTGCACGACCGGCGCCAGCCGCGTGATGATCTGCTCCGGCCGGGCCGAGGCCAGCGGCTCCACCTTGATCACGTACCGCAGCATCGCCGTGCCCACCAGCTGCGCCGCCGCCAGCTCGGCGCGCAGCTCGGCGTCGGGCGCGTCCAGTTCCCCGGCGACCCGGCGCAGCAGCTGGGCGGCGACCAGATGGCGGAAGACGGCGGCGGCGGTCTCGTTGTTGACGGCGGAGCGCACCACCGCGAGCAGGGACGTCCGGGTGACCGGGTTCTCCCAGACACCGAAGAAGAAGCGGGTCAGCCGCTCCCCCACGCCGTCCCGCGGGCCGTCGGCGACGGCGTCGGCGGCGCTGATCGCGGGCGCGATGGTGTCCTCGATGGCCGCTTCGAACACCTGCTCCTTGGTGCCGAAGTAGTGGTGGACGAGCGCCGGGTCGACCCCGGCGGCCTTGGCGATGCCGCGGACGGACGTCTTCTCGTAGCCGCGTTCGGAGAACTCCGCGCGGGCCGCGGCGAGGATGCGGTCACGGGTGTCCGCGGACTCGGTGCGCGGCGGCCGGCCCCGGCGCCGGGAGGTCCCCGCGGTCATCGCTCCGAAACCTTCGCCGACGTCGCCAGGTGCAGCCGGGTGAAGGCCAGGGCCTCGGCGAGGTCGGCCTCCCGCTCCGCGCCGGACATCGCCCGGCGGGTGTTGACCTCGATGACGACATGGCCGTCGAAGCCGGTCGCCGCGAGGCGCTCCAGGACCTCGGCGCAGGGCTGGGTGCCGCGTCCGGGCACGAGGTGCTCGTCCTTGGCCGAGCCGCGGCCGTCGGCGAGGTGGACGTGGCCGAGCCGGTCGCCCATGCGGTCGATCATCTGGGTCGCGTCGGTGCGGGCGGTCGCGGTGTGGCTGAGATCGATCGTGAAGTGCCGGTAGTCGTCCTTGGTGACGTCCCAGTCGGGGGCGTACGCGAGCATCTCGCGGTCGCGGTAGCGCCAGGGGTACATGTTCTCGACGGCGAACCGCACGTCGGTCTCGTGGGCCATCCGCCAGATTCCGCCGACGAAGTCGCGGGCGTAGGAGCGCTGCCAGCGGAAGGGCGGGTGGACGACGACGGTGGTCGCGCCGAGCCTCTCGGCGGCCGTGCGGGCCCGCTGGAGCTTGGTCCAGGGGTCCGTCGACCACACGCGCTGGGTGATCAGCAGGCAGGGGGCGTGCACGGCGAGGATCGGCACGCCGTACTGGTCGCTGAGCCGGCGCAGGGCCTCGATGTTCTGGCTGACCGGGTCGTTCCAGACCATGACCTCGACGCCGTCGTAGCCGAGGCGCGCGGCGATCTCGAAGGCCGTCGCCGTCGACTCCGGATACACCGAGGCCGTCGACAGCGCGACCTTCGCATCCGGGATCCGCACGACTGGGTTCGCCACGAGCTACAGCGTACGTGGGTCTGCGGGGCAGGCCCGGCGGACGGTCGCCGATTCGCCGTTCCCGGCCCCCGCCGCGCACGGCCGCGGGGCGTCCGCGGTGCTCCGCACCCCCGGCGGATCGTCCCTCATGTCGGCATGTGGTCCAGTTTGCGGAGGATGACGCCCTCCCGCAGGGCCCACGGGCAGATCTCCAGCCTCTCCACGCCGAAGAGGTCCATCGCGCCCTCGGCCACCAGCGCGCCCGCGAGGAGCTGGTTGGCGCGGCCCTCGGAGACCCCGGGCAGTTCGGCGCGCTCGGCCGTCGACATGGCGGTCAGCCGGGGCACCCACGCCTCCAGCGACTCGCGCTTGAGGTCGCGCTGGACGTAGAGACCGTCGGTCGAGCGGGCGGCCCCGCCGATACGGGCGAGCTGCTTGAAGGTCTTGGAGGTGGCGACGACGTGGTCGGGGGCGCCGAAACGGCTGAATTCACCGACCGTACGGGCGATCTGCGCGCGGACATGGCGGCGCAGGGCCCTTATGTCCTCGGGGTCGGGCGGGTCGCCCGGGAGCCAGCCGGCGGTGAGACGGCCGGCGCCCAGGGGGAGGGAGACGGCGGCGTCGGGTTCCTCGTCGATGCCGTAGGCGATCTCCAGGGAACCGCCGCCGATGTCCAGGACCAGCAGCTTCCCGGCGGACCAGCCGAACCAGCGGCGCACGGCGAGGAAGGTGAGGCGGGCCTCCTCCGCGCCGGTGAGGACCTGGAGCTCGACCCCGGTCTCGGCCTTCACGCGCGCGAGGACGTCGTCGGCGTTGCTGGCCTCGCGCACGGCGGAGGTCGCGAACGGCAGGATCTCCTCGACACCCTTGTCCTCGGCGGCCTGGAGGGCGTCGAGGACGACGGCGATCAGCTGGTCGACCCCCTCCGGGCCGATGGCTCCGGCCTCGTCGAGGAGTTGGGCCAGGCGCAGGTCCGCCTTGTGCGAGTGCGCGGGCAGCGGGCGCGCGCCGGGGTGCGCGTCCACCACCAGCAGATGCACCGTATTGCTTCCCACGTCGAGGACACCGAGTCTCATGTACGGAACGCTACTGCCCGCGCGGTGGTGCTCCCTCCCCCCGGACGTCTCCGGACCGGTCCCGGCAGGGGTGTCCGGCGACTTACCCTGGACGCGTGCCAAAGACGAAAAAGGCGAAGGACGACAAGAAGGCCAAATCGGCCGAGGAGTCTTCGCGGGCGAGAGCACCGAAGCAGCCGGCGAAGGCCCTGGAAGGCGATGAGAAGGGACTCGACTTCGCGCGTGCGTGGGTGGAGTTCCCTGATCCGGCGGACGACGAGCAGATCTTCCGCTGCGATCTGACATGGCTGACCTCCCGTTGGAACTGCATCTTCGGAAGCGGCTGCCAGGGCATCCAGGCGGGCCGCGCGGACGACGGGTGCTGCTCGCTCGGCGCCCACTTCTCCGACGAGGACGACGAGAAGCGGGTCGCCGGGTATGTGGCGCGTCTCACCCCGGAGATCTGGCAGCACCACGACGAGGGCACCCGGCACGGCTGGGTCTCCGAGGACGACGAGGGCTCCCGCCAGACGCGCCCCTTCGACGGCTCGTGCATCTTCCAGAACCGGCCCGGCTTCGCCGGCGGCGCGGGCTGCTCGCTGCACATCCTGGCCCTGAAGGAGGGCCGGGAGCCGCTGGAGACCAAGCCGGACGTGTGCTGGCAGCTGCCGGTCCGGCGCACGTACGACTGGATCGACCGGCCCGACGACACGCGTGTCCTCCAGGTCTCCATCGGTGAGTACGACCGCCGCGGCTGGGGTCCGGGCGGCCACGACCTGCACTGGTGGTGCACCTCGGCGACCTCGGCGCACGGCGCGGGCGATCCGGTGTACGTGACCTACCGGCCGGAGCTGACCGAGCTGATGGGCAAGGCCGGCTACGACCGGCTGGTCGAGCTGTGCGAGCAGCGGCTGGCCTCCCAGCTGCCGATGGTGGCGCCGCACCCGGCGGACCCCACCGGCTGATCGCCGTACGGCCTACGGCACGGGCGGGCTCGGGTCGTCGCCGCCGCCGGGCGGCGGCGTCGGACCCGGGTCGGTCGGCTCGGGGCTGCTCGGGGTCGGTTCGGGGGCGGGCGACGACGGCGGCGGCTCGCTGGACGCCGGCGGGTCGGTGGGTACGGACGCCGTCGGGGTGGGCGTCGGCGCGGGCGGGGTGGGCTCACCGGAGGCGGTGGGCCGAGGACCGGGACCGGAGGGGCGGGGCGCGGTGCCGTAGCCCTCGATGGAGACGACGGACCCGGCGGGCGCCACCGCCACCCGCGCCAGCCAGTGGCCGGAGGGCTCGCGCAGATGGTCCACGTACACCTTGATCGTCAATGATTCGCCGGGGCGCAGCGTTCCCGAGGACCGGCTCAGGTACAGCCATCCGGCCCCGGTGGACGCCGACCAGCGCACGGGCTCGTCCCCGGACGCGGTGAGGGTGATCAGCGTCGTGGCACCGCTGGTGCCGGCCGTGACCGCCAGCTGCCCGGCGCCCTTCTCCCCGGCCCCGTTGACGCTGACGACCTCCACGGAGACATCGGGCCGGGCTCCCTTCCCGAAGCCTCCTCCGGGTTCGGTGCGGGCGTTGCCGGCGTTCTCGTAGCCGCTGCCCGCCACCGCCCCGTCGAGGCCGCCGGGGCCCTCCTCCCGGCTGGCGGTGGCGCCCGGGCCGCCCTCTCCGTCGCCGCCGAGCGGCTCGCCCCGGTAGGCGGACCACAGGGCGATCACCGGAGCGGCGACGACGGTGGCGACCACCGTCGTCGTGACGGCACGCGCGCGGAGCCGGTCGCGCCGGGCGGCCCTGTCCTTCGGATCCATCGGGAAGCCGCGCCGGTCGAACCGGGGCGCGTCCGCGCCCCGCGCGCGCGGGTGGTGCGCCATGGCCGCGTGCAGCGCCGCGCGCGGGGCCTCCAGGACCGGAAGCTCCTCGGGTGTGACGGTGGCCCCGGGCCAGCGGCCGGGCACGGCACGCTCGGCCGCCCGCCGGCACCGGGGGCAGTCGTCGACATGGCGCACCAGCTCACGCCGCAGGGCCGTGCTGAGCACCAGCTGCCGGTCGCCGGTCAGCCGGCCCACGGCCGGGCAGGAGCCCGTCTCCACGACGGCGAGCACCGCGCGGGTGCGTTCCACCTCGCACGCGGCGGAGGCGAGCAGCTCACGAGCGGCCGTGAGCTCCATGCCCAGCACGGCGGCGACCTCGTGCGCGGCGAGGTGGTGGCGCACGGCCAGCTCCAGGGCCTCACGCTGCTCCGGTGTGGTCCCGGCCGCCTCCGGCCAGGCCAGCAGGGCCAGTTCGCGCTGCCGCTGTTCCCGGGCCTCCTCCGACACCGCCGGACCGGCCGACGGCACGGGGCGCGGCCGGGGGCCGTGCCGCCCCGCCGCGTGGGTGGCCTGACGTTTCTGCTTGGCCTCGGCCATCTTGCGCAGACACGCCCAGCGGGCCAGCGCGTACAGCCATGCCCTGCGGTCGTCCGCCGCCTCGGGGGCGCGGGTGCCGCGCCGCTCCGCCAGCGCCAGGGCGTCGCCGAGAGCGGCCGTGGCGGCGTCGTGGTCGCACAGGACGGACAGGCAGTAGGTGAACAGCCCGTCCATGTACGGCTCGTGACGCGCGGGCGTCCGCTGCGCCAGCGTGCGGGCCGCACCACGGTCACGCGCCTCCCGGTGCGCTCGGTGTGCGCCGGTGGTGCGGGTCGAGGTCTCCGGGCTGCTGCTCATCACCCGTGCGACCGTAGGCGGCCGAAGGCATGCCGTTCCGGCCCCTTGAGCACATTTACTCCGTACGGGTGAAACGATCCCTCATAAGGGGACAGCGTCCCCCGCATCCGTGGCCCGTTCTCGACGAATCTGGCCGGTTACCTGCGCGGCACCGGACGGGACGGCCCCGGGACCGGGCCCGTCACCTGCGCGGCAGCCGGACGGGACGACCTCCGGATCCGGCCCGTCACCTGCGCGGCAGCCGGACGGGACGACCTCCGGGGCGGACGGTCACCTGCGCGGCAGCCGGACGGGACGACCTCCGGGGCGGACGGTCACCGACACGGCGGCCGGGCGGGACCGCCCCGGGGCGGACGGGGCGCACCGGCCTCCGGCGGGGCCCGCGGGGGCGCTCACGACCCCGTTGTCGGACCCGGCCGCTACGGTTTGACCCATGGCTGCCCGTACGAAGACCACCAAGGACCGACCGTCCTACCGCTGCACGGAATGCGGCTGGCAGACGGCGAAATGGCTCGGCCGCTGCCCCGAGTGCCAGGCATGGGGCACGGTCGAGGAGTACGGCGCCCCCGCGGTCCGGACTACGGCGCCCGGCCGGGTGACCAGCTCCGCCCTCCCCATCGGCCAGGTCGACGGCAGGCAGGCCACGGCCCGCACCACCGGCGTCCCGGAGCTGGACCGGGTCCTCGGCGGCGGTCTCGTCCCCGGCGCGGTCGTCCTCCTCGCCGGCGAACCCGGTGTGGGCAAGTCCACTCTCCTCCTCGACGTGGCCGCGAAGTCGGCGAGCGAGGAGCACCGCACGCTGTACGTCACCGGTGAGGAGTCCGCCAGCCAGGTCAGGCTGAGGGCCGACCGCATCGGCGCGCTGGACGATCATCTGTACCTCGCCGCCGAGACCGACCTGTCCGCGGTGCTCGGCCACCTGGACGCGGTGAAGCCCTCGCTCCTGATCCTCGACTCCGTGCAGACCGTCGCCTCCCCGGAGATCGACGGCGCCCCCGGCGGCATGGCCCAGGTCCGCGAGGTCGCCGGCGCGCTGATCCGCGCCTCCAAGGAACGCGGCATGTCCACCCTCCTGGTGGGCCATGTCACGAAGGACGGCGCCATCGCCGGCCCGCGCCTGCTGGAGCACCTCGTGGACGTCGTCCTGCACTTCGAGGGCGACCGCCACGCCCGTCTGCGTCTGGTGCGCGGTGTGAAGAACCGCTACGGCGCCACGGACGAGGTCGGCTGCTTCGAGCTGCACGACGAGGGCATCACGGGCCTGGCCGACCCCAGCGGACTGTTCCTGACCCGTCGTGCCGAACCGGTGCCCGGCACCTGCCTGACCGTCACCCTGGAGGGCCGCCGCCCTCTGGTCGCCGAGGTCCAGGCCCTGACGGTGGACTCCCAGATCCCCTCGCCCCGCCGCACGACCTCGGGTCTGGAGACCTCCCGGGTCTCGATGATGCTGGCGGTGCTGGAACAGCGGGGCAGGATCAGCGCGCTGGGCAAACGGGACATCTACTCCGCGACGGTCGGCGGGGTGAAGCTCTCGGAGCCGGCCGCGGACCTGGCCGTGGCCCTCGCCCTCGCGTCGGCGGCCAGCGACACCCCCCTGCCCAAGAACCTGGTGGCGATCGGTGAGGTCGGCCTCGCCGGCGAGGTGAGACGGGTCACGGGCGTGCAGCGCCGGCTCGCGGAAGCCCACCGTCTGGGCTTCACCCACGCGCTTGTACCGGGCGACCCCGGCAAGGTCCCTCCGGGCATGAAGGTGCTGGAAGTGGCGGACATAGGGGACGCCCTGAGGGTCCTGCCGCGCTCCCGTCGCCGAGAGGCCCCCCAGGAGACGGAGGACCGCCGGTAGACTTTGCCCTGGTCTCGCCCGTCCGTACGAACCGAGTGCGCATACGGGAGCGCCCCAGAACCTGCGACCGGAGGAGTGCAGTGGCAGCCAACGACCGGGCAGCAGCTCCCGGAAAGTCCGGTGGGAGTGCCGGTTTGGATGGCCTGATGCGCGCCTCCCTGAGCGCCGTGGCACCGGGCACCGCCCTGCGTGACGGCCTGGAGCGGGTACTCCGGGGCAACACCGGCGGTCTCATCGTGCTCGGCTCGGACAAGACGGTCGAGGCGCTGTGCAGCGGCGGTTTCGTGCTGGACGTGGAGTTCACCGCGACGAGGCTGCGCGAGCTGTGCAAGCTCGACGGCGGCATCGTGATCTCCTCGGACCTGTCGAAGATCCTGCGCGCGGGCGTCCAGCTGGTCCCGGACCCGACGATCCCGACGGAGGAGACGGGCACCCGCCACCGCACGGCGGACCGCGTCTCCAAGCAGGTCGGCTTCCCCGTGGTGTCGGTGTCGCAGTCGATGCGGCTGATCGCGCTGTACGTCGACGGCCAGCGCCGTGTCCTGGAGGACTCGGCGGCGATCCTGTCCCGGGCCAACCAGGCCCTGGCGACCCTGGAGCGCTACAAGCTCCGTCTGGACGAGGTCGCGGGCACGCTGTCGGCGCTGGAGATCGAGGACCTGGTGACGGTCCGGGACGTCTCCGCCGTGGCGCAGCGTCTGGAGATGGTCCGCCGCATCGCCACCGAAATCGCCGAATACGTGGTCGAACTGGGCACGGACGGCAGGCTCCTGGCCCTCCAGCTGGACGAGCTGATCGCGGGCATGGAGCCGGAGCGCGAGCTGGTCGTACGGGACTACGTGCCCGAGCCCACCGCCAAGCGCTCCCGGACGGTCGACGAGGCCCTGGCCGAACTCGACGCGCTGACCCACGCGGAGCTGCTCGAACTGTCCACGGTGGCCCGCGCGCTGGGCTACACCGGCTCCCCCGAGACGCTCGACTCGGCCGTCTCCCCGCGGGGCTTCCGCCTGCTGGCGAAGGTGCCACGGCTGCCCGGCGCGATCATCGACCGCCTCGTCGAGCACTTCGGCGGCCTGCAGAAGCTGCTGGCCGCGAGCGTGGACGACCTCCAGACGGTCGACGGCGTCGGCGAGGCCCGCGCGCGGAGCGTGCGCGAGGGGCTGTCGCGGCTGGCGGAGTCGTCGATCCTGGAGCGGTACGTCTGATCCCGGAGCGGTACGTCTGCGGATCGGTACGTCTGATCCCGGAGCGGTGACTCCGGGACGCGGCGGCGCGTCGGTACGACCCGGCGCACCGGTCGTCGTGATCACCGGTGCTCGCGATCGCCGTTCGTCATGGTCCGCCTGCGCCTGTGACGATCCTGCGCCCGTGATGAGCCTGTACCCGTGATGAGCCTGCGCCCGTGATGAGCCGATGAGCGGGCGGGGCGGGCTCGGCGGTCTCAGTCCGCCTTCAGCACGAACGAGGTCTGCGCCTTGGCGAACCCCGGGGACCGTGCCTCCACCAGGTACGTTCCCGCCCCGGCCGACCCCGCCGGGGGCGTCCCGCACTCGGGGGCGCTCGGCTTGCGGTCCCACTGGACGGTGTAGGTGATGCTGCTGCCGGCGGGGACCCGGTAGACAAGGCTCCCGGCGCCCTTCGGGCAGTCGGACGAGGACCAGTAGGCGTCGTCAGTGCTGGCCTGAGTGATCGTCAGCACAGCTCCCCTGGGACCGAGGTCGACCTTGCAGTCGCTCCCGGAGGAGTTCTTCGCGGTGACCTGGAAGGCCGGGGTCTGGTCGGGCGAGTAGGAGTTGTGCCGGCTGCGCAGGCTCAGCGTCACGGTGTTCGCGGTGCAGCCGGGCAGAGCGGAACCGGCCGGCACGGTGCCGACCGAGCCGCCGCCGCTGTCGACGGCACCCCCGGCGGAACCCGACCCGCCGGCACCGGAGCCGTTGCCGCCCGGGTCCCCGGAGCCGTTCGAGTCGTCACCGGTGCCGCCGCCCGAGTCCGAGCCGGAGCCCGAACCGCCTCCGGATCCCGACTCGTTGGAGTCTCCGCCGCCCGACTCGTCGCGTCCGCCCGGGGCTTGGCTGATCGCCGGACCGGAACCGGAGGGTCCGGGGGTGATCGTGGACGGGGCGGGATTCTTGCCGTTGCTGCCGCCGGCGTTGTTCTTGCCGCTGTCGCCCGAGATGACGATCCAGGCCGTCAGCAGCGCCAACACGGCGAACACGGACACCAGAACGACCCTCCGTCGCCAGTAGATGGAGGAGGGGAGCGGCCCGACCGGATTGCGCAGAGATCCCACGGCGCAAACTGTACGAGAGATCGGCGTCTTGTCCCGCCCCACCCGCCGCTGAGGCGGCAACTTTTCCGGATCATCATTTCGGACGGGTATTCCCGCCCCCTGCCGATCGTCGGACCGGACACCCGACGATCGCCGGGTGTGACCGACACGGGCTCCCGCCTACCGTCCGTCACCATGAACGACGCCGAGCTCTACCGCGACATCACCGAACTGGCCCGGGACACCCCCGCATGGGTCCAGCACCTGGCCGAGGCATGGACCGAGGCAGGGCTGCTGCTCTTCGCCGGGCTGTTCGCCGCCGCCTGGTGGCGGGCCCGCCGCGACACCCCCCGTGCGTTCGCCATCGCGTTCCTTGCACCTCTGGCCACAGCTGTGGCGTACGTGTGCAGTGAGGTCCTCAAGTCGGCTTTCGCCGAGGAACGCCCGTGCCGGGCCGTCGCCGGAGCGGCGCGCTCGCTCACGGACTGCCCGCCGACGGGCGACTGGTCCTTCCCCAGCAACCACGCCACGATCGCGGGCGCGGCGGCCGTGGCCCTCGCCCTCACCGGACGCGCCCTGCTCCTGGTGACGGCGCCGCTCGCCCTGCTGATGGCGTTCTCACGCGTGTTCGTCGGGGTGCACTATCCGCACGACGTCGCCGCCGGGCTCCTGCTCGGCGCGCTCGTCGCCGTCACCGCCGTACGCCTGGGCGCTCGGCCGGCGACCGGGCTGGCCGAGACGATGCGGGGGTCGTCCCGGCCGGTTGCCGTCTGGTTCGCGGGGCGCCCCTGACCTGCCGGAGCTCCCGCGGCATGCCGGCCTTCCCGCGGTCGGCGCCGGTCCGGGAGGCGGGGCCTCAGGGCTCTTCCGTGAGGCCCCGGGCCTCCAGCAGTCCCGCCTCGTACGCCACGATCGCCGCCTGCACCCGGTTGCGGACGCCGAGCCGGTCCAGGACCGCGCTCACGTACGCCTTCACCGTGCCCTCCACCAGGTGCAGCCGGGCGGCGATCTCGGGGTTGGACAGCCCCTGGCCGACCATGCCGAGCACCTCACGCTCGCGCGGGGAGAGCACGGCGACACGCGCGCGTGCGGCCGACTCACGGCCGAGCCTGCCGCCGTCGGCCGCACCGGCGCCGAGGCCGTCGAGGAGATCCCGGGCCACCTTCGGCGACAGAAAGGCGGCACCGGCCGCGACCGCGCGGACACCCGCGATCAGCTCGTACGGATCACCGGACTTCAGCAGAAAGCCCGTCGCCCCGCCTCCGAGGGCGCGGGCCACATAGGCCCGTTCGGAGAAGGTGGTCAGCATCGCGACGGCCGTGCCGGGCAGGGTCCGTACGATCTCCTCCGCGGCCGCGAGCCCGTCCAGGCGGGGCATGCGGATGTCGAGCAGGGCCACGTCGGGGCGATGGGCACGCGCCAGTTCGACCGCCTCGTGGCCGTCTCCCGCCTCGGCGACCACGTCGGTGCCGCCGTCGCTGGCGAGGATGGCCCGTACGCCCGCCCGCACCATCGCCTCGTCGTCGGCCAGCAGCACCCGGATCACCGCGTCCACTCCTTCTGCCACTCCTTCTGTGTCCGCTCCTTCTGTCCCCCGGCTCCGCTCTCCCCGGTGGGCGTGCCGGTCGCCCCGGCGCGCGGTACGACGTCCTTGGAGACCAGCCGCCCCCGCTCGAAGCAGAGCCTGAAGTGGTCGACCGAGGTGAGGAGTTCGCCGCCGGCGCGGTAGTAACGGCATTCGGCTCCGGGCGGCGCGGCCGGGGCCCGTTCGACGGGCGGGTCCGCGACCGCGAGGTCCGGCAGAACCCGGCCGACCTCCTCGGCCGGGGTGCCGAGGCGCAGGCCCGCGTAGGCGGCGGGAGGCAGGACCGAGTGCGTCTCCGTGTACGCGTACCAGGCGAAGCCACCACCGGTGAGAACGGCCCCTGCCACGGCGGCCGCCCCGATACCGAGAGCCGCACGACGGCGGGCCCGCAGGAAAGGGGCCCGGGAGGCGAGCCGGGGCGGCGGCGCGGGGGCGGCTTCGGCCGGGGCGGCGGCGGGTGAGCCGACCGCGGGTGAGCCGGCCACGGGTGAGCCGACCGCGGGTGAGCCGGCCGCGGGTGAGCCGGCCGCGGGTGAGCCGGCCGCGGCGAGGCCCGTCCCCTCCGCAGGTACATACGCGTACACCCGGAACCCCTCGCCCTCCGCCCGCGCCGAGAAGTCGCCGCCCACCGCGGCGACCGCCGCCCGCAGACCGAGGAGGCCGGAACCGCCGGAGGACGGGGAACTCTCGCGGGTGGGACGTCCGTTGGTGATGACGACGGTCGTACCCGTCTCCTCCCGGGCCGCCACCACCCGGACCGGAGCGCCGGGTGCGTGCCGGGCCGCGTTGGTGAGGGCCTCGCGCACCACGCGGTACAGCATCCGTTCGGCGACGGAGTCGGCCTCACCCGTCCCGGGCGTCTCCGTCCCTGCCCGCTCCCTTCCTGCCCGCTCCGGTCCGGCCCGCTCCGGTCCGGCCCGCTCCGGTCCGCGCGCCTCCCAGCGCACGTCGAGCCCGGAGTCGGCCGCCCGTGCGACGAGTTGCTCCACGCTCTCGCCCGCGGGCGCCAGCGGAAGCGGTTCGTCGTCCTCGCGCAGGACGCCGATGATGCGGTGGAGCCGGTCGGTCGCGTCCGAGGCCGCCGCGCGCAGATCGGCCGCCGCCTCGCGGTGGTGTGCGGGCAGGTCGGCCGCGACCTGGAGAGCGCCCGCGCGCAGGGCGATCAGGCTCAGTTCATGTCCCAGGGAGTCGTGCATGTCCTGGGCGATACGGGCCCGTTCGCGCAGGCGTGCCCGCTCCTCGGCGAGACGCTGCTCGCTCTCCAGACGGGCGGCCCGTGCCCACCCGGCCTCGGCCAGCTGACGGCTCTGCCGCCGGTGACGGCCGCCCAGCCAGGGAAAGACACAGCAGAACAGCAGCGTGCACATCAGCACCAGCCACTCCGGCGCCGGGTCGACACCGAGGAGGGCGATGCGCACGGTGCCCGCACAGCCCACGGCCGCGAGAACGGTCGCCGCCTCCCGCACCCGGGGTGCCCGCAGCCCCAGCAGCAGAGCGAACACCCCGAGCGCGGGCACGTAGGAGACGGTGAACAGGGCGGGCGCGAGGAGGAGGCTCAGCGTGGCCGTCAGCGCGAACGCGGCCGGCGGACTCCGGCGCGCGAGACCCGCCGCCAGCGCGAGCACGGCGAGCCCGCCGGCCGACTGCCACTCC
The DNA here is from genome assembly GCF_044754345.1 of Streptomyces sp. NPDC093094. Taxonomy (NCBI): domain Bacteria; kingdom Bacillati; phylum Actinomycetota; class Actinomycetes; order Kitasatosporales; family Streptomycetaceae; genus Streptomyces; species Streptomyces sp. NPDC093094. The sequence continues at coordinate 518,014 of NZ_JBIVOX010000005.1, read as the reverse complement.
GGCCGGACCTCCTCCAGCCCGAGCCGGCCCGACACCGTCGGGGGCACGGCGAGGGCGAGCCACAGCAGGACCCCTTCCAGCAGCCGCCCGGCCGAAACCCGCGGGGAGCCGGCCACGGCCGACGCGTCCGACGGCGCCACCGGCCCGGACTCCGGCCCCGGCCCCGGCCCCGGCCCCGACCCCGACCCCGACCCCGACAGTCTCGACCCCCACGACCCCGGCCTCCGCCCCGGCCGAAGAAGACACCGCAGACGTTCCATCCGTCCGACGCTACAAGCGCCCGGCAGGCCCGCGCCCCTGCCGATCGTCAGGTGCCCGTCCTCCCTCGGGTGGCGGTCCGCCCGCCGGGCCGCCCCCGCATGGCAGGATCGGAACCGTCATGACTGCGCCCACGAAGCCCCCGCACAGCACGCCCCTCCCCCACGACAGGACCGGCGTGGCCGGAGAGGACACCGCCATCGGCTCAGCCCGCGGGGCGGATCTGCATGCACCGGTCATCGACTGGTTCGACGAGCACGCCCGCGACCTGCCCTGGCGTCGCCCGGAGGCCGGCGCCTGGGGGGTGATGGTCAGCGAGTTCATGCTCCAGCAGACGCCGGTCAACCGGGTGCTGCCGGTGTACGAGCAGTGGCTGGCCCGCTGGCCGCGCCCGGCCGACCTCGCGGCCGAGGCACCCGGCGAGGCCGTACGGGCCTGGGGCCGGCTCGGCTACCCCCGCCGCGCACTGCGGCTGCACGGTGCCGCGGTCGCCATAACGGAGCGGCACGGCGGGGATGTGCCGTCCGACCACGCCCAGCTGCTCGCGCTGCCGGGGATCGGCGAGTACACGGCGGCCGCCGTGGCGTCGTTCGCGTACGGCCGACGGCACGCGGTGCTCGACACCAATGTGCGGCGGGTGTTCGCGCGCGCGGTGACCGGCGTGCAGTACCCGCCGAACGCCACCACGGCCGCCGAGCGCAGGCTGGCCCGTGCGCTGCTGCCCGAGGACGAGGCGACCGCCGCCCGCTGGGCCGCCGCCTCGATGGAGCTGGGCGCGCTGGTGTGCACGGCGAAGAACGAGACCTGTCATCGCTGCCCGATCGCGGCGCAGTGCGCGTGGCGGCTCGGGGGCAAGCCCGAGCACGACGGCCCGCCGCGCCGGGGCCAGACGTACGCGGGCACCGACCGCCAGGTGCGCGGCAAGCTGCTGGCCGTGCTGCGTGAGGCTCACGCCCCGGTGCCGCGGGCCGCGCTGGACGCCGTGTGGCACGAGCCGGTGCAGCGCGCCCGCGCCCTGGACGGGCTGGTGGCCGACGGTCTGGTCGAGCCACTGGCGGGCGGTCTGTACCGGCTGCCACAGAGCTGACACACCGTCCGGCAGGGCCGTGACGGTTCGGCCGGACGGTTCGGCCGGACGGTTCGGCCGCCTTACGGACGACCTCCGCCTCACGAACGACCTCCGCCTCACGGACGACGGCCGTCACGAACGGTCGTGGTCACAGACAACAGCCGTACCGGTCACGGGCAACAGCCGTCCCGGACAACCTCCGTCACAAACGGCGACTGTTACGAACGACAGCCGTCACGAACGGCCTCCGTGACAGACGTCCGTCGGCCTCACCGCGCACCGAACACCCCAAACCGGGGTGATCCGGTGGCGCTCCTTACCCCGCGCCTACTTCTGTTACACAACCGACGGACAGCCGCGCGCTCCCCGCAGGCTGCTTCGGACAGCCCCGTGACAACCCCTCCGTAGCTTCATGTCAGACCACACGGAGTGTCGCGGCGGCGGTGGGACCGCCGGAGTACGGGGAAGCGGGAGGCGGTTGATCATGGCGCAGGGCGAGGTGCTCGAGTTCGAGGAGTATGTCCGTACCCGGCAGGACGCGCTGCTGCGCAGTGCGCGCCGGCTGGTCCCGGACCCGGTCGACGCCCAGGACCTGCTCCAGACCGCGCTGGCCCGCACGTACGGCCGCTGGGAGGGCATCGCCGACAAGCGGCTGGCGGACGCCTACCTGCGCCGGGTGATGATCAACACCCGGACCGAGTGGTGGCGGGCGCGCAAGCTGGAGGAGGTGCCGACCGAGCAGCTCCCCGAGCCCTGCGTGGACGACTCCACCGAGCAGCACGCCGACCGCGCCCTGCTGATGGACGTGCTCAAGGTGCTCGCCCCGAAGCAGCGCAGTGTGGTCGTGCTGCGACACTGGGAGCAGATGTCCACGGAGGAGACGGCCGCCGCTCTCGGCATGTCGGCCGGAACCGTCAAGAGCACGCTGCACCGGGCCCTCGCCCGGCTCCGTGAGGAGCTGGAGTCCCGCGATCTCGACGCACGCGCGCTGGAGCGTGAGGAGCGGGAGCGTTGCGCGGCCTGACCGGCGCGGAACCGACAGGGAACTCAGGACGCCCAGGGCGCTCGGGACACCCCGCGGGCCCCGGGCGTGCGGCACGACCCGGGCGGGGCCGGGACTCGTGGCAGGCGGTGAGCACGGCGGCGGCCGGGTTCGCCGCCGTCGCCCTTGTCGTCTCCGCCTGTTCCACCGGCGGCACCGGAACCCGCGACGAGGGCCCGGCCCACGACACCGGCGTGTCGGGTGCGGCGGCGTCCCCGTCCGCGCCCGCGGCGGCCGCGCCACGGGTGAACGCCGTCCGGCTGGTGCAGGAGGACCCGCTGGTCTCGGCGGCGATCAAGCGGGGTCTGCGCCCGTGCGTCGGCGACGAGTACCCGGTCGACGTCTCCTACGGGGAACTGACCGGCGGATCGGTCGACGACGTCGTGATCAACGTGTTGACCTGCGGTGACACCGTCGGTGTCGGGTCGTACGTGTACCGGCGGGAGGGCGGCCGCTACGAGAACGTCTTCCGGATGGAGGAGCCGCCCGTCTACACCGAGATCGACCGCGGCGACCTGCTGGTGACCAAGCAGGTGTACGACAAGGGCGACGCGGTGACGGACCCGTCCGGGGAAGACGTGATCACCTACCGCTGGACGGCCGGCCGTTTCGTCGCACGGCACCACTGGCACAACGACTACGGCACCACCGCCCGGGGCGGCGAGCCCGCCCCGGTGCCCGAGAGCAACTGACGGAGCAGCCGGATGGCAGACCAGACCCACGTCCTGTTCGTCGAGGACGACGACGTCATCCGCGAGGCCACCCAGCTCGCCCTGGAGCGGGACGGTTTCGCGGTCACCGCCATGCCCGACGGACTGTCGGGGCTGGAGGCGTTCCGCGCGCGGCGCCCGGACATCGCGCTGCTGGACGTGATGGTGCCCGGCCTGGACGGGGTGAGCCTGTGCCGGCGGATCCGTGACGAGTCGACGGTGCCGGTGATCATGCTGTCGGCGCGGGCCGACGCCATCGACGTCGTCCTGGGGCTGGAGGCGGGCGCCGACGACTATGTGACCAAGCCGTTCGACGGAGCCGTGCTGGTCGCCCGGATCCGCGCGGTGCTGCGGCGGTTCGGGCACGCGAGCGGCGGCGCGCAGGCCGAGGAGGCCGACACCGCGGTGGGCGGGGTGCTGGCCTTCGGCGACCTGGAGGTCGACACCGACGGCATGGAGGTGCGCCGGGCGGGCCGGCCGGTGGCGCTGACCCCGACCGAGATGCGGCTGCTGCTGGAGTTCTCCTCGGCGCCGGGCACCGTGCTGTCCCGGGACAAGCTGCTGGAGCGCGTGTGGGACTACGGCTGGGGCGGCGACACCCGGGTCGTGGACGTCCATGTGCAGCGGCTCCGTACGAAGATCGGCCAGGACCGCATCGAGACGGTGCGGGGCTTCGGCTACAAGCTCAAGGCGTGAGCGGGCGGGGACAGGGCACAGCGGTGCGGTGGAACGGCCTCGGCCGAGGACAGGACAGCGACAGGGACAGCGACAGCGGCCCCGACGGCGACGGGCAGAAAGGGACCGGCTTCGGCCTCACCCGCCACGGCGACGGCCATGGGCGGACCGGTCCGGGCCGCACCCGCGACGGCGGCGGCCACGGGCGGACCGGTCTCGGTCCGGAGGCCGGCGGCAGGCCCGGTCCCGCGCTCGGCCGACGGCCCGGGGGGCTGCGCGGCGGGCTGGGGCAGCGGCTCGACGACGGGAGTCTGCGGACGGGGCTGCGCTGGAAGCTCAGTACGGCCATCGCGCTGGTCGGCGCGCTGGTGGCGGTCGCGCTCAGCCTGGTCGTGCACAACGCCGCCCGGGTGTCGATGCTGGACAACGCCCGCGACCTCGCCGACGAGCGGGTGCAGATAGCGCAGCGGAACTACGAGCTGACCGGCCGGCTGAACTTCCCCAACGTCGTGCTCGACGACCCCGATCTGCCGGCCGAGCTGCGGGAGAGGGTGGAGCTCGGACGGCGGGCCACGTTCGTGTCCGACAGTCCGGACGGACCGCCCGACATATGGGCCGCGGTGCCCGCCACCGACGGTCATGTCCTGTCCCTGCACACCGGTTTCCCCGACCGCAGCGACGACATCCTCGACGACCTCGACCAGGCGCTGGTCATCGGCTCCATCGCGGCCGTCCTCGGCGGCAGCGCGCTCGGGGTGCTGACCGGCGCGCAGCTGTCCAGCCGGCTGCGCAAGGCGGCCTCGGCGGCGAACCGGGTCGCCAAGGGCGAGACGGAGGTGCGGGTGCGCGAGGCCATCGGCGGGGTCGTCCGCGACGAGACCGACGACCTGGCCCGGGCGGTGGACGCGATGGCCGACGCCCTGAAACAGCGTCTGGAGGCGGAGCGCCGGGTCACCGCCGACATCGCGCACGAGCTGCGCACCCCGGTGACGGGCCTGCTCACGGCGGCCGAGCTGCTGCCTCCGGGCCGGCCCACCGAGCTGGTGCTGGACCGGGCGAAGGCCATGCGCACCCTGGTGGAGGACGTGCTGGAGGTGGCCCGGCTGGACGGCGCCTCGGAGCGGGCGGAGCTCCAGGACATCATGCTGGGCGAGTTCGTCGCCCGGCGGGTGACGGCCAAGGACCCGAACGCCGAGGTGCTGGTCGTGCACGAGTCGGAGGTCACGACCGACCCCCGGCGTCTGGAGCGGGTGCTGTTCAACCTGCTGGCCAACGCCGCCCGGCACGGCCGCCCGCCGATCCAGGTCACCGTCGAGGGCCGGGTGATCCGTGTCCGCGACCACGGGCCCGGTTTCCCCGAGGACCTGCTCGCCGAGGGTCCGAGCCGCTTCCGCACCGGCAGCGTGGACCGCGCCGGACACGGTCATGGCCTGGGCCTGACCATCGCGGCGGGTCAGGCACGGGTGCTGGGCGCCCGGCTGACCTTCCGCAACGTACGGCCGCCGGGTGCTCCGGACCAGATGCCGGCCGACGGCGCGGTCGCCGTGCTGTGGCTGCCGGAACACGCGCCGACGAACACGGGCAGCTACCCGATGCTGCCGCCGTCCGGTGAACGGGGACGCTCCGGCGGCCGGTGACCCCGGCACCGGTCGCACTCCGGCGGCCGGTGACTCCCCGGTTGCAGGTGCCCCTCGGCGGCCGGGCCCCCGGCCACCGGCCGCACTCCGGCGGCCGGTGGCACTCCGCGGTCCCCGGCCCGGAACTCGTCGAAGAGGTCCGGCGCCGGAGCCCGCAGCGACGCCCTCGGCACGGCAGGCCCCCCGGGGCGGACACTCCCGGGGGGCCTGCGAGGCGTGTGGGCTGAGAGGCTCGGGGCCGTCGGCGCGGCTCGGCGCCTTCGGACGGCTCCGGACGTCAGAGCCGTGCGGCCGTCAGACGGCCTCTCCGACGGGGGCCTGCCGCTCGGCGGCGTCCTTCCCTTCGGTCTTCTGCGGTCCCGCCCCCTTCAGCGGCACCTCCTTGACGAACACCGACGCCACCAGCGCGATCACGGCCACGATCGAGCCGAGCAGGAACGCCCCGTGCGTGCCGGAGGACACCGCGTGCTGGTAGGCGTCGCGGGCCGCCTCCGGCAGCTTGGCCAGGCTCGCCGCGTCCAGCTGGGCGGACTGCTCGGTCATCCGGGAGCCCAGTGCCCCGGCCCGCTCGGCCATGACGTCCTGGACCCGGTGGTTGAACAGGGCACCCATGATCGCGACGCCGAAGGAGGAGCCCAGGGTGCGGAAGAGGGTGGTGGAGGAGGAGGCGACGCCCATGTCCTTCAGCTCCACGCTGTTCTGCGCGACCAGCATGGTGATCTGCATCAGGAAGCCCATGCCGGCGCCGAGGACGGCCATGTAGAGGCCGGAGGTCAGCCGCGAGGTCCCGGTGTCCATCAGCGACAGCAGGTACAGGCCGGCGACCATCAGGACGCCGCCCGCGACGGGGAAGAGCTTGTAGCGGCCGGTGTTGGTGGTGACCCGGCCGGCGATCATCGACACGACCAGCATCGCGCCGAGCATCGGCAGCAGGAGCAGACCGGAGTTGGTGGCGGAGGCGCCCTGCACCGACTGCTGGTAGAGCGGCAGGAAGAGGACCGCGCCGAACATCACGAAGCCGGTGATGAAGCCGATGACGGACATCAGCGTGAAGTTGCGGCTGCGGAAGATGTGCAGCGGCATGATCGGCTCGGCGGCCCTGGTCTCCCAGAACAGGAACCCGACGAGCGCGGCGACGCCGATGCCGGTCAGCTCCATGATCCGCGCGGACGTCCAGGCGTACTCGGTGCCGCCCCAGGTGGTGACCAGGACGATGGACGTGATGCCGACGGTGAGCAGCGCGGCGCCGATGTAGTCGATACGGGCCTTGGACGCCTTCTTCGGCAGGTGCAGCACCGCGCCGACGGCGGCCAGGGCGACCACGCCGAGCGGCAGGTTGATGTAGAAGGCCCAGCGCCAGCCCCAGTGGTCGGTGATGGTGCCGCCGACGAGCGGACCGCCGATCATGGCCAGAGCCATGACACCGGCCATCAGGCCCTGGTACTTGCCGCGCTCGCGCGGCGGCACGAGGTCGCCGATGATCGCCATCACGCCGACCATCAGACCGCCGGCGCCGAGGCCCTGCACCGCACGGAAGCCGATCAGCTGGCCCATGTCCTGGGCCATGCCGCTGAGCGCGGACCCGGCCAGGAAGATCGCGATGGAGGTGAGGAACGCGCCCTTGCGCCCGTACATGTCGCCGAGCTTGCCCCAGATGGGCGTCGACGCGGCGGTGGCCAGGGTGTACGAGGTCACCACCCAGGACAGATGCTCCAGCCCGCCCAGTTCGCCGACGATCGTGGGCATCGCGGTGCCCACGATCATGTTGTCGAGCATCGCGAGCATCATCGCGATCATCAGTGCGAGCAGGACGACCCTGACGCTCTGTGGCCGTTTCCCGCTGTCCTGCACGACTTCCTTGGTGTCCGCCATGGTCTCCCCCAGCGCCTGCAACTTACTAGCCGACCGGCTAGTTTTCTCCGATGCGAGAAGGTAGCCTCCTAACTAGCCGGGCGTCAAGTAAGTTAATCCGCACGAGCTGATTTCCGCCGCAGCGCGAGGAGTAAGAGGATGGGCGTCACGATGGACGGCACAAAGCAGCGCCGCGGCAACACCCGCCAGCGCATCCAGGACGTGGCCCTCGAACTCTTCGCCGAGCAGGGCTACGAGAAGACCTCCCTGCGCGAGATCGCCGAGCGGCTGGAGGTGACCAAAGCAGCGCTCTACTACCACTTCAAGACGAAGGAGGAGATCGTCGTCAGCCTCTTCGAGGACCTGACGAAGCCGATCGAGGAACTCATCGAGTGGGGCCGGCGGCAGCCCTCCACCCTGGAGACCAAGCACGAGATCGTACGGCGCTACAGCGCGGCCCTGGCCGGGGCGTCGCCCCTGTTCCGCTTCATGCAGGAGAACCAGGCGACCGTACGGGACCTGCGGATCGGCGAGCTCTTCAAGGACCGCATGCGCGCACTGCGCGACATCGTCATCGACCCCGACGCCCCCCTGGTCGACCAGGTGCGCAGCGTCAGCGCGATCTTCACCCTGCACGCCGGGATGTTCTTCCTGCAGGACATCGAAGGCGACCCCGAGGACAAGCGCAACGCTGTCCTGGAGGTCGCCCTGGATCTGGTGACTCAGGCGCACTCGGGCGCCTGAGCGTCACCGGCTCAGACAGTCAGGCCCTTGCCGCGCAGGAAGGCGACCGGGTCGACGGCCGTGCCGTAGTTCGGGGTGGTGCGGATCTCGAAGTGCAGGTGAGGGCCGCTGGAGTTGCCGGTGTTGCCGGACAGGGCGATCTTCTGGCCGGTGGCGACGACCTGACCGATCCTCACGTCGACGCGGGACAGGTGGGCGTACTGCGAGTACGTGCCGTTGGCGTGCTTGATGACGACGGCGTTGCCGTACGCCGGACCGTCACCGGCGCCGTTGCCGCCGGCCTTGACCACGGTGCCGCCGTGCGCGGCGACGACCACGGTGCCGCTGGGCACCGCGAAGTCCTGGCCGCTGTGGGTGTGCGCCCACATGCCACCGGCCTGCGCGAAGCTCGCCGACTTGGCGTAGTGCTTCACCGGCGAGACCCAGGAGACGGCCTTCTTGGCGGCGGCCTTCTTCACAGCGGCGGCCTTCTTGGCGGCGGCCTGCTGGGCGGCGGCCTTCTTCACGGCGGCGGCCTTCGCCTTGGCCGCCGCGGCGGCCTCGGCGGCCTTCGCGGCCTTGGCCTGGGCGGCCGCCTGCGCCTGGACGGCACCGGCGGCGGTCGTGGCCGCGCTGGTGTCCGCGGCAGCCGCGACCCCGGCCCCCAGCGCGACCGACACACCCAGCCCGGCGGCCAGGACGGTGACACGGGTACGGAGGACGGACATGCGGGCGGAACGGGACGTGGTGCGCTTGGACATCGAGAACCTCATGTGTTCGGGGGCAAGGAGAACCACCCGGCACACAACGGCGTCCGGATGGCCATCCCTTGGTAACCGAGTCGGCCATCGAGGCTCAAACGTGTGATCTACGACGAAAGCTAGTACGACCCCCCGAACATCCCGCTTCCTTGACAGAGCCTCCATTCGGGATGAATCGCCCATTTAACCCAATCGGCCACCGGTTTTGCGCTACCCGGCACTCCGGACCCCTCCCGCGGGTCTCCACTATTCCGGCTAGTAACGGACAAATCGCCTGTGCGGCATGTCACCGGGGCCTCCACCGCGCTGACCTGCGGATGTGACCGGGGCTACGCCGAAACCACCGCCCGGTCATCTGCCGGACCCCTCGACGCCACCCTCATGAACAAGCATGCTCATGACACGTCAGTTGTGTACGGGACGCCGTACGCGCGCGAGAGGACCCCCACAGATGACCGGACGACGCCCCTGGACGCGTCGCACTGCCGCCACCGCCGTCACCGCGGCCGCGCTGGCAGCCCTGGCCACCCCCGCCGGAGCCGCGACGCCCACCGGCAGCACGACGACCGCCGCCGCCACGACTGCCGCGCAGGACGTCGACTACGCCACCTGGCAGCGGGACTGCCGGGCTGTGATGGACCAGGCGCTGCCCCACCTCGAACAGCGGATCGCGAACGCGAGGCCGGGCGAGCGGCAGGCGATCGTCCTGGACATCGACAACACGGCCCTGGAGACCGATTTCGGCTTCAGCTACCCCCAGCCGGCCAACAGCCCGGTCCTGGAGGTCGCCCGGTACGCCCAGGAGCACGGCGTCGGCCTGTTCTTCGTCACCGCCCGCCCCGGCATCGTCTACGCGCCCACCGAGTGGAACCTGGAGCACCGCGGCTACGAGGTCTCCGGGCTGCACGTCCGCGGCTTCCTCGACCTGTTCAAGAACGTCGCCGACTACAAGACCGCCCAGCGCGCCGCCATCGAGAGGAAGGGCTACACGATCATCGCGAACATCGGCAACAGCGCCACCGACCTGTCGGGCGGCCACGCCGAGAAGACGTACAAACTGCCGGACTACGGCGGCCGGCTCTCCTGACCCCCCGGCCCGCCGACGGGGCGCCGGGCTTCGCCCACCGCGCCTTCCAGGACTGCCTGGGCGCCCGCTGCGCCCTCCCGGGCACCTGGTGCTGTGACCCGCCGCCGGGCAGCACGAAGGGGCCGGTGCTCCGAAAAGCACCGGCCCCTTCGGTGACGCTCAGCCCCGCAGGGTCACGCGTCCTTGCTCAGGTTGGGACCCGCCCCACCCGCGGCCTGCTCGATCGGCGGGACGTCGGGGAGAGCGGACTTCTCCTCGCCCCGGAACGTGAAGGTCTGGGACTCGCCCTCGCCCTCGGTGTCCACGACGACGATGTGACCGGGGCGCAGCTCGCCGAAGAGGATCTTCTCCGACAGCGTGTCCTCGACCTCGCGCTGGATCGTGCGGCGCAGCGGACGCGCGCCCAGCACCGGGTCGTAGCCCTTCTTGGACAGCAGCTCCTTGGCGGACTGGGAGAGCTCGATGCCCATGTCCCGGTCCTTCAGGCGCTCGTCCACCTTGCCGATCATCAGGTCGACGATCGCGAGGATGTCCTCCTGCGTCAGCTGCGGGAAGACGACCACGTCGTCGACACGGTTGAGGAACTCGGGCCGGAAGTGCTGCTTGAGCTCGTCCGAGACCTTGTTCTTCATGCGCTCGTAGTTGGTCTTCTTGTCGCCCGAGGCCGCGAAGCCCAGGTTGAAGCCCTTGGAGATGTCCCGGGTGCCGAGGTTGGTCGTCATGATGATGACCGTGTTCTTGAAGTCCACGACCCGGCCCTGGGAGTCGGTCAGGCGACCGTCCTCCAGGATCTGCAGCAGCGAGTTGAAGATGTCCGGGTGGGCCTTCTCGACCTCGTCGAAGAGGACGACCGAGAACGGCTTGCGGCGGACCTTCTCCGTCAGCTGGCCGCCCTCCTCGTAGCCCACGTAGCCGGGGGGCGAACCGAAGAGACGCGAGACCGTGTGCTTCTCGCTGAACTCCGACATGTCGAGGGAGATCAGCGCGTCCTCGTCGCCGAAGAGGAACTCGGCGAGCGCCTTGGACAGCTCCGTCTTACCGACACCGGACGGGCCGGCGAAGATGAACGAGCCACCCGGACGCTTCGGGTCCTTCAGACCGGCACGCGTACGGCGGATCGCCTTCGAGAGCGCCTTGACGGCGTCCGTCTGGCCGATGACCCGCTTGTGGAGCTCCTCCTCCATGCGGAGCAGGCGGCTGGACTCCTCCTCGGTGAGCTTGAAGACCGGGATGCCCGTGGCCGTGGCCAGCACCTCGGCGATCAGCTCGCCGTCGACCTCGGCGACGACGTCCATGTCGCCGGCCTTCCACTCCTTCTCCCGCTTGGCCTTGGCGGCCAGGAGCTGCTTCTCCTTGTCGCGGAGGGAGGCGGCCTTCTCGAAGTCCTGCGAGTCGATCGCGGACTCCTTGTCGCGGCGGACACCGGCGATCTTCTCGTCGAACTCGCGCAGGTCCGGCGGCGCGGTCATCCGGCGGATGCGCATCCGGGAACCGGCCTCGTCGATCAGGTCGATCGCCTTGTCCGGCAGGAAGCGGTCCGAGATGTACCGGTCGGCCAGGGTGGCGGCCTGGACGAGCGCCTCGTCGGTGATCGAGACGCGGTGGTGCGCCTCGTACCGGTCACGCAGGCCCTTGAGGATCTCGATCGTGTGCGGCAGCGACGGCTCGGCGACCTGGATGGGCTGGAAGCGGCGCTCCAGGGCCGCGTCCTTCTCCAGGTGCTTGCGGTACTCGTCGAGCGTGGTCGCACCGATGGTCTGGAGCTCACCGCGCGCCAGCATCGGCTTCAGGATGGAGGCCGCGTCGATGGCGCCCTCGGCGGCACCCGCACCGACCAGCGTGTGCAGCTCGTCGATGAACAGGATGATGTCGCCGCGGGTGCGGATCTCCTTGAGCACCTTCTTCAGGCGCTCCTCGAAGTCACCGCGGTAGCGGGAGCCGGCGACCAGGGCACCGAGGTCGAGGGTGTAGAGGTGCTTGTCCTTGAGGGTCTCGGGCACCTCGCCCTTGACGATGGCCTGGGCGAGGCCCTCGACGACGGCGGTCTTGCCGACGCCGGGCTCACCGATCAGGACCGGGTTGTTCTTGGTGCGGCGGGACAGCACCTGCATGACCCGCTCGATCTCCTTCTCGCGCCCGATGACCGGGTCGAGCTTGGACTCACGAGCGGCCTGGGTGAGGTTCCGGCCGAACTGGTCGAGGACCAGGGACGTCGAGGGGGTGCCCTCGGCAGGCCCGCCGGCGGTGGCGGTCTCCTTGCCCTGGTAACCGGAGAGCAGCTGGATGACCTGCTGCCGCACCCGGTTGAGGTCTGCGCCCAGCTTGACGAGGACCTGGGCGGCGACGCCCTCGCCCTCGCGGATCAGGCCGAGCAGGATGTGCTCCGTGCCGATGTAGTTGTGACCCAGCTGAAGGGCCTCGCGGAGCGACAGCTCCAGGACCTTCTTGGCACGGGGGGTGAAGGGGATGTGGCCCGAGGGCGCCTGCTGGCCCTGGCCGATGATCTCCTCCACCTGCTGGCGGACCGCCTCGAGCGAAATCCCGAGGCTCTCAAGGGCCTTGGCGGCGACACCCTCACCCTCGTGGATCAGGCCCAGGAGGATGTGCTCGGTGCCGATGTAGTTGTGGTTGAGCATCCGGGCTTCTTCCTGAGCCAGGACGACAACCCGCCGCGCGCGGTCGGTGAACCTCTCGAACATCGTTAATCGCTCCTCAGAGCGGTCAGGCAGTGGGGGGAACTTCCCCTCCCTGTCCTTCCGCAGCTTAGTCCCGCGAGCGGGGACCGCTCATTCCAACTGCCGACACCGTCGATGGCCTCCTGACCCCGAACGCCGACATCTGCTCCAACCCGATGGTGCGAGACGATGTTCCCGCAGGCCAGGCAGTTACCCCAGTCGCCACTACGCCGATGGCGAACGTGAGACGGCCTTTCCCGCGCGTCGCCCCCTCCCACTAGGGATGTCTTACCCGCCGGGACTGACACTCCATGCCGTGCGCCCCTTTTCCCTCCGCTACGGGCGAACAACCTTGTGCCTCCTCGCGCGCGGCCCCGCTCCGCCTTTCGCCACTGCGTGCACCCGTGGAAACACTCAGCGTAACTTGGGAGGTGTTCGGGCGGTTGCACTTGGCATGGTTGGCGCAGTCCCGCCGGTGACCCCGGCGTCACCGGCCTCTCCGGTCCCGCCGTCCGTTCCCGAGGCCCTGTCATCCGCACCTCCGGCCCTGTCGTCCGCCTGCCCGGTCGTCCCCTCGCCCCTCCGGGCGCACGGGCGCGGTGCCCGCGTCCGGCGCTGGTACGAGAACGAACTGGGCTGGGCGACAGTGCCCGGGGATCCGGTCCTACTTTCCGCAGGTGTGCGGTTCGACGTCCTGGACGTACCGGTTCAGGCCGGTCTCGCGGCTCTGCGTCATCTGCGGCCCGGTTCTCCGGTGGCCGTGTGCGGCGAGCGGATGTGGCTGCTGGTGGCCGCCGGGGGCGCGGAGGAGCTGCCCGGCCTGCTGGACTGGCTGGAATGGGGTCCTCTGGTGCCGGACCTGGTGCCGATCGGCAGGGGCGGGCACATCACGGCTCCGCCGCCCGTGGGACACGGCACGGCCGCAGGGGCCGTCTCTCGGACGTCGGCGGCGGCGCCGGGGACGCCGGCGGGCCCGGACACGGGGGAGCGTCCGCGGGCAGGGGCCGGCTCACCGGCCACGGCCGGCCGCGGACCGGGAGGGAGCCGCCGGACGCGGCCGTCGGCCCGCACCGGTTCGCTGCAGGGGGCCGCTTGGCTGCGGCCCCCCGTGCCGGGGTGCGAGGTCGAGGCATCGCTGCCGACGCTGTCGGCCCTGGGGGGCGTAGGGGACGCCCCCGATCTCGCGCGGGTGGTGGAAACGGTGGCCGCGCAGTGCCACCGGATCCGGCTGGGGCGCGTCCGCGCTCAGCCGTTGGCCTTCTCGTACGCCTCACGAATGGACGCGGGAACCCGGCCGCGGTCGTTGACCTCGTAACCGTTCTCCTTGGCCCAGGCGCGGATGGCCGCGGTGTCCTGGCTGCCGCCGGAAGCGGCGCGCGCCTTGCCGCGCCCGCCCGAAGCACGGCCACCGGTGCGCCGGCCGCCCTTCACGTAAGGGTCGAGAAGGCCGCGCAGCTTGTCCGCATTGGCAGTCGTGAGATCGATCTCGTACGTCTTGCCGTCCAGCGCGAACGTCACGGTCTCGTCGGCCTCGCCACCGTCGAGGTCGTCGACAAGAAGGACCTGAACCTTCTGTGCCACCGGATTTCCTTTCATCGATAACGTGAGGGCCGGGGGTCCGGCGTCCGCCGTTTCGCCGCCCCCTCTTATATGCAGTACTGCAGTACGTCGGAAAGCAAACCGCTTTTGCGGGAAAAACACAAACCCCCGGGAGAGCACCAGCGGTCCGCCCCGGCCCCGGAAACATGCGCGTTTCGGACATAGGGGAACTGGACATGAGGGAACTGGACATGGGGGATCCGTCAGAATACCCCTGGCATAGGCGACCGCATAGACCTGGGGATACTCCCGCGCATACCTCGGCCATACCTGGGGCATAGCCCGGGCATAGACCGCACGTCGATCACAGATGCAGAAGCATCCGACTGTTGCCCAAGGTGTTCGGTTTCACTCGTTCGAGACCGAGGAACTCCGCCACGCCCTCGTCGTAAGAACGCAGCAGCTCCGCGTAGACATCCGTGTCCACCGGCGTCTCGCCGATCTCCACGAAGCCGTGGCTGCCGAAGAAGTCCACTTCGAAGGTCAGGCAGAAAACCCGGCGAACGCCGATCCAGCGGGCGGTCTCCAGCAGCTTCTCCAGCACCCGGTGGCCGACCCCGGCGCCCTTCAGGCCGGGCCTGACCGCCAGCGTGCGGACTTCCGCGAGGTCTTCCCACATCACGTGCAGCGCGCCGCAGCCGACCACCTCGGCGTTGTCGTCGCGTTCCGCGACCCAGAACTCCTGGATGTCCTCGTAAAGGGTCACCGTCGCTTTGTCGAGCAGGATGCCGTCACGGACGTACGCGTCAAGGAGTCGGCGCACGGCGGGGACATCGCTGGTCCGGGCCCGGCGGACGGTGATGGCTTTAGCGGTGACTTCGGGACTGGCTGCTGACATGAGCGGACGCTATCGCCCGTCCGCCTCCGGTGCGGAACCGGGGTTGTCCCCGCCGGCGCCTTCGGACGGTTCGGCGGGCCGTACGGCTTCTTCGGCGGGACGCGCGGGTTCGGGGGCTTCCGGGGGTTCGGCGGATTCCGGCCCTTGGACGATCCGTACGGCATCCGTGAGGGCCTGCCGCTGTTCGTCGCTCATCATCCCGAAGAAGGCGACGAGTGCGGCCGCGGCGTTGTCGCTCTGCGCCCAGGCGTCGTTCATCAGGGCCGCGGCGTAGGCGGCGCGGGTGGAGACCGCCTCATATCGATAGGCCCGGCCTTCCGCCTCACGGCGCACCCAGCCCTTCTGATGGAGATTGTCCAGAACGGTCATCACCGTGGTGTAGGCGATCGACCGTTCCTGCTGAAGGTCTTCAAGGACTTCTCGAACGGTCACCGGGCGGTTCCACTTCCACACCCGCGTCATGACCGCGTCTTCGAGTTCTCCCAATGGGCGAGGCACAGCTCAGACAATAGTGGGAGATCACGTCGATGGCGTGCCGGACGTGAACTTTTGCTCTGAACCGGGACAAAAAGGGCGTACGACTCCTCCGGGGAGTCGTACGCCGAGGTGCTGCGCGGCGGTGCGGTCAGGCGTCCGCGCCGGCCGGGGGGCGGGCGTCGCCGGCCCGCTCGAGGGCGGCGTCGACGGCCGCGTCCTCCTTGGCCTTCTGGGTGCCGCCCTGGGTCTTGACGATCACCCGGATCACGCCGACGAAGAACACGGCCATCACGACCGGGGGCAGCAGCGCGGAGAGGTAGTCCATGACCCCAGGGTAGCCACGCGCGCGAAGGCGCCGGTGCCGGGGTGCGGAGCGGCTCCGGGCGGGCCCCCGGGCCGGAGGAACGGGGCGCCCGCGCGTGTGTGCCCCGGACCGGCCGATGACGGCCGGTCCGGGGCACAGGCGGGCTCGCGGCGGGTGTCCCTCAGCCTGCGGCCAGTCTCTGCCGCGGGTCGGCAGGGCCCTGCGGCTTGCGCTTCGGGAACACCTCGCCCGGTGTGGGGACGGGGCGCCGGGGCCCGGGCCCGGCGGGGGCCGACGGGGGCACGGCCGGTTCCCCGGCGGGCCGCTCCTCCGGCGTCCGCCCGGGCTTCCGCACGGGCGTCCCGCCCGGCTCCTGCCCGGCTCCCGGGGCGCCCGCGAGGCCGGCGGGGCCCATGAGGCCGGCGGGGCCCGCCGTGAACGCTGTACGGCCGCCCGTGAGTCCGGTCGCGGGCGCCGGGGGACGCCCGCCCGTCGGTCCCGTCCGGTCGGCCGCGACGGGCCGGCCCGTCGGTCGGGTGCCGGTCCGCTCGTCGACGAGGCCCGCCGAGCATGCCCCGGCCCGGCTCTCGGCGCGGCCGACCGGCATCGCCTCGGAGCGGCCGCCGGCGGCCCCTGCCTGCCGCCCTGCCGGATCCTGCCCGTCCTGGACGCCCGTCGGGCCTGCCGCGCGGTCGGGGCGCGCGCCCCTGAGGGCCGGTTCCGGGGAGCGGCGGGGGGACGGAGGCTCCGTGCGGCCGCCGGGGAGGGCCAGGAGACGGGTGCGGGACGCGGGGACGACCGGGGACGGGACGGCCGGGGACGCCGCCGCGGGACGGGAGCGGCGGGCCAGACGGGACCGCACGTCCTGCTCCGCGAGGATCTGGCAGCGCTGGAGCAGCGCGGCGGCGACGGGGTTGCCGCGCAGGGCGCGCAGCGCGGCGAGGTCGTCGGGGTCCGGGCGGTGACCGGCCCCCAGCACCTCCTCCAGCAGTGCGAGGTAGCCGGCCGCGGTGCCGGGCAGGGCGGCCCGGTAGCGGGCCAGGTCGGCCACCAGGAACGCGCGCAGCCGGACCCCCTCCCGCGTCGCCTCGTCGAGCGACTCGGCGAGGCGATGGCAGTCCTGGACGTCCTGGGCCGAGGCGGGCGAGGGGTGGAGGGCGAGGGCGAGGGCGCGGCGGAGCACACGCAGCTCCTCCGCGCCGAACGCCATGCCGCCGCGGGATCCGTATGGCGTGGGCATGCGGCGACAGTACGCGCTAATCAGACAAACCCGGCTGATCAGGCGGGTGTGGCGCGGCCGGTCCACTCGCCCGGCCGCGCCACCCGCCTCACATCCGCGAGATGTTCCGCTCGTAGACCAGGCGCAGGCCGATCAGCGTCAGCCAGGGCTCGTGCTCGTCGATGACCGAGGACTCGCCGAGGACCATCGGGGCGAGCCCGCCCGTGGCGATCACCGTCACGTCCTCGGGATCGTCGGCCATCTCGCGCGCCATCCGGCTCACCACGCCGTCGACCTGCCCGGCGAAGCCGTAGACGATGCCGGACTGCATGGCCTCGACGGTGTTCTTGCCGATCACGCTGCGCGGCCGCGCCACCTCGATCTTGCGCAGCTGGGCGCCCTTGACGCCGAGCGCCTCGACCGAGATCTCGATGCCCGGCGCGATGACCCCGCCGATGTACTCCCCGCGCGCGCTGACCGCGTCGAACGTCGTCGCCGTACCGAAGTCGACGACGATCGCCGGACCGCCGTAGAGGTCGACGGCGGCGACCGCGTTGATGATGCGGTCCGCGCCGACCTCCTTGGGGTTGTCGGTGAGGATCGGCACGCCCGTCTTCACGCCGGGCTCGACCAGGACCGCCGGGACGTCGCCGTAGTAGCGGCGGGTGACCTCACGCAGCTCGTGCAGGACCGACGGGACGGTCGCGCAGATGGCGATGCCGTCGATGCCGTCCCCCAGTTCGTCGCCGAGGAGGGGGTGCATGCCCATCAGGCCCTGCAGCAGCACCGCCAGTTCGTCGGCGGTCCGGCGGGCGTCCGTGGAGATCCGCCAGTGTTCGACGATGTCCTCGCCGTCGAACAGACCGAGCACGGTGTGCGTGTTGCCTACGTCGATCGTCAGCAGCATGGCCGGTTCCCGCTCCCTACTCCGCCGCTCGCAGATCCAGACCGATGTCCAGGATCGGCGAGGAGTGGGTCAGGGCCCCCACGGCGAGGTAGTCCACCCCGGTGGACGCGTACGCCTTGGCGTTGTCCAGGGTGAGCCGGCCCGACGCCTCCAGCGCGGCGCGGCCGTGCACGAGGGCCACGGCCTCCTCGCACTCGCCGGGCGTGAAGTTGTCCAGCAGGATCAGGTCCGCGCCCGCGTCGACGACCTCGCGCAGCTGGTGCAGGGTGTCGACCTCGACCTCGATCGGCACGTCCGGGAACGCCTCCCGTACGGCCGTGAACGCCTGGGCGACGCCGCCGGCCGCGACCACGTGGTTGTCCTTGACCAGCGCCGCGTCCGACAGGGACATGCGGTGGTTGACGCCGCCGCCGCAGCGCACGGCGAACTTCTCCAGCGCGCGCAGGCCCGGCGTCGTCTTGCGGGTGTCCCGCACCCGCGCGCCGGTGCCCTCCAGTGCGTCGGCCCAGGCGCGCGTGGCGGTGGCGATGCCCGACAGGCGGCACAGCAGGTTCAGCGCGCTGCGCTCGGCGGTCAGCAGGTCGCGGGTGCGGGTGGTGACGGACAGCAGCTTCTGCCCGGGCTCCACGCGGTCGCCGTCCTCGACGTGCCGCTCGACCTCGAACTCGTCGGTGGCGACGATCGAGACGACCGCCTCGGCGATCCTGAGGCCCGCGACGACGCCGGCCTCGCGGGCGACGAAGTCGGCGGTGGCGACGGCGTCCTCGGGGATGGTCGCCACGGTCGTCACGTCGACGCCGCCGGCCAGGTCCTCCTGGATCGCCACGTTGGCGACGTCCTCGACCTCCAGCGGGTCGAGCCCGGCGTCGGCGAGCAGCTGCGCGAGGGCGGGGTCGAGGCCGCTCTCCAGGTACTCGGCGTCGCCGCCGCAGGCGCAGCCGTCGCCGCAGCCGCCTTCTTGGACGAGGGGAAGGTCGGTGTCGCTCACTTCTGTCACTGCTCCTGGGAGGGCTGGGGCTGCCGGGTAGGGGGAAAGTCTGCGGTGTCGGTGGTGTGCACGGCGAGCGTGCGGTCCGGATTCAGCCGTACGACGACATGGCGGCGCCAGGTCGTGTCGTCCCGCTCGGCCCGGTCCTCGCGCCAGTGGCAGCCGCGGGTCTCCTCGCGCAGCAGGGCCGCGGCGACCAGCACCCGGGCGACGCACAGGAGGTTGGTGGCCTCCCAGGTGTCGACGCCGGGCTCGGCGGTCTTGCCGTTCTCGTCGAGGGCGTCACGGGCCTCGGTGTGCAGCCGCTGGAGCTGCTCGGCGGCCCGCTGGAGCGACACGGCCGAGCGCAGGACGCCCGCGCCCGCGGTCATGGTCCGCTGGATCGCGAAGCGGGCCTCGGACGCCTGCAGGGGGTGGGCCGGGACCTCCGGGTACGGGACGGGTTGCGGCACGCGCGCGTGGAGGCCGTCGGCGGCGTGCCGCGCGGCGATGTCCGCGGCGATGCGCTCGGCGTAGACGAGGCCCTCCAGCAGCGAGTTGGAGGCGAGCCGGTTGGCGCCGTGCACACCGGTGCAGGCGACCTCGCCGCACGCGTACAGGCCGGGGACCGTCGTACGGCCCCGGGAGTCGGTGCGCACGCCGCCGGAGGCGTAGTGGGCGGCCGGGGCGACCGGGACGGGCTCGGTGACCGGGTCGATGCCGTGGGCGCGGCAGGCGGCGAGGATCGTCGGGAAGCGGTGCTCCCACATCTCGGCGCCGAAGTGCCGGGCGTCGAGGTACATGTGCTCGGCGTCCCGCTCCTGCATACGGCGCATGATGCCCTTGGCGACGATGTCGCGCGGCGCCAGCTCGGCCAGCTCGTGCTGTCCGACCATGAAGCGCACGCCGTCGGCGTCCACCAGGTGGGCGCCCTCGCCGCGTACGGCCTCGGACACCAGCGGCTGCTGGCCCTCCGCCTCCGTCCCGAGGAACAGCACCGTCGGGTGGAACTGCACGAACTCCAGGTCGCTGACCTCGGCGCCCGCGCGCAGGGCGAGAGCCACGCCGTCGCCGGTGGAGACGGACGGGTTGGTGGTGGCGGAGAAGACCTGGCCCATGCCGCCGGTCGCGAGGACGACCGCGGGCGCGTGCACGGCGCCCACACCGTCGTGCTGGCCCTCGCCCATCACGTGCAGGGTCACCCCGGCCGTACGGCCCTCGGCGTCCGTCAGCAGGTCCAGCACGAGCGCGTTCTCGACGGTCCGCAGGCCACGCGCGCGGACGGCTTCCACGAGCGCGCGGGAGATCTCCGCGCCGGTCGCGTCGCCGCCCGCGTGGGCGATGCGGCGCCGGTGGTGGCCGCCCTCGCGGGTCAGCTCGATGCCGCCCTCGTCGTCGGTGTCGAACGCGGCACCGGTCGCGATCAGCCGCCGCACGGCGTCCGGGCCCTCGGTGACGAGAAGGCGCACGGCTTCCTCGTCGCACAGGCCGGCGCCCGCGACCAGGGTGTCGTCGAGGTGCTGTTCGGGGGTGTCGCCCTCGCCGAGGGCCGCGGCGATGCCGCCCTGCGCCCAGCGGGTGGAGCCGTCGTCGAGGCGGGCCTTGGTGACGACGACCGTCCTCAGACCGGCCGCCTCGCAGCGCAGGGCCGCGGTCAGGCCCGCCACTCCGGAGCCCACCACGACCACGTCCGCGTCGATCGACCAGCCCGGCGCGGGCGCGTGCAGTCGTATGCCTGTGCTGGTCACGAGGCGGCTCCGAAGGTCAGGGGCAGATTGTCGATCAGCCGGGTGGTGCCGACCCGGGCGGCGACGGCGAGGACGGCCTCGCCGAGGTGGTCGTCGTCGATCTCGGTGAAGTCGGACGGGTCGACGAGCGCGAGGTAGTCCAGCTCGAGCGGCGGGTCCAGGCGGGCGGCCTCGTCCAGGACGAGACGGGCGGCCGCGCGGACGGCCGAGGCGGCGCCGGGCACGGCCTGGGCGACGGCGTGCGCGTCGGCGGCGGCGCGGGACTCGCCCAGGGCGCTGAGCGCCTCGGCACGCGCGTGCGTGGCGGGCACCTGGAGCGCCCGTGCGCGCAGTGCCTCCTGCGCGGCGTGCCGGTCGCGGCCCGCGAACAGCGCGCCGGACAGGGCGAGCGCGGTGCGCCGCTGGCCCGGGGACAGGTAGCGGTTGCGGCTGGACAGCGCCAGGCCGTCCTCCTCGCGCACGGTGGGCACGCCGACGATCTCCACGCCGAAGTTCAGGTCGCGGACCATGCGCCGGATCAGGGCGAGCTGCTGGGCGTCCTTCTGCCCGAAGAACGCCACGTCGGGCCGGGTGAGGTGGAGCAGCTTGGCGACGACGGTGAGCATGCCGTCGAAGTGGCCGGGCCGGGAGGAGCCCTCCAGGCGCCCGCCCATGGGACCGGCGGTGATCCGCACCTGCGGCTCGCCGCCGGGGTAGACCTCCTCGGCCGAGGGCGCGAGGACGACGTCGGCACCGGCCGCCTCGCAGACCTTCAGGTCGGCGTCCAGGGTGCGCGGGTAGCGGTCGAGGTCCTCGCCCGCGCCGAACTGCAGCGGGTTGACGAAGACCGTGACGACGACCTCCCCGTCGGGCCCGGCGGTCTCGCGCGCGGCACGGATCAGGGTGGCGTGGCCCTCGTGCAGGGCCCCCATGGTCATCACGACGGCGCGGCGGCCCGCACGCGCGCGTGCGGACAGTTCGGCGGCGGTGCGCAGCAGGGTGGTGGTCATCGGGCGTCTCCTTCGGCGCCGTCGCTCCCGTCGGTCGGGCCGGCCGGACCGGTCCGGCCGACGAGCACCCCGAGCAGGTCCTCGGCGAGTTCCGGCTTGAGCAGGCCGCTGGCGAGCGCCCGGTCGGCGGTCGCCCGTGCCATGGCCAGATAGCCGGCGACGGTCTGCGGGGCGTGCCGGTGCAGTTCGGCCACGTGGGCGGCGACCGTGCCCGCGTCGCCGCGTGCGACGGGGCCGGTCAGGGCGGCGTCGCCGGAGCGCAGGGCGTTGTCCAGGGCGGCGCCGAGCAGCGGGCCGAGCATCCGGTCGGGGGCCGCGACACCGGCGGTGCGCAGCAGTTCCATGGACTGGGCGACCAGGGTCACCAGGTGGTTCGCGCCCAGCGCGAGGGCCGCGTGGTAGAGCGGGCGGTTCTCCTCGGCGATCCACTCCGGCTCGCCGCCCATCTCGATCACCAGGGCCTCGGCGGCCAGCCGCAGCTCCTGCGGGGCGGTCACGCCGAAGGAGCAGCCCGCCAGGCGCTGCACGTCGACGGGTGTGCCGGTGAACGTCATCGCCGGGTGCAGCGCCAGCGGCAGCGCGCCCGCGCGCAGGGCGGGGTCGAGCACCTTGGCGCCGTAGCGTCCGGAGGTGTGCACCAGCAGCTGGCCCGGGCGCACCGCGCCGGTGTCGGCGAGGCCCTGCACGAGGCCCGGCAGCGTGTCGTCGGGGACGGTGAGCAGCACCAGGTCGGAGCGCTCCAGCACCTCGGCGGGCGGCACGACCTGCGCGTCGGGCAGCAGTTCGGCGGCACGCCGCCGGGAGGTGTCGGAGACGGCCGAGACGGCGACCGGGCGGTGCCCGGCGAGCCGGAGGGACGCCGCCAGCACAGGGCCCACCCGACCGGCGCCGACGACGCCTACGGTGAGCCGCGCGGGGCGGTCCCTGGGGTCTGGCTGTTGGACTGTACTCACGCGACGGTGGCCTTCCCGTTCCAGTCCGCTCTGGGTACCGGACGATTTCTCGTCATGTTAACGCGATCGGTTCGGGGGGTGTCCGGTCATCCACAGGCTGTGGGTTTCCCCACGCGCCGCGCGGACACCGGAATCCCGGTGCCGCACCGTGTCCGCGAGGGGCATGATCCCGGGCATGAGCGCCGCGGCGGAGCACCAGAGCGAGCAGGACACCCGATCGGGGCCGAAGAGGTTGCGCGAGCGCCGGAGCGCCGCCTTCCGCGGGGCGCGGCGCGTGCTGTCGCGGCCCGGCTCCGGCGGATCGATGCGCGAGCGGCTCGACCGGCTCCGGGAGACGGCGCCCGAGGTGTACGACCTGGACGAACCGGCCGACCTGTACGGCGACGGGGTCGTGGAGGCCCTGGAGACGCGCGTCGCGGAGCTCCTCGGCACGGAGGCGGCCGCGTTCTTCCCGACCGGCACCATGGCCCAGCAGGTCGCCCTGCGCTGCTGGGCGGGCCGCACCGGCAGCCCCACCGTCGCACTGCACGGGCTGGCTCACCCGGAGATGCATGAGCGTGCCGCGTTCAGCCTGGTCAGCGGATTGCGCCCGGCCCGGCTGACCTCCGAGTCCCGGCTGCCCACCGCCGCGGAGGTGCGCGGTTTCGAGGAGCCCTTCGGCGCGCTGATGCTGGAGCTGCCGCTCAGGGACGCCGGGTTCCTGCTGCCGTCCTGGGAGGAGCTGACCGAGCTCGTGGACGCGGCGCGCGAGCGGGACGCGGTGGTGCACTTCGACGGGGCACGCCTGTGGGAGACCACGGAGCACTTCGGCCGTCCCCTGGAGGAGATCGCGGGTCTCGCGGACAGTGTCTACGTGTCGTTCTACAAGTCCCTCGACGGCTTCGGCGGCGCCGCCCTCGCGGGCCCGGACACGCTGATCGACGAGGCGAAGGCATGGCGGCACCGCTACGGGGGGCTGGTCTTCCAGCAGTTCCCGACGGTGCTCTCGGCGCTGGCCGGGCTGGAGCGGGAGCTGCCGATGCTGCCGCGGTACGTGCGGCACGCGCGCGTGGTCGCCGCCGCGCTGCGGGACGGCTTCGCCGCGGCGGGCCTGCCGTGGACGCGTGTGCACCCCGGGACACCGCACATCCACCAGTTCCAGGTCTGGCTGCCGTACGACGCGGAGGTGCTCGCCGAGGCCGCGGTGCGCCAGGCCGAGGAGACCGGCACGATGCTGTTCGCCGCCGGCTGGGCGCCGGGCGGCCCGGGGCTGGCGCTGACCGAGGTCACCGTGCGCTCGGCGGGCCTCGACTGGACGGCGGACGACGTGCGGGAGGCGGCCGCGGACTTCGCCGCGCGTCTGCCCGGCCTGTCCTAGCGCGGCGGGCTCCGGCGTGCCGGTCCCCGGCGCGGCGGCGTCACCTCGTGGCACGCGGCCGTGTCCACCGCCCCAGGGCGAGCCGGATCCGGCCGCGGGCGGGGCGGCCCGCCAGGACCGCGCGGAATCGGCGCAGACCGCGCAGCTCGCGCACGGTCCGCAGGTCGTGGGTGCCGGGCTCGGGCGGGACGGGCTCGCCGAGCCGCAGGGCGCGGTGGGTGTCGAGGGCGTACTGCTGGGTGATGCTCATGGGCCCGCCTCGGGTGGACGCCGGGAGGGGGTCCCGCGGATCCGGAAGGCTCCGCGGGACGCCCCGGTCGTTCCAGGCTGCGCCCGGTCACGACGACTGTCGCGTCGATTGACGGGCGCGGTCAATCGACGGGGGCGCGGCCGGGGGCGGGGTGCACCATGGGGGCATGAGCGTGCGCATCGACATCGCGGGGCTGCGGCCGCAGGGGGTCGTCTTCGTGACCTCGCCCCTGGCCGAGCTCGGCATGGCGCTGCACGCGCTGTCCGAGCCGGCCCATCACCCCGGCCTCCAGGCGTGGGCGACCGCCGTCGCCGCCCGTCTCGACCCGCATCTGGCCGACCGGATGTGCGAGGCGGACTTCCTGTGGCGGTCGACGTTCTCGGACCTGTTCCTGCCGTTCGCGGGCCTCGCGGGCGGCACGCCGCCGGGCACCACGCTCGCCGAGGACCTGGACCTGCTGGACAAGCTGACCGACGAGCAGTTCGTGGACGCGGCGCTGGAGTTCACCTGCATGTCGCAGTACGACCTGCCGGCGACGGGCATCCTCTCGGACGCGGAGGTCCGCCGCCGCGCGCTGGAGACGGCCGCGTCCCGCGGGCACCCGCAGGTGCGCTTCACCCAGCGGCTGCTGGACGACCCGCCCGCGGTGCGCGCCTGGCTGCGCCGCTTCCTGGAGGACTGCGACGACGCCTTCTTCGCGGAGGCATGGGCCCGGCTGAGCCACCAGCTGGCGGCCGACGCCCGGCACAAGACGGACCTGCTGCGCCGCCGCGGCCTGGCGGAGGCGCTGGCCGCGGTCTCCCCGGCCCTGTCGCTGGAGGAGGACGGCACGCGGATCGTCGTGGACAAGGTCCTCGAAGGACGTACGACCGCCGGGGCGGACGGCCTGTACCTGCTGCCGACGAGCCTGGGGCGGCCGCATCTGAGCGTGCTGCACCGGGCCGGCTGGCAGCCGCTGCTGCACTACCCCGTCGGCTCGCCCGAGCTGTCCTCGCCGCTGTCGCTGGAGCAGCTCACCCTGCGGATGACCGCCCTGTCCCACCCGGTGCGGATGCGGCTGTGCCGCCTGCTGGCCCGCAGCGCGTACACCACCAGCGATCTGGCGCAGGTGCACGGCATGACCGCCCCCGAGATATCACGGCACCTCGGGGTGCTCAAGAAGGCGGGGCTGGTCACCACGCGCCGGCGCGGGCGCTACGTGCTGCACCAGCTCGACGTGACGGTGGTCGCGCGGCTGGGCAGCGACTTCCTGGAGGGGATGCTCCGCTAGGGCCCTTCTGACGGATCTCCGTGGGAGCGGGAGCGGCGTCCGGTGCGCGCGGTCGGCGTGCGGTGCGGAGAGTCGTGCGGCGGAGTCACCCGGCCCTTCGCGCCGTGCGGCGGGCCATGCGTGCCGGGCGTCGCGACGCCGCGGAGACCCGCCAGAAGGGCCCTGGGGGCTTTTGCCCGGATCGGCCGGCCTGCTGCGGCAGCCCCGGGGCGTCCGGTTCGGTCGAACCGGATGTGCCGGAGGCCGGCCCGTGCCTGCCGCAGCCGGGTCCGCGGCGCGCCCTCGCCGTCGGGCCGCAGCGTCAGCCCGGCCAGGGCGGCGACACGGCCGGCGGTCTCCGGGACGCAGGCGGCGCTGCATCTCGTACGCGGTCTGTGTCCTGCCGCCCCCGAAGGGGCCGTTGCCCCGCAGGAGCATGCGCCGACGCCACCGGCGGGGCGGGGGCCCGTCAGCCGTGTCCGCCGGCCCGTACGAGCCCGGTCTCGTAGGCGAGCACCACCACCTGCACACGGTCCCGCAGGCCGAGCTTGGTCAGGATGCGGCCGACGTGCGTCTTCACGGTCGCCTCGGACAGCACGAGGCGGGCCGCGATCTCGCCGTTGGACAGGCCCTGCGCGACCAGCACCATGACCTCGCGCTCACGGTCGGTGAGCCGCTCCAGCTCCTTGTGCCGGGGTTCGCCGCCGGTGGCGGGCAGCATCGGCGCGAACCGGTCCAGCAGCCGGCGGGTGGTCGACGGCGCCACGACCGCGTCGCCGCTGTGCACGGAGCGGATGGCGGCGAGCAGTTCGCCGGGCGGCACGTCCTTGAGCATGAAGCCGGAGGCGCCCGCCTTCAGTCCGGAGAAGGCGTACTCGTCGAGGTCGAAGGTGGTCAGGATCAGCACCTTGGGCGGTTCGGGCTCCGAGCAGATGCGGCGGGTGGTCTCCACGCCGTCCAGCTTGGGCATGCGCACATCCATCAGTACGACGTCGACCTGGGTCGCGCGCAGCACCTGGAGGGCCTCGACGCCGTCGCCCGCCTCGGCGACGACCTCCATGTCCGGCTGGGCCGCGAGCACCATCCGGAATCCGGTGCGCAGCAGCACCTGGTCGTCGACGAGCATCACGCGGATCGTCATCGGGTCCTCTTCCGTTCTCCGTCCGGCCCGGGCCGGCGACGGTCTGGCGGGTCTTGCGGGTGGTCCGGGGTCTTGTCCGGTCGGTCCGGAGGTCTGGTCCGGAGGTCTTGTCCAGGTGGTCCGGCGGGGTCTTACAGGTGTCACCGGGGCGTGCGCCGACGTCAGTGCGCCGGTTTGAGCGGCAGCAGGGCACTGATGCGGAATCCTCCGCCAGGCCGCGGGCCCGCGTCCAGGGTGCCCCCGACCATGCCGACACGCTCGCGCATGCCGATCAGGCCGTGGCCCTGTCCGTCCACGCCGCCCTCCTCGTACAGCTCGTGCGGGGCGCCCTTGCCGTCGTCCTCGACGAGCAGGCCGAGGCCGTCGTCGAAGTAGACCAGCCGCACGCTCGCCCCGGTGTCGGGACCGCCGTGCTTGCGCGTGTTGGTGAGCGCCTCCTGGACGATCCGGTACGCGGTCAGCTCGACGCCGCTGGGCAGCGGCCGCGGGGTGCCCTCGACCTTGAAGTCGACAGGCAGACCGGAACCGCGGCACTGCTCGACCAGATCCTCGATCTGCTCGACGTCGGGCTGCGGCACGTACTCCCCGGCCTCCTCGTGCTCGCCGGTACGCAGCACGCCCAGCAGACGGCGCATCTCGGCGAGTGCCTGGCGGCCGGTGGAGGAGATGGTCTCCAGGGCCTTCTTCGCCTGGTCGGGGGCGGCGTCGAGGACGTAGGCGGCGCCGTCGGCCTGCACCACCATCACCGACACGTTGTGCGCGACGACGTCGTGCAGCTCCCGGGCGATGCGGGCACGTTCGGCGGCCACCGCGACCTTGGCCTGCGCCTCGCGCTCCTTCTCCAGACGGGCCGCGCGCTCCTCCAGCTGCGCGAAGTAGGCACGGCGGGTGCGCAGCGAGTCGCCGAGGACCCAGGCCAGGGCGAACGGGACCGTCTGGAACACGGCGATCGCCGCATTGCCCAGCGCGCTGGTGTCCGGGTCGTGCCAGCGGATCTGCGCCAGCGGCGCCGCGACCAGGCCGGCGGCCAGGCCGAAGCGGCGGGCCCAGCTCTCGCCGGTGGCGGCCACCGTGTGGACGATCACCAGCATGGCGAAGTTCGCCGGTGTGGTCGCCACGTCCAGGACGAGCTGGGCGACACCGACCACGGCGGCCAGGACCAGCATCTTCTCCGGCATACGGCGGCGCAGCGCGACCACCACGCACAGCAGCAGCGCGACCGGGACCACGAGCCACGGCTGATCGGTCCCGGCGGCCTCCCGCTCGACCGTTCCGCTCGCCGCGGAGAGCCCGAACAGGACGATCGCCCAGAAGGAGTCGACCCCGGTCGGGTGTCTGCGGAGAAAGTCATAGAGGCGCTGCACGTAACCCAGAGTAGGGAAGCGCGATGTGCGCCGGGGTCAACCGGAGGGCCGATCCGAGCCCGCCCCGCGTACTCCGCAAGGTGGAGGCCCCGTTCTCCTGTGCGCTTAGCCTTGCGCCGTGACGGACGAGACGACGGGCCGTGCCGAGGGGCACGCGGCGGACAGGACGGGCCGGTGGCGGGGGTGGCGTACGGCCGCACAGGAGGCGCTGTACGGGCCCGGCGGCTTCTACCGCGGGCCGGAGGGGCCGGCCGGGCACTTCCGTACGTCCGTGCACGCCTCGCCGCTGTTCGCACGGGCGGTGGCCGGGCTGCTGTGCCGCGTCGACGAGGCACTGGGCCGCCCGCGGCGGCTGGACTTCGTCGACATGGCCGCAGGCCGGGGCGAGCTGGCCGCGGGGGTGCTCGGGGCGCTGCCGGCGGACGTGGCGGCACGCGTGCGTGCGTGTGCCGTCGAGATCGCGGACCGGCCCCCGGGGCTGGATCCCCGGATCGAGTGGACCGCCGAGCCGCCCGAGGACGTCACCGGACTGCTGTTCGCCAACGAATGGCTGGACAACGTGCCCGTCGAGGTCGCCGAGGTGGACGCGGCGGGCGTCGCCCGGCTGGTCCTCGTCCGCGAGGACGGGACCGAGCGGCTCGGGGTGCCGGTCTCGGGCGCCGAGGCGGAGTGGCTCGCCCGCTGGTGGCCGCTGCCGGGCGAGGAGGGGCTGCGCGCCGAGATCGGTCTGCCCCGGGACGCCGCATGGGCCTCGGCGGTCTCGTGTGTCGGCCGGGGGCTCGCGGTGGCGGTCGACTACGCGCACACCGCGGGCGCGCGCCCTCCGTTCGGGACGCTGGCCGGCTTCCGGGAGGGGCGGGGGACCACGCCCGTGCCGGACGGGTCGTGCGATGTCACGGCGCACGTCGCGCTGGACGCGTGCGCGCTGCCCGGAGGGCGGGTGATCTCACAGCGCGCCGCTCTGCACGCCCTGGGCCTCACCGGCGCACGCCCTCCGCTCACCCTCGCCTCCACGAACCCCGCGGAGTACGTACGCGCCCTCGCGAGCGCCGGAGAGGCCGCCGAGCTCACCGCGGCGGGCGGTCTCGGCGACTTCGGCTGGCTGGTGCAGCCGGCCGGGATCCCCGACCCGCTGGGCGAGGCGTCCGCGGACTGAGCCGCGTACGGCCCGCCCGCAGGTGTCCACGGACCGCCCGCCGGTGTCCACGGCCTACTTGCCGATGTCCACGGCCTACTTGTCGATGTCCCCGACCACGAAGAACATCGACCCGAGGATCGCCACCATGTCCGCCACCAGCGTGCCCGGCAGCAGTTCGGTCAGCGCCTGGATGTTGTTGTACGAGGCCGAGCGCAGCTTGAGGCGGTACGGCGTCTTCTCGCCCTTGCTGACGAGGTAGTAGCCGTTGATGCCGAGCGGGTTCTCGGTCCACGCGTACGTGTGCCCCTCGGGCGCCTTCAGGACCTTCGGCAGCCGCTGGTTGATCGGGCCGGGCGCCAGCCCGGCGAGCCGGTCCAGGCAGGCGTCCGCCAGGTCCAGCGCGTTGTGCGTCTGCTCCAGCAGGCACTCGAACCGGGCGAGGCAGTCGCCCTCCTCACGGGTGACGACCTTCAGGACGTCCTGGAGCTCGCCGTACGCCAGGTAGGGCTCGTCGCGGCGCAGATCGAGGTCGACGCCCGAGGCGCGCGCGATCGGCCCGCTCACCCCGTAGGCGTGCACGGCCTGCGGGGTCAGGGCGCCCACGCCCCGGGTGCGCCCGCGGAAGATCTCGTTGCCGAGCACCAGGTCGTCGAAGACGTCCATGCGCGAGCGCACCGCGGCGACCGCGCCGCGCGCGCGTACGGCCCAGCCCGCCGGCAGGTCCTCCTTGAGGCCGCCGACGCGGTTGAACATGTAGTGCATGCGCCCGCCGGAGACCTCCTCCATGACGTTCTGGAGCACCTCGCGCTCCCGGAACGCGTAGAAGACCGGCGTGATGCCGCCCAGCTCCAGCGGGTAGGAGCCGAGGAACATCAGGTGGTTGAGCACCCGGTTCAGCTCCGCCAGCAGCGTGCGCGTCCACACCGCCCGCTCCGGCACCTCCATGCCGAGCATGCGCTCCACCGCGAGGACCACGCCCAGCTCGTTGGAGAACGCCGACAGCCAGTCGTGACGGTTGGCCAGCATGATGATCTGCCGGTAGTCGCGCGCCTCGAACAGCTTCTCCGCGCCCCGGTGCATGTAGCCGATCACCGGCTCCGCGCTCAGGATGCGCTCGCCGTCCAGGACCAGCTTCAGCCGCAGCACGCCGTGCGTGGACGGGTGCTGGGGCCCGATGTTGAGCACCATGTCGGTGCTCTCCGCGGCGCCGCCGATTCCGACCATGGTCTCCGTCTGAGGAGTCATGGACACAGTCTCCCCTACGTAGGCTGGCCGTATGGAGACGGGGAGCCCGCGGGACACGGACGCGCCGGGGACCGAGCCGGACGGAACGACGCCGGACCGGGACGGGCCGGACAGGCCGGAGCCGGGCATACCGGACGGGCCGGAGCCGGACGGGACCATGTGGAAGGGACTGCCGCCCGGACTGCTGCGGATGCGGCGGATGCTGCTGGTGCTGTGGCTGGGGCTGCTGGCCGCCGGCACCGCGCTGCTGCTCGGCCTGCTCGCCGGCCCCGCGTGGGCGGCCTTCGCCCTGCTCCCCCTCGCCCTCACGGCCTGGGGCTGGGTGCTGCTGGGCCGCAACTGGCGCTCCTGGCGGTACGCCGAGCGCGCCGACGACCTGCTGATCAGCCGGGGCGTGCTCTGGCACACGGTCACGGTCGTGCCGTACGGCCGCATGCAGCTCGTCGAGGTCACCTCCGGGCCCGTCGAGCGGCACTTCGGGCTGGCCAGCGTCCAGCTGCACACCGCCGCCGCCGCGACCGACGCCACCGTCCCCGGCCTCCACCCCGCCGAGGCCGAACGGCTGCGCGACCGGCTCACCGAACTGGGCGAGGCCCGATCGGCGGGCCTGTGAACACGCCGGGCCCCGAAACGGAACCGGACACCGGCGCGGAACCGGACACCGGCGCGGAACCGGACACCGAAACGGGACCGGGCCCCGAAACGGGACCGGACACCGAGCACACCGTCACCGAGCGGCGGCTGCACCCGGTGACGCCGCTGCGGCGGGCCTGGGCCCCCCTGGCCGTGCTCGCCGGATGGGCCGTGCACGACCCCGGCCAGACCCAGCGCCAGCTGGAACGGCTGACGACGACGACCCTGCTGGCCGCCCTCGCCGTGATCGTCCCGGCCGCCGCCCTCTACGGCTTCTTGACCTGGTGGTACACCCACTTCGCGGTCACCGGCGGCGAACTGCGCATCCGTACCGGCCTGGTGTTCCGGCGCACCGCGCACATCCGGCTGGAGCGCATCCAGGCCGTCGACGTCACCCAGCCGCTGCTCGCCCGCGTCGCGGGTGTGGCGAAGCTCAGACTGGACGTCGTGGGCGCGGACAAGAAGGACGAACTGGCCTTCCTCGGGGAGCGCGAGGCACGTGCGCTCCGCGCGGAACTGCTCGCGCGTGCCGCCGGTTTCGCGCCCGGGACGGCGCACGAGGTCGGCGAGGCGCCGTCCCGCGAGCTGCTGCGGGTGCCCCCGCCCGTGCTCGCCGGCTCGCTGCTGCTGGCAGGCTCCACCTGGGGCGCGCTGGCCGCCGCCCTCGTCGTACCGCTGCTGCTGTGGACGGCCACGCACAGCCTGTGGACGGTCCTCGCGACCGCGCTGCCCCTGCTGGGCGCGGCGGGCGCGAACAGCGTGGGACGGTTCGTGGCCGACTACGACTGGACGGTCGCCGAGTCCCCGGACGGACTGCGCATCGACCGCGGGCTGCTGGACCGCACCCATGAGACGGTTCCGCCGGGCCGGGTGCAGACCGTGCGGATCGTGGAACCGGTCCTGTGGCGCGGGCGCGGCTGGGTGCGGGTCGAACTGGACGTGGCCGGGTCGTCGAACTCCGTGCTGGTGCCCGTCGCCCCGCGCGAGGTCGCCGAGTCGCTCGTCGCACACGTGCTGCCCGGCGTGACCGTACCGCCGTACGCGGCGCTGTCCCGGCCGCCGCGGCGCGCGGGCCGGTGCGTGCCGCTGTGGTGGCGGGGGCACGGCGTGGTGGTCACCGACGCCGTGTTCGCCGCCCGGCACGGTCTGTTGCGCCGCAGCCTCGCCCTCGTCCCCCACGCCAAGGTGCAGAGCGTACGGCTCACCCAGGGGCCCTGGGAGCGGCTGTGGCGGCTCGCCGACGTCCAGGTGGACACCGGCGCCGACAAGACCGTCACAGCGCGCCTGCGGGGCGCCGAGGAGGCCGCACGGCTGCTGCACGGCCAGGCCGAGCGCTCCCGCACCGGCCGCCGGGACGCCCTGCCCGACCGGTGGATGACGACCGGATGACGCCGCGAGGGCGGCACGCGTGTGTGCGTGCCGCCCTCACGGGGTGCGTGCGTCCGTGCTGTGACGCGGTGTCAGGACGCCGCGCTGCGCAGGCCCTGCAGGTCGATCTGCTCGGTCTCGTCGTGCGCGGTCAGGTCGATCACCTGGCCGACGGCGCGGACCTCCTCGCCGGCGGGCCGGAACTCCGACTCGGCCTCGGCCTTGTGCAGATCGAGCGCCTCCCGGCCGACGACGTCGGCGAGGTCCTCGTTCTGCACGGCCTCCAGCGCGTCGGGCCCGGGCTCCTTCGTGCCGAAGAAGTCGAATCCGCCCTCCACCGCCGGTCGCCGCGCGGGGGCGGCCGGTACGACGGCCACGGCGGTCGGGACGGTGAAGTGCCCGCCACCGGGCTGCCGTACGGGCCTGGCGACGGCCGCGGCGTCCGTGGAGGCGCCGGCGGCCGCGGAGTCCGTGGAGTCCGTGGAGTCCGTGGAGTCTTCCTTCGTGTCCTTCGGCTCCTCCGCCGTCTCCTGCACGCGCTTCGGCTCGGGGACGGCCCGCTCGTCCGCGGCGGCGGGGGCGGCGCCGGTCCCGACATCGCTGTCAGCATCGACGGCGGTGCCGGTGCCGGCGTCCTCGGCGTCGGTGCCGGCGTCGGCGTCGGCGTCCTCGGCGGAAGGCCGCTCCCGGGTGGCCGCGGCGTCGGAGGCGCGGTCCTGCGCGGCGCCGGTGTCGGCGGTGGCGGCCGCGCGCTCATGTCCTGCGGCCGCCTCGGTCTTCCCCCGCGCCTCGTCCTCCGGCGCGGCCTGCGGGCCGGTACCGCCGGGGCCGCCGGGGCCGTCCGTGTCGCCGCCGCCCTCGCCGCCGGCGGCGGAGTCGGCGGCGGCGGAGTCGGCGGCCTGCACGGAGCCTTCCTCGGCGGTGTCGCCGGCGAAGCGGCTCAGCGCGGCGTTCGCGCGCAGGAACAGCTGCGAGCCCTCCGGCGAGAACACCGCGAGCGCCTTCGGCTCCTCCTGCCGCGCGTGCTGCTCCTGCTCCGCGTGCTGCTCCTGCTCCTGCTCCGCGTGTTCCGCCTCCCGCGCGCGCTCCGCCTCGGCGGCGTCCGCGCGGGCCGTCGCGGCCTCGGCGCTCTCGATCTCGGCCTGGCGGGCCGCCGGTACGGGCGGCAGCGCCGCACGCGCGGGCGTGCCGGACTCGATCTCCAGCAGGCGGCGGCCCTCCAGGGCGCTGGCCCGCTCGGTCTCCGCGGTGGCGTAACGGCGCAGCAGGGCCGCGTGCTCGTTGCGCAGCTTCGCCAGTTCCGCGCGCTTCGCGCGCAGGCGCTGCTCCAGCTTGCCGCGCAGCTCGCGCGACTCGTCCAGGTCGGACTCCAGTTCGGCGACCCGTTCCTCATGGCGCCACTCGTCGCTCGCTCGCGCGCGCGTGAGGTCGGCGACCTGCTTGCCGGCCTGCGTGTCCCAGCGGCGCATGACGACCGCGCCCGCGACCGTGGTGGCGACGGCCGCCGCGGCGAAGCCGCGCAACAGCGCCGCTTCCGAGAACACCCAGGGCCCGAGGGCGCAGACGACGGAGACGCCTGCGATCACCGAGGGGGGCAGCAGCCTGTGCAGAGGCGGGGAATGGCGGTGACGTCCACGTGGCATGGCCAGAAACTTACCGCGCGTAGGCGAACCGTGGTGCCCTGGGTCACAAAAACACAGCGACAGCCGAGCCTTCACAGGGCGTCAGCCGTTCACGGCGCTCGCACACGTGCGTGCGGCGAGTGAACCTCCCTCCCGAACTCACCGTCCTAGAGGGCGCAATGTCGCCGGATGCCCGAATCGGCCCGGCGCCGAGTCCTCTCGCGGAACCACGGGAAGCGATGCCTGCCAGGGAAGAACAGGACATACCGGGCACCAACTCGGCCCCGCCCGGCCGCACACGGCGGCTGCCCCGCGGTCCGCGCCCCGAGTCCGTGCCCGTCCTCGCCGCCCGCACGGCCGGTCTGGTGGGTCTGCTGGACATCGCCGCCGGTGTCTTCCCGCGCCTCCGCCCCGACCACGGGCACGCCCTCGCCGGCCTGCTGCCCCACGTGCCCGGCCCGTTCGCGGCCGCGCTCTCGCTCAGCAGCGGCGTGCTGCTGGTCCTGCTCGCGCCGGGCCTCGGACGCGACGAACGACGGGCCTGGCGTGCCGCCCTCGCCCTGCTGCCCACCGGGGCGTTCGCCCAGTTCGCCTGCCGCGGCTCCGTGCTGGGTCTCGTCGTCCCCTCGGCCCTGCTCTGGCTGCTGCTGCGCCACCGCGACCGGTTCGGCGCCCGGTCCGACGCCCGGTCCGGCCCGCACGGCCGCCTGCACGCGCTCGCCCACCTCGTCCTCATGGGCGCCTCCTCGCTCGCCCTCGGCCTCGTCGTGGTCAGCGCCCACCCCGGCCGCACGGTCGGCGACCCCAGCCTGGCCGACCGCATCGCCCAGGCCCTCTACGGCCTGTCGGGCCTCGACGGCCCCGTCGACTACCTCGGCAGCACCTCCTGGACCGTCGCCCTCTCCCTCGGCTCCCTCGGACTGCTCACCGCGGCCACCACCCTCTGCCTCGCCCTGCGCCCCGGCCGCCCCGCCGCCCGCCTCACGCCCGGGGACGCGGCCCGGCTGCGCGCCCTGCTGGAACGGCACGGCGGCCACGACCCGCTCGGCCGTCCGGCCCCGCGCCGTGCCACTGCCGTCGTCTTCTCCCCCAGCGGCAGGGCCGCCGTCACCTACCGCGTGGTCTCCGGCACGATGCTCGCCGACGGCGACCCCGTCGGCGACGTCGAGGCATGGCCCGGAGCCATCGAGCGCTTCATGGACGAGGCCCGCGTCCGCTCCTGGACCCCTGCCGTCACGGGCTGTTCCGAGACCGGCCGCCGGGTGTGGGTCCGCGAGACCGGCCTCGACGTCCTCGGACCGCACGACGGGGCGGTGGTGGACACCGCGGATTTCTCCCTCGCCGGCCGCCCCACGCGCGACGCACTCCAGATCGCCGAGCGCCTCGGGCGGGCCGGTTGCGCGACCCTGGTACGACGTGTCCCTGACCTCGGCCGCACCGGTCCGGGTCCCCGCCGCGAGCCGGAGGCGGGCCGGGCCCCGGTCCGGGCCCCGCTCCAGGGCCGGCCCTCCCCGCACACCCTCCCGGCACGGAAGATCCGCGCGGCGTGAACCCGGCCGGCCCGGACACGGCTCCCGGGGGCGGAGGGGGGCGGGAGCCGGGCCCGGGCCGCACGGCCTTCCCGGCCGCCCACGGGGCCTACGCTGAACATATGAGCAAGCAGAGCGGACGCGGGCACATCGCGGGTCTTCCGGAATGGGACCGCTGCGCGGTCATGGGAGTCGTCAACGTGACCCCCGACTCCTTCTCCGACGGCGGCCGCTGGTTCGACACCACCGCGGCCATCAAGCACGGCCTCGACCTCATCGCCCGGGGCGCCGACCTCGTCGACGTCGGCGGCGAGTCCACCCGTCCCGGTGCCACCCGCGTCGACGAGGACGAGGAGCTGCGACGCGTCATCCCCGTCGTCCGCGGCCTGGCCTCCGAGGGCGTCGTCGTCTCCGTCGACACCATGCGCGCCTCCGTCGCCGCCCGGTCCCTCGCCGCCGGCGCCGCCCTCGTCAACGACGTCAGCGGCGGCCTCGCCGACCCCGCGATGATCCCGGCCGTCGCCGACACGGGAGCCCCCTTCGTCGTCATGCACTGGCGCGGCTTCCTCCAGGGCGGCAACGTCAAAGGCACCTACGACGACGTCGTCGCCGAGGTCGTCGACGAGCTCCGCGCGCGCGTGCAGGCGGTGCTCGACGGCGGCATCGCCCCCGACCGCATCGTCGTCGACCCCGGCCTGGGCTTCTCCAAGGAGGGCGACCACGACCTCTCCCTCCTCGCCCACCTCGACCGGCTGCGCGACCTCGGCCACCCGGTCCTCGTCGCCGCCTCCCGCAAGCGCTTCCTCGGCCGTGTCCTCGCCGGGCCCGAGGCCGCTCCCCCGCCCGCCCGCGAGCGGGACGCGGCGACGGCCGCCGTCTCCGCCCTCGCGGCGCAGGCCGGGGCGTGGGCCGTACGCGTGCACGAGGTGCGCGCCACGGCGGACGCGGTACGGGTCGCACGCGCCGTGGAAGGGGCCCGTGCGGAGCGCGGCTCCTCGCCGGAGTGGTCATGACGCGCCCGGCACACGCCGGGCACCCCGCGCACCCAACCGAACGCGCGCCCGGCGCGCACCCCCATGAAGGAGCCCGGTGAGCGCCCCTCACACCGATGTCGAGCACGTCGAAGCCGCCAACACGGCCTTCTACGAGGCCCTGGAGCACGGCGACTTCGACACCCTCTCCTCGCTCTGGCTCACGCCTTCCGACCTGGGCGTCGACGAGGAGTACCACGACCCCGCCGACACCGGCGTGGTCTCCTGCGTGCACCCCGGCTGGCCCGTCCTCACCGGCCGCGCCGAGGTCCTCAGGTCGTACGCGCTGATCATGGCGAACACCGACTACATCCAGTTCTTCCTCACCGACGTCCACGTCTCCGTCACCGGCGACACCGCCCTGGTCACCTGCACCGAGAACATCCTCAGCGGCGGCCCCGCACCCGAGGCCGGGGGCGAGCTCGGCCCCCTGGTCGGCCAGCTCGTGGTCGCCACGAACGTGTTCCGGCGCACCCCGGACGGCTGGAAGATCTGGTCGCACCACGCCTCGCCCGTGCTGGCCGAGAAGGACGGCGAGGAGGACGAGGACCCCGCCGCCTGAGCGGGCGTGCGTCGGGGCGGGGCGGGGCGCCTCCCCGCAGGGAGCAAGGAGTGGTTGGGATCACGGTTGTGCGGGTAGGGGCGGCTACCGACCCGTGAGGCGCCGGGTTCCCCAGGGGAAACAACCGCTGGACACCTCTGGCTCCGGCCCGGAGCCGGGCCCCCGTGGCCCGGCGCTGTCAGTGCCCGCAGGTAGATTCGTTCGAGGCCGGTCCGCCGCCCGCACGTGGCACGACCCGGCCGTCACCGACAATTGCAGGAGTGATTCGCGTGGATCGTGTCGCGCTGCGCGGCCTGAAGGCCCGCGGGCACCACGGTGTGTTCCCCAAGGAGCGCGAGGAGGGCCAGACCTTCATCGTGGACCTCGTCCTCGGCCTGGACACCCGGCCGGCCGCGGCCGACGACGACCTGACGAGAACCGTGCACTACGGCATCGT
This sequence comes from Streptomyces sp. NPDC093094, assembly GCF_044754345.1. NCBI lineage: Bacteria > Bacillati > Actinomycetota > Actinomycetes > Kitasatosporales > Streptomycetaceae > Streptomyces > Streptomyces sp. NPDC093094. Next base: position 480,600 of record NZ_JBIVOX010000005.1, on the reverse strand, counting down.
GGCCGAGGAGGTCGTGGCGGTCGTCGAGGGCGAGCCCGTCAACCTCATCGAGACCCTCGCCGAGCGCATCGCCCAGGCGTGTCTGAAGCACGAGGGGGTACAGGAGGTCGAGGTCTGCGTCCACAAGCCGGACGCACCGATCACCGTCCCCTTCGACGACGTGACCGTGACCATCGCCCGGAGGCGAGCATGAGCACAGCGTTCACCGAGGGTCCCAGCGACCCGACCGTACAGCCGGTGCCCGCCTCCGTCGTCGAACAGGTCGATGCCGCCGACACCACCCTGAGCAACCCCCGGCGTGCCGTGCTCTCCCTCGGCTCCAACCTGGGCAACCGCCTGGAGACCCTCCAGGGAGCCGTCGACGCCCTGGAGGACACCCCCGGCATCCGGATCAAGGCCGTCTCCCCCGTCTACGAGACCGAGCCGTGGGGCGTGGAGCCCGGCAGCCAGCCCTCCTACTTCAACGCGGTCGTGATCCTCAGAACCACCCTGCCGCCGTCCTCCCTGCTGGAGCGGGCGCACGCGGTCGAGGAGGCGTTCGACCGGGTGCGCGAGGAGCGCTGGGGCGCCCGCACCCTGGACGTCGACATCGTGGCCTACGCCGACGTCGTCTCCGACGACCCGGTCCTCACCCTGCCGCACCCCCGCGCCCATGAGCGGGCCTTCGTCCTCGCCCCCTGGCACGACGTCGACCCCGGTGCCCGGCTGCCCGGCCGCGGAGCCGTCGCCGATCTTCTGGACACCCTCACCCGCGACGGCGTGGCGCCGCGCGGGGACCTGGAACTCCGGCTGCCCGAGTAGTCGTTAAGGTCAAGACGACCGCACATGTCCGGGGGGAGCTGAAGGAACACCGTGAGAGAGCTGCGCATCAGGGTGCTGGCAGGCGTGTTCGTCGTCGCCGGTGTCCTGTCCTGGGCGGGTGCCCGTCTGTGGAACTCGGTCGGAACCCTCCCCAGCGTCCCCCTCGCCGCCCCCATCGTGCTGGCCGTGATCGCGGTGGTCCTCCTCGCCACGGCCCTCTCCCTGCGCGGCCGCCTCAAGGCCCAGCGCGAGCGCCGCCCCGGCGCCAAGGGCGTCGACCCGCTCATGGCGGCCCGCGCGGTCGTCTTCGGCCAGGCCAGCGCGCTGGTCGCCGCCCTCGTCGCCGGCATGTACGGCGGCACCGGGATCTTCCTCCTGGAGTACCTCGACATCCCCGCCCGCCGCGACCAGGCCATCTACGCGGCCTTCTCCGTCCTGGCCGGCATCGGCGTCATAGCGGCCGCCCTCTTCCTGGAGCGCGTCTGCAAACTCCCGGAGGACGACGAGCACGACGGGACGGGCGCCGCCCCGGTGGCGTAGCCCCGCCGCGCCGCGCTCCGGGTCAGCGGGCCAGTATCAGGCTCATCGCCTCGGCACGGGTCGTGGCGTCCCGCAGCTGGCCCCGCACCGCCGAGGTCGTCGTCTTGGCGCCCGGCTTGCGGATGCCGCGCACCGACATGCACATGTGCTCCGCCTCGACGACCACGATCGCGCCCCGCGCCTCCAGGATCCGCATCAGGGAGTCCGCGATCTGCGTGGTGAGCCGCTCCTGCACCTGCGGGCGGCGGGCGAACACCTCGACGAGCCGGGCCAGCTTGGACAGGCCGGTGATCTTGCCGGTCTCGGCCGGGATGTAGCCGACGTGGGCGACCCCGTGGAACGGCAGCAGATGGTGCTCACACAGAGACACGATCTCGATGTCCCGCACCAGGACCATCTCGTCGTGCCCCAGGTCGAACGTCGTCGTGAGGACGTCCTCCGGCTCCTGCCGCAGACCCGCGAGCAGCTCCCGGTACGCCCGCGCCACCCGTGCCGGTGTCTCCCTCAGACCCTCGCGGTCCGGGTCCTCACCGACCGCGATCAGCAGTTCGCGTACGGCGTTCTCGGCACGCTTCTCGTCGAACTCGCCGATGGAGCCTTCGCCGTCCAGCGTCACGGGGTCGGTCATCTGGTGCCTCGTTCCTGTACCTGTCGCGTGGATCACGCGTCTTACGTGCGGCCATACGAAATGCCGCGCCCCCCAGGCTAGAACCAGGGGGGCGCGGCATCCATTCCGGGCCCGGTGGGGTCACCGGGCCCGGGGTGTCAGCTCTCGGGGCGGTCCTCGGTGACCGGCTCGGCCGCCGGGGCGGCGTCGGTCGTCGTGGACTTGGCGGTGCTGATCGCCGGGGTCGCGCCGTTGGCACCGTTGGTCAGTGCGAGCTCCTTGGGGGAGAGCACCGGCGGACGGGTGGACGGCGTACGCCGCGAGGAACCGGTCCAGGCAGGTCGCGCCGGGCGCTTGACGATGGCGGAGAAGATCTCGGCGATCTCCTCCTTGCCCAGCGTCTCCTTCTCCAGCAGCTGCAGGACCAGGTTGTCGAGAACGTCGCGGTTCTCGACCAGGATCTCCCACGCCTCGTTGTGCGCGTTCTCGATGAGCTTCTTGACTTCCTCGTCCACCAGGGCGGCGACCTCTTCCGAGTAGTCGCGCTGGTGGGCCATCTCACGGCCGAGGAACGGCTCGGTGTTGTCGCCGCCGAACTTGATGGCGCCGAGACGCTCGGTCATGCCGTACTGGGTGACCATGGCCCGGGCCGTGGCGGTGGCCTTCTCGATGTCGTTCGCCGCGCCCGTGGTCGGGTCGTGGAAGACGAGCTCCTCGGCCGCACGGCCGCCCAGCATGTAGGCCAGCTGGTCCAGCATCTCGTTGCGCGTCGTGGAGTACTTGTCCTCGTCCGGCAGGACCATCGTGTAGCCCAGCGCGCGGCCGCGGCTGAGGATCGTGATCTTGTGGACCGGGTCGGAGTTCGGTGAGGCCGCCGCGACCAGGGCGTGACCGCCCTCGTGGTAGGCGGTGATCTTCTTCTCCTTGTCCGACATGATCCGGGTCCGCTTCTGCGGGCCCGCGACCACGCGGTCGATCGCCTCGTCCAGCATCTGGTTGTCGATCAGCTTCTTGTCCGAGCGGGCCGTCAGCAGCGCGGCCTCGTTCAGCACGTTGGAGAGATCGGCACCCGTGAAGCCGGGGGTGCGGCGGGCGACGGCGGACAGGTCCACGTCCGGAGCGACCGGCTTGCCCTTCTGGTGGACCTTGAGGATCTCCAGACGGCCCTGCATGTCCGGGCGGTCGACCGCGATCTGGCGGTCGAAGCGGCCGGGGCGCAGGAGCGCCGGGTCGAGGATGTCGGGCCGGTTGGTCGCGGCGATGAGGATCACGCCGCCCTTGACGTCGAAGCCGTCCATCTCGACGAGCAGCTGGTTCAGCGTCTGCTCGCGCTCGTCGTGTCCACCGCCGAGGCCGGCGCCGCGGTGGCGGCCGACCGCGTCGATCTCGTCGACGAAGACGATGGCCGGGGCGTTGGCCTTGGCCTGCTCGAAGAGGTCACGGACCCGGGAGGCACCGACACCGACGAACATCTCGACGAAGTCGGAGCCGGAGATCGAGTAGAACGGGACGCCCGCCTCGCCGGCGACGGCGCGCGCGAGCAGGGTCTTGCCGGTTCCGGGCGGGCCGTAGAGCAGCACACCCTTGGGGATCTTGGCGCCGACGGCCTGGAACTTGGCGGGCTCCTGGAGGAACTCCTTGATCTCGTGGAGCTCCTCGACGGCCTCGTCGGAGCCGGCGACGTCGGCGAACGTCGTCTTGGGGGTGTCCTTGGTGATGAGCTTGGCCTTCGACTTGCCGAAGTTCATCACCCGGGAGCCGCCGCCCTGCATCTGATTCATCAGGAACAGGAAGACGACCACGATCAGGACGAAGGGGAGCAGCGACAGCAGGATGCCCACGATGGGGTTCTGCTTGGACGGCGAGACGGTGTAGCCGTCCGGGATCTGCTTGTCCTGGAACTTCTGCTGCAGCGTGGCTGCGATGGTCACGCCCTGGTCGCCGATGTAGCTCGCCTGGATCTTCGAGCTGCCCTCGACCTTTACGCCGTCCTTGAGCTCGACCTTGATGATCTGTTCGTCGCCGGTGGTGAGCTTGGCCGACTCGACCTTGTTGTCATTGATCGCCTGGACGACCTGGCCGGTGTCCACCGTCTTGTAGCCCCCGGACGAGCCGACGACCTGCATCAACACGACCACGGCAAGGACGGCCAGCACGATCCACATGACCGGCCCACGGAAGTATCGCTTCACGTCCATCCATACGGAGCGGTGCCGCCCCGTCCCTCCTGCCATAGTGAGTTTGATAAGACAGTTCTTCTGACGGTACCCCAGCATTGTCGCCCGAAGCCGCACGGACGACGGGGCTGGCCCGTCTGCATGCTCCAACGGCGCGACACCCGCCGGGGTTCCCGATCTTCCTACGGGACTGGGCCCTTCGGGTCAGCCGCCGTAGACGTGGGGCGCGAGCGTACCGACGAACGGCAGGTTGCGGTACTTCTCGGCGTAGTCGAGGCCGTAGCCGACGACGAACTCGTTGGGGATGTCGAAGCCGACCCATTCGACGTCGATGGCGACCTTGGCCGCGTCGGGCTTGCGCAGCAGGGTGCACACCTTCAGCGACTCGGGCTCGCGCGAGCCGAGGTTCGACAGCAGCCAGGACAGGGTCAGGCCGGAGTCGATGATGTCCTCGACGATGAGGACGTGGCGGCCCTTGATGTCGGTGTCGAGGTCCTTGAGGATCCGCACGACGCCCGAGGACTGGGTGCCGGCACCGTAGGAGGAGACGGCCATCCAGTCCATGGTGACGGGGGTGGACAGCGCCCGGGCGAGGTCGGCCATGACCATGACCGCGCCCTTGAGGACTCCGACGATCAGCAGGTCCTTGCCCGCGTACTCCGCGTCGATCTTCGCAGCCAGCTCGGCCAGTTTGGCGTCGATCTGTTCCTTGGTGATGAGCACCTGCTTGAGGTCGGCACCCATGTCTTTCGCGTCCACCCGCATCACTTTCGGTCGTCCCACCGGCTTCTCCGGCCCCTCCGTGGGAAGGGGCCGGGCCTCTCTCCGCCAGGGAGAGATTCAGCCTTGCCGAATCACCAGTCTGCCACCCTGGCGCTGGGCCACGACTTTGCCGGGGAGATTGATGGCTCCCTGGCCGCGCCAGCCGGTGATCAGACGGTCGACTTCCTCGATGTGCCGGGCGAAGAGCGAGCCTGCCGGGGCACCGGCGCTGATGGCCGCGCGGCGCAGGATCCGGCGGCGTACGGCGGGCGGCAGGGCGTAGAGCTTGGCGCACTCCAGCAGTCCGGCGGCGTCACGGACGGATGCCTCGGCCTGGCTGGCCCAGGTGTCGAGGGCGTCGGCGTCGTCGCGGGAGAGCTGGGCCGTTCGGGCGAGGGCCTCGACGACTCCCTTGCCGAGGGCCTTCTCCAGGGCGGGCAGGCCCTCGTGACGCAGACGCGAGCGGGTGTAGGCGGGGTCGGTGTTGTGCGGGTCGTCCCAGACGGGCAGGGACTGGACCATGCATGCCTTGCGGGCGGTCTGCCGGTCGAGATGGAGGAAGGGGCGCCGGTAACGGCCGCCGGCTCCCGAGACCTCGGCCATTCCGGACAGGGAGCGGATGCCGGAGCCGCGGGCGAGGCCGAGCAGGACGGTTTCGGCCTGGTCGTCGCGGGTGTGGCCGAGGAGGACGGCGGTGGCGCCGTGGCGGAGGGCTGCCGCGTCGAGGGCGGCGTAGCGGGCGTCGCGGGCGGCCGCCTCCGGGCCCCCTTCACGGCCGACGGTCACGGCGTCGGCGTCGACGGGGTCGAGGCCGAGCTGGCGCAGCCGCAGGACGACCTCTTCGGCACGCAGGTCGGAGCCGGCCTGGAGCCCGTGGTCGACGGTGATGCCGCCGGCGCGGACGCCGAGCTTGGGGGCTTCGAAGGCGAGGGCGGAGGCGAGCGCCATGGAGTCGGCGCCGCCGGAGCATGCGACGAGCACGAGCGGCGACGGACGCTCGTGTGCGGTGCCCCGCAGGGCGAAGGCGTGGTCGGTGAGGATGTCGTGGAGGACGCGGCGGACCGCCAGGCGTATCGCCGCGACCGCAGGATGGGGACCCATGTCCGGTTCCCTTCATGAAGTTGTCGGGGTTGAGCCCGATGTCCGGTCACACAGAGTGTGTAGATGGTGACAGAAACGGGCGGTTCCCCGAGCATTGCACGCCTGTCCAGGACCCACGGTCCCTCGGACGGGTGATTGGAGGGGCGTTCGTCTGCCGTCGGCCGGTCGCCGTCCGCACCGTCGGCGTGCGCCTCACTCCTCCTCGGCCCCGGTCCGCCCGTGCACCCGGGCGATCCAGCCCGCCGGTTCGGCGATCTCACTCTTGGTGGGGAGGGTGTTCGGGGAGGTCCACACACGGTTGAAGCCGTCCATGCCGACCTGGTCGACGACGGCGCGCACGAAGCGTTCGCCGTCGCGGTACTGGCGGAGCTTGGCGTCGAGGCCGAGCAGACGGCGCAGGGCGAGGTCGAGGCGGGAGGCGCCCTTGGCGCGGCGCTGCTGGAACTTCTCGCGGATCTCGGCGACGGAACCGACGACGTCGGGGCCGACGCCGTCCATGACGTAGTCGGCGTGCCCTTCGAGGAGGGACATCACGGCGGTGAGGCGGGCGAGGACCTCGCGCTGGGCGGGGGTCTGGACGAGTTCGACGAGGGAGCGGCCGCCGTCGTCCTCCTCGCCCTCGGGGCGGCCTCCGGCGAGCGACTGGGCGGCGTCGCGGATGCGTTCGAGGACGGTGCCGGGGTCGACGTCGGTCTCGGCGAGGAACGCCTGGATCTCGCCCTCCAGATGGTCGCGCAGCCAGGGCACGGCGGTGAACTGGGTGCGGTGGGTCTCCTCGTGCAGGCACACCCACAGGCGGAAGTCGTGCGGCTCGACGTCGAGCTCGCGTTCGACGTGGACGATGTTCGGCGCGACGAGCAGCAGCCTGCCGCCGCCGTTCTCGCCGGCGGGCAGATCGCGGGTGGCGGGGGCGAAGGTCTCGTACTGGCCGAGGACGCGGGAGGCGAGGAAGGACAGCAGCATGCCGAGCTCGACGCCGGTGACCTTGCCGCCGACGGCGCCCAGCACGGCCCCTCCGGGACTGTCGGAGCGCCGTTCCTGCATCTTGTCGAGCAGCGGCCTGAGGATCTCGCGGAACCCGGCGACATTGGCCTTGACCCAGCCGGGGCGGTCGACGACCAGGACGGGCGTGTCGTGCAGGTGATCGCCGCCGAGCCGGGTGAAGCCGCGGACGTGCTCCTCGGACGCCTTGGCGTGCCGGCGCAGTTCGGCCACGACGGCGCGGGCCTCGTCACGACTGATCTCCGGGCCCGGCCGTACGAGCCGGGTCGCGGTCGCCACGGCGAGGTTCCAGTCGATCATCCCAGCAGATGCGGCACCACCGATGCTCGTCATGCGTCAACCGTACGTGAGCGCCGCCGCTCCGGGCAGGCCGTCGGGGCCGGGTCCGGCCGGGCGTCCCCGCGGGCCGCGGGGCCCGCGGATCAGGCGGTCATCTGCAGCCGCAGCCGGCCAGCGCGGTCGCCGCGCGGTCCAGGGCCGTCTGTGTCGCGGCCGGGTCCACGGTCCCCGACGCGAGGAACGCGAAGGCGAGGACCCGGCCGTCGCTGTCGACGACCGTGCCCGCCAGTGCGTTGACGCCGGTGAGGGTGCCGGTCTTCGCCCGTACGATCCCGGCGGCGCCGTCGGCGTAGCGGCTGCTCAGCGTGCCGGTGAAGCCGGCGACGGGGAGCCCGGTGAGGGCCGGGCGCAGCTCGGGGCGGTCGGGCTCGGCGGCCTCGGCCAGCAGGGCGGTGAGCAGGCCGGTGGTGAGGCGGTCGCCGCGGCTCAGTCCGCTGCCGTCCTGGAAGACGGCGCCCTTCACCGGCAGGCCGAGCTTCTTCAGCTGCTGCTCGACGGCCCGGCCGGCGCCGGCGAAGTCGGGGCGTTCGCCGGTGGCGAGCGCGGTGTGGCGTACGAGGGCCTCGGCGATGTCGTTGTCGCTGTTGGTCAGCATGCGCTCGACGAGGGTGGAGAGCGGCGGCGAGGAGACGGTGGCGAGGGTCTGTGCGCGCGAGGTCGCCTTGGAGGGGCCGGGTGCCGTGGTCCTGATCCCGTGGCTCTTCAGCAGACCGGCGAAGACGCGGGTGGCGTCGGCCGCGGGTTCCGCCGCGCGGGGCGCGGGGCCGCTGGTGGAGTCGTCGGTGCGGGCCTCGTCGGCCATCAGGGGGGTGACCTGGGCGATGTTGTCGTTGACCCCGATCGGGTGCAGTGCGGGGCCGGCGTAGAGCGTCGTGTCGTACGAGAGGGTGACCTCGCGCACGTCGCGTTCGCGCAGTTTCTTCGCGGTGCGGGCGGCGAGGGTGCGCAGGCTCGCCCACTCCCCGGCGTCGTCACGGGCGGTGAGAGTGGGGTCGCCGCCGCCGACGAGGACGAGTTCGCCGGTGTCGGGCTCGAAGGCGGCGTGGGTGGTGAGGCGGTGGTCGGGGCCGAGGGCGGACAGGGCGGCGACCGCGGTGGCGACCTTGGTGGTGGAGGCGGGGATCAGCGCCTGGCCTGCGCCGGAGCCGTAGAGGCGCTGTCCGGTGGTCAGGTCGACGACGGTGGCGGCGTGACGTTCGCCGAGCGCTCCGCCGCCGAGGAGGGGATCCAGGACGTCGGCGAGGGGCCGGGCGCCCGGCGCGGGGTTCCCGGCGGCGGGGGCCGCCCCGCCGAGACCGGCGAGGACGGAGGCGGCGCTGGGGGCGGGACGGGGCCCTGCGACGGACGTCGTACCGGATGTACGTCCGTGATCTGCGCCACCTGTGGGGTGCCCGGCGGCGGCCCGGTCACGCTCGGCCGTACGCTGGCCGGAGGAGTCCCAGGGCCCCGCGGCGGTGACCACGCCGGCGGCCAGCGCCAGTCCGGCGGTGGCGGCACCCGCGGTGTACTGCCAGGTTCTGACCCGTGTGACCTGCGGCTTTTTCCGCACCCACCGCGTGATCCGCGGTGCGGCTGCCGCGGTGACCCGGGCGAGACGGGGTCGCACGGCGCTCGCGAGCCGCGCCATCCGCGGTCCCGCGGCCCGCCAAGACCTCAGCTCTGGCACGACCACCAGCCCCTTTCGCGATCACACACCTGCGTGAGGGACACTTAATCACCAGAACTGTGCGCTGATCATGGAGGAGCCACCGGTGGAGTTCGACGTCACGATCGAGATCCCGAAGGGTTCGCGGAACAAGTACGAGGTGGACCACGAGACCGGTCGGATCCGCCTGGACCGTCGCCTCTTCACCTCGACCGCCTACCCGACCGACTACGGCTTCGTCGAGAACACTCTCGGCGAGGACGGTGACCCGCTGGACGCGCTGGTCATCCTGGACGAGCCGACCTTCCCGGGCTGCCTCATCAAGTGCCGCGCGATCGGCATGTTCCGGATGACGGACGAGGCCGGCGGCGACGACAAGCTGCTGTGCGTCCCGGCGACCGACCCGCGTGTGGAGCACCTGCGCGACATCCACCACGTGTCGGAGTTCGACCGCCTGGAGATCCAGCACTTCTTCGAGGTCTACAAGGACCTGGAGCCCGGCAAGTCCGTCGAGGGCGCCAACTGGGTCGGCCGTGTCGACGCCGAGGTCGAGATCGAGCGCTCCTACAAGCGTTTCAAGGAGTCGGGCGGCCACTGAGCCCCCTGGTTCCACCGAGCCGAACGGGCCGTACGCGCATGCGTGCGGCCCGTTCGGTTATCTGTGCGCATACTGGCCTTGGTTCGGTGTCGTACAGGGAGCGCTGCTTTAAGTGACGGAAGCGGAGGACCGCAAACCGCAGTCGGACGAGGCGAGGAGCGCGTTCGCACCTCCCGCCGGTACGGAGCCGGCGGACACTCCGCACACCGACTCGTCGACGACGTCGGAGTTCGCGATTCCCCCGGGGCTCGGCGTCCTGCCGCCGGCCGACGCCGGGCCGGAGGGGTCGGCGTTCAGCAGACCCAGCACCTACAGCGCCGAGGCGGCACCGCCCGCGTTCACGCCCGCGACCGGGATGCCGGTGGTGAGTCTGGCCAAGGGCGGACCGTGGCAGGACCGGATGCGCACGATGCTGCGGATGCCGGTGGCCGAGCGGCCCGCGCCGGAGCCGGTGCACCGCACGGACGAGGGCGGTCCCGCCGTCCCCCGCGTGCTCGACCTGACACTGCGTCTCGGTGAGCTGCTGCTGGCCGGCGGTGAGAGCGCCGAGGACGTGGAGACGGCGATGTTCGCCGTGTGCCGCTCCTACGGCCTGGACCGCTGCGAGCCGAACGTCACCTTCACCCTGTTGTCGATCTCCTACCAGCCGTCCCTGGTGGACGACCCGGTGTCGGCGTCGCGGACCGTACGGCGTCGTGCGACCGACTACACACGGCTGGCGGCCGTGTTCCGGCTGGTGGACGATCTCAGCGACCCCGAGACCCATGTCTCGTTGGAGGAGGCATACCGCCGCCTCGCGGAGATCCGCCGCAACCGGCATCCGTATCCGACCTGGGTGCTGACCTCCGCGAGCGGACTGCTGGCGGGCGCCGCCTCGGTGTTGGTCGGCGGTGACGTGATCGTGTTCGTCGCGGCCGCGCTGGGCGCGATGCTCGGCGACCGGCTGGCCTGGCTGTGCGCCGGCCGGGGGCTGCCGGAGTTCTACCAGTTCACCGTCGCCGCGATGCCGCCCGCGGCGATCGGGGTCGCGCTGACGCTCGCCGACGTCGATGTGAGGGCCTCGGCCGTGATCACCGGTGGGCTGTTCGCGCTGCTGCCCGGGCGGGCACTGGTGGCGGGCGTGCAGGACGGGCTGACGGGCTTCTACATCACCGCCGCCGCGCGTCTGCTGGAGGTCATGTACCTGTTCGTGGGCATCGTCGTCGGCGTGCTGGTGATGCTGTACTTCGGCGTCCAGCTGGGCAGCGAGCTGAACCCCGACGCCGCTCTCGGCATCGCCGAACGGCCCCTCCTGCAGATCGCCGCCTCGATGCTGCTGTCGCTGACCTTCGCCGTACTGCTCCAGCAGGAACGATCCACCGTGCTCGCGGTGACCCTCAACGGCGGGGTCGCGTGGTCGGTGTACGGCGCGATGCACTACGCCGGGGGCCTGTCCCCCGTCGCCTCCACCGCGGTGGCGGCCGGGCTCGTCGGTCTGTTCGGGCAGCTGCTGTCCCGCTACCGGTACGCGTCGGCGCTGCCCTACACGACCGCCGCGATCGGCCCCCTGCTGCCCGGTTCCGCCACGTACTTCGGGCTGCTGTCCATCGCGCAGAACGAGGTGGACAAGGGCCTGGGGTCACTGACCAAGGCGGCTGCCCTGGCCATGGCGATCGCCATCGGCGTGAACCTGGGGGCGGAGGTCTCGCGGTTGTTCCTGCGGGTTCCGGGGGCGGCCGAAGGCGGGCGGAAGGCCGCGAAGCGCACCCGCGGGTTCTAGGGCGGGTGCGCCGGCGGAGTCGGAGGATCTTCCGGTGGCCGGGCGCGGGGCGTGCGTGGTGCCCGCGCCGCTCCCACGCCCCTCAGCGGTACTGCTGGTCGCCCTGGTTGTAGGGGTACGGGTACTGCTGCTGCGGCTGCGGCTGCTGGTCGCCGTAGTACGGGTCGTACGGCTGCTGGGCGTACTGCTGCCGGCCGTAGCCCTCGTCGTCCGTGCCGTACTGCTGCCGGCCGTCGTACTGCTGGTCCTGGCCGTACTGCTGGTCCTGGCCGTACTGCTGGTCGTCCTGCGGGATGCGGCGGAGCTGGGTCGTGGCGTCGTCCATCGGCGGGTACTGCTGGTACTGCTGCGGGGCCTGCGGCTGTCCCTGCTCGGCCGGCAGGGGCTGCTGCGGGGGGTTCTTCTTGGCCTGGGAGCGGGCCCTGAGGAACTCGATGGCGATCGGGACGACGGAGATGAGGACGATCAGGATGAGAATCGCCTCGATGTTCTTCTGGACGAACTCGATGTTGCCCAGCCAGGAGCCCAGCAGCGTCACACCGGCGCCCCAGAGGATGCCGCCGACCACGTTGAAGACGAGGAACGAGCGGTAGCGCATGCCGCTGACGCCCGCGATGATCGGCGTGAAGGTGCGGACGATCGGCACGAAACGGGCGAGAACCAGCGACTTCGGGCCGTACTTCTCGAAGAACTCGTGGGCCTTGGTGACGTTCTCCTGCTTGAAGAGGCGGGAGTCCGGGCGGTTGAACAGGGACGGGCCGACCTTCTTGCCGAACATGTAGCCCGCCTGGTCGCCCAGGATCGCGGCGACGCAGATCAGCGCGATCGCCCCCCACAGCGGGAAGTCCAGCTGGTCGGAGGTGATCAGCAGACCCGCGGTGAACAGCAGGGAGTCACCCGGCAGGAAGAAGCCGATCAGCAGCCCGGACTCGGCGAAAACGATCAGGAGCAGGCCCCAGATCCCGAAGTCGTCGAGCAGGTAGTTCGGATCGAGCCAGCTCGGTCCGAGGGCGAGCGTCGTCACGGTTCCGGGCTCCCGAGGGGTGAGGTGAAGTCGGCGGCGTCCAGTACGGCCGGTCAAAGCTATCAACGCCTGGCGGGTTCCCCGGGTTCCACCGGGATCTCCAGGATGCACTGTGGCCCGACTTGGGCAAACCTGTGACCCATGGGTATCGAGGACTACGGCGGCGGCCAGGGGCCCCAGCCGGACGTACTGGTCGTGACGACGAACGACATCCCCGGCTTCCGGGTCGAGCAGGTCATCGGCGAGGTCTTCGGACTGACGGTCCGCTCCCGCCATCTGGGCAGCCAGATCGGCGCGGGGCTGAAGTCACTGGTCGGCGGTGAGCTCAAGGGGCTCACCAAGACCCTCGTGGAGACCCGCAACCAGGCCATGGAGCGCCTGGTCGACCAGGCACGCGCCCGGGGCGCCAACGCCGTGCTCGCCTTCCGCTTCGACGTGTCGGAGGCGGCGGACGTCGGCACCGAGGTCTGCGCGTACGGGACCGCGGTGGTCCTGGCCCGGGAGTGATCCTCCGCTCCCGGGCCGGGACGGCTACGCGCGGTGCCGGGCGGCGTTGGCGAGGATCGCGTCCTTCAGATAGGCCGCGAGGCCCTGCCCCGCCTTGTCGATGTTGCGCGTGAAGCGCTCGTCGGCGACGTACATCTCGCCCAGGCAGGTGTGCATCTCGTACCCGCAGGCGTAGTGGCTGCGGGAGATCCACAGGCGGTGCTCCTCGGCGGCGTCCATGGCCGCCGGGGAGTCCGCGGGCTCACCGGCCTCCCTCAGCGCCACGAACCTCCGGGTGATCTCGTCGTACTCGCGCTGGATCCGCAGCCAGTCCTCCTTGGTGTAGGAGGCCGCCCGCTGCCGGGACTGCCGGTAGGCGTCCGTGCCCCCCCAGCGTTCCTGCACCTCGCCCTCGTACCGGTCGGGGTCGAAGTCCCCGAACACCTCGAACTTCTCCTCGGGCGTGAGGTCGATTCCCATCTTGTGCGCCTCCATGGCGTGCTCAACGGCCTCCGCCATCTTTCTCAGCTTCTCGATCCGGGCGGTCAGCAGCTCGTGCTGTCTGCGCAGGTGTGCGCGCGGGTCCGCGTCCGGGTCGTCGAGCAGGGCGGCGACCTCGTCGAGCGGGAAGCCGAGCTCTCGGTAGAACAGGATCTGCTGCAGCCGGTCCAGGTCGGCGTCGTTGTAGCGCCGGTGTCCCGCGTGGCTGCGCCCGCCGGGTTCGAGCAGGCCGATGTCGTCGTAGTGGTGCAGCGTGCGCACCGTGGTACCGGCGAAACCGGCGACCTGTCCCACGGAGTAGTCCACTTCTTCCGCTCCTTGTCTCGGTACGCCCTCCACGGTGCCGCCTCACGTGGCGTGAGGTGCAAGCGGGCGCGCGACGGGCGGGCCGCTCCGGCACCGGGCCTGGGCCGCAGACGAGTCGGCCGCCTGCCCGCGGAGCCGTCGCCCGGCCGCCCGGGCCTCCGTCCGCCCGGCCGTCTACCGGCTCAGCCGCCTGAACCTCCGTACCGCCAGGGGGAAGAACACCGCCAGCAGGGCCAGGGGCCAGAGCGCCGCCGCCCAGACGTGGCCGGGGTCCACGGGGCCGCCGCCGGACAGGTCCCGTACCGCGGTCGCCGTACGGGACAGAGGGTTCCACTCGACGGCCGTGCCCAGCCAGCCGGGCATGGAGCCGGGGGCGGCGAGGGCGTTGGAGAGGAAGCCGACGGGCCAGACGAGGATCTGGACGGCCTGGACCAGCTCGGGCCGTCCGGCGACCAGGCCGAGATGGATGCCGATCCACAGCATCGCGAACCGGAACAGAAGGAGCAGGCCGAAAGCGGCGAGGAAGCCCCTGGGACCTCCCTGGACGCGCCAGCCGAGGGCGAGTCCCACGGATGCAAGCACGGCGAGCACCAGCGCCGACTGGAGCATGTCGGCGGCGGAACGGCCCACCAGCACGGCCCCGTCGGCCATCGGCAGGGAACGGAACCGGTCGAGCACGCCCTTGTTCAGGTCCTGGGTGACGGCGATCATCGTGCCTTCCAGGCCGAACGCCATGGTGAGGGCGAGCATGCCGGGGACCAGGTGGTCGATGTAGGAACCGGTGACGCCCCGGCCGCCGCCGATGAGGTAGCCGAACATCAGCATGAGCATCACGGGGAACACCAGGCTCACCGCGACCTGGACCGGCTGCCGCGCCCAGTGGGCGAGTTCGCGGCGGGTCATGGTCCACGAGTCGGTCAGCGCGTGGCTCATACGGCCTCCTCCACCCGGTGCCCGTCGCCCGTCAGGTGCAGGAAGACCTCGTCCAGCGTGGGCCGCCGCAGGGCGATGTCCTCCGCCTCGACACCGGCTTCCTCCAGGGCCCGTACGACGCCGGTGAGGGCGGTCATGCGGTCGGTGACCGGGGCGCTGATCAGCCGCCGGTCGGTGTCGACGGACACCGCGTCCTTCGCCACGGGCAGCAGGGCGAGCGCCGTACCGAGCTGGCCCGCGTCACGCAGGACCACGTCGATGCGGTCGCCGCCGAGGGCGGACTTCAGCTCCTCGGGGGTGCCGTCGGCGACGGTCCGGCCGCGGTCGACGACCGAGACACGGTCGGCCAGCTGGTCCGCCTCCTCCAGGTACTGGGTGGTGAGCAGGACCGTCGTCCCGCCGCCCACGAGGGAGCGGACCGCGGCCCACACCTCGGCGCGTCCGCGCGGGTCGAGGCCGGTGGTGGGTTCGTCCAGGAAGAGCACGTCCGGGTCGGTGATCAGGGAGGCGGCGAGGTCGAGCCGGCGGCGCATGCCTCCGCTGTACCGCTTGACCGCCTTGCGCCCGGTGTCTCCCAGGCCGAAGCGCTCCAGGAGCTCCTGGGCGCGCACCCGCGCGGGGCGGGCGCCCAGGTGGTGGAGGCGGCCGAACATCTCCAGGTTCTGGCGGCCGTCGAGCTCCTCGTCCAGGGCCGCGTGCTGGCCGAGCAGTCCGATGCGCAGGCGGACCTCGCGCGCATGGGTCACCACGTCGTGGCCGGCCACCTCGACACGGCCCGCGTCCGGCCGCAGCAGTGTGGACAGGATGCGCACCAGGGTCGTCTTGCCGGCTCCGTTGGGGCCCAGCACTCCCCGGACCGTGCCGGGCGGGACCAGGAGGTCGAGCCCGTCCAGCGCCTTCCTGTCCCCGTACGCCTTGTGTGCACCTTCTACGGCGATCGCCGCGTCGGCCATGACCCGCCCCTTCTCTAGTCAAACTTGACTACAAACTCAAAAGTAAACCCTTCCACCTCACTCGTCAAACTTGATCAGAGAGCTCGCCGTCCCGGGGGAGGCTCAGCGCTCGTCCTGCGGATGCCGCTCCTGTGTCGCGTACGGGTTCTCCTGCCCCTCCGCCAGGACCCCGACAAAGGGCTCGCCCTCCCCCGTGAAGGTGTAGGCCCCGCCCTCGATCCGCCCGATCAGACCGCGCGTCCACTCGGCCTCGGCGTCGGCCGTGTAGATCCAGAGGTTCATGATCTCGCCGATGTGGCCCAGCTGTCCGGGGCCCCCCTCAGGCACATAGTGCTGGAGGACGGCCCCGCGCCACTCGTCGATACGGCGGATGCGCTCCCTGAGCAGCGCCACCGCCTCGGCACGCGGCAGGTCGACCATGAAGCCGATGGCCGCGGACTTCATGTCCGTCTTCTGGTCGTAGTTCGTGAGCGCCTCGCGGACCAGGCCGAGGTACTCCGCCACACCGAGGTCGGTGATCTCGTACTCGGTACGGGGAGGGCCTCCGGCGGTGGAGGGGGCGATCTCGTGCGCGTGCAGGAGCCCTTGCTTCGCCATCTGTTTCAGGGCGTGGTAGATCGAGCCGGGCTTGGCGTTGGACCACTCGTGCGCGCCCCAGTACTCCAGGTCGTTGCGCACCTGGTAGCCGTGGGCCCGCCCGTGCTGGCGCACCGCGCCCAGCACGAGGAGACGGATCGCTGACATGGGGCCAGCGTAGAGCCCCCGGCCCCGGCGCCCGGCGGTCAGCCCCAGGAAGTGCCCTGCTCCAGGGCGACCAGCTCGAAGGCGGTCCTGCCGTCGAGGGACTCGCGGATGATGTCGGCGTGACCCGCGTGCCGTGCGGTCTCGCGGATCAGGTGCAGGACCAGCCAGCGCATGGAGACACGCTCGTCCGGCGGGAACCAGGGGTCGTCCGGCAGTGCGAAGGTGTCGTCCAGGCTGGGCACCGACCGGACGAACGCCTCGGTCTCGGCGGCGACCTTCTCCCACTGGTCGAGCTGCGACCGGAGCGTCTCGTCGCCGACCAGCCGGAAGTTCTCGTGCCAGTTCGTCTCGTCCCGCTCGACCGCCGGCCGTTCGCCCTTGGCGCGGGCCACCCAGCCCTGCTCGACCTCGGCGACATGCTTGACCAGCCCGGCGAGAGTCAGCTCGCTCGCGCTCGGCCGGGAGGACGCCTGCTCGTCCGTCAGCCCGGACACCGCGCGCCGGATGCCCCCGCGCTGCTCGGCCAGGAACGCCAGCAGCGCTCCGCGCTCGTCGCCCCGCTCCTCGGCCCGCACGTGAGTGACCATGGTTGCCGCCTTTCGCCGCTTTCGTCGCCGTTCTTCCCGACACCGACCACGCTACGGTCCCTTGAGGTCAGGTTCTGTCCTCAAGGGCCCGGGGCCCGGGAAACGGTGTCGGAAAAGGCCGCGGAACGGGGTCCCGGAACGGGGTCCCGGAAAGCGATGCGGCAGACCGAGGGGGAGGGCGGCTCAGAAGGGGAACACACTCCGCCCGTGCTGCACCGAGATCCACTTGAGCGTGGTGAACGCGTCGAGCGTGGTCTCGCCGTTCAGGCGGCCCACGCCGGAGTTCTTCTCGCCGCCGAAGGGCACCAGGGGCTCGTCGTGGACCGAGCCGTCGTTCACATGGAACATGCCGGTGTCGATGCGCTGGGCGAAGCGCACGCCCCGCTCGACGTCGGCGGTGTGGACGGCGCCGCTGAGGCCGTAGGGGGTGTCGTTGACGAGGCGTACGGCCTCCTCCTCGCCGTCGAACGGGATGAGGAAGGCGACCGGACCGAAGACCTCCTGCCTCAGCAGGGGCGAGCCGGCCGGCACGTCGGTCAGGACCGACGGCTCCACAAGGTTGTCGCGGGTGGTTCCGCGCACCAGGGCGGTGGCGCCCGCGGCGACGGCCTGCTCGACGACCGCCGAGACGGCCTCGGCCTGCGAGGAGTTGATCAGCGGGCCGATCACGGTCTCCGGGTCCCGCGGGTCGCCCGACTTCAGCCCCTTGACCTTGGCGACGAACTTCGCGGTGAACTCCTCGGCCACCGACCGGTCCACCAGGACACGGTTGGCGGCCATGCAGACCTGGCCCTGATGCACGTACCGGCTGAAGACGGCCGCGTCGACGGCGTAGTCGATGTCGGCGTCGTCCAGGACGACCAGGGCGCTGTTGCCGCCCAGTTCGAGGATGGTGCGCTTGAACTGCGCGGCACAGACGGTGGCCACATGACGGCCGACCTTGTCGGAGCCGGTGAAGGAGATGACCTTCGGTACGGGGTGCTCTATGAAGGCGTCGCCTATCTCGGCGATGTCCGTGATCACGACGTTGAGCAGACCGGCCGGCAGGCCCGCGTCCTCGAAGATCTTCGCGATCAGGGAGCCACCGGTCACGGGGGTGTCCTGGTGCGGCTTGAGGACGACGCCGTTGCCGAGCGCGAGCGCCGGGGCGACGGACTTCAGCGACAGCAGGAAGGGGAAGTTGAAGGGGCTGATGACGCCGACCACGCCGACCGGCACGCGATAGAGGCGGTTCTCCTTGCTGTCCGCCGGTGACGCGATGATCCGGCCCTCGGGCCGGGTGGCGAGGCTGACCGACTCCCGCAGGAACTCCTTGGCGAGGTGGAGTTCGAAGCCGGCCTTCGTACGGGTGCCGCCCAGCTCGGCGACGATCACCTCGGCGATCTCCGCCTCGCGCTCCTCCACGAGCCGCAGCGCTCTCTCCAGCACGGCACGCCGCGCGAAGGCGCCCGCCTCCGCCCAGGCGCGCTGGGTCCGCGCGGCGGCGCGGTACGCCTGATCGACCTCGTCGACGGTGGCGATGGTGATCGAGGCCAGCTTCTCGCCGTCGTAGGGGTTGAAGTCGATGATGTCCCACGAGCCGGAGCCCGAGCGCCACTCGCCGTCGATGTACTGCTGAGCCAGGTCGGTGAAGTAGGACGACATGTGATCCCTCAATCCCCTGCCGCAGAAACAGTCGCACCAGTCGAGCGGTCACGGCAGCAGGCCCGGACCCCCGAACGGCCTCACGGTCTGATCACGCGTCATCGTACTTGTGTTTTACGACAGTTGAAGGAGTCCCCGGAGAAGATCCCGGCTCTCGTCCGGGCCGGGGCTGTCGTTCTGCAGCTCCTTCAGCGCACCCTCGTACTGGGCGACGTCCTCGGGCTTGTCGAGGTACAGGGCGCTGGTGAGCTGCTCCAGGTAGACGACGTCCGAAAGGTCCGACTCGGGGAAGCTGAGGACGGTGAAGGCACCGCTCTCGCCGGAGTGCCCGCCGAAGCCGAACGGCATGATCTGGAGGCGGACGTTGGGCCGCTCGGAGATCTCGATGAGGTGCTGGAGCTGGCCGCGCATCACGGCACGGTCCCCGTACGGGCGGCGCAGGGACGCCTCGTCGAGGACGATGTGGAAGTCGGGGGCGTTCTCGTCGACGAGGTGCTTCTGGCGTTCGAGGCGCAGCGCCACGCGCCGCTCGACGTCGGCCTCGCCCGCGCCCTTCATGCCGCGCCGCACGACCGCGCGGGCGTATTCCTCCGTCTGGAGCAGACCGTGCACGAACTGCACCTCGTAGGCGCGGATCAGCGAGGCCGCTCCCTCCAGACCGACGTAGGTGGGGAACCAGTTGGGCAGCACGTCCGAGTAACTGTGCCACCAGCCCGCCACGTTGGCCTCGCGCGCCAGCGAGACCAGGGCCGTGCGCTCCGTCTCGTCGGTGACGCCGTAGAGCGTCAACAGGTCTTCGACGTCACGGGTCTTGAAGCTCACCCGGCCCAGCTCCATCCGGCTGATCTTCGACTCCGAGGCACGGATGGAGTACCCCGCCGCCTCACGGGTGATCCCGCGCGCCTCGCGCAGCCGCCTGAGTTGCGAGCCGAGCAGCATCCGCCGCACCACCGATCCGGGCTCTCCCGCGCTCACGTTTGCCAGCCTCCCCAACCGTCTTCAGGGCCCGCAGTCTGCCACTAAATCACTCCGAGCAGTACTCGCCCGATTACAGAGACGGAAAGAAGCCAAAGATTTAACTGCGAACCAGTGCAGCCGTCGAGCAGCGAGCGGCTGGAAGATGGCAGAAAAAATGGCTAAGAAGCGGTACGGGCCTGACCAATTCGGTCACGTGCACGTGCATCTGCCCTTGCATCTGCCCTACGCATCCGAAACCATGGTCCCGCGCCACCGCTGCATCGCAACGACCGCGAATTCCCGGGGGAGTGCCTCGCATGGGGACGAATGGATCGACCATGCTCGAGCCGTTAAGGCAGGGCCTTCCGCCGCTGGATCCCACGGCCGTGTCCAGCGCCGCCTCCTGTGCACTGCCCGCCCGCTACGAAGCGGTGCGCGAGGCACGGCAGTTCACCCGGAGAACCCTCGACCAGTGGGATCTCGGCGACCGTTTCGACGACGTCTGTCTCGTCGTCTCCGAACTCGTCACCAACGCTCTGCGGCACGCCCTGCCGGAGGCCGGCGCGCATGTTCCGCAGGCGCAGGAGCCTTCCGTACGGCTGCACCTGATGCGCTGGACCGAGCGGCTGGTGTGCGCGGTGCGCGACCCCAGCAACGACAGCCCGGTCGCGCGCGCCACGGACGACTTCTCCGCGGAGTCGGGACGCGGCCTGTTCCTGGTCGACTCCTTCAGTGACAGCTGGGGCTGGCACCCGCTGGCCGGGACGCTCAGCGGAAAGGTCGTCTGGGCGCTGTTCCGGCTTCACCCGGAGGTGTGACGGCCCGCGGCACCCTGCGCCGCCGCGGGTCTACGCGCGTCGCCGAACCCGGAGGCCCTCGCCGCGGCGCCTCAGCCCGCGATCAGGTGGTCGAACTCCCCGTCCTTGATGCCGAGGAGCATCGCCTCGATCTCCGCGCGCGTGTAGACGAGCGCGGGACCGTCGGGGAAGTTCGAGTTGCGCACCGCCACGCGGCCGCCCGGAAGACGGGCGAACTCCACGCAGGATCCCTGCGAATTGCTGTGGCGGCTCTTCTGCCAGGCCACGTCCCTCAGCTTCGTCGCGGCCATGCCGTTGTACACGTCGTGGTCCACAGATCGCTCCCCGCTGGTGCACTGGCTGATGTGGCCATTGATGCAGTGGTCAACTGAGCCGGATCATAACGTTGTTCATGTGCAGATGCATGGGCAGATGCACGTGCACGCGGGGTGGTCCTGCGGTTACAGCTGCGCCGACACCCTCAGGTGCGGCCTTTCAGCGCCTTCCCCGGTGGTCGCGTCACTCGCGACCGCCCGCCCCCGCCCATGGTGTTCCGCGCCGTTCGCCGTGCCGGGCCGTCCGGATCGGATCCTCCGTGCAAGAGATACAGACGCACGGGGTGCCCATCCTGTTCCATGGTGCGGGCCGGGAGTTCGGCGGGCTCGATCGGCCGAATACGGACCCATGACGTCCGCATGAGGAAGGGCCGGGCCGGCGGTGCGGCCGGCGGCCCCGTACGGCGGAAGGGCCGCCTCCGGGGCGTCCCGGACCACTCGGACCGGCCGCTTCCGCCGCCGGCGGGTGACGCGAGTCACTCGGCGGGACGGGGCGGGGTGCCGGTCGGCGGCGGGCACTCGTGCCGGAACTCACAGGCACTCTCCGGGTTACGGGCTGGTAGCTTGCTGCGCGTCGTGGCGTCCGACCGGCCACCCTGGGGGCTTGCAGTGAACACGGTGACGTACGCGCGCGTGGCGCGCAGGCGGGTGCGGGGCGCGGCGGCGGCCGCGGCACTGGCGGGCATGCTGGTGCTGAGCGCGTGCAGCGACGGCGGCGGCCCGGACGACGACGCCTCGGCCGGCCCGAGCGGCACGCCCTCCGCCTCCTCGGCCCAGGACACCGGCGGCACCGGCGGCACCCGGTCCCCCTCGGGCACCCTGGAGGGCAGCTGGCTCACCACCGCCGGCGGCAGCGCGGTCGCACTGGTCGTCACCGGCGACGACGCCGCCCTCTTCGGCTCCAAGGGCACGGTGTGCAGCGGTTCCGCGGACGCCGGGTCGATCCGTCTGACCTGCGCCGTCGGCGACGACTCCCGCACGTCCGGCACGGTCGACTCCGTCGACGGCACCACCTTGAAGGTCACCTGGGACGGCGGCCCCGGCCAGGAGACGTACCAGCGTGCCGAGGGCGGGCAGCTGCCCTCGGGCCTGCCGACGGCCGGTCCGGGCCTGTGACGCGGACCGTCCGAGGAGACCGCCCGGCGGTCCGGCACGGATGCGGTCTCAGCGGCGTCCGCCCGCCCCGGGTCCCTTCGGACGGCGCGGCCCGTCCTGCCCGCCGCCCGTGGTCGTCGGCGGTACGACGGGGTCGAGGGCCTCGGACAGCTCGGTGAGATGCCTCAGCAGCAGACGGCCGCCCTCGCGCAGGACCTCGTCCCCGGTGGCGGCCCAGCCGGGGTCCTCCAGAGCGGCTCGTACGGCCGTCCAGTGCGGCACCCGGCGCTCCCGCACCGCGCGGGCGCCCGTCTCCGTGGCGGTGTGCAGTGCGTCGGCGAGACCGACGGCCGCCGGGACCGGGGCCGCGCCGCGGTCCGGGAGGTGCGCCTCCAGGAGCATCGCGACGCGGCCGGTCCGGATCAGCGCGTCCTCGGCGTCGTCGGCGGCCGCGCGGGACAGACCCCGGTGGCGCACCGGCTCGCCCGCGGCCCGGGCCACCGCGGCGTGCCAGCCCGCGCGGGCGGCCCGGGCGGTGAGGAGGGCCTCGCGCACATCGGCGACCGCCTCGCCGGAGGGCTCGGCGTAGTGCCGCAGGACGGCGGCGGCGTAGCGGCCCTGCGCGGCCAGCCAGTCGGCGAGGCGGTCGCGCAGCCGCGGGGTCTCCCACGCCGGGTAGACCGCGTACGCCACCATGGCCAGCACACCGCCCAGCAGCGTGAGCAGGACGCGTTCGGGCACGGTCTGCGTCCACTGCTGGCCGCCCATGCCGAGCAGGAAGACGACGTAGGCGGAGGTGCACATCTGGACGGCGAACTGGCCCGTCCGCAGGACCAGGTAGTTGAGCGCGGCGCTGAGCACCGCCAGCACCCCGGAGACCTCCGGGTCGGGGCCGGCGACCTGGAGGACCCCGGTGGCCGCGGCCACGCCCACGACGGTGCCCGCGAAACGGGCGACCGCGCGGCTGTACGTCTGCGAGAAGTCCGGCCGCATGATCATCACCGCGGCGAGCGGCGCCCAGTAGCCGTGGCCGAACGGCAGGGCGGTGCCGAGGAGGTAGCCGAGGCAGGCCACGACGGTGACCCGGACGGCGTGCCGGCTGATGGGCGAGGAGCGGTGCAGTTCGTCGCCCATGGCCCGCGCGGCGACGGGGACGAGGGCCAGGAGCGAGGGTCTGCGCAGATGGCCCGTGGGGCGCGGCCCGGCCGACGGTTCTCCCCCGGCCGCCTCCACGACGTCCTGGAGCAGGCGGCCGAGGCGGACGGCCGCGCGGTAGGGGGCACCCCTGAGGATCGAGCCGGTGTCCGGGGTGCGGAAGGCTGCGACGGCGGCGGGCGGGAGATCCACGGGGGTGCCGTCGCGGACGGCTTCGGCGGTGGCGTCGAGGACGTCGGCCGCCGCGCCGAGCAGCTCGCGCGCGCGGTCGCGTGCGGGCCCCTCCGGCGGGACGCCGACGGCCGGGTCGGCGAGGGAGGCGAGCACCGGGCGGATGCGTTCGGCGACGCCGCGGGTGCCGCGCAGCCCGGCGGGGCGACGGCGTGCCTGGCGCCGGGTGAGCGCGGACGCGTCCCGGGCCTCCATCAGCGGCGCCGGGTCGAACGGCGCGACCGGGTCCTCCCGCAGCCGGCGGGCGTAGCCGGCCTCGGCGGCCAGGGCGTCGGCGAGCACGTCGCGGTGGGCCCTCCAGCGCCGTACGGGAACGAGCACGATCAGGGCCGCCTGGACGAGCCCTCCCGCGACCATCGTGGCGGCGTGCACGGCCGCGTCCGCGACCGAGGTCGGCAGTGTGACGGTGACCAGCATCATCGCCACGTTCGAGGAGGCGATCAGGCCCGCCGTCGGGCCCACGGCCCAGCTCAGTCCGGCCACGAACGTCCACAGGGCCAGCAACGCGAGGAACAGCGGCAGCCAGGGGATCGTCAGATAGCCGAGAAAGGTCGAGACCGCCAGCGTCGCGCCGGAGACCAGCGCCAGTTCGGGGCGGGGGCGCCAGCTGCGCTGGAAAGTGGCGATCGCCGCCTGGAACGCCCCGAACGCCGAACTCGCGGCCGCCTCGGGCCCCAGGGCCCACAGACTGAGCCAGATGGTGATCCCGAGTCCCGCGGCACCGCGCAGTGCGATCAGCGGTTCCAGGCGCTTCCGTTCCAGGGTGAGGCCCGAGCGCGAGCTCTCCTTCAGCGCCCGGAACCAGCTCATTCCGTCAGCGTACGGGACATATGGGGCAGGGTGCGGCGGGCGATCTCCTGCGGCATGATCCAGGGGCACCGACCCGAGCCCTGAGGACCAGCCATGCGCGCCGTTCGTACGACCGTCACCCTCGCCGCCACCGCTCTCGCCGCGACCCTCGCGCTGACCGCCTGCGACAGCGGAGGCGGTGAGGGGGGCGGCGACGCCAAGTCCGCTTCCGGCGGGGCGTGCGCGATCGGCGGGGTGGACATCGAGGTCGGCCCGGCGAACGCCGCTCCCGCCGCCGGGGACAGCGGGAACGTGCCGGTCACGGTGACCAACAAGGGCACGGAGTGCACCCTGAACGGCTTCCCCGCGGTCGGGCTGAGTGCCGACGGGGACCCGGTCGCCGTCCCGGCGGACAAGGCGGCGAAGGCCACGGAGGTGACCCTCGCGGAAGGGGCGGCCGTCTCCTTCACCCTCACCTACGTACGGGGCGAGGCCGGGGCGGACAGCCTGGACGCCCGGACGCTGTCGGTCGGCCTGCCCGGAGGGTCCGAGACCCGGAGCTTCCCGTGGTCGTACGGCCCGGTGGCCGGGGCCGGGACGCCGGAAGCCTCGGTCACGGCCTTCCAGCAGGCCGGGGACTGACGGACAGCACCCCCCGGCACCCGCCTCCCGGCAGAACGCCGGCCCCCGGCCGGCCCGGACGGCTTGGACCACCCGGACGACTTGGACCGCCCGGACCCGCCGGTTCCAACCGGACGCCGGGCCGGTCCGGAAGCCGGGCCGGGTTGGGCGGTGGGCCGACCCGCCGGCTGGGTCGGTCCGGGCAGTGAGTCGGCCCGGACGACAGGCCGGCCCAGGCCCCGGATCAGTCCAGGTCGCGGGTCGACCCAGGCGGTGGGCCAGCCCGGACCGCAGGCCGGACCGGACGAGGGGTCAGCCCAGGCCGCAGGCCAGCCCGGACGACAGGCCAGCCCGGACGACAGGCCGGGCCGGACGACAGGCCGGGCCAGGCTGCGAGTCGGCCCGGACGTTGGGCCGGGCCGGGCCGCAGGGCCGGGCCGCAGGGCCGGGCCGCAGGGCCGGGCCGCAGGGCCGGGCCGCAGGGCCGGGCCGCAGGGCCGGGCCGCAGGGCCGGGCCGGTTCAGTCCAGGCGGCGGCGGGAGCGGACCTCCGCGCCGTCCGCGGCGCGGGAGCCTTCCACCCAGCCCGCCTCGTCGCTCACCCCCCGCAGCCTGCTCGTGGTCGTCTCCGGGAAGAGACGGTCGGTCGTGGCGGTGACCGCCACCTCGCGGGAGGCCAGCACCGGCAGCAGGTCGTCGCTGACCTGCGTCTCGGCCGCGGCGGCGAGCCGGGTGCCGACGCGATGGGCGTAGGCCGCCAGGAACGCCTGCCGGAAGGTCTTGGTCCGCTTCCGCCCGCCGGCCCGCTGCGCGGCCTCCGCCCTGGTCATGGCGGAGGTCGCCTGCACCAGCAGCGAGGCGTACAGCAGCTCGACCGCCTCCAGGTCGGCCTCGAACCCGACGACCGTGGAGAAGGCGAGCGGCTCGTTCCACACGGCCCGGCAGTGGTTGGCCGTCGCGACCGCGTCCAGCAGCACCGCCTTGGCCTGTTCGTACGGCGGCTCGACCCCGATCCGGCAGGCGGCGGGCGCGTCCGGGTCGGGCGCCTGCGCGGCGAGCAGCGCCTCGTCCACACTGTGCCGGGCCATCAGCTCCTGCGCCTTGGCGCTGAGCGCCTCGGCCTCCTCCGGATAACCGGTCGCCTCGGCCTTGGCGAGCAGCGCGCGGATCCGGGTGAGCATGCGGGACTCGGTCCGCGGCGTGCCCTCGGGGCGGTCGAGGGGTTCGAGGGCGGGCAGCCTCAGCAGCAGACGGTAGAGCTCCAGGGTGACGGTGGCATACGTGAAACGGTCGGCGCGGCGCGGGAGTTCCCCGGGCAGCTCGGCGAGCTGCCCGGCCCAGCGGGGCCCGCGCGGCCGGTCGTCGGGCGCCTGTGCGTGGATCAGCGCCGCCAGCAGCCGTACGTGCACGTCGTCGAGCTCCCGGCGCACGATCCGAGCGAGGTCGGCGGGCTGCCATCCGCGCCGCCAGGCCGTCGCCACGAACTCCCTGCCCCGCCGGTCGAGTTCGGTGTCCGCCGCGGGGTCGGCGGCGAGCAGGGAGGCGGCGGTGTCGAGGGCTCGATCGGGCGTGTCGCCGTACAGAGCGGCCTCGAAGGCGCGTTCGACGGTGGTGGGCGTACTCACCGCCCGATCGTCTCACCCGAGACTCCGGACGAGTGTCAACTTCTGGTTGACACCCTCAGGGAGGCAACCTACGGTTGACACATGACGAAGAACTCCGCCATCACGTCCTCCGTCCGCCTCGACGACCTCATCGCGGCCATCAAGAAGGTCCACGAGGAACCCCTCGAACAGCTCCAGGACGCCGTGCTCGCCGGTGAGCACCTCGGCGACGTGGCCGACCATCTGATCGGGCACTTCGTGGACCAGGCCCGGCGCTCCGGCGCCTCCTGGACCGACATCGGCCGGAGCATGGGCGTCACCCGGCAGGCCGCGCAGAAGCGGTTCGTGCCGAAGGAGTCGGCCGACCTCGGCCCCAGCCAGGGCTTCGACCGCTACACCCCCCGCGCGCGGAACACGATCATGGCCGCGCACAACGAGTCCGTCGCCGCCCGCAACACCGAGGGCCGGCCCGAACACCTGGTCCTCGGCCTGCTCACCGAGCCGGACGCGCTCGCCGCGAAGGCCATCACCGCACAGGGCGTCCTTCTGGACACCGTCCGCCAGGCCGCCCACGCGGCGCTGCCGCCCGCCGTCGAGGACGCGCCCGAGCTGGTGCCCTACGGCACCGACGCCAAGAAGATCCTGGAACTCACCTTCCGGGAGGCCCTGCGCCTCGGCCACAACTACATCGGGACCGAGCACATCCTGCTGGCCCTGCTGGAGTTCGAGAACGGGGAAGGGCTGCTGAACGGCCTCGGGATCACCAAGCCCGCCGTGGAAGGGTGGGTGACGGAGGCGCTGAGCCTGCTGACGGCCAAGGCGCCGGAGGAGACCGAGGAGAGCTGAGCGACGCGCTCGGCCGGGGGCCCTCGGACCGGGCGCTCGGACCAGGCCCTCGGAGCAGGGCGCTCGGTCCGGGGCGTTGTCAGACCTCGGTGTCACACTCGCAGGCATGACCGACCGGTGGGCGCTCGCACCGGCCGAGGACGGTGGCGTGGAGCTCGCCCCCCTCGGCCCGGACGGGCTGCCCGCCGGACCCGTGCGACGGGAACCGGACCTGGCCGAAGCGGTACGGGGACGGCCCGGGGTCACGCGGTGGGTATGGCGCTCCACCCCCGAGATCTACCCGCGCCTGCTCGCCGCGGGGGTCCGGGTGGAGCGGTGCTACGACATGGAGGACGCCGAGACCCTGCTGCTCGGCCACGAGGGGCGGTCCGGCGAACCCCGCTCGGCCGCGGCGGCCCTCGCCCGGCTGCGCGGCGGCCCCGTACCCCCCGACCCGCCGCAGCGCGCGGCCGAACCGGGCGCCCAGTCACCGCTGTTCGAGCCGCAGGGGGTGCACGTCCCCCTGCGCGACCTGGTCGATGTGTACGCCGACCAGCAGCGCAGGCACGACACGACCGCGCACCCGGACCGCATGCGCCTGCTGACCGCCGCCGAGTCGGCGGGCATGCTCGTGGCCGCCGAGATGAACGCGGCGGGGCTGCCCTGGAGCGCCGAGGTCCACCGCCGGGTCCTGCACGAACTGCTCGGCGAGCGCTATGCGGGCGGCGGCGAGCCGCGCCGTCTGGCCGAGCTGGCCGACGAGGTCTCCGCCGCCTTCGGCCGCCGGGTCCGCCCCGATCTGCCGGCCGACGTGATCAAGGCTTTCGCCCAGGCCGGTGTCAAGGTCGGCTCGACCCGCCGCTGGGAGATCCAGACCATCGACCATCCGGCCGTGAAACCGCTGGTCGAGTACAAGAAGCTGTACCGCATCTGGGTCGCGCACGGCTGGTCCTGGCTCCAGGACTGGGTGCGCGAGGGCCGGTTCCGCCCGGAGTTCGTCGCCGGCGGCACCGTGACCGGCCGCTGGGTGACCAACGGCGGGGGCGCGCTCCAGATCCCCCGGGTCATCCGCCGGGCCGTCGTCGCCGACCCCGGCTGGCGGCTGGTGGTCGCCGACGCCGACCAGATGGAGCCCCGCGTCCTGGCGGCGATCTCCCGCGACCCCGGGCTGATGGAGGTGGCCGGACGGGAGACCGACCTCTACCAGTCCGTCTCCGACCGCGCCTTCTCCGGCGACCGCGACCAGGCCAAACTCGCCGTGCTGGGCGCGGTGTACGGCCAGACCTCCGGGGACGGCCTGAAGAACCTCGCCGCGCTGCGCCGCCGCTTCCCCCGGGCCGTCGCCTATGTCGACGACGCGGCCCGCGCGGGCGAGGAGGGCCGGCTCGTCCGCACCTGGCTGGGCCGGACCTGCCCGCCCGCGGCCGGAGCGGCCGACGCCGCCGAGGAGGCCGGCCTCCCCCAGGACGACGGGCCGCCGCCCCCGGAGGGCCAGGAGTGGGTACCGGGCCACGCCTCCACCAACGCCCGCGCCCGCGGCCGCTTCGCCCGTAACTTCGTCGTCCAGGGCAGCGCCGCCGACTGGGCCCTGCTGCTGCTCGCCGCGCTGCGCCGTGCCTGCGCGGACCTCTCGGCCGAGCTGGTCTTCTTCCAGCACGACGAGGTGATCGTGCACTGCCCGGCCGAGGAGGCCGACAGCGTCGTCCGGGCCGTCCGGGAGGCGGCGGACCTGGCGGGACGCCTGACGTTCGGACAGACACCGGTGCGGTTCCCGTTCACCACGGCGGTGGTGGAGTGCTATGCCGACGCCAAGTGACGACGCGGCGCACTCAGCCCTGGCGGGCCAGCAGCCCCCTCAGCTCCTCGACCACGGACTTCGCGTCGGTGCCGTCCAGCGCGGTGAGGGCCGCCCGCCACTGGCCGTGGGCCTCCTCCGTGCGGCCGCGCTCGCGCAGCAGGAGTCCGTGCTGGTGCCGGGCGAGGGCACCGGTGTAGCCGTCGGCGCGGGCGTCGGCGCGGTCCAGCAGCTCGGCGCACTCGCGGCCGGCCCGCCCGGTGTCGCCGAGCAGCCGCAGGGCCCGCACCAGGCCGAGCCGTGTCTGCGACTCGCCGTGCCAGTCGCCGTGGCCGCCCAGGATGCGCAGGCTCTCCTCGAAGTGCGGCAGGGCGGCACCCGGCTCGCCGAGGGTCAGATGGGCGTAGCCGATGTTGCAGTGGGCCGAGTGCTGCACGATCACGGCACCGATCTCGACGCCGATCGCCAGCGAGCGCCGGTGCTGCTCGATGGCGGCCCGCGGGTCGGTGTGCTCGTAGAGGTTGCCGAGGTGGCTGTAGGTCACGGCCTCGCCCTGGGGGTCGTTCAGCTGCCGTGAGTACTCCAGGCTCCGGCGCAGCGCGGCCTCCGACTCGGCGTGCAGGCCGAGACCTTCGAGCAGGAGCCCGCGGTTGTTGAGGCAGCGCCGGATCCGGGTGACCGCACCGAGCCGCTGCCAGACCTCCAGCGCCTGGTCGTTGAGGGCGAGCGCCTCCTTCTGCCGGCCGGTGAGGAAGTGCAGGGCGGCGAGGTCGCCCAGCGCGTACGCCTCGGCCGCCGCGTCCCCGAGCCGCCTGGCCGCCCCGAGCGCGGCCCGCCCGAGCACCTCCATCTCGGCGACCCGGCCGCTGCGCTGCACGCAGGGGAAGAGCAGCCGCAGCAGGGCGGAGAGGTGGGCGAGGTGCGGCTCGGGCTCCGTGTCCGTGCCGCCCGCCTCCTCGCCGGCGTGCCGCTCCACGAGCGCCACGATGTTCTCCAGCTCCCCGTCGGCCCAGGCGAAGGCATCCTCCGGGCTGGCGAAGGGCGGCACGACCGTGACGTCGTCGGTGTGCGCCGGCGGCTGCGCGGTGGTCGGACGGCGACGGTCGTCCAGGTCGGGGCCCGGTTCGGCGATCGCGGTGAGGATGCGTTCGGCGACCGCCGCGTACCAGCGCAGGGCGATCCGGGCGACGCCGCCGTCCTGCGCGCTGTGGGCCAGCTCGCGGGCGAAGTCGCGGACCAGGTCGTGCGGGGCGTACCGGCCGTACGCCGTCTCCTCCAGCAGCGCCACGTCGACGAGCCGGTCGAGCGCGGCCTCCGCACGGCGCTCGTCGGTGCCGAGGAGACGGGCGAGGAGCGGGGCGCCGTAGGCGGGCAGGTCGAGCGCGCCGATGCGGCCGAGGGCCGCGGCCGCGTCCCGGTCGGCCTCACGGTCGGAGGCGGCCAGCGCCTCGTGCGCGACAGCGAGCGAACGGCGCACACTCAGGTCGTCGTACTCCAGGTGGTGCAGACGCCCCTGGGTGGCGGCCAGTTGACCGGCGAGCACCTCCGGGGTGAGGGCGCTGCGGGCGGCGAGCCGCGCGGCGACGACCCGCAGGGCGAGCGGCAGCCGGCCGGTGAGGCGGACGAGCGGATGACCGGCGTCGAGTCCGTCCCGTCCGGAGACCGCGCGCAGCAGGGCGGCGCTGTTCTCCTCGCTCAGCGGTGTGAGCGGGAAGCGGTCGGCCCCGTCGAGGGCGGCCAGCGGTGAGCGGCTGGTCACGATCACCGCGCAACCGGAACCCGCCGGCAGCAGGGGCCGCACCTGCGCGGCGTTCGCGGCGTCGTCCAGCACCATCAGCGTGCGGGTCGGCGCGAGCAGCGAGCGCAGCAACGCCGCCGCCGCGTCGGGATGTTCGGGGATGCGACGGGGCTCAGTACCGAGGTCGCGCAGCAGCGCGGCCAGCGCCTGCGCCGGGGTGAGCGGGGTCATGCCCGGGGTGGCGCCGTGCAGGTTCACATAGAGCTGCCCGTCGGGAAAGCGTTCGCGCAGGCCGTGTGCCACATGCAGGGCGAGGGCGCTCTTGCCCACCCCGGCCATGCCGCTGACCACGGTGACGGCCGAGGGGCGGGCGAGGCTGCGGAGCAGGGCGTCGCGGACACAGGCACGGCCGGTGAAGTGGGCCGGGGGTGGTGGCAGTTGTGCCGGGCGCGGAGTGGCAGGCCGGTCCGGGACACCGCCGGGGGCGGCGGACGGAGCGAAGCCGGTCGCGCTCGGCGCGGCGGGCGACGGCGTGGCCCGGGACGCGGGACCGGCGGCCTCGCCGGGGAGGGGGGTCCGGGCCGCGGGGGGTGCGTCGGCGGGGCGGTCGGGAACCGGGTCCGGGTCGTGGGCCGGGTTCTGGTCCTGCTGGTGCTGGTGCCGGTGCCGGTCGACGAGGGCGTTCGGACGCACGGCGGCGTTCGGGCCGGCGGCGTTCGGGCCGGCGGTGGCGTGCCCGGTCGGGGCGAGGCCCGGAGCCGTGGCGGCAGCGGCCGGAGTCCGCACGGCGCCACAGGCCGGGGCGGCCTCCGGCTTCCGGGCAGGGCCTGAAGCCGTGGCGGCACGCCGTGGCGGGGCGGCAGCCCGTGCGAGGTCCGCACGGTCCGCGGGGCGGAGGTCCTCAGGGAGTTCGAGGCTTTCAGGCGCTTCAGTACCTTCGGTTCCCTCAGGGAGCTCAGGGAGTTCAGGGCGGCCGCCACCCGGAGGCCGGGCCGTGCCCGCGGCGGGAGCGGTCCGTGGATCCTTCCGGCCGAGGCCCGCCGGGAGGCTGCCCCCGTCGCCCCGCAGCACCGCCAGATGCGCCTCGCGCACCAGTGGGCCGGGCTCGACGCCGAGTTCCTCGACGAGGCGGGCGCGCAGGTCGCGGTGGACGGCGAGGGCCTCGGCCTGGCGGCCGGTCGCGTGCAGGGCGAGCATCAGCTGACGGTGATACGCCTCGCGCAGCGGATGCTCCGCGGCCAGGGCCGTCAGCTCCGGTACGAGGCCGTCGGGCCGGGTACCGGGAACCGCGAGCTCGGCGTCGTAGCGCCATTCGAGCAGCAGCAGACGTGCCTCGGCCAGACGCTGGACGAAGGCGTATCCGCCCAGTTCGTCGGGCAGCCCGCTGAGCGGTGTACCGCGCCACAGCGCGAGCGCGGCCGTGCACTCGCGCACGGTCCGCTCCCAGTCGCCCCGGGTGTGCGCGGAGCGGGCGGCGACGACATGCGCTTCGAACACATGGACGTCCAACTCCCCCTGTTCCACCCGCAGCAGATAGCCGGGCGGCACCGCACGCAGCCGCTCGGGGTCGTCGAGGAGGCGCCGCAGCCGGGCGACATGGTTGTGCAGCGAGGCGTGCGCGGACATGGGAGGTTCCCCGCCCCACAGCGCGTCCTTGAGCGAGCCGACGGAGACCACCCGGCCGGCCTCCAGCAGCAGCGCCGCGAGCAGCGACCTCGCCTTGCCGCTGCGCACCGTACGCACGGCGCGGTCCGGCTCGCCGAGAGCTGCGCCGTTGCCACCACCGACGCCGACGCCGCGACCACCGCCACCGCCGTCGTACAGCACGGGCGGTCCCAGCAGCCCGAACCGCAGCGCGGACAGCGGCTCGTGCCGCTCCTTCGGGTTCTCGGCTCCGTTCGAGCAGGGAGGTGCCCCCATCCGCCGCTCCACTGCCTTTCCGCGCGCCTGTGTGCGGTCGCGCTCCCTGAGGAAGCGACCGTCCGTTGGCCGATTCCCACTACCCTGCGACGGTTTCCCGCCATCCGTTCCGCGTCCGCTCCCGGCGCCGGCCGCGGACGGCCGACGAAATCCGGCGAGAACCCCGCGGAATCCGTTGCGTTCCGCTACCGTTACGGCCGTTTACCGGCGTACACGGGCGTGGTTCCACCGTCCTTGCGTCACCGACCGGGCCACCCGTCTGCCGTCATGTCCTGCCGACGGTCGACTTCGCGCCAGTCGGCCGACGGCGGCACGGAAATCCGTTGGCCACATGTTAGCGATCCGTTGGCGCGACCTGATGTGATCACTTCATCGGATCCGGCCCGACGGTGCGCGCGTTCTACGCGTTGCTCGGGGGAGTGTCGCCGCCGTGCCTGGTCCGGGGACGCAAGAGGGCCCCGGTCGTCGGAGGTGAACGACCGGGGCCCTCGTCCCCACCCCTACGGCGCCGCGCCCGCCGGTTCCCCTCACTGCGTACGACCTTCAGGCCCGCCGGGCCTCCTTTTTGTGCCGAGGAACGAGAAAACCCCAGGTCGGATTTCTCTGACCTGGGGTTCCGGTGGAGCCGCTTTCGGGATTCGAACCCGAGACCTACGCATTACGAGTTGTCCGATCTTGATCCGGGGGCGTCCATGGGAGTCCGAGACACGGCCGTCCTGCCTGCTCAGGGCGGTCGCCGGACGTCAGTGGACGACGACGGACGCCCTCGGATTGAGAGCGGATTGAGACCACGATTGAGACCGGGCCCTGACCAACACCGGACACTCAACCCCCGAGAACGCCAGCGATCCCTTGCCCGAGCTGGGCTGCGCTTTGTCCGGTCGACATCATGGTGCCGAGAGTCTGAACAGCATTCTTGAACTTGTCCCACAGCCCGACTCGCGCCAGGTCCTCTTGTGCGTTCACCCGACTGGCAGCACCCATCAACGCAAACAGAGCATCATCCAGCGATGAGGTTCCAGCGAATCGGACATTCTGGGCAGCTTGCAACAGTGCCATCAGGTGATTCAACATGGCACGCTTCACCACGTCGGGGAGGTCGGCCTCACCCACCTCCAGCATCAGATCATTGATCATTTCGATGATCCGCGCCAAGTCCTCATCAGAGACGGTGGGCTCAGGCGCGTGACGGTGCAGCTCGTACGAACAGTGAGACAGGCTGCTGATGGCAGCCGACTGAAGCACGACGCCGCCCGGGGCGAAGGCGGTAAACACCGTCCACAGACTCTGGCGAGTCAGAAGTTGCCCCATCCCGTGCTCGACCTCGCCCAGGTGATCGAGCAGATGTTCTTTGCGGTCGTCGTCCACGGGTAGGGCATGTACGGCCTCCCGGACCTGAGCCGGCAAACCCACGACAGCGCCGATGACTGCCATCTCCTGAGCCAAGCTGCCGTCAACACCTGCCAGCTCCAGGATGGCCGTCCAGGCTGGCTTCTGCTTCTGCGTCTGGTCGCCCTGGTTGCGGGCGTACAGGTCAAGCATCAGCTTGCGCAGACGACCAGCGGGGTTATCCACGTACTCCACCATGGGATCACCGTAGTGCTCAGCTCAAGCCAAAGACGGCCAAATGCTGGCAGTGGGAAGCTAGACCCTGATGACGGGCGAACGGAGAGGGAGAGCGAGTGTCGCAGCAGGCCAACCCTCGGGGAACCTTCCTGAAGATTGCCGACGCGGTGAAAAGGCAGATCGAGAATGACCCGAACATGACAAAGTTGCCATCACTGACAGAGATCATGCGCGATCACAAGGTCTCGCGGGGGGTCGCGGTCCGCGCGTTCGGTGTGCTGCGGCAGGAAGGTGTGGCCGAACCGGCGAAGGGCGGGCGGTGGCGAGTTGTACGAGCCGGCGCCCCTGTGGACCGGCGCCCGCTGGAAGAACGGATCACGGACATCATCACGGCTGAGAAGCTGCAAGTAGGGGAAGCGTTCCCCAGTGCCTCCGTGCTGGCTGCGCGGTTCGGGGTCTCACGCCCCACGGTGACCAAGGCTCTGGACAAGTTGGCGTCTGCCGGCGTGCTGGCGAGCGGGGGGCAGGGCAAGGTGCGGACAGTCCGCGCCGTGCCGATTCGAGAGGAGCGTTCCTAGCTTGTCGGAGTTGACGGAGTGGGCCTATCCCTTGGCTGAGTCGTTGTTGGCTGAGCCGCTGCCGCGCCGATGGCGGCACTCGCAAGGCGTCGCCGAACGGGCCCGCACGATCGCGCCCATCCTCGGAGAAGACGCCGCGTTGCTCGAAGCCGCGGCCGTCCTGCATGACATCGGGTACTCCCCCGACCTTGCCAAGACCGGCTTTCATCCCCTTGACGGCGCCCGCTACCTCCGAGACGTCGCCAAGGCAGACGAGCGAGTCATCAACCTCGTTGCGCACCACTCGTGTTCGTGGATGGAGGCGGACGCGCGAGGCTTGCGTGAGGAGCTGGAGGGCGAGTTTCCCCGCGAGCACGCGCATCTCAATGACGCGCTGTGCTTCTGCGACATGAACACCACACCGGACGGCACGCCCACGAACCCGATCGACCGCGTGAACGAGATCACCGGACGGTACGGGCCCGACAGTCTGATCGGGACGTTCATCCGGCGAGCCGAACCGGAGATCCTCGCCAGTACTTCGCGAGTACTCGAACGGGTGGCCGCCGCCAAGCGTCAGCCGATGTAGGGGGTGCCGCGCGTCCGGTCCATGGCGTGCTCGATGCGGAGCCGCATCGTGGGGTGGATGTCGAGTTGAGACAGGTCCTCCGGAGTGACCCAGCGGACCGCTGTCGTCTCGTTGCTCGTACGCACCTCACCGGCTACCGGCCGGGCCCGGAAACAAATGCTGAACTGCTGCCGGACCTCCCCGTCGTCGTACTGCATCACGTGCCCCGGGTCGGTGTAGATCCCGGACATGTCGAGGACTTCCGCCTTGATCCCGGTCTCTTCCCAGACCTCCCGGACGACGGTGTCGCTGATGGACTCCCCCACGTCGTGACCACCGCCGGGCAGTGCCCAACGGCCGTTATCGGACCGCCGGATCATCAGCACCTCACCCGCGCCGTTCTGTACGAACGCGACGACCGACGGCACAACCGAGTTGGCCGGCGGTGCGTCGGGGTCGTGAAGGTAGTCGATCCGCCCCATGGTCAGGCTCCCGTGTTGCTCGCAAAGTCCGCGTCGGTGATCTGACGCGCGTTCTCCCAGGTGTGTTCGATGCTATTCGCGTACGTGTCGAACAGCCCGCCATCCGCCAAGCGTCGCAGGTGCAGCACGGGGGCCAGGTAGGCACCGATGCCGTAGACGTGCGGGTTGACGAGCATCTCGTCATCAGCCCGGTAGATCGAGTTGTAGAGAGTCGAGTCATGCAGCCGGAACCCGATGTCCGGGTGACTCCGCATGAGCGGACGGTAGAGCACCATGGCGTTGCGAATCTTGCCGTCCATGATCCGGTGACCTTCATCTATGCCGCGCTGCTGGACGGCCGCACTGCCAGGGTCCCCGAGCAGGATGCGCACCCGCACGCCCGCCGCCACCTTCGCCTTTAGAAGGTCATGGAAGAGCGGATCTTCCGACAGGAACAGACCGGAGTAGACAAGCACGTCAAGGCTGCTCTGTGCCCGACCGTAGATCTCACGCCACAGCCCCGACGGCACCGTGTGCCGGTGGGGGTAGACGGTGCCAATCTCCGCCTTAGCCAGATCCGTTGCGCTGTCAACAGTGCGGGCGTCATCCCACAGTGTCGTGACGTCGACCTTCAGCACCGCGGCCGTCGCGTACTGGTGACGCCGGTAAGGCACCTTGCCCTGCGTGATCCAGCGTTCAACAGTCTTCGGGTTGACCTCAATCTCTTCAGCGAGCCCCTGAATGGTCATGCCCCGAGCTAACAGAGCTGAGCGCAAGCGTTCGTTGGACATCCGTACCCCCCGTTGGGACTTCTAGGGAGCTCTTGACGGTAGCCAGAACTCCCAGAGCTGTCTACGCGCGGGGTGAACAACTCCCCTGACCTGCAGCGATTCTGAGTGTGCGCCAAGAAGTCTCGGCGCAAAGCCAAGAGGGTCCGTCGGTGGGCTTGACGGAACACTATGCAGTACCTGTAAAACAGGTACTGCATTAACGCCCGGAGGGCTCCGGAGGGGGCTCGAAGGAAGCGCATGCGTTGCTTGAGAACTCAACAGGGTGTCAAGTTCGACGGGGTTTGAGTCCCCGTCCCCGTGGCGGATGGGTGAAGGCCGCCGGCGGCCACTTCTTTGCGTGTCAGCTCTGGAGAACGTTCCTGGGGATCACCCTTCCACTTCATGGGGGTCAGCCTCCGGTGCGCCACCTGGTCACGCGCCGCCCTGCTGGCGTCAGAGCAGTGATGATGGCGCGCCCGACTTCTTCCGGCTCGGGGCCGGTGTGCCGTGGCAACGGCGTACCGGTGAAGCCGGTCGTCCCGACTCGCCCCGGAGGTTCCGTGGTGAAGCGACGTACGCGGGCACCGCCGCCGTGGACCGGGCGGCGGTGCCCTGACACGGCCCGGTCCGTTCCTGGCCCGCAGCACATGACGCTGCGGCCGGCTGCCTCTTCCGGCCGTCCGGGGCCGCGCACCGCGCGGGCTCTGTACGGCCGGGAGCGCGGGGAGCCGGAATCCGCCGACTCTGGATACAGGAGCGGTCCCCCGGGTTGCCCCCCGAGGGACCGCATACAGGCGCCTAGCTGGAGGCAACCTGTGGTGCTCAGTCTGACAGACGAAGAGCGTGCCGAGTTGGCGCGCAAGAACGCCGAAGCGAACAAGCGCAGCGCGGACAACGCCCGTGCCAGGGACGGCCGGTGATGGCCGAATCCGAGCACGAGAGGACGAAGGAACCGCTCCCGCAGCGCCCGCGTGGCCCGCACCCGTACCTGTGGTGACCGGCCCCTG
The DNA here is from genome assembly GCF_044754345.1 of Streptomyces sp. NPDC093094. Taxonomy (NCBI): domain Bacteria; kingdom Bacillati; phylum Actinomycetota; class Actinomycetes; order Kitasatosporales; family Streptomycetaceae; genus Streptomyces; species Streptomyces sp. NPDC093094. Next base: position 443,301 of record NZ_JBIVOX010000005.1, on the reverse strand, counting down.
ATCGATCCGCCCCGATGGTCGCAACGCCGGGTTCGACTCCCGACGGGGGCGCTCTGGCCGCTGTCCTGCGGTCGCGCCGCGTGTTGCACGCGGCTTCCCCTCCAACGGCGAGCGGCCCCCGGGTGGCACCCCGGGGACCGCGTACGGGCCGTTCCCCCTGCTAAGGAGATCCACGACCCATGAAGCACATCGGTGCTGATCAGGCAGGTGTTACCGCCGACGGTGACGACCGCGAGCCGACGGCTGCGGAACTGGACGCGATCGAGAGCGAGTGGCCTGCCATCGAGGCGGACGTCAAGCGGATCGACGCGCTGATCAAGAGCCTGAACCACCACCCGGACGAACTGGGCATGCGGCGGGTGCGCCGTGCACAGCGCCGGATCCTGGCGGCCCGGCGGGTCCTGGCCAACGGCGAGTTGAGCGGGGGTGCCGCATGACCGGCACCGCCCGTTGCCCGGCCGCTCACCCCGACGACCCGACCCTGTGCGACGGCCCAGCCGTCGTGACCGTGCTGGACGCCTACAACGCGGGGGCGGACGGCTGCGAGCATCACGGGGCCAGGCTGCTGGCATCGTTGGAGCGCGGCAGGGTCTACGCCCTGCCGGACGCGCCGGCGGGCGCCGCCATCCGTGTCTTCACCGCCGCGGACGACATCCCGCCGTTCGTCTGGTACGAGGGCGCCCCGCGGACGCAGCCGAACCAGCGCAGCCGCGCGGAGAACCGCCGCAGGGGGGTGACGGCATGACCACCCCCGAGACGGCACAGACCGCTGAGCGTCCGGCTGTGCCGCCGCTCACCCGCCCGGAAATGGGTCTCGCCGGTGTCGGCGCGCTCGCCGCCGCTGGCGTCGGGGCGCTCGGTCTGATCTCCTCCTTCGACGCCGTGTCCGCCGCCGCCACGCGGTGGGGGTTCGGCGAGCCGTGGATGCTCCCCGTCGGGATCGACACGGCCATTCCGGTGTTCACCGTGGCCAACTTGCTGTTGATCCGGATGGACATGGCGTTGGCGTGGGTGCGGTTCGTGCCCTGGGCGCTCACCCTGGTCACCTGCGGTCTCAACGTGGCTGCGGGTGACGGGCTGTGGGCGAAGCTGGCGCACGGCACGATGCCGCTGCTGTGGGTGGTGTTTTCCGAGATCGGCGCGCACATCTACGCCGTACGGATCGGCGCCGCCACCGGCCGCAGGATGGAGAAGATCCGGTTCTCCCGCTGGCTGCTCGCCCCGCTGTCCACCTTCGCCCTGTGGCGCCGCATGACGCTGTGGGAGATCACTTCCTACAGTCTGGCGCTCGGCTGCGAGCGGGAACGCCTGTTGGCCCGCGCGGACCTGCGGGAGCAGTACGGGCCGCTGTGGCGGTGGAAGACACCACGGCGCGAGCGGGTGATGCTGCGGATGGGCGAACTCACCCCCGCCGCCGAAACCGTGCCCGCCGCTCCCGACCCGGCCCCGGCGCCAGAGGTGACGGAGCCGAGGAGCGAGGCACTCGTAGCGCCCCGCCCGCGGACGGCCAAACCCCGGCCGAAGAAGGCTGCTGCCTCGCCGCGGCGCACGCCGGCCGAACTGCTCGCCGAAGCACGCACGCTCACGGCCGACTGGCCCGACGCGCAGATCAACGGCGAGGAACTGCGCAAGGTGCTGCACTGCGGTTCCGGCCCGGCCCGGCAGGTACGTGACGCCCTGCTCGCCGACCGCGCGCAGACCCTCACCCCGCACATCATCGGCACCGACGCCCCCGCGTCCGGCGCCGGCGCTGAGGCTGAGGGGGTGGCCGCGTGAACACCTGGGCCACTGTCCTGCTGTCCACGCTGCCGCTCGCGGCGGGATGGGCCGGGCATGTGTGGTGGCTGCGAGGCTGCCTGAACACCGCCCGGCGCGACCCGCTCACCGGGCTGCACACCCGCGACGGCTTCACCCGCCGCGCCACCACCTTGCTGAAGGACCCGCGCGCCGTTGTCGTCCTCGCCGACGTCGACCGCTTCAAGCACATCAACGACACCTACGGGCACGCCGCCGGGGACGCGCTGTTGAAGGCGACCGCCGACCGGCTCGCCCACCACGCCGGAACGCGTGGGGTGGCCGGACGGCTCGGGGGTGACGAGTTCGCCGCCGTCGTGATCGACGACCACGGCATGGCCGGTGACATGCTCGCCGTGCTGCACGGCGTGCTCGCCCGCCCGGTCGACGGCCAGGACCCGGCCGTACGCACCACGGTCTCTCTCGGGTGGGTGCGCGCCGCGGACTTCCCCGCAGACGATCTGTCCGGTCTGCTGCGGCGGGCGGATGAGGCCATGTACGCGGCCAAGCAAGCCCGGTCCGGGGCCCGCCGCGCGGGACTGGGCAGGCTGTTCGCCACCCTCGCCGGACGGCGCGCCGGACGCTCCGGCACCGCCGGGGACGCGCCGGCCGTGGGGGTGGCGGCGTGAAGTCACAGCCGATCGTCGGCGCCGCCGTCTTCAACGCGGTGATGGATGCGGCCGGCTACCGCTGCCAGTGCGGCGGCAGGTGCGGGAACCCCCACAGCCGGGACGGCGGACGCTGCCCGCGCGAGCACGACCACTACACCAGCAAGCACGGCCGACGAGTCCGGCTGATGGCCGCGCCGGTCGACCCGCTCGCCACCGACCTCACCGCCGCCCGCCTACCCGCGAGCGAGCTGCGCGCGTGGTGCCCCGACTGCCACACCGCCGCCGCCCGACTCGCCCGCAAGCGCCTGCCCGCAGCCCCCAAGGATCAGTGCGGCCTGTTCGACCTGTAACCGCTCAACGGTCAGGGGGACAGGTTGGGACAGGGGGACAAAGCGTCCCCCTTACCGCCCAGTAGCGCCTTCATCATCTCCGCACGGGCCCGGCCGCCCACCTCCTACAGCGACGGCCGGGCCCACCCTCCCGCGATTTCTGGAAGGAACCTCAGTGAAGCACCCCGACGACGACCACGAACTGTTCAACCGACTCGAAGCCGAGATGTCCGCCGACTCCGGCGGCGAGGTAGTCGACCTGGACAAGGCCCGATCCGCCCGCACCGAGTCGACCGGCCCCGCCCCCCGACCGACCGCCGACCGGTCGCCCGACTCCCACCCCACCGAGTCGGGGCAGGAGTCGGCCGATCCGACCACGGCCGTGTTGGTCGACTCGTCGACGCTGAAGGCGGCCGGTCCCGGCTACCTCGGTCGGCTCGTCGCCGCACGCCGCCGCCCGGTCGTCCCGGCGTGGCTGCGCTCCCTGTCGGAACTCAGGACGGCGTCGGCATGGGTGGCCCGCCACTACGCCCACGCCGCCGGCTACCACGCACTGCGCACCCCGGTCTACGCCGCCCGTCTCGCCCTTCAAGCCCCGACCGGCGCGGCCCGGTTCGTCGGGGGCACGATGCGGTGGGTGGCCGACCGGGAGGGCGAACCCGTCCGCCTCGCCGCCGTCCGCCGGGAGGACGCAGCCGAGTACCTGAAGCTGTCGCGGCAGCGCGACGGCCGCGTGCGGCTGCGCACCCTGGTCACCGTGCTGGGCATGTTCATCGGACTCGGTACGGCGCTGGCCATGTACGTGCTCGCACCCGACTGGCTTCAGGCCGTGTCCGTGACCGCGCTGGTGATGGCCCTCGGTGCCGTCGGCCGCAAGGCGGACGCTCCGGTCGTCCATCGTGCGGTGGAGCTGCCCAAGGCCACCAAGCTCACGTCCGACATTGTGCTGCGGGCGCTCGGTGCGCTCGGTATCCCGGCGATCAATCAGGCGCAGTCGAAGGGGCGGGACGGGTTCGAGTTCACCGCCCCGATCACCCGCGACGGCCCCGGATGGCGCGCTCAGGGCAACCTCCCCTACGGCGTGACTGTGACCGACGTGATCGAGCGTCGCGACCGGCTCGCCTCCGGTCTGCGCCGCCCGCTGGGCTGTGTGTGGCCGGAGGCGGTGGCGCAGGAGCACACCGGGCACCTCGTGCTGTGGGTGGGGGATCAGGACCTGACGACGGCGAAGAAGCCTCAGTGGCCGCTGGCCAAGGCGGGTGCGGTCGACCTGTTCAAGCCCGTCGCGTACGGCACCGACCAGCGCGGACGGTGGATTGAGGTCACTCTGATGTACATCGCGGGGGTGATCGGTGCCATCCCGCGGATGGGCAAGACGTTCCTGCTGCGTCTGCTGCTGCTCATCGCAGCGTTGGACCCGCGGGCGGAGTTGCACACGTACGACATGAAGGGCACCGGCGACCTGGACCCGGTCGGCAACGCCGTCTCCCACCGGCACGCCGCCGGCGACGACGACGATGCGATCGGCTACGCGCTCGCCGACTGGCGGGCGCTGCGCGAGGAACTGCGCCGCCGCACCAAGGTGATCCGCTCCCTCCCTCGGGACATCTGCCCCGAGTCCAAGGTGACCAGCCAACTCGCCGACAAGCGGTCGCTCGGGCTGCACCCGATCGTGGTCGGGGTGGACGAGTGCCAGGTGCTGTTCGAGCACCCCGAGCACGGCAAGGAGTTCGAGGAGATCGCCACCGACCTGGTCAAGCGCGGCCCCGCCACCGGCATCGTAATGCTGCTGGCCACGCAGCGCCCCGACGCCAAGTCGCTGCCCACCGGCATCAGCGCGAACGCGTCCGCCCGGTGGTGCATGAAGGTCATGGGTCAGACCGAGAACGACATGGTGCTCGGCACGTCCGCCTACAAGCGCGGCGTGCGGGCGACCATGTTCGCCTGGGGTGACAAGGGCATCCACTACTTCGTGGGTGAAGGGGCGGACGCCCGGATCGTCGCCGGCGTCTACGTCGACGCCCCCGGAGCCGAGACCATCGCGGCCCGTGCCCGCAAGGCCCGCGAGACGGCCGGACTCCTCTCCGGCCACGCGCTCGGTGAGGCGCCGGAGGCGGTGACCGGACCGGCCTACGACCTGCTCGCCGACATCCTCGCCGTCACCCCCGCCGCTCAGGCCAAGGAATGGTCCGAAACGGTCGTGGCCCGGCTCTCCGAACTGCGCCCCGACGTCTACGGCGGATGGGAGCCCGACGCGCTCGCCGCCGCCCTCAAGCCGCACGGCATCTCCACCATCCAGGTGGGCCGCCGGGTGAACGGCAAGGTCGTCAACCGGCGCGGTATCGACCGCTCCCACATCACGGCCGCGATTGCGGAGCGTGACGGAAAGCGGGACGCGGGCTGAGGCTCCGGGGCCGCTAGCGCTAGCGGCCCTCCCCGCTAACGTTAGCGGCCCCGCTAGCGTCCTAAACCTGCGTTGATCAGGCCGCTAGCGGATAGCGGCCCACCTGCGGAAACCCCCGAAACTCCGCCCGGAGGACATCTCATGACCCCCATCCTCCTTGCTATCGCCTGCCTGCTCGCCGTCACGCTCGGTTACGGCGGGGTGTGTGTGGCCTCGCCGTTCGGCGACTGCCGCAAGTGCCGCGGCATGGGCCACGCGCTGACGACCGACCGCAAGGGACGGCTAAAGCGCGGCAAGGACTGCCGCCGCTGCAAGGCCACCGGCAAGCGCATACGCGTCGGCCGCTGGCTCTACAACCGCTGGGCCCGCATCTACCGCGCCGGCACCGATACCCCCCGCCCGGAAGGCTTCCGATGATCCTCAACATCTCCGCCGTCCTGCTCTTCGGCGCCGCATCCGCGTTCGCCGTCAAGACCAAGTCCGCCGGAGGCGGCGCCGCCCTGGTCCTGTTCATGTTCGGGTTCTTCACCGCCGGGACTGGCGCCTATGAGCCCATCCACAACCTCGTCGAGGCGTTCGCCGCCGCCCTCAACGACATCGGCTGAGAAAGGGATCATGACCGTGAACGAGCCCACCCTCCACGGGACTCCGGCCGAACCGACGGCCCTGGAAATCCACCACCCCACCCCGATCACGCCCACGCCCACGGTGCAGCTCGCGCCCGCACAGCCCGGCGGCGTCCCGGCCGTGGCGAGCGTCGTTCTGCCGGACGGCCGTGTCGTCACCGGCTACGCCGTCCACCCCGCACAGCCCGAACCGCTCGCCGCCAAGCTGGCCGTCTCCCGCACGGCGGTGAACGTCGCCCTCGGAGGCGTCGGGTTCCTCGCCGTGTGCGGCGGGCTGTTCCTGCTGACCGCGTTCATCACCGCGCTGACCGCGCTGGTCACCCAGCTGGTCATCCTCGCCGCCGTCGTCTTCGGCGGATGGGTCGCGGTGCAGGTGCTCAGCGCGAGCGGCCACAAGGGCGCGACCACGGTCAACATCCGCAAGGCCGTCATCAAGCGGAACAAGTTCTACGGCTGACAGGAGCCTTCACCGTGCGACCGCGCATCCGCCTCACAGACCGGCCGCGCCGCGCGCTGGTCCTCACCGACACGCCCCACCCCACATGCCCGGAATGCCGGGGCGAAGGCGGCACCGCCCACGACTACGGCGACCACACCGGCGAGTACGCCGGAACCGAATGGGCGCCCTGCCACTGCTGGGACGAAGCCCGCTGCCTGGTCCTGCTGCCCCTGCCCCGTCGGCCCCGGTGGCTGCGCCGCCACGACCACTACCGCGACTCGTGGGGCCCCGTCGACTACAGCGACGAACCCCCGTTCTAGCTACGCCAAGGGCGGCCCCCGTCTCGCCAAAGTCCGGGGCCGCCCTTGTCCCCCAGCACCCTGCAACAGGACTGGAGACACTCAGCATGACCCAACCCACCCCCCTTCGGCGAGCCCGAACCGCCCCGCCCGAACCCCTGCGCATCGCGCTGGAACTCGCCGCGCACGGCGTACCGGCGTTCCCCCTGCGTGCGGGAAAGCGGCCGTTCGGCAACTGCCCCGACTGCAAGAACAGCGCATGCGGCGACCGGCCCCACATGAAGAGCGTGGGCCCCTGCCAGTGCCCTGCACCGTGCCACGGATGGGCCGCCGCCACCACCGACACCCACGTCCTCACCTCCCCCACGTGGGCCCTCGCCTGGCACCGGGCGCACGGCGTCGGCTACTACCCCGGCGGCGCCGGCGTGACCGTCGTCGACCTGGACAACCCCGCCGCCATCGCATGGGCCCGCGCGACCCTGCCCGCCACCCGCACCGTGCCGACCACCCGCGGCGAACACTGGATCTACCGCGGCGTGATGCGCTCCGCGAACGCCGTCCGACCCGGCGTCGACATCAAGTCGCACATGCAGTACGCCCGTTGGCTAGGCTCCGGCACCGGCCGCATGCTCGAACTCCCGTCGACCGTGCGCGCGCTGGCCGTGAAGGAAGACACCACCCCCGCCGCTGGGAAGGTGGTGTCTTCCCTGCCCCGCGCTACCTGGGACCGCAGCGCGGCCACCGGGTGCCGCCACAACGAACGCTTCGTCCGTAAGGGCCTGGAACGCGGTCTGACCCTCGTACGCGCCCGCGTCAAATCCGGCGCCGGATCACAGGCGTTCGGCGCCGCGCGGTTCCTCGCCGTACAGCACACCGCATGCCCCGGACCCTGCGGACTCGACGCGCTCGGGGAAGAGATCGTGGCCGCCGCCGTCGCCGTGGGCGTCCCGGAGGCGTACGCCCGCCGCGCGGTCGCCAACGGCCTCAACACCGGCCAGGGAGCCACCGCATGATGCAAAGGCCCCACACCCCCGCCGGCGGCCCGCAGGACGCCGTACAACCCGCATCGAGCACGGCCGCAGGCGAGCCGACAGGTGCCGCCCGCAAGGGCGTCCCTTCTGCCGTTCGCTCTGAGCCGCGGGCGGAAGAGCTGCCAGCGCCGTCCAACCCACTCGCCGTCGCCCGCCGGCTGCTGCCGGACTGGCAGACCGAGGACGGACAGCTTGTCTGCCGTCGCTGGCGAGCGTCGTGGATGCGATGGACCGGCACATCGTGGCGCGAGATGGACGAAGCGCAGGTCCGTGCCCACATGTACACCCGCCTCGAACACGCCACCTATCAGGCACCGGGCAAGGACGGACAGCCCGAGGAACGCGACTGGGCACCGACGAAGCAGAAGATCAGCAACCTTCTCGACGCGCTCGGAGCCATCACACTGCTGCCCACCGACACCGACGCCCCCGCATGGACCGACCGCGACGGCGAGCCGGACGGCGGCCCGATCGTGGCGTGTGAGAACGGTCTGCTGCGCATCCGTGACCGCGCGCTGCTGCCGCACAGCCCCGGATTCTTCAACCTCGTATCCGTCCCCTTCACCTACGACCCCGCCGCCACCGCACCGACGTGGGAACGCTTCCTGGCCCAGCTCTGGCCCGACGACCCCGACGCCATCCACGCCGTACAGGAATGGTTCGGCTACATCCTGTCCGGCCGTACCGACCAACAGAAGATCCTGCTCATGGTCGGCCCGACGCGTTCCGGCAAAGGCACCATCGCCCGCGTCCTCAAAGAGCTGGTCGGCAAAGAGAATCTCGCCGGCCCCACGCTCGCCGGACTCGGTACGAACTTCGGACTGTCCACTCTGCTGGGCAAGCCGCTCGCGGTGATCTCCGACGCCCGTCTGTCCGGCACCGACAACAGTCAGGTGGTTGAGCGGCTGCTGACGATCTCCGGTGAGGACACGATCGACATTGACCGCAAGTACCGCGAGCCATGGACCGGCAAGCTGCCCACCCGGCTGATGATCCTGTCCAACGAGCTGCCGCACTTCGGCGACTCTTCCGGGGTCATCGCCCGCCGGTTCGTCCTGCTCAACATGACCGTGTCGTGGCTGGGCAAGGAAGACACCACCCTCACCGACAAGCTCGCCGCAGAGATGCCCGGCATCCTCAACTGGGCCCTTGACGGACTCGCCCGACTGGAACGCACCGGACGGATCACCGAGCCGAAATCCAGCCGCGAAGCCGTCACCACCATGCGCGACACCGCATCCCCGACCAGCGCGTTCATCCGCGAACGCTGCACCACCGGCCCGACGTGCACCATCCCCGTAGACACGCTGTGGAGCGTCTGGCGGGACTGGGCAGAGGACAACGGCGTCAAGCCCGGCACAAAGCAGGTATTCGGCCGCAACCTCCTCTCCGTCGTCCCCCAACTCAACCGCACCCGCCCCCGGGACGCCTACGGCCGACAGGTGGCCATCTACGCCGGCATCACCCTCAGGCCGTCCGAACCACATCAGCCAGAGTCGTGACTCACCGCGACTCAGACCGCCCCCGGCATCGCGCTCTGAGTCGCGGTGAGTCGCGGCTCAGAGCAATGTCACCCCAACCCTGTTCCGGCCCGGAGCCGTCCCGCCACGGAGGTACGCGCCGATGAGGACCGCCATCGAGTCGCCCACCGATCAGTTGCTCTACACCCCGGAGGAAGCCGCCAAGGTTCTCCGTTTCGGCCGCTCGACCGTCTACGAACTCATGGCCGAAGGGACCTTGATCTACGTCAAGCGCGGTCGCTCGCGCCGCATCCGTCGCAGCGACCTGGAGGCGTACGTCAACGCCCTCGAACCGGCCGCCGCCTGATCACACACCCGACTCGGCTCCGGGCACCGTGCCCGGAGCCGTTCTGTTGCACAGAGGAGCACATGAGTCCCCGCCCCAAGAAGCCGAACATGGAGTCGTCCGTCTACGAGGGCAACGATGGTTGGTGGCACGGACGCGTCACCATGGGCGTGAAGGACGACGGTAGCCCCGACCGGCGCCACCGCCGGGCCCGGACAGAAACCGAAGTGAAGCGCAAGGTCCGAGAGTTGGAGGACCTGCGGGACAAGGCACGCGCGCCTAAGGCGGGCCGGAAGCCGACCGTAGAACAGTGGATGACCACCTACCTGACCGACATCGCATCCTTGAAGCTCAAGCCGCGCTCACTGGATGACTACTGGTCCAAGACCAGGAACGACATCGTGCCGGGCATTGGCAAACACCGTCTCGACAAGCTTCAGCCGGAGCATCTGGAACGGATGTACCGCGTCATGCTCGACGAGGGCCACGCGCCCTCACACGTGCTGAAGGTGCACCGCATTCTGTCCCGCGCCCTGAAAATCGCTCACCGCCGGCGACTCGTTGTCGAGAACGTGGCCATCCTCGTTGACCCGCCCACGGTCGACGAGACGGAGGCGAACCCGTTCACGACGGAAGAGGCAAAGGCGTTCTTGAAGGCCGCCGCGAAGCGCCCCACGTTCATGCGGTGGTGCGTCGGAGTCGGCATGGGGTTTCGGCAGGGCGAGACCCTCGGTCTGAGGTGGCCATACGTCGACTTCGACAACGAACTCTTCCGCCCGGAGTGGCAGCTTCAGCGGCTGACGTGGCGGCACGGTTGCGAGGACCCGCGCGCGTGCGGCGCCAAATTCCACCGGTTCGAGCCGTGCCCGCTGGACTGCCGGGCCCACAAGGGCTACAAGCGCGGTTGCCCACAGCCGTGCCCGGAGGGCTGCACACGCCACGCCCGCGCGTGCCCCGACCGCAAGGGCGGCGGTCTGGTCTTCACCCGCCCCAAGACCAAGAAAAGCCGGAACGCCGTCCCCATCCCGCCCCCGTTCATCCCCTACCTGCGCGAGCACAAGGCACAGCAGCAGGAAGCGCGCGAGGCGGCTGGCGACGCGTGGGAGGAAAACAAGCTGGTCTTCACCCGCCCGGACGGCCGTCCCCTCGACCCCCGGCAGGACTGGGAAGAGTTCAAGAAACTGTTGGCGGAAGCCGGGATCGACGACCGCCGCCTGTACGACGGGAGCCGCCACACCGCTGGCACGATCCTCAACGAACTCGGGGTGGACATGCCCACCATCATGGAGATACTCCGGCACACCCAGATCAGCCAGACCCGGCGGTACGTGAAGGGGCGCTCACACCTGTCGAAGGACGCCATGCGTCGCATGGGCGACACCTTCATGCCCGGCCCGGAACCGGCCCCGGAGCCTCAGCCGGAACCCCGCCCCGGGCCATCCATTGAGACCAGAATTGAGACCAGGGACAGCCGCGCGGCCCGTGCGCAGCGTCGCCGCCGCATCCGCTGAACGAGAAAGCCCAGCTCAGACAGTATCTGAGCTGGGCTTAGGGTGAGCCGCTTTCGGGATTCGAACCCGAGACCTACGCATTACGAGTGCGTTGCTCTGGCCATCTGAGCTAAAGCGGCGTGCTGTCCGCACTATGGTGCGATCGGCAACGTCGGTAAGTCTACACAGTTTCCAGGGGTGCTTCGTACCGGCCCCGGAGGGCGGACCTCCAGGGCCGGGCGGAAGGCGCCCGCAGGGCTATGAGCAGCGCTTTCCGTCCACGGGCGGGGTGCCGCGCAGGAGGTAGGCGTTGATCGCGGAGTCGATGCACGCGCTGCCGCGGCCGTACGCCGTGTGGCCGTCGCCCTCGTAGGTGAGCAGACGGCCGGAGGAGAGCTGGCGGGACAGGGCCTGCGCCCAGCGGTAGGGGGTCGCCGGGTCCCGGGTGGTGCCGACCACCACGATGGGTGCCGCACCCTTCGCCTCGATGCGGTGCGGCTCGCCCGTCGGGGCGACCGGCCAGTACGCGCAGTTCAGCGAGGCCCACGCGAGGCCCTCGCCGAACACGGGGGACGCCTTCTCGAAGGCGGGCAGCGAGGCACGCACCTGGTCGGGGCGGTCGAAGGCGGGCGGCAGATCCAGGCAGTTCACGGCGGCGTTGGCGTACATCAGGTTCGAGTAGTCACCGTCGGCGTCCCGCTCGTAGTAGCTGTCGGAGAGCATCAGCAGCCCCGCCCCGTCGTTCTCCTTCATCGCCGAGGCCAGCACCTCGCGCAGCTGCTCCCATGTGCTCTCGTCGTACATCGCCGCGATCACCCCCGTGGTGGCCAGCGACTCGCCGAGCCTGCGGCCGTCCGGGTCGCCGGCGGGGATCGGCCGCGCGTCCAGCTTCCCGAAGAACGCCTTCAGCCTGCGCCCTGCCTGGTCCGGTGTCGTGCCGGGGCCGCCGAGCGGGCAGTCCGGCTGCCGCACGCAGTCCTCGGCGAACGCCCGGAACGCCGTGTCGAAGCCCGCCGTCTGGTCCAGGTTCAGCCGGCGGGCGGGCAGCGAGGGGTCCATCGCCCCGTCCAGCACCAGCCGCCCGGCCCTCTCCGGGAACAGCCCGGCGTACGTCGCCCCGAGGAACGTCCCGTACGACGCCCCGACATACGTCAGCTTCCTGTCGCCCAGCACCGCCCGCAGGATGTCCATGTCGCGCGCCGCCTCCACGGTGGAGAGATGGCGCAGCAGCCTCGGCGCGTCCGCCCCGCAGCCTTCGGCGAACTTCTTGTACGCGCGGACGAGCGTGTCCACCTCCTTGCTGTCGTCCGGTGTGACGTCCGTCTGCGTGTAGCGGTCCATCTGCCGCCCGTCCAGACACTCGACGGGCTCGCTGCGGGCGACGCCGCGCGGGTCCATGGCGACCATGTCGTAGCGGGCGCGGACCTCGGCCGGGTAGCCGATCCCCGCGTACGCCTGCAGATAGCCGATCGCCGAGCCGCCCGGGCCGCCCGGGTTCACCATCAGCGAGCCCAGCCGCTTCCCCGGGCCCGTGGCCTTCTTGCGGGCGACCGCGAGCCGGACGTCGCCGCGGGACGGCTTCGCGTAGTCGAGCGGCGCCTTCAGCGTGGCGCACTCGAAGCCGGGCACCCCGCAGCCGCGCCATTTCAGCCGCTGCCCGTAGTACGGCGCCAGTGCCGACGGGGTCGCCCGGGGCAGTGCGGCCAGCCCCGCCTGCGCGCCCGAGGAGGACGAGCCCGAGGCGCTGCCCGACGAGCAGGCCGAGACGAGCAGCGCGGCAGTGGCGAGAAGGCCGACGGTGGTACGGGGCCTGCGGAGGGAGCGCCTTGTGTACATCCAGCGAGCGTAACTCTGCGCGACGGCCCGGACGCCGAGCGTACGCGCGGTTCCACGGATGGAGGTACGGCGTCAACCTGCGGAGACCACGGTCGCGTGCCTCTGGTGAGGTCACGTGGCGAGGTCATGGCCTGCGCGGCCTCTCGGACCCCCGAAGGGACCGGGCCGTCGTCCTCAGCCCGCTCTGAGCGCCATCGTCATCGCCTCCACGGCCAGCAGGGGCGCCACATTGCGGTCGAGCGCGTCGCGGCATGCCCCGATCGCCTCGATGCGGCGCAGGGTGGCTTCCGGGGTGCCGGAACGGGCCAGACGCTCCAGGGTGTCCTCGGCGTCGGTGTTGGCGAGGGCCACCCGCGAGCCCATCTGGAGGGCCAGGACGTCACGGTAGAAGCCGGTGAGGTCGGTGAGGGCCAGGTCGAGGCTGTCGCGCTGCGTGCGGGTGCGGCGGCGCTTCTGCTTGTCCTCCAGGTCCTTGATCACACCGGCCGTTCCGCGCGGCAGCCGGCCGCCCTGGGCCGCGCCCAGCGCCGCCTTCAGCTCCTCCGTCTCCTTCGTGTCGAGCTCCTCCGCGAGCTGCTTGGCGTCCTCGGCCGCGGCGTCGACCAGTTCCTGCGCGGCCTTGAGCGCTCCGCCGATGTCCTCGACCCGCAGCGGCAGCTTCAGCACGGCGGCCCGGCGCTCCCGCGCGGCGGGGTCGGTGGCCAGACGGCGGGCCCGGTCGACGTGGCCCTGCGTGGCCCGGGCCGCGGCGGCGGCCACGCCGGGCTCGATGCCCTCACGCCGTACGAGCATGTCGGCCACCGCCTCCACCGACGGCGTGCTCAGGTTCAGGTGGCGGCAGCGGGAGCGGATCGTGGGCAGCACGTCCTCCAGGGAGGGCGCGCACAGCAGCCACACCGTGCGTGGGGCGGGCTCCTCCACCGCCTTGAGGACGGCGTTCGCGGACTTCTCGTTCAGCCGCTCGGCGTCCGCGACGAGGATGATCTGCCAGCGGCCGTTCGCCGGTGAGGTGAACGACTTGCGGACGGTGTCGCGCATGTCGTCGGCGAGGATCTGCGTACCGACCGCGGCGACCGTGGTGACGTCCGCGTGCGTGCCGATCAGCGCGGTGTGGCAGCCGTCGCAGAAGCCGCAGCCGGGCGCTCCGCCGAGAGCACGGTCGGGGCTCACGCACTGCAGCGCCGCGGCGAACGCCCGCGCCGTCTGCGTACGACCCGCCCCGGGCGGCCCCGTGAACAGCCAGGCGTGCGTCATCTTCGACGCCTCGGGCGGCGGGGCGCCGGTGGCGGCCGCCGTGACCAGGGCATCGGCGTCCCGGGCAGCCGCGGCCAGCTGCCCGCTCACCCTCTCCTGCCCGACCAGGTCGTCCCACACGGCCATGGGTCACCCCGCCCTTTCGTCACGCTTCGTGGTGCCGCATCCATTGTGCGGGCAACCACTGACAACACGGTCGGCTCCCGCAGACCGCCGCCGTCCTTGCCCGCACCGGCCGCACGGGCCGCGACGCCCTCCGCCCGCGCAGGCCGCCGGCGCGGTCCGGTGGCTCAGCCGCGCCGCCCTCGGCCACGTCCGCGGCCGTCGCCCTCGCCCTCGCCTTCGTCCTCGCGCGGGCCGAGCAGCTCGTCCGCCAGGGTCGGCAGGTCGTCCAGCGGGGTCTCCTCGGCCCAGTCGGACCGCGGCCGCCTGCGCGACGCGCCCTCGGAGTCGACCTGCGGCAGCTCGCGCGTACGGTCCTGCGCGGCGTCCGGCCCGGCCGGGGTCCGCTCGTCACGGAAGAATCCCGCCGGAACCCGGCCCGCCGGATCGTCGCCCGGCACCGGCGGCAGCACGGCGGTCTCGTCGGCGGCACCCGGGACGACCGGCGGCAGCACCGCGGTCTCGTCGGCGGCACCCGGGACGACCGGCGGCAGCACCGCGGTCTCGTCGGCGGCACCCGGGACGACCGGCGGCAGGACCGCGGTCTCGTCGGCCGCGCCCGCCGGCGCCGGGGGCTGCGGCAGCTCCGCCGTCACCTCGGACTCCGAGGACTCCGAAAACCCGGACGTCGCGGAGGAACCGTGGGCCGGAGCGCCGGACGTGCCCCGGGAGGCCCGTGGTGCCGGACCGGCACCCGCCCCGTCCGCCCGGTCACGCACCGGTCGCAGCACGGTGGTGTCGTCCGCCGAGGCCGCGGGGCGGTTCGGTGCGTCCGCCGCGCCGCGTGCCGCGCGGGCCTCCTGCGCGGTCACGACCGGCGTGGGCATGGTCACGGCCTCCGGGGAACCCGCGGGGGGCGTTGGAGCCTTGGGGCCGGCCGCTGCCGCCGCGGCGGCCTGTTCGGCGGCCCGGCGGGCCTGTTCGGCCCGCAGCAGAGCCTCCTCGGCCTTGCGCTGCTTCTCCAGACGGCGCTCCTCGGCCTCGGCGCGCAGCCGGGCCTCCTCCTCCGCCTGCCTGCGCCGCCGCTCCTCGTCGGCCTTGCGGCGCTCCTCGGCCTCGGCCCGTGCCTTCTCCTCCGCGAGGAGCCGCTGACGCTCCTCCTCGGCCCGCTTGCGTGCCTCCTCCGCCCGCAGCCGGGCCTCCTCGGCCTGCCGCTCGGCCTCGCGGCGCTGGGCCTCCTCCAGCTCGCGCCGCTTGCGCTCCTCCTCCTCGGCGCGCAGCTTGGCGAGCTGCTCCTGGCGCTCACGCTCCAGACGCTCCTCCTCGGCCTTGCGGGCGGCCTCCTCCTCGGCCCTGCGCCGGGCCTCCTCCTCGGCCTTGCGGCGTGCCTCCTCCTGGGCCCGGACCTCGGCCTCGGACAGCGGCAGCACGGTGTCGAGGCGGTGCCGGATCACGGTCGTGACGGCCTCGGGCTGCTGGCCCGCGTCCACCACCAGGTAGCGCCCGGGGTCGGCGGCGGCCAGCGCCAGGAAGCCGGACCGTACCCGCGCGTGGAACTCGGCGGGCTCCGACTCCAGCCGGTCCGGCGCCTCCGTGAACCGCTCGCGGGCGGTCTCCGGCGGCACGTCCAGCAGGACGGTGAGGTGCGGGACCAGCCCGTGGGTGGCCCAGCGGTTGATCCGCGCGATCTCCACGGGCGACAGGTCCCGGCCCGCGCCCTGGTAGGCCACCGAGGAGTCGATGTACCGGTCCGAGATCACCACCGCGCCGCGCTCCAGGGCGGGCCGTACGACGGTGTCGACGTGCTCGGCGCGGTCCGCCGCGTACAGCAGCGCCTCCGCGCGGTGGGACAGTCCGGCGGAGGACACGTCCAGCAGGATCGAACGCAGCCGCTTGCCGACCGGTGTGGCGCCGGGCTCGCGGGTGAGCACGACCTCGTGGCCCTTGGCGCGGATCCACTCGGCGAGCGCCTCGGCCTGGGTGGACTTCCCGGCGCCGTCGCCGCCCTCCAGGGCGATGAAGAAGCCGTTCGCGACGGGCGCCTGCACGGGGTCGTCGCCACCGAGGAGCGCGTCCCGCAGGTCGTGCCGCAGGGGTACGCCGGAGCGGTCGTCGAGCTTGGCCAGCACCAGCGCGGCCACCGGCAGCAGCAGCGCGCCGACCAGCATCAGGGTGAACGCGGCCCCGCCGTGCGCGAACACGAACCGGCCGTTCTCCAGCCGGTGCGGACCGATCAGCGCCGCGACGACGGGCGCGATCAGCGCACCGAGAGCCACGAAGACGCGGACCATCGCGTGCAGGTGCTCGGTCGTGCGCGCGCGGCGGAAGTCCTCCACCTCCTGGTCGAGCAGGGCGTGCCCGATGTTCGCGGCCGTGCCCGCGCCGACGCCCGCCAGGGCGAGGATCAGCAGCACGGTGGTCACGTCCGGGACGAGGCCCGCCGCCAGCAGCGCCACACCGGTGAAGGCGGTCGCCAGCGCCAGCAGACGGCGCCGCGACAGCGACACCAGCACCCTGGGCGCCGTACGGATGCCCACGACGACCCCGCCGGTCAGCGCCAGCACCAGCAGGCCGTACAGCACCGGGCCGCCGCCCAGGTCCTTGGCGTGCAGCACCGCGACGGCGACGGACGCCGCCACCGCTCCCGCGACGGAGGCGCAGGTGAGGACCAGCAGCGAGATCGCACCGGTACGGCCCTTGTCGGCGCCGTCGCCGGTGCGCGGACGGCGCAGCCCCTCCAGCGGCGACCGCGCGCGCGGGGTGCGTGTGCCGGGCAGTTCCAGGAAGGTCACGACGGACAGGGACGCGGCGAAGAGCCCGGCCGCGACGTACGAGCCGAGCGCCGCCTGGTGCTGGGCGAACCATTCGATGCCCGCGCCCAGGAGGTTGTTCAGCAGGCCGGCGGCGACGAGCGCGGCGGCCGCCAGGGGGAACGCCATGAACGCCGTCCGCAGGGACAGCCGGCGCAGGGCGTCCATGTGGTCGGGCAACGGCCGCACGGTCGCACCCTCCAGCGGCGGGGCGGGCAGCAGCGCCGGGGCGGCGCTCTCCCGGCACACCGTCCAGAAGCGCTCGGCGACGCCGGTCAGGAAGACGGTGACCAGCAGGGCCGCGAGGGCGTTGTCCGGCGTCCAGTCGATCCACAGGGGCGCGACGATCAGCAGCACCGCCCGCACACCGTCGGCGCCGACCATGGTCCAGCGGCGGTCGAGCGGGCCCTCCTTGGACGTGAGGGAGGTGAGCGGTCCGAGCAGGACCGCGCCGAACAGGAGCGTCGCGAGGACACGCGCCCCGAAAACGGTCGCCACTGCGAACGCCACGCCGCGGTAGCCTCCGCCGAAGGAGCCCTGGACGATCGCCGCCTGGAGCGCGAGAAGCACCAGGACCAGGAGCGCGAGGGTGTCGCCGACACCTCCCACCAGCTGTGCGCTCCAGAGCCTCTTCAGCTGCGGAGTCCGCAGCAGAGCACGGACGGCACGCTCGCGTGAGTCCGCGACCAGCGCGTCGTCGGGGGCGGTGGGGTGGGCCGTTGGCTGCTCGGCTCGCGTCATGCGTTCAGCCTATCGGGACACGCCGCCACTCCGAGTAGGCGCCCGAACGCGCGAGCACCCCGGCACCTCAGCGGTACCGGGGCGTTCGCTCAGCGAACACCGGGGCTCGGTGAGCCACCGGCCGGGTCCCCGGACGTCGTCGGCCCGGCCGTCGGCCCGGTCCTCCGGCGTCGTCGGCCCGGTCCTCGGACGTCGTCGGCTCAGTCCTCGGACGTCGTCGGCGACGCGGTCGCCTTCTTGGCAGCCGTCTTCTTGGCGGCCGCCGTCTTCGTCGTCGTCTTCTTCGCGGCCGTGGTCTTCTTGGCCGTCGTCGTCTTCTTCGCGGCGGTCTTCTTCGTCGCGGTCGTCTTCTTGGCGGCCGTCTTCTTCGCCGTCTTCTTGGCGGGCCCCTTGGCGCGCTTCTCGGCGAGCAGCTCGAAGCCGCGCTCCGGGGTGATCGTCTCGACGCTGTCGCCGGAGCGCAGGGTCGCGTTGGTCTCCCCGTCGGTGACGTACGGGCCGAAGCGGCCGTCCTTGACCACGACCGGCTTCTCGCTGACCGGGTCGGTGCCCAGCTCCTTCAGCGGCGGCTTGGCGGCCGCACGACCACGCTGCTTGGGCTGGGCGTAGATCGCCAGCGCCTCCTCCAGCGTGATCGTGAAGAGCTGGTCCTCGGACTGCAGGGACCGCGAGTCCGTGCCCTTCTTCAGGTACGGGCCGTAGCGGCCGTTCTGCGCGGTGATCTCCTGGCCCTCGGCGTCCGCGCCGACGACACGCGGCAGCGACATCAGCCGCAGGGCGTCCTCCAGGGTCACCGTGTCCAGCGCCATCGACTTGAACAGCGAGGCCGTGCGCGGCTTGACCGCGTTCTTGCCGGTCTTCGGGGTGCCCTCGGGGAGCACCTCGGTGACGTACGGCCCGTAACGGCCGTCCCTGGCGATGATCGTGTGGCCGCTGACCGGGTCGGTGCCCAGCTCGAAGTCGCCGCTCGGCTTGGCGAGCAGTTCCTCGGCCAGCTCGACGTTCAGCTCGTCGGGCGCCAGGTCCTCGGGGATGTCGGCACGCTGGTGCTGCTCGGTGTTCTTCTCGCCGCGCTCGATGTACGGGCCGTAGCGGCCGACCCGCAGCACGATGCCGTTGCCCACCGGGAACGACGACACCTCCCGCGCGTCGATCGCGCCCAGGTCGGTCACCAGCTCCTTGAGACCACCGAGGTGGTCCCCGTCGCCGTTGCCGGCGTCGGCCGCGCCGCCCTCTCCCGCGCCCTCGCCGAAGTAGAAGCGCTTCAGCCACGGCACGGACCGGGCCTCGCCGCGGGCGATGCGGTCGAGGTCGTCCTCCATCTTGGCCGTGAAGTCGTAGTCGACGAGCCGCCCGAAGTGCTTCTCCAGGAGGTTGACCACGGCGAAGGACAGGAAGGACGGCACCAGGGCCGTGCCCTTCTTGAAGACGTAGCCGCGGTCGAGGATCGTGCCGATGATCGACGCGTACGTCGACGGACGGCCGATCTCGCGCTCTTCGAGCTCCTTGACCAGGCTGGCCTCGGTGTAGCGGGCCGGCGGCTTGGTGGCGTGGCCGTCGACGGTGATCTCCTCGGCCGTGAGGGCGTCGCCCTCCGCGACCTGCGGCAGCCTGCGCTCGCGGTCGTCCAGCTCGGCGTTCGGGTCGTCGGCGCCCTCGACATACGCCTTCAGGAAGCCGTGGAAGGTGATCGTCTTGCCGGACGCGCTGAACTCGACGTCCCGGCCGTCGGCGGCGGTGCCGCCGATCTTCACGGTCACGCTGTTGCCGGTCGCGTCCTTCATCTGGGAGGCAACCGTCCGCTTCCAGATCAGCTCGTAGAGCTTGAACTGGTCGCCGGTCAGTCCGGTCTCGGCGGGCGTGCGGAAACGATCACCCGAAGGACGGATCGCCTCGTGCGCCTCCTGCGCGTTCTTGACCTTCCCGGCGTACGTGCGCGGCTGGTCCGGCAGGTAGGCGGCGCCGTACAGCTGCGTGACCTGGGCACGGGCGGCCGAGACAGCGGTGTCCGACAGCGTCGTGGAGTCCGTACGCATATAGGTGATGAAGCCGTTCTCGTACAGCTTCTGGGCGACCTGCATGGTCG
Organism: Streptomyces sp. NPDC093094; assembly: GCF_044754345.1. Classification (NCBI taxonomy): domain Bacteria; kingdom Bacillati; phylum Actinomycetota; class Actinomycetes; order Kitasatosporales; family Streptomycetaceae; genus Streptomyces; species Streptomyces sp. NPDC093094. Next base: position 423,643 of record NZ_JBIVOX010000005.1, on the reverse strand, counting down.
CCTTGGCGCCGAAGCCGAGCTTCCTCGACGCTTCCTGCTGGAGCGTCGTCGTACGGAACGGGGCGTACGGCGAGCGGCGGTACGGCTTGGACTCGACGGACCGCACGGAGAACCGCGTGTTCTCCAGCGCGGCGGCGAGGCCGCGGGCGGTCGCCTCGTCGAGGTGGAGGGTGTTCGCGCTCTTGATCTGCCCCAGGGAGTCGAAGTCGCGGCCCTGCGCGATCCGCCTGCCGTCGACGGTCTGGAGGCGGGCGACCAGCGACGACGGGTCCGAGGAGTCCCCCGCGCGGCCGGTCGCGAAGGTGCCCGTCAGGTCCCAGTACTCGGCGGAACGGAACGCGATGCGCTCTCGCTCCCGCTCGACCACCAGGCGTGTCGCCACGGACTGGACACGGCCCGCCGACAGCTTCGGCATGACCTTCTTCCACAGCACCGGCGAGACCTCGTAGCCGTAGAGGCGGTCGAGGATCCGGCGGGTCTCCTGGGCGTCGACGAGCTTCTGGTTGAGCTGGCGCGGGTTGGCCACGGCGGCCTGGATCGCGGCCTTGGTGATCTCGTGGAAGACCATCCGCTTGACCGGGACCTTGGGCTTGAGCACCTCCTGGAGGTGCCAGGCGATCGCCTCGCCCTCGCGGTCCTCGTCGGTGGCGAGGAAGAGCTCGTCGGACTCCTTCAGCAGGTCCTTGAGCTTCTTGACCTGGGCCCGCTTGTCGGCGTTGACCACATAGATCGGCTCGAAGTCGTGTTCGACGTCCACACCGAGGCGGCGGACCTCGCCGGTGTACTTCTCCGGCACCTCCGCGGCGCCGTTGGGAAGGTCACGGATGTGCCCGACGCTCGCCTCGACGATGTAGCCGGGGCCGAGGTAGCTCTTGATCGTCTTCGCCTTGGCAGGCGACTCGACGATCACGAGTCGGCGGCCGCCATGCGCGGTCTCGCTGGTCGGGGACAACTTCGCTCTTCTCTCCGGTCGACGCTGGGGCCTCCCCAGGCATTGCTCCCGGGGTCGGGGTGGTGACGCTGCGGAGTGTGACGGTACATCCCGCCCCCGTGTCAAACGGGAAAAGCCCGCAACGGCCACTCGAACGGTAACCCGACTACCGCCCTTCCTGCCGCCCAGAGTGTCCCCCGGCTCATTTCGGACGATCCGGAAGACGGCCTCCTCATTACTGCGGAGCCGCCGCTTCCGCGACCCTGGCACGACACTTCCCGGACACCTCGCCGAGGCCCCCGCGACGCCCGGACCTGCACGTCCGGCCTACGGGGCACCGACACTCAGATCCGGGTGAAGCACCACAGCCCGAGGGCCAGCGCGAGCACCGCGACGGCACCCGAGACAGTGGCCGACACCACGGGGCGCACCCCGTCCGCCACGGGCTCGCCGCGCCGCACCCGGACTGCCGTCCACATCAGCAGGCCGCCTCCGAACAGGGCGAACACCCCTCCCGCGAAGATCGCCGGTCCGCTCTCCATGGCCGCCCCGTCCCTTTTCTCCCGCACCGCGTGCCCAGCCGCCGCGAGACTGACACGCCGGGGCTTCATATAGGCGAACCCGAGGTGAACGACCGGCCTCCGCCGTGCCGCCTACCGCTCCGACCGCACCGGCTCTACGCCGCCCGCGGACGTCCTCGCCCGTCGGCCGGCCCATACAGATCGACGCGTTCTCGCCGGTGCGCGACGGGAGACGCGGCCCTTCGGCAGGACGAGGACAGCGGGCGCGACGCGCTGGGCGGGGACGCACGGGACCCCGGACCGGTCCGGCTCAGCCCCCGCGGCGGTCGGCCCGGTGCACCGCGTCCCGGAACACGGCCCCCGGGCCGCGGCCCCCGGCCGCCTCGGTGCCCGGCCGCCTCGGTGCCCGGCGGCCTCGGTACCCCGGCCGTCTCTGTGCCCGGCCGCTTCTGTGCCCGGCGGCCTCTGTGCCCGGCCGCCTCGGTACCCCGGCCGTCTCTGTGCCCGGCCGCTTCTGTGCCCGGCCGCTTCTGTGCCCGGCCGCCTCGGTGCCCGGCCGCTTCTGTGCCCGGCCGCCTCGGTGCCCGGCGGCTTCCGCGCCCGGCCGCCTCTGTGCCCGGCGGCTTCCGTGCCCGGCGGTCTCGGCGCCCGGGGGTCAGTCCGCCGAGGGTCCGTGCCCCGGGTACAGGAAGCCCTGTTCCACCAGGAGCCGGATCTGGGCGGGGGTGCGGTCGCGCAGGAGGACCGGGTCCTCGCCCATCAGCTGCGCGATGGCGTCCAGGATGCGGCCCGCGCTCAGGGTGCCGTCGCACACACCGGCGAAGCCCGCACCGACCGTGTCGACCTTGGTGGCCCGGCGCATGCCGCGGTTCTGCCGCAGCACCACATGCTCCGGGTCCTCGGCGCCGGGCAGCCCGACCTGCTCCTGCACCACTTCCGGCGCGAGCCTGAAGTGTTCCTCCAGCAGTCCGGCGTCATCGCGTCCGCGCAGGTAGTCGAGGCGCTCGAAGTGCGCGCGCACGGTGTCGCCCAGCGGCTGCTCGACCGGGTGCGGCCACTCCTCCACCGTGACGGAGGGTGCGGCGGCGTCCGTCCTGCGCAGGCTGATCCAGCCGAAGCCGACAGCCTTCACCTTGCGCGCCTCGAACTCGTCCAGCCACGCGTCGTACCGGGCCCGGTACTCCTCCTGGTCGCCCCGGTGGTCACCGGCGTCCCGGAGCCACAGCTCGGCGTACTGCGTGATGTCCTGCACCTCGCGCTGCACGATCCAGGCGTCGCACCCGCGAGGCACCCACGACCTGAGCCTGTCCTGCCAGTCCTCCCCCTCCACGTGCTGCCAGTTGGCGAGGAACTGTGCGAACCCGCCCACGTTCAGCCGTTCCCCTGCTCCCTGAACGAGCGAGCGGCACAGATCGTCCCCGGCCATGCCGCCGTCGCGGTAGGTCAGCCGGGCTCCGGGCGAGATCACGAAGGGCGGGTTGGAGACGATCAGGTCGTACGTCTCCCCCTCCCGCAGCGGCTCGAACAGCGAGCCCTCGCGCAGGTCCGCGGCCGGCACGCCGGACAGCGCGAGCGTGAGCGCGGTGATGTGCAGGGCGCGGGGGTTGAGGTCGGTCGCCGTCACCCGTGTGACGTGCTGGGCGGCGTGCAGCGCCTGGATGCCGGAGCCGGTGCCGAGGTCCAGGGCGGAGGCGACGGGGGTGCGGACGGTGATGCCGGCGAGGGTCGTGGAGGCGCCGCCGACGCCGAGGACCACCCCCTCGTGCCGGCTTCCGATGCCGCCCGCCCCGCCGACGGCACAGCCCAGGTCGGACACGATGAACCAGTCCTCGCCGTCGGGTCCGCCGTAGGGCCGTACATCGACCGTCGCGGCCACCTGGTCCTCACCGGCCCGCGCCAGCCACCCGCTCTCCAGGCACTCGGCGACAGGCAGGACGCCCTCCACGCGCGCGTGCGGCACCGGCTGCTGGAGCAGGAACAGCCGGACGAGGGTCTCCAGCGGCGTGTCGCCCCGGGTGGCCCGCAGCGCGGGCACGGTCTCGCTGCGGGCGAGGGCCGCGTAGGCGGGGGCACCGAGCAGTTCGAGCAGACCGTCGGCGGTGAAGTCGGCCGCGAGCAGGGCGTCGCGCAGTCGCGCGGCGGCATCGGGGCGGTCGGCGGAGGGCAGGGAGGAGAGGGTGGCGTTACTCACGTCCCCATTGTGACGGCCCTCCGCCGAACGCTCAGCTCTTCGGACGCCGCCGGGGCCGCGGCTCCCCGGCCTCCCGGAGGCTCCTCCGGCTCATCGGTCCCCAGGGGCTCCGGCTCATCGGTCCCCCGCAGGCTCCGGCTCATCGGTCCCCAGGGGCCGCGGCTCCTGGGTCACCCCGAAAGCTCCGGCTCCCGGGGTTCTCCGTTCGGGCCCGTCGGGGCTCAGCCGTTGGTGGCCGGTGCCGAGACCGGTGCGGAGGCGCGCTGGCAGCTGGCCTGCTCGGCCATCGCCTGCCCGACCTCGCCCTCCTCCAGGGTGGTCAGCGCGTCGTTGCCGCTCTTGCTGAGCTTGTCCAGCTCGGCTGCGACGTCCTTCAGCCCGTCGGCGAACTTCGCCTGGTCCTTGGTGTCGAGTTCGTCGACCTGCTTCTTCAGCGAGGCGTACGACGCGGAGATGGCGTTGAGCTCCTTGACCGCGTCCTGCTGCTTCTTCTCGCCGTTCTCCACGTCGGGTGCCCCGGCCTTGCTGACGGCCGCGCCGATCGCCTTGTAGGCGTCGGACATGTCCTGGAACGCCTGCGAGTCGGCCTCCTGGACCTGTGCCGGCGTACTGTTGTCCGAGGCTTCCTTCTTGATCGCGTTGTTGGCGGCCTCGATCTTCTTCGCCTGCGGCTGGACGGCGTCGCAGACCTGCTTGGCCCACGCGTTGAGCTTCTCGTCGCCGTCGTCGCTGCTGCTGCATCCCGACAGCGCCAGTACCAGTACCGCACCGCCGGACAGTACGGCCGCGAGCTTCTTGTTCACCGGTTTGGTCCCTTCCATGGCTCTCGGCCCCGGAACATACACGCCAAACGGGCGACACCCACATGACAAGCGTCCGCTCTGTGCCCCATTGAAGCCATTTGCACCAAGCGAGAGAAGGCTCACGGCACGGACGGCGCACAGCGCGGGGCGGGCGGACGGCGCCTCAACGTGCGCCGTCCGCCCGCCCCTTGAGCGTCCCTGCCGGAACGGACTACGAAACCACCGCGGGGTCGGCCGACTTGGACGACGTCCCGGCGTCGTCCTCGTCGCCCATGGCGATGCCGCGGCGCTTGGAGACGTACACCGCGCCCGCGATCACCACGAACGCCAGCACCGCGATCAGGATGCGGATGCCGAGGTTCTTGTCGGCGCCGTAGGAGAACTTGATGACGGCGGGTGCGATGAGCAGCGACACCAGGTTCATGACCTTCAGCAGCGGGTTGATGGCCGGACCGGCGGTGTCCTTGAAGGGGTCGCCGACCGTGTCACCGATCACCGTGGCGGCATGTGCCTCGCTGCCCTTGCCGCCGTGGTGTCCGTCCTCCACCAGCTTCTTGGCGTTGTCCCACGCGCCACCGGAGTTGGCGAGGAACACCGCCATCAGCGTGCCCGCGCCGATCGCGCCCGCGAGGTACGCGCCGAGGGCGCCGACGCCGAGGGTGAACCCGATGAAGATCGGCGCCATCACCGCGAGCAGTCCGGGCGTCGCGAGTTCCCTGAGCGCGTCCCTCGTGCAGATGTCGACGACCTTGCCGTACTCGGGTTTCTCGCTGAAGTCCATGATCCCGGGCCGCTCACGGAACTGCCGCCGCACCTCGAAGACGACCGAACCGGCCGACCGCGACACGGCGTTGATCGCGAGCCCGGAGAACAGGAAGACGACCGCGGCACCCGCGATGAGCCCGACGAGGTTGTTGGGCTGGGAGATGTCCATCGAGAGGGTCATCGCCGAGCCCTCGCCGCCGAGCTTCTCCCCCACGTCCCGCGCGCCGGTGATGATCGCGTCGCGGTACGACCCGAAGAGCGCCGCCGCCGCGAGGACCGCGGTGGCGATGGCGATGCCCTTCGTGATGGCCTTGGTGGTGTTGCCCACGGCATCGAGGTTGGTGAGCACCTGAGCGCCCGCGCCCTCGACGTCCCCGGACATCTCGGCGATGCCCTGGGCGTTGTCGGAGACCGGCCCGAAGGTGTCCATGGCGACGATGACGCCGACCGTGGTGAGCAGCCCGGTGCCGGCCAGGGCCACCGCGAACAGCGCCAGCATGATCGACGTACCGCCGAGCAGGAAGGCGCCGTAGACGCTCAGGCCGATCAACAGGGCGGTGTAGACGGCCGATTCGAGGCCGACGGAGATGCCGGCGAGGACGACGGTGGCCGGGCCGGTCAGCGAGGTCTTGCCGATGTCGCGCACCGGCCGGCGGGTGGTCTCGGTGAAGTAGCCGGTCAGCTGCTGGATGACGGCGGCCAGCAGGATGCCGATCGCGACCGCGACGAGCGCCAGGATCCGCGGATCCCCGCCCTTGTCCGAGATGGCCGCGTCGGTGACTCCGTCCAGCTCGGCGTACGAGCCCGGCAGATAGACGAAGACGGCCACGGCGACGAGCACCAGGGAGATCACCGCGGAGACGAAGAAGCCCCGGTTGATCGCGGACATGCCGCTGCGGTCGGTCCGTCGCGGAGCGACCGCGAAGATGCCGATCATGGCGGTGAGCACACCGATCGCGGGCACGAGCAACGGGAAACCCAGCCCGAAGTCGCCGAAGGCCGCCTTGCCGAGGATCAGCGCGGCGACCAGGGTCACGGCGTACGACTCGAAGAGGTCGGCCGCCATACCGGCGCAGTCGCCGACGTTGTCGCCCACGTTGTCGGCGATGGTCGCGGCATTGCGCGGATCGTCCTCCGGAATGCCCTGCTCGACCTTGCCGACCAGGTCGGCGCCGACGTCGGCGGCCTTGGTGAAGATGCCTCCGCCCACACGCATGAACATGGCGATCAGGGCGGCTCCCAGGCCGAAGCCCTCAAGCACCTTGGGCGCGTCGGCCGCGTACACCAGCACCACGCAGGAGGCGCCCAGCAGGCCGAGCCCCACCGTGAACATGCCGACGACGCCGCCCGTACGGAAAGCGATCTTCATCGCTTTGTGCGAGACCTCGGTGAGATCTTTTTCCGGCTCGCCTTCCGCGGGTGTCGCTTCCCGCGCCGCCGCGGCGACACGCACATTGCTGCGTACGGCGAGCCACATGCCGATATAGCCGGTGGCCGCCGAGAACGCGGCGCCGATCAGGAAGAACACCGAGCGTCCGGCACGCTGATTCCAGTCGTCCGCGGGCAGCAGCATGAGCAGGAAGAACACGACGACGGCGAATACGCCGAGGGTGCGCAGCTGCCGGGCCAGATAGGCGTTGGCGCCTTCCTGTACCGCTGCCGCGATCTCCTTCATGCTGTCGGTGCCCTCGCCCGCCGCGAGCACCTGGCGCAACAACATCCCCGCGACCACGAGGGCGGCCAGCGCGACGACCGCGATGACCACCACGAGGACGCGGTTGCCGTCGGTCAGGACCGCGGCTGCGAAGGTTGTGGGGTGATCCAGCTGTTGAGGGGTAGAAAGCCCCGCCATTCGTCCTCCTTGACGCTTGGGCTGAGCTCAAGATGTGGACGGATTCTAGGTACCGGAACCTGATCAAAACAGTGTGCGTAAATGGAATTTGCATTCAAGCAGTAATGCCCTCGAAGCATTGCCGCTTGATCAATGGACATTGGCGCTTGATCGATTCATCCGAGTACCCCCGATCGTGAAGGAATTCACGAATCGCATGGCCGGGTACGGTACGGATCGGTAGCAACTCCGGACGCAACCACTGTAGGCGGGGGCACTGACAGCCGCACACGCAGAAAAGCCCCGCCGAGGCGGGGCCATTCAGGTGAACGGGGCGGTCAGGCCAGAGGCACCGGGTGCAGCGCGGTGGGCCAGGTCATGCGGATCTGCCCGCCGTTCTCCCCGGCGGTGACCTCCACGTCGTCGACGAGGCCGCTGATGACCGCGAGGCCCATCTCGTCCTCCTCGGCGTCCGGGTCCTCGCCGGCGGCGCCGGGAGCCCGGTCGCCGGGAGAGGAACGCGGCGCCTCGTCGCCGACCTCGATGGAGAACTGCTTCTCCTCCTCGACCAGCAGCACCTTCACGGGCGCGGCGATGCCGGCGCTCTGGTGCAGCCCGACCGCTCTGGTGCATGCCTCGCCGACGGCGAGTCTCACCTCGTCGAGGACGGCCTCGTCCACCCCGGCCCTGCGTGCCACCGCGGCCGCCACCAGCCGGGCGGTCCGCACGTGCTCGGGCAGCGCGCTGAAGCGGAGTTCGACGGTGGCCATGCATCCCCCTCAAAGCTACGGGCGTGCTGTCGAGGGCCGGGCCGCCGAACCGACCGGTCCTCCGGTGGAACTGTGCGGAGCCGGGCCGCGCGGGCCCGGCTCCGGTGATCAGTCGGTCGCCGCCACCGCCTCCTCGACCGAGGTGTGGATCGGGAACACCTTGGTCAGGCCGGTGATGCGGAAGATCTTGAGAATGCGCTCCTGGTTGCACACCAGGCGCAGAGAGCCCTCATGGGCACGCACGCGCTTCAGTCCGCCGACCAGCACGCCGAGACCGGTGGAGTCGAGGAAGTCCACGCCCTCCATGTCGACGACGAGGTGGAAATTCCCGTCGTTCACCAGCTCGACCAGCTGCTCACGCAGCTTGGGCGCGGTATATACGTCGATTTCGCCACCGACCTCGACGACCGTACGATCGCCGACGGTACGGGTCGACAGGGACAGGTCCACGGATCCTCCAGCACCTTGCTATCGAGCGGTCGCCCCTCGGGGCACTCGGCTTGAAGCCCCCAGGACTGTTCGCCAGCCGCGATGGCATTCAATCACTTACCGGCAGGCGTGCACGACGCCTTGAGCCCATTGTCCGTCACTCCAGTGACACACTCGGTGCCGATGGCCAAGAATCACCGATCCGATCGACACCCGACGGACCCCGCGCCGCATCAGGCCCCGGGCACGGTCCTGGACCGGCTCGCCTCGGGTCCGAGCCGGGCTTCGCGCATCACTCATACGGAGCACTTGCCCCCGCGCGAGGGCCGCCATGCCGTCTGGCCGGACCGGATCTCGTCGGAGGTCGTCGCGGCGGTGCGCGCCGCGGGCGTCGAGCACCCCTGGGAGCACCAGGCACGCGTCGCCGAGCACGCCCTGGACGGCGATTCCGTGGTCGTCGCCACCGGCACCGCCTCGGGCAAGTCGCTGGCCTATCTCGTCCCCGTGCTCTCCACCCTTCTGGATGGTTCCAGAGCGCCGAACGGCCGTGGGGCCACCGCCCTGTACCTGGCCCCCACGAAGGCGCTCGCCGCCGACCAGTGCCGTTCCGTGCGGGAGCTGTCCCGGCCGCTGGGCAACGCGGTGCGCGCGACGGTGTACGACGGCGACACGCCGTTCGAGGAACGCGAGTGGATCCGCCAGTACGCCAACTACGTCCTCACCAACCCGGACATGCTGCACCGCGGCATCCTGCCCTCCCACCCCCGCTGGTCCTCCTTCCTCAAGGCGCTGAAGTACGTCGTCATCGACGAGTGCCACACCTACCGGGGTGTCTTCGGCTCCCATGTCGCACAGGTGCTGCGCCGACTGCGCCGGCTGTGCGCGCGTCACGGCGCGTCCCCCGTGTTCCTGCTGGCCTCGGCGACCGCCGCCGAGCCCGCCGTGGCCGCCCGCCGCCTCACCGGCCTGCCGGTGGTGGAGGTCGCCGACGACGCCTCACCCCGAGGGGAACTGGTGTTCGCCCTCTGGGAACCGCCGCTGACCGAGCTGCAGGGCGAGAAGGGCGCGCCGGTACGCCGGACCGCCACCGCCGAGACCGCCGACCTGCTCACCGATCTCACCCTCCAGGGCGTCCGCAGCGTCGCCTTCGTCCGCTCCCGGCGGGGGGCCGAACTGATCTCGGTGATCACCAAGGAGCGGCTGGCCGAGACCGACCGCTCCCTGGTGCGGCGCGTGGCCGCCTATCGCGGCGGCTACCTCCCCGAGGAGCGCCGCGCCCTCGAACAGGCCCTGCACTCCGGAGAGCTGCTGGGCCTCGCCGCGACCACCGCGCTGGAGCTCGGCATGGACGTCTCCGGCCTCGACGCCGTCCTCATCGCCGGTTACCCGGGCACGCGCGCGTCCCTGTGGCAGCAGGCCGGCCGCGCGGGCCGCTCCGGCCAGGGCGCCCTCGCCGTCCTGGTCGCCCGCGACGACCCGCTGGACACCTATCTGGTCCACCACCCCGAGGCCCTCTTCGACCGGCCCGTGGAGTCGACCGTCCTCGACCCCGACAACCCCTACGTCCTCGCCCCGCATCTGTGCGCGGCCGCCGCGGAGATCCCGCTCACGGACGAGGACCTGGAGCTGTTCGGGCCTGCCAGTGCCGGCCTGCTGCCGCAGCTGGAGGCCGCCAAGCTGCTGCGCCGCCGTACGAAGGCGTGGCACTGGACGCGCCGGGAGCGGGCCGCGGACCTCACCGACATCCGCGGCGGGGGCGGCAGCCCCGTGCGGATCGTCGAGGCCGGCACCGGCCGTCTGCTCGGCACGGTGGACGCCGGCGCGGCCCACACGACCGTCCACGAAGGCGCCGTCCATCTCCATCAGGGCCGTACCCATCTGGTCCGCTCCCTCGACCTGGACGACTCCGTCGCCCTGGTCGAGGAGGCCGCCCCGCCGTACTCCACCGTCGCCCGCGACACCACCTCCGTCTCCGTGCTGGAGACGGACACCGAGATCCCCTGGGGCGAGGGCCGCCTCTGCTACGGCTCCGTCGAGGTCACCAACCAGGTCGTCTCCTTCCTGCGCCGGCGTCTGATCACCGGAGAGGTGCTGGGCGAGACGAAGCTCGACCTCCCTCCCCGTACGCTCCGCACCCGCGCGGTGTGGTGGACGGTCACCGAGGACCAGCTGGACGAGGCCCGCATCAACCCCGAGATCCTCGGGGGCGCCCTGCACGCCGCCGAGCACGCGTCGATCGGGATGCTGCCCCTCTTCGCGACCTGCGACCGCTGGGACATCGGCGGTGTGTCGGTCCCGCTCCACCCCGACACCCTCCTGCCCACGGTCTTCGTCTACGACGGCCACCCCGGCGGCGCGGGATTCGCCGAGCGCGCCTTCCGCACCGCCCGCGCCTGGCTCACCGCCACCCGCGAGGCCATCGCCTCCTGCGAGTGCGACGCCGGCTGCCCGTCCTGCATCCAGTCCCCCAAGTGCGGCAACGGCAACGACCCGTTGCACAAGCGCGGTGCCGTACGGCTGCTCACCGTCCTGCTGCGCGGAGCTCCGCCGGAGAAGCCCGGGGACGGGGAGACAGGCTCCGGGGAGGCCACCGGGGCGAAGAACGCCTAGGAGGGCCTCCCAGGGGGTGCCAGGGCTCTTCCAGGAGGATCCGGCGCCGGGGGCCCTGCCGGTCCTGCCCGGGCTCTGGCCTCTGCCGTGAACGGCCCCCGCGCGGACTCGGCCGTCACATCCGAGATCTCGCCGTCCAGGGAGCACCGTACGAGCCGTGCGCCCTGGGCCCGGGCCACGCGGGCGGCGTGCCCGCAGGCCGCCGTGCCGCCCTCGGGCCGGTGGTCCGCCGCGGCCAGCGCAGCCATGTCGGCAGCGCGCGCGGCGTGCTGCCGGACCACGACGGCCTGCCCGAGTACGAGCACCCCACCGAAGACGGCGCACAGCACGGCGATCACACCGATGCCCCAGACGGTCGCCGACCCCCGGTCCGAGCGGCACGGATCCGCCCCCCGGCCGATGCCGTACGGGCTCTTCCCCGGGCCGACGCCGTACGGCCCGGGGAGCGGTGTCCCCGATCCGCCGGAAGGCGCTCTCACGATTCCACCCCCACCGTCTCCTCGGCGGCCGCCACGGCCTCCTCCCGCACCTCGAAGGGCAGCCCGCCCAGGAAGCGCGGTTTTGCCACCACGACGACCCGCACCAGGTCGCCCTCCCGGCTGACGGTGACCCGCGCTCCGGACGGCGCGGCCCCGCGGGCCACCCGGGCGACCGCGCCCTCGGGGTCCTGCCGGGCCGCAGCGCGGGCGCCCGTCCTGGCCGCGTCCATGCACCGGATCTGCGTGGCCACCGCGAGCAGCCCCCACACGAGTGCCATCGCGAACATGACCAGCACCGGCAGCACCACAGCCGACTCCGCCGTCACGAACCCCTGGTCCGCCGGTCGTTCACATCGCCTCATCGAGCGCCCGCTTCACGACGGCCTGCAGCTCCGCGCTGACCTGCCCGCTGGTGACGACCTTGTAGAGCACCACCGCGAAGGCGGCCGCCGCGACGATGCCCAGCGCGTACTCCGAGGTCACCATTCCCGCGTCCCGCCCCCGCGACCGGCACCAGCCGCGCATCCCGCACACCAGGGCACCCAGCCGCGCCCGCACCACTCCGTACATCTCGACCCCCGTGAGGTTCCTTGTCCCTGTCCATCGCCATCGGCACTGCTGAACTGCGTCACTGCTCTCTGCGTCGGTTCGCTGCCGCCGATCCGCAGTCATCGGTCATCGGTCATCGGCCATCCGCGGTCATCGGCATCGGTCCGCCGTCATGGGTCCGCCGTCATGGGTCCGCCGTCATGGGTCCGCCGTCATGGGCCTCCTCCCAGCGCCTCGCCCGCCAGCCCGATCACCACCGGCAGTACGCCGATCGCGATGAAGGCGGGCAGGAAGCACAGCCCGACCGGCGCGGTGACCAGGACCGCCGCGCGTCTCGCCCGTGCTGTCGCGGCGCGCGTCCGGTCCGCGCGGGCGTCAGCCGCGAGCCGGGCGACGGGACCGGCCGCCGGAAGTCCGAAGACGTCGGCGCGTTCCAGCAGTCTCGCCAGGCCCCGGGCGCCCGGGAGAGCGGCGAGCCCGCGCCAGGCGGCGGACGGTTCCCCGCCGAGCCGGACCTCCGCCGAACCACGGGCGAGCGCCTCTCCCACGGGGCCGCCCAGCGCCTCCCCCACCGCCTGGGCCGCGAGCACCGGACCGGCTCCGGCGGCGATGCAGGCTCCCAGCAGATCGGCTGCCAGCGGGAACTGACGTGCCGCCAGCGCGACTTCACCGGCGTCGAGCTCCGGTCCGCTGTCATCGGCCTTCGCCGGCCGCAGCCGCCATCGCCACAGCACGCCTGCGGCGGCCAGTCCGACCAGCACTCCCGTGAGCCCTCCGACCAGCACCCATCCTGCGCACGCCACTCCGGTCGGCGCCGACCATCTCCGCAGAGCGGAGGCCGGCCGTGGGCGCGTCCTCCGGCCCGCCGCCGACTCCAGGGCGCACAGCCCGGCCAGCCTGCGCCGGACTCTGCGTTCGTGCCTCGCTCCGGCCAGCCGGTGGACGGCCCAGACCAGCGCGGCTCCCGCGCCCAGCGCCACCCACAGCCTGTGGACGATCTCCTGCCCTTCCTGGCTCACTCCGCCTCCGCTCCCCGCACGATCCGCAGCGCCCACCACAGGCCCACGCCCTCCAGCAGCCCGCCGGCCAGCAGGCAGACCAGCCCCGCTCCCGTGTGCAGCAGGACCCGCAGCGGGTCCGTGCCGAGGGCCGCGCCGAGCAGCAGGCCGAGCACCGGCAGCCCGGCGAGCATCAGTGCCGTGGAACGCGCACCCGCCAACTGGGCCCGCAGGTCGGCGCGCTGGTCGCGCTGGACCCGCAACGCCCCTTCGAGCCGGTCGAGTCCGGCCGCCAGTCCGGCGCCCTGGTCCACGGCCACCCGCCAGCACGCGGCGAGGCCGAGCAGTCCCTCGGCACCCGGCCTGCGCGCGGCGACCGCAAGTGCCTGGGGCACGTCCCCGCCGAACCGGGCTGCCGCCAGCACCGCGGACCGCGCCTCACCGAGGCCGCCGGACTCCTGCGCGGCGCGCAGCAGCGCCTCACCCGGCTGCCGTCCGGCCCGTACCTCCCCTGCGAGCACCCCGCACAGGGCGATGACCGAGTCCCCGCGGCGTTCCCGGGCGCGTCGTGCCTCCCGGGCCAGCCGGACCCGCCTCAGCAGCGGCAGCCCGGCCGCCCCCGCGACGGCCGGCAGCACCGAGGTCCCCAGCACGGCCAGCACGAGTCCCACGGCGGGCGCCCACCACTCGGGCCGTACCCGCCCGTGCGCCTCACGCAGACGACGGGCCGGCCCAGGCCGCTCGGGCGGTCCCGTCCCCACCGCTTCGCCGCCCGCCAGGAGCAGGTGCGCCCGCCGCGCCCCTGACCGTCGTTCCCCGGCCGGCCAGGCGGCCGCCGTCGCGCAGACCAGGGCCGTCACCGCCCCCACCTGGGTCATCGAGCTCATGTGTCCTCTCCCCTTCCTCCGCTGCCGCCCGCGCTCTCTTCCGCCGGCGCCCGCGATCCCGTCAGGCAGTCCTCCCGGAGCAGCTCCCGCAGCCGCTGCCAGCCCGGCTCGCGCACGAACGCCCGCGCGCCCCACCGCAGTGCGGGCACCGTCCGCACCAGTCCCGCCGCGTCCCGCTCCAGCACATGCAGCTCGGCGATCCGCCGGCGCCCGGCGCTGTCGCGCACCAGGTGCAGCACCACCGACACGGCGGCGGCCAACTGGCTGTGCAGCGCGGCCCGGTCGAGTCCGGCGGCGGTGCCGAGCGCCTCCAGGCGGGCGGGCACGTCGGCGGCGGCGTTGGCGTGGACGGTGCCGCCTCCGTCGTGACCGGTGTTCAACGCCGCCAGGAGATGCACCACTTCGGGCCCGCGCACCTCGCCCACGACCAGCCGGTCCGGCCGCATCCGCAGGGCCTGACGCACCAGGTCCTCCAGCGTGACGCGGCCGGCTCCCTCCTGGTTGGCGGGTCTGGCCTCCAGGCGCACGACGTGCGGATGGTCGGGCCGGAGCTCGGCCGAGTCCTCGGCGAGGACGATCCGCTCGTCCGGCCCGACGAGGCCGAGCAGTGCGCTGAGCAGCGTCGTCTTGCCGCTGCCGGTGCCGCCGCTGATCAGGAAGGAGAGCCGGGCCCGCAGCAGAGCGCGCAGGACGCGGTCGCCGCCGGGCGGGACCGTGCCGGCCGCGACGAGTTCATGGAGTGTGAAGGCGCGCGGCCGTACCACCCGCAGGGCCAGGCAGGTGCAGCCGACCGCGACCGGGGGCAGCACCGCGTGCATCCGGGTGCCGTCGGGCAGCCGGGCGTCCACCCAGGGCCTGGCGTCGTCGAGGCGGCGCCCGGCCACCGCGGCCAGCCGCTGCGCGAGCCGCCGCACCGCCGCGGCGTCGGAGAAGGCGACCCCCGTCAGCTCCAGGCCGCCGCCGCGGTCGACCCAGACCCGGTCGGGTGCCGACACGAGCACGTCGGTCACGGACGGATCGGTGAGCAGCGGCTCCAGCGGCCCGCTGCCGATGAGCTCCGAGCGCAGCTGTTCGGCCGTGCGGAGCACTTCCGCGTCGCCGAGCACCCGCCCCTGCTCCCGCAGAGCCTGCGCCACCCGCGCGGGTGTCGGTTCCGCACCGCTCTCGGCCAGTCGTCTGCGCACGCCCTCCAGCAGCACGGCGGCCGGTTCGGCCCCGCTCTCCGCCGCGAGCCGCCGCCGTACGCCCTCCACCAGCGCATCGGCCGGTTCCGTACCGCTCGGCGGCAACCGTCGCCGCGCGTCCGCGCCCTCCCGCGTCCGCGGACCCCCGAACCCGGGCAGCGTGCTCATGCCGCCTCCGCCTCGATCAGGGCCCGCTCCCAGAACTCCCTGCAGAACCGGGCCAGGGGGCCGCGGCCGCCGGCCCCCGGCGGGTTCTTCCCGCCGCCCGGGCGCAGCAGCGCGGACTCCACGGGGACCTCGCCGATCAGAGGCAGTCCGAGCAGCCGGGCGATCTCGCGCTCGTCGAGTCCTGGCGCGTACGGCCCGCGGACCGCGACGCGGAGGTCGCGCAGGACCATGCCGAAGGCGGAGGCCACGCGT
Organism: Streptomyces sp. NPDC093094; assembly: GCF_044754345.1. Taxonomy (NCBI): domain Bacteria; kingdom Bacillati; phylum Actinomycetota; class Actinomycetes; order Kitasatosporales; family Streptomycetaceae; genus Streptomyces; species Streptomyces sp. NPDC093094. Next base: position 408,275 of record NZ_JBIVOX010000005.1, on the reverse strand, counting down.
CCGGCGGCGGCCACGGCGCGCAGCTCGGCGGGGACGACCAGAATGCCGACGTCGAGCTGGGCGAGGGCCTCGGCCACGCCGTCGTCGAAGCGGCGCGGCAGGTCGACGACCACGGTGCCGCCCCGGCGTCTGGCGGCGGCGAGCACCGCGCGGACGGCCTGGGGCGGGACGGCCACACGATCGCCCCGGTCCCAGCTGAGGACCCGCAGCGCGTGCACCTCGGGCAAGGACTCCTCCAGCGCCCCGCTGCCGACCCGCCCGCGGGATCCGGCGAAGGCGGGCCAGCGCAGCCCCTCGGTGGTCTCCCCGCCGAGCAGCACGTCGAGCCCGCCGCCGAGGGGGTCGGCGTCCACCAGCAGGGTCCGCAGTCCTTCCCGCGCGGAGGTGACGGCGAGCGCGCACGCGAGCGTGGAGGCACCGGCACCGCCGCGGCCACCGATGACGCCGACGGTGAGAGCGGGCCGGCCGACGCCCTCGGCGACATCGGCGATGCGGTCCACCAGCCACTGTTCGCCGTCGGGGAGCATCAGCACGTGGTCGGCGCCGATCTCGACGGCGCGGCGCCAGACACCGGGATCGTCCTGGTCACGGCCGACCAGCACGACTCCCCGCCGGCGTGCCGCGCCGCGCGCCCGGCGGGCGGCGTCGTCCCCGACGAGGACGAGCGGTGCGGACTCCCAGCCGTCGCGGCGCTGCGGCACCGAGGGACGGACCTCGGGTGTGGCGCCGGCGGCCGCGCACAGCCGCAGCAGGTCGTCCAGCAGACGGGCGTCCTCGGTGACGATGAGCGGCCTGCTCTGCCGGCCTCCCGCGGCGGGCGGCGGATCATGTGTGACGACATCGGTCATGGCGCGGCTTCCCCCTTCGCTGTGTGTCCCGCGGGGCCCCTGCGGCCCCGCGATTCCCATCCGTGCGGAGAACCGGTCGACCGGCCTCCATATGAGCGGCCGGAAGAAACCGGCCAAACGCGTCCGACAAACGGAAGAGGTCACGAACTCGCCGCGATCGGGGCGCGCTGGAATCACGGTGGAGCGAACCCCGAAATCTTGTGGATCTTGGTCAATAACTGTGGACGGGAGCGTGGTTGTGAATATCGCCTTCACCCATACCGGTGACCCCTGCACCATCTCCTGTGCGACTTCCGCAGAGCAGTCCGACGGCTACACAGCGTGACGGATCATGGATACGACGAAGAGGCGGCCGAAGCCGCCTCGATCCGGCCCTCACGGCCGTGCACAGAGAGGAAAAACCCACCCGGACATGCGACGACCCCCGCCGGGGGGGAGAGCGGGGGTCGTCCCCACGGCCGACTCGGGGGGGGAGGAGTCGGACCGGGTTAGCACGGTCGCGAACGATCCGTGACTTCCATGGTGTACCCGAGAGCCTTCTCAGGCAAACCCACACACCCCACCTTACGCCGAATGGGCTGCGCCTATGCTCAGGGTCGTGGAAAACCACTCGATGCCCCGCACAGCCGCCTTCTTTGACCTGGACAAGACGGTCATTGCGAAGTCGAGCACGCTCACCTTCAGCAAGTCGTTCTACCAAGGCGGTCTGATCAACCGCAGGGCCGCCTTGCGCACCGCATATGCCCAGTTCGTGTTCCTCGTCGGCGGCATGGACCACGACCAGATGGAACGCACCCGCGAGTACATGTCCGGGATGGTGCGCGGCTGGAACGTCCGGCAGGTCAAGGAGATCGTCGCCGAGACCCTGCACGACATCGTCGACCCGATCATCTACGACGAGGCCGCCTCCCTCATCGAGGACCACCACACCGCAGGCCGCGACGTCGTGATCGTCTCCACGTCGGGCGCGGAGGTCGTCGAGCCGATCGGCGAGCTGCTGGGCGCGGACCGGGTGGTCGCCACCCGCATGGTCGTAGGGGACGACGGCTGCTTCACCGGGGAGGTGGAGTACTACGCCTACGGCCCCACCAAGGCGGAGGCGATCCGGGAGCTCGCGGAGTCGGAGGGGTACGACCTCTCACGCTGCTACGCCTACAGCGACTCGGCGACCGACCTGCCGATGCTGACGGCCGTGGGGCACCCGCACGCCGTCAACCCGGACCGCGCGCTGCGCCGGGAGGCGCTGGCACGGGGATGGCCGGTACTCGACTTCCACCGGCCCGTACGGCTCAAGCAGCGGCTGCCCGCCTTCTCCGTACCGCCGCGTCCGGCGCTCGTCGCGGCCGCCGCGATCGGCGCCGCGGCCGCCACCGCGGGGCTTGTCTGGTACGCCAGCCGCCGTCGGGCGTCGACGGCCTGACCGGCGATTTCCTCCATCGGGCGTCGACGGCCTGACCAGCGCTTTCCTCGCCTCCAGCCGCGCCGTCCGCCCTTGACGCCCTTTTCGACACTCTTTGAACCCAAAAGTAAAGAAGTGCGGTCAGGGGTTCCGCTTGCTCCCGACCTGGAGTAGAAAGGAATCAACGGCCCGCGAGACCAAGGACATCCGAGAGGATCACCTTCATACGCATCTGGCCCCACGGACCGAGCATGAACACCGGGCACCCACGCGACGTCGACCCGTCGATTACGGGCCAGCCGCACCAGGCCACGGGCAAAGATCCCGGCCTGATGGGCGACATATCGAGGACGCTTGGTAACCGGGTGAACATGCCAGCGGCGGTACGAGAACTCGTACCGCCGCAACTCTGTCCGGCCCCCGGGAGGGGGCCTTTTCCACGGGACGCCTACGCCGCACCCCGCTGAAGCGCCTCACAGACGGCCGTCGACTCGCGCGCCCCCAGCTCGACCGCCCTGCCGCAGTGGGCGATCCAGGCCGCCATCCCCTCGGGCGTACCGGAGACATAGCCGTCGAGCGCCGCCAGATAGGACGCGCGGCCCAGGTCGGCGTGGCCGACCTCGGCCGGGCAGACGGACTTGGGGTCGAGACCGCTGCCCACGAGGACGATCCGCTCGGCCGCGCGCGCGACGAGGCCGTTGTGCGAGACGAAGGGGCGCAGCGCCATCAGCTCGCCGTGCACCACGGCCGCGGTGACCAGCGCGGGGGCCGAGCTGCCCGCGACGATCAGGTCGGACAGCCCCTCCAGCCGGGCGGAGACCTCGTCCGCGTCCGGCAGGTCCAGCTCCACCAGCGGCTCCGCGACCGGCTCACCGGCCAGACGCGGACGCCCCACCCGGTCGGCGTCGTCCGCCGCCGCCACGAGGTGCAGCCGGGCCAGCACGCGCAGCGGGGTCTGCCGCCAGATCGACAGCAGCTGGCCCGCCTCCGCGGTCAGCCGCAGCGCGCCGCCCATCACCCGCGCCTCGTCGTCGCCGCTGAAGTCGGTGCGCCGGCGCACCTCCTCCAGGGCCCAGTCCGCGCCGGACAGCGCAGCCGAACCGCGGGCGCCGCGCAGCGCCGCCTCGGAGGTGATCTCGTTGCTGCGGCGGCGCATGATCCGGTGTCCGTAGACCCGGTCCACGCTTTTGCGCACGGATTCGACGGACTCGGCCACGCCGGGCAGTGCGCCCAGGGCCGCGAGCGGATCGGCGGTCGCGCCTGTCGTACTCATGGGTACGACAGTACGCAACCGGCACGCAGACCCCACGAAGGAGTGGTCTTCTTCACGTCCGGCCCCCCGGGACGAGCCATGCGCCACTACGCTTACTGAACATGAAAATTGCTTTCGTCGGGAAGGGCGGCAGCGGCAAGACGACCCTGTCCTCCCTGTTCATCCGCCATCTGGCGACCACCGGAGCGCCCGTCGTCGCGGTCGACGCCGACATCAACCAGCATCTGGGGGCCGCGCTGGGCCTCGACGAGGCGGAGGCCGCCGGCCTGCCCGCGATGGGCGACCGGCTGCCGCTGATCAAGGACTACCTGCGCGGCAGCAACCGCCGTATCGCCTCCGCCGAGACGATGATCAAGACGACGCCGCCCGGCGAGGGTTCCCGGCTGCTGCGGGTCCGGGAGAACAATCCGGTCTACGACGCCTGCGCCCGTCCGGTGGAACTCGACGGCGGGGCCGTCCGTTTGATGGTCACGGGCCCCTTCACGGACGCCGACCTGGGGGTCGCCTGCTACCACTCCAAGACCGGAGCGGTGGAGCTGTGCCTGAACCACCTCGTCGACGGCCCCGACGAGTACGTCGTGGTCGACATGACGGCGGGCTCGGACTCCTTCGCCTCGGGCATGTTCACCCGCTTCGACATCACGTTCCTCGTCGCCGAGCCGACCCGGAAGGGGGTCTCCGTCTACCGCCAGTACAAGGAGTACGCCCGCGACTTCGGCGTCGGCCTCAAGGTCGTCGGCAACAAGGTGCAGGGCCAGGACGACCTCGACTTCCTGCGTGCCGAGGTCGGGGACGACCTGCTCGTGACGGTGGGGCACTCCGACTGGGTGCGCGCCATGGAGAAGGGACGGCCGCCCCGGTTCGAGCTCCTGGAGGACGTCAACCGCCGCGCCCTGCGCACACTGCAGACGGCCGCCGACGCGACGTACGAGCAGCGCGACTGGGAGCGCTACACGCGCCAGACGGTCCACTTCCATCTGAAGAACGCCCAGTCGTGGGGCAACGAGCGCACCGGAGCCGACCTGGCCGCGCAGGTCGACCCCGGCTATGTGCTCGGCGAGAACGTCACCCAGCCGGTGTGACGTCCTGCGGCGTCCGCCGCCCGCGGAGCTCCGCCCGAAGGGGCGCCGGCTTCTACCGCTGGACCGCCGGGGCTCCGGGCACTCCCTTCGGCGCCGGAGCCGGGCCGCCCGACAGGAAGGACTCCCAGCCCTGCTTCGGGGCCTCGCCGACGGTCAGGGTGCGCAGTCTGTCCAGCGTGTCCGGGTCCTGGGCGTCCAGCCAGTCGGCGAGCTGCCGGAAGGACACACAGCGCACCTCCTGCTTGGTGCACACCTGCTCGATGACCTCCTGGACGGCGCGCATGTAGGTGCCGCCGTTCCAGGACTCGAAGTGGTTGCCGATGATCAGGGGCGCGCGGTTGCCGTCGTAGGCCCGCCGGAAACCGGCCAGCAGGCCGTCGCGCATCTGGTCGCCCCAGAACCGGTACTTGCCCGGGTCGCCCTGGGTCGTGGTGCCCGACTGGTTGACCATGAAGTTGTAGTCCATGGTGAGCTGCTCGAACGAGCGGCCGGGGAAGGGCACCAGCTGCATGGACAGATCCCACAGCCCTTCCTTCTTGCCGGGCCAGACCTGGTTGTTGACGCCGCTGGTGTCGTAGCGGAAGCCGAGCTCGCGGGCGGCGAGGCGGAAGTTCTGCTGCCCCTCCAGACAGGGGGTGCGGGCGCCGATGAGCTCCTTGTCGTAGTCGAAGGGCAGCGGGGCCGCCTTCTCCAACCCCGTATTGGTCTTCCAGGACTTCACGAAGTGCTTGGCCTGGGCGATCTCGTCCTTCCACTCCTCGACCGACCACTCGCCGACTCCGCCGCCCTTGCCGCAGAAGTGGCCGTTGAAGTGGGTGCCGACCTCGTTGCCCTCCATCCATGCCAGACGCAGCTGTTCGACGGTGTCGGCGATGCCCTGCTCGTCGTTGAAGCCGATGTCGGAACGGCCCGGGGAGTGCTGCGGGGGCCTGTAGAGGTCGCGCTTCTCCTCGGGCAGCAGGTACACGCCGCTGAGGAAGTAGGTCATGGTGGCGTTGTTGTCCTTGGCGACCTGGCGGAAGTGGGAGAACAGCCGCTGGCTGTCCTCCCCGGCTCCGTCCCAGGAGAAGACCACGAACTGCGGAGGCTTCTGACCCGGCTTCAGCCGCTCCTGCCGCGGCAGATGGGGCTGTGCGCCGGTGTACGCGGTGGAGCCGTCGCCGATGAGGCGGACCACGTTCCTGGGCGCCGGAGCCGGCTTCGCCTTCTGCGGCCCGGAGACCCCTCCGGTCGTACCGTCGGTGCCGAGTCCGCAACCGGCCAGTGACGCGGCACAGGCCGCGACGGCCACGGCGCCCGCGGCGATCCTCTGGGTGGCGGCCATGTCCGCCCACCTTCTTCCTTCTCTCGGTGCCAACGCTGATGACGACATCTGCGAGGTGACGCGCCGGGACGAGCCGGCGGCGCCGCAAAAGTCGCACGGGACCGAGGAGGAATTAGTACGACAAGCCGATCAAAGGACTCCTTACCTCATAGAGGTGATGGATTAGACCATTTGCGTCGAAAATACATGCTGGTCCTTTACTCTGGATTACGATCCGTTTACCGAGCGTTGATTCATCCCGCCGCTGCACGCCGTGACCCACGGCCGCGACCCGACCCCCGCCGCCCGAGCGGGGACCACCTGTTCCGCGACCGCGCCGCCCCGGAGGAGACGGGAACATGTCCGCCAGCGTCCCCACGCACACCCACCCCGACCCCGCGCCCCCGGTGGAGCAGACCTCCGCCGCGACCGCGCCGCCCCCGTCCGCCCACCGGCCGCACAGCCCGCCGACGGAGCCGCACCCTCGGCGCTTCCGGCTCGCGGGCGCCGATGTGTCCGCCTCGATCGCGGTCTTCCTGATCGCCCTGCCCCTGTCGCTGGGCATCGCCCTGGCCACCGACGCCCCGCTCCAGGCCGGCCTCGTCGCCGCCGCCGTCGGCGGAATCGTCGCCGGGCTGCTCGGCGGATCGCCGTTCCAGGTCAGCGGACCGGCCGCAGGGCTCACGGTCGTCACCGCCGACCTCATCCATCAGTACGGCTGGCGCACCACCTGCGCCATCACCGTCCTCGCCGGCTTCACCCAGCTGGTGCTGGGCCGACTGCGCGTGGCCCGCACGGCCCTCGCCGTCAGCCCCGCGATCGTGCACGGCATGCTCGCCGGCATCGGCGTCACCATCGCCGTCGCCCAGCTCCACATCGTCCTCGGCGGCACGCCGCAGAGCTCGGTCCCGGCCAACCTCGCCGGTCTGCCGTCCCAGTTGGCCCATGTGCACCCCGCCGCCGTGTCGATGAGCATCCTGACCCTCGCCCTGCTGCTGCTCTGGCCCCGGATCCCGGGCCGGGCGGGACGGTGGCTGCGCGTCGTCCCGGCCCCGCTCGTCGCGGTCGCGGGCGCCACGACGACGGCCTCGCTCACCGCGCTCACCCTGCCCAAGGTCGACCTGCCGTCCTGGAGCAGCCACGCCCTGGCCGGCCTGCCCGAGGGGCCGGTGACCGGCATCGCCGCCGCCGTCCTCACCATCACCCTGGTGTGCAGCGTGCAGTCGCTGCTCGGCGCGGTCGCGGTGGACAGACTGGCCGCCGCCCGGAGAGCCGCGGCCTCAGGCGCCGCAGCCGCCCCCCGTGTCGCCCGCTCGGACCTGGACCGCGAACTGCTCGGCCAGGGAGCCGCCAACATCGTGTCCGGAGCCCTCGGCGGACTGCCCGTCGCGGGTGTGGCGGTGCGGAGTTCGGCGAATGTGCACGCCGGTGCCGTCGGCCGGAACTCCACGGTGCTGCACGGCGTTCTCGTAGTGGTCGCCGCGCTGCTGATGGTTCCGCTCCTGGAGCTCATCCCGCTCGCCTCGCTCGCCGCCCTGGTGATGGCCGTCGGCATCCAGATGGTGTCCCTGCACCACATCCGCACGGTGACCCGGCACAGAGAAGCACTGGTGTACGCCGTCACCACGGCCGGCGTGGTGCTGCTCGGCGTCCTGGAGGGCGTGGCGTTCGGCGTCGCCGTGGCCGTGGCCGTCGCCCTCAACCGCCTCACCCGCACCCGCATCACCCACGACGAGCAGGAAGGAGTCCATCACGTACATGTGAGGGGCCAGTTGACGTTCCTCGCGGTGCCACGCCTCAGCCGCGCCCTGCATCTCGTTCCCCAGGGCACCCGGGTCGTCGTGGAGCTGGACGGCTCGTTCATGGACCACGCGGCCTACGAGTCACTTCAGGACTGGCAGACGGCGCACACCGCCCACGGAGGCACCGTCGAGCTGACCGGTCGCCGTGCCGGAGTCCGCATCGCCGAACCCGCGGCCCTCGCCGACACCCACGAGGCCCCCGGATCGGACGACGGGAACACCCCCGCCGACTCCTCCGCCTGCCGCTGCCGCCCGTGGACGCCCTGGCGCAACCATCAGTGCGAGCTGCCGCACCCCACAGCCGCCTCCGGTGCGGAGCCGGCCCCGGGCGGACGCCCCGCAGCCCGCGAGGCCCCCGCGTCCGGCGTCCGGTCCTCGGCCCGACGCCAGGCCCGACCGTCCGGCCCTCCCGACAGGCAGCCGCCCGCCGGTGGCCGGCCCGGCACGGGCGGACGGCCCCGGCATCCCGACGGCCCGCCGCCGGGTACGGCCGAACGGCGCCCGGCCGCCGACGGACAGCCGCCGATCGCCGACGACCTGCCGCCGGACCCCGACGGCCTGCCGCTCGACTCCCACAGACGGCAGCCGGAAGAGGCAGCCACCACGCCGGCCGGCGACAGCGACGGCCACGAGTCCGGCCACCACGACCGCACCCACGACTGCGGCCACGGCCACAACCACCCCCGCGGCCGAGGAATCCGCAGCGGCCACCCCCACCACGACCGGGACCACACCCGTCACGACCGCAGCCCCGACGGCGACGACGGCGACGGCCCCGGCTGCGGCTGCGGCTGCGGCGCCGAAGGCCGGTCCCCCTCCGGCCTCTCCCACGGCTCCCCGGCCCGGCAGCCGGGCCAGCACCAGCTGGTGCGGGGGATCACGGCGTTCCAGCGCAACACCGCTCCCCTGGTGCGCGGCGAACTCGCGCGGCTGGCGCGTGAGGGGCAGCGTCCCTCGCAGCTGTTCCTGACGTGCGCCGACTCGCGTGTGGTCACCTCGATGATCACCTCCAGCGGTCCGGGCGACCTGTTCGTGGTCCGCAACGTGGGCAACCTCGTGCCCCTGCCCGACGCGGAGAGCGGGGACGACTCGGTGGGGGCGGCGATCGAGTACGCGGTGGACGTGCTCCAGGTGCGGTCCGTCACGGTGTGCGGGCACTCGGGGTGCGGGGCCATGCAGGCCCTGCTCAGCTCCGAGCCCGAAGGCGTGCAGACGCCGCTCAGGCGGTGGCTGCGGCACGGCCTGCCGAGCCTGGAGCGGATGGCGGACGACAGCCGGCCCTGGGCCCGGCTGTCCGGCCGGCATCCGGCCGACGCGGCCGAGCAGCTGTGTCTGACCAACGTCGTGCAGCAGCTGGAGCACCTGCGGGCCCACGAGTCGGTGGCCCGTGCGCTGCGGCGCGGGGTGCTGGAACTGCACGGCATGTACTTCCACGTGGGCGAGGCGCAGGCGTACCTGCTCACGAAGGCGCAGGGGGGCGAGCTGTTCGACCACGTGGCGGGCGTGGAGGAGGCGCGCAGTCCCGTGTGAGGGCGGGCCGGGAGGGCGGACCCGGCCCTCCCGGCGTCCGGCCGGACGTGTGAAGGGCGCTGCACGCCTGAACCCGATGACGGAGCCGTCCGTGGGAACCGTCGAAGCCCCCGGTCACGGCGACCGGAGCCCCGGCCCGAACACAGGTCTAAACCAATTTCTGGGCGACCCTTGTCAGGGGCCCCTCGGGTCTGATGAGCTGTGGCCTGGGACACAACGGACACCCTGGGAAAGGGAGATGTCGTGAGCAACGAGAGCCTGGCCAACCTGCTCAAAGAGGAGCGCAGGTTCGCGCCGCCCGCCGACCTGGCCGCGCATGCCAATGTCACGGCGGAGGCGTACGAGCAGGCCGAGGCGGACAGGCTCGGTTTCTGGGCCGCGCAGGCCCGGCGCCTGACCTGGGCCAAGGAACCGACCGAGACCCTGGACTGGTCCAACCCGCCGTTCGCGAAGTGGTTCGCGGACGGCGAGCTGAACGTGGCCCACAACTGCGTGGACCGGCACGTGGAGGCCGGCCACGGCGACCGGGTGGCCATCCACTTCGAGGGCGAGCCGGGCGACAGCCGCTCCCTGACCTACGCCGAGCTCAAGGACGAGGTGTCCCGGGCCGCCAACGCGCTGCTGGAACTGGGCGTGACCAAGGGCGACCGGGTCGCCGTCTACATGCCGATGATCCCCGAGACCGCGATCGCGATGCTGGCCTGCGCCCGTATCGGCGCCGCGCACTCGGTCGTCTTCGGCGGGTTCTCCGCGGACGCGCTCGCCACCCGCATCCAGGACGCGGACGCGCGTGTCGTCATCACCGCCGACGGCGGCTACCGCCGCGGCAAGCCCTCCGCGCTCAAGCCCGCCGTGGACGAGGCCGTCACGCGCGTGGACAGCGTCGAGCACGTCCTGGTGGTGCGCCGCACCGGACAGGACGTCGCCTTCACCGAGGGCCGGGACGTGTGGTGGCACGACCTCGTCACCCGCCAGTCCGCCGAGCACACGCCCGAGGCGTTCGGCGCCGAGCACCCCCTGTTCATCCTCTACACCTCCGGCACCACCGGAAAGCCCAAGGGCATCCTGCACACCTCCGGCGGCTACCTCACCCAGACCGCCTACACCCACCACGCCGTCTTCGACCTCAAGCCCGAGACGGACGTGTACTGGTGCACCGCCGACGTCGGCTGGGTCACCGGCCACTCCTACATCGTCTACGGCCCCCTCGCCAACGGCGCCACCCAGGTCATGTACGAGGGCACCCCCGACACCCCCCACCAGGGCCGCTTCTGGGAGATCGTCCAGAAGTACAAGGTGACCATCCTCTACACCGCGCCCACCGCGATCCGCACCTTCATGAAGTGGGGCGACGACATCCCCGCCAAGTTCGACCTGTCCAGCCTGCGCATCCTGGGCTCGGTCGGCGAACCGATCAACCCCGAAGCCTGGATCTGGTACCGCAAGCACATCGGCGCCGACACCACCCCCGTCGTCGACACCTGGTGGCAGACCGAGACCGGCGCCATGATGATCTCCCCGCTGCCCGGCGTCACCCACGCCAAACCCGGCTCCGCCCAGCGCCCCCTGCCCGGCATCTCGGCCACCGTCGTCGACGACGAGGCAGCCGAGGTCCCCGACGGCGGCGGCGGCTACCTCGTCCTCACCGAGCCCTGGCCCTCCATGCTGCGCACCATCTGGGGCGACGACCAGCGCTTCCTCGACACCTACTGGTCCCGCTTCGAGGGCAAGTACTTCGCCGGCGACGGCGCGAAGAAGGACGACGACGGCGACATCTGGCTGCTCGGCCGGGTCGACGACGTCATGCTCGTCTCCGGCCACAACATCTCCACCACCGAGGTCGAGTCCGCCCTCGTCTCCCACCCCGCCGTCGCCGAGGCCGCCGTGGTCGGCGCCGCCGACGACACCACCGGCCAGGCCATCGTCGCCTTCGTCATCCTGCGCGCCACCGCCGACGCCGAGGACGAGGGCCTCACCGACGCCCTGCGAGGCCACGTCGCCACCACCCTCGGCCCCATCGCCAAGCCCAAGCGGATCCTCCCGGTCGCCGAACTCCCCAAGACCCGCTCCGGCAAGATCATGCGCCGCCTCCTGCGCGACGTCGCCGAGAACAGGCAGCTCGGCGACGTCACCACCCTCACCGACAGCAGCGTCATGCAGCTCATCCAGGACAAACTCCCCGCAGCACCCAGCGAGGACTGAGAACCGCCGAGGCAAGGAAGGGGCACCCCGCCACGGGGTGCCCCTTCCGCGGTCGACGCGAAGGGCGCCAGGACAGCCCGTCGCGCCATGGGTAATCTCGACGCATCAGGTGCGCCGGGAAGTCTGGTCGGCATGTGCTCTGCCCTGCCCACCGACTGGAGGTCCGCCTCGTGACCGCGCCCCGCGACACCACCCCCCGCAAGGTCCTCGGACGTCTCTCCCTGCCCGAGCGCACCTACGTCGTCGACGCGCTGCGCACCGAGACCGTCGGCGGTGTCCTGCTGCTGGTGGCCGCGGTGGCCGCGCTGATCTGGGCGAACGTCCCGGCGCTGCACGACAGCTACGAGAGCGTCGCACACCACCACTTCGGCCCCGAGGCCCTCGGTCTGGACCTCTCCGTCGCCCACTGGGCCGCGGACGGACTCCTCGCGATCTTCTTCTTCGTGGCCGGCATCGAGCTCAAGCGCGAGCTCGTCGCCGGAGACCTGCGCGACCCCAGGGCCGCCGCGCTGCCCGTCGTCGCCGCGCTGTGCGGCATGGCGGTGCCCGCGCTGGTCTACGTCCTCACCAGCAGCGCCGGCGGCGGCTCGCTCCAGGGCTGGGCGGTGCCCACGGCCACCGACATCGCCTTCGCCCTCGCGGTGCTCGCGGTCATCGGCACCTCGCTGCCGAGCGCCCTGCGCGCCTTCCTGCTCACGCTCGCCGTCGTCGACGACCTGTTCGCCATCCTGATCATCGCGGTCTTCTTCACCAGCGAGATCGACTTCGCGGCGCTCGGCGGCGCGGTCGCCGGGCTCGTCGTCTTCTGGCTGCTGCTGCGCAAGGGCGTACGCGGCTGGTACGTGTACATCCCGCTGGCGCTGGTGGTCTGGGGCCTGATGTACAACAGCGGCATCCACGCCACCATCGCGGGAGTGGCCATGGGCCTGATGCTGCCCTGCACCCGGCGCGAGGGCGAGGAGCAGTCCAAGGGCGAGCGGATCGAGCATCTGGTGCGGCCGGTGTCGGCCGGGCTCGCCGTACCTCTGTTCGCGCTGTTCAGCGCCGGTGTGACGGTGTCGGGCGGGGCCCTGGCGGATGTCTTCACACAGCCGGAGACCCTCGGGATCGTCCTCGGTCTGGTCGTCGGCAAGACCCTCGGTGTCTTCGGCGGCACCTGGCTGACCGCCCGCTTCACCCGGGCATCCCTGAGCGAGGAGCTGAGGTGGGGCGACGTTCTCGCCGTCGCCACACTGGCGGGCATCGGGTTCACCGTGTCCCTGCTCATCGACGAGCTGGCCTTCGAGGACGACGCGGCCCTGATGAGCGAGGGGAAGGCCGCCGTCCTGATGGGCTCGCTGATCGCGGCGACGCTGGCCATGATCCTGCTGAAGATACGGAACACCAAGTACCGGCGTCTGATCGAGGCCGAGGAGCTCGACGAGGACCACGACGGCATTCCGGACGTCTACGAGCAGGACGATCCGGAGTACCACCTCCGCATGGCCGCGATCCACGAGCGAAAGGCGGCCGAACACCGCAGGATCGCGAAGGAGAAGGCCGCCGCGCGGCTTGCCGAAGTGACGGGCGGGGCAGGCGCGGACAAGGACCGTCCGGCATGATCTGACGGGACGGTACAAAGACGGCACCGTCACTCCTCCGGCGCAACCGGCCGGAAGGCAGTCACACGTCACAAGAGGGAGACCGCGATGAGCGCACCCGACGGCAGCCCGGTCGGCGCCGAACGCAGCATCGGCCAGCTGTTCGCCTCCGCGACGACCGAGTTGTCGGCGCTGGTGCACGACGAGATCGCGCTGGCGAAGGCGCAGCTGAAGCAGGACGTCAAGCGCGGTGCGACGAGCGGCGGCGCGTTCACGGTGGCCGGCGCGGTGCTGGTCTTCTCCCTGCCGATGCTCAACTTCGCCCTCGCCTACGGCATCCGCACCTGGAGCGACTGGAATCTCGCCGTCTGCTTCCTGCTGTCGTTCGCGGCGAACGTGCTGGTCGCGGGTGTCCTGGCGCTGATCGGCGTGGTCTTCGCGAAGAAGGCGTCGAAGAGCAAGGGCCCGCAGAAGGTCGCCGCGTCGATGAAGGAATCGGCGAGCGTGCTGCAGAACGCCAAGCCGCACCCGCGGCCCGAACTGCCGCAGCAGCCCGAGCTGACGCAGGACCGGGCGCCCAAGGCCATCGAGGCTGTGGCACGCTCGTCGTCATGACGGACCCCGCCACTCCCCCCGCCCAGCCCGTTTCGGTCGTCCGACCCGACGGGCCCTGGACGCACCGCGAGGTGGCCGCCAACGGCGCGCGCTTCCACATCGCGGAGGTCGGCGACGGCCCGCTCGTGATGCTGCTGCACGGGTTCCCGCAGTTCTGGTGGACCTGGCGGCACCAGCTGACCGCGCTGGCCGACGCCGGTTTCCGGGCCGTCGCCATGGACCTGCGCGGCGTCGGCGGCAGCGACCGCACGCCGCGCGGCTACGACCCCGCCAACCTCGCCCTCGACGTCACCGGTGTGATCCGCTCCCTCGGCGAGCCCGACGCGGCGCTGGTGGGCCACGACCTGGGCGGCTATCTGGCCTGGACGGCGGCCGTGATGCGGCCCAAGCTCATCCGGCGGCTGGCGGTCGCCTCCATGCCGCACCCGCGGCGCTGGCGCTCGGCCATGCTCGCCGACCTCAAGCAGACCACCGCGAGCTCCTACATCTGGGGCTTCCAGCGGCCCTGGGTCCCCGAGCGGCAGCTCACGGCCGACGACGGGGCGCTGGTCGGCCGGCTGATCCGGGACTGGTCCGGCCCGCGGCTGCCGGAGGACGAGGCCGTGCTGACGTACCGCAGGGCGATGTGCATCCCCTCGACGGCGCACTGCTCGATCGAGCCGTACCGCTGGATGGTGCGGTCGATGGCCCGCCCCGACGGCATCCAGTTCAACCGGCGCATGAAGCGGCCCGTCCGGGTGCCGACACTGCATCTGCACGGCTCGCTCGACCCCGTGACGCGCACCCGCAGCGCGGCGGGATCCGGCGAGTACGTCGAGGCGCCGTACCGCTGGCGGCTGTTCGACGGGCTCGGGCACTTCCCGCACGAGGAGGACCCGGTGGCGTTCTCCACGGAGCTGATCAACTGGCTGAAGGACCCCGAACCGGACCGCTGAGCGGGCCCCGTTCACCCGAACGGGCTGTCCCGGCCGGACAGATCCGGACCCGTCGGTGACCGTGTCCGAGCGCCCGGTGAACGGACGCGGAACACCTGTGCCTCGAACAGCCAAATGCCCGGCGCATAAGCCAATTGGGGGTCACGGGCGCGGTTATCGACCTTGGGGCGGGGGCAGACGTCGGGGTATGGGCTGGACGCACGACTACAGTGACGCAGCACGCAACCGACGCTCGGGCAACTCCCTGAGCCCCCATCAAGGAGGTGCCCCGCAACTGCCGGGCTCCGACCTCCGGGTGGGCATTCCGCGCATCCTGCGCCGCCGGGCCCGCTGGGTCTCGGTACGCCTGCGCCACCCCCGCGGCTGACGCCCCGGGACCTGCCGGACAGGGCGGGCCCTAGAGAGCGCAGTTGTCGCTGTCCACCTGCTGGGTCGCCGTACGGCCCTCGGTGATGTCCTCCGCGATCTCGTCCGCCGTCAGGGCGTAGCCGGTGTCGGCGTCGTCCAGGGACTTCGCGAAGACCACACCGTAGACCTCGCCCTCGGGAGTGAGCAGCGGGCCGCCGGAGTTGCCCTGGCGGACGGTCGCGTACAGCGAGTACACGTCACGGCGCACGGTGCCGCGGTGGTAGATGTCCGGTCCGTTGGCCGGGATCCGCCCGCGTACCCGCGCGGCACGCACGTCGTACGAGCCGTTCTCCGGGAAGCCGGCGACGATCGCGTCGTCGCCGCTCTCGGCGTCGGTGGACGTGAACCGCAGGGCGGGCGCGTCGAGGTCGGGCACGTCCAGGACGGCGATGTCGCGCTTCCAGTCGTACAGGACGACGGTGGCGTCGTAGCGGCGGCCCTCGCCGCCTATCTGGACGGTGGGCTCGTCGACGCCGCCGACGACATGCGCGTTGGTCATCACGCGGCGGTCGTCGAAGACGAAGCCGGTGCCCTCCAGGACCTTGCCGCAACTCTCGGCGGTCCCCATCACCTTGACGATGGAGCGCTGCGCGCGGGCGGCCACGGCGCTGTTCGCGAGCGCCGGGTCCGGGGGCCGTACGTCGGTGATCGGTTCGTTGGCGAACGGGCTGAAGACCTGCGGGAAGCCGTTCTGCGCGAGGACGGAGGAGAAGTCGGCGAACCAGGTGTCGGCCTGTGCGGGCAGCGCCCGGGAGACCCCGAGCAGCACCTTGGAGCTGCGGACCTCCTTGCCGAGCGTGGGCAGGGTGGTGCCCGCGAGGGCGGAGCCGATCAGCCAGGCCACCAGCAGCATGGCCACGACGTTGACCAGGGCGCCGCCGGTGGCGTCCAGCGCGCGGGCCGGGGACCAGGTGATGTACCGGCGCAGCTTGCTGCCGAGGTGGGTGGTCAGGGCCTGGCCGATCGAGGCGCAGACGATGACGACGACGATCGCGACGACGGCGGCGGTCGTACTGACCTCGGCGTTGTCGGTCAGCGCGTCCCAGATGACGGGCAGCGTGTAGACGGCGACGAGGCCGCCGCCGAGGAATCCGATCACCGACAGGATGCCGACGACGAACCCCTGGC
Source organism: Streptomyces sp. NPDC093094 (assembly GCF_044754345.1). NCBI lineage: Bacteria > Bacillati > Actinomycetota > Actinomycetes > Kitasatosporales > Streptomycetaceae > Streptomyces > Streptomyces sp. NPDC093094. The sequence goes on along the minus strand of NZ_JBIVOX010000005.1, from coordinate 392,170 downwards.
GATAGCCCACGATCGCGAACCACACGGCAGCGACCAGCAACAAGATGTCCAGCACGTTCACGAAGGCCACCCTGTCATGCGCGCCAGTCGAGCGGGACCTGCTTGTTCCGGTCCCAGGGTCGTTCCCAACCGGAGAAGTGCAGCAGGCGGTCGATCACTCCGGCCGTGAAGCCCCACACGAGGGCGGATTCGACCAGGAATGCCGGACCCCGGTGGCCGCTGGGGTGGACGGTGGTGGCGCGGTTGGCGGGATCCGTGAGATCCGCCACGGGGACGGTGAAGACCCGCGCGGTCTCGTTCGGGTCGACGACGCCGACCGGGCTCGGCTCACGCCACCAGCCGAGCACCGGGGTGACGACGAAGCCGCTGACCGGGATGTACAGCTTGGGCAGGACGCCGAAGAGCTGGACCCCGGCCGGGTCGAGCCCGGTCTCCTCCTCGGCCTCGCGCAGGGCCGCCCAGAGGGGTCCGTCGCCCTGCGGGTCGCCGTCCTCCGGGTCGAGGGCGCCGCCCGGGAAGGACGGCTGGCCGGCGTGCGAGCGCAGCGAGCCGGCCCGCTCCATCAGCAGCAGCTCGGGGCCCTGCTCGGCCTCGCCGAACAGGATCAGGACGGCGGACTGGCGCCCCGCGCCGTTCTCCGGCGGCAGGAAGCGGCTCAGCTGGAGCGGCTCCACCGTCTCCGCGGCGTGCACCACGGGGTCCAGCCAGTCGGGCAGCCCTTCCTTGCTGAGCGTCACCGAACCGCCCCGCATATGACTTGCCCGTGTCATAGCCACCCCCGTTCCGACCGTTCCAACGCCCGGGCCCCGTGTGATCGTTCCCCCGTCGGGCACGGCCGCCGGGCGGCCGCCGTACGCCCCCTCATCCGGCCCCCAGCGGCGGCGCCGGCCGGCCGCCCGCGTCGAGGTACGCCTGCGGCGGGTTCAGACGCTGGCCGGGCAGACCGCCCTTCTCGTACTTCAGGAGCTTCGCGGCCTTGTCGGGATCGGTCTCGCCCTCGCCGTACGCCGGGCAGAGCGGGGCGATCGGGCAGGCGCCGCAGGCCGGCCTGCGGGCGTGGCAGATGCGCCGGCCGTGCCAGATCACATGGTGCGAGAGGTCGGTCCAGTCACGCTTGGGGAACAGCGCGCCGACGGCGGCCTCGATCTTGTCGGGGTCGGTCTCGTCGGTCCACCGCCAGCGCCGCACCAGCCGCTGGAAGTGCGTGTCCACGGTGATGCCGGGCCGCCCGAACGCGTTGCCGAGCACCACGAAGGCCGTCTTGCGGCCGACACCGGGCAGCTTGACCAGGTCGTCGAGGCGGTCGGGCACCTCCCCGCCGAACTCCTCCACCAGGCCCTTCGACAGTCCTATGACCGACCTGGTCTTGGCACGGAAGAACCCGCAGGGCCGCAGGATCTGCTCGACCTCCTCCGGGTCGGCGGCGGCCAGGTCCTCGGGCGTGGGGTACTTGGCGAACAGCGCCGGGGTGGTCTGGTTGACCCTGAGGTCGGTGGTCTGCGCGGACAGCACCGTGGCGACCAGGAGCTGGAAGGAGTTCTCGAAGTCCAGCTCGGGGTGGGCGTAGGGGTAGACCTCGGCGAGCTCCCGGTTGATCCGGCGGGCGCGGCGGACCAGCGCCGTGCGTGACTCGTTCCTCGGCGGCTTCGGGGCGGCCGCCCCGGCGGGGGCGGCCTTCACCGCGGCGGCGGCCGGGGCTCTCCCCGTGCCCCCCGGGGCCTTCCCGGCCGCGGCTTTCCCCGCCGCGCCCGGGGTCTTCTTCGCCGCGCCCGGCGCCTTCCTCGCGGCGGTCCCGGACGGCGTCGCGGACGTCTTCCTCACGGTGGTCCTCTTCGCGGCACCCGCCGCCCTCTTTGTCGGTTCTGACGCTTCTTTACCGCCGTCAGTGGCCTGTTCGCCCACAGCGGAATCCCGCCGCACAACCATCCGCCCAGCCCCCTCGGCCTGCGCTCTCACCGGCGTTTTGGACACCCGGCCAGCCTACGGCCCGGCACCGACATCCGCCCCGGACCTCGAAGATCGGCCCCCAATTGGACCCCTGGCGCTTACCAGCGGACACCAGTGCGGCATCCTTGTGACAGATCACACTGTTTGGACCGTCCGGCAAAATGGGCACCACGCTCCCCTGGTACACAAGGGGAGCAAGATCCCCTGAGCAGGTCGACAAGGAGAGAACTCGTGGACGACGTTCTGCGGCGCAACCCGCTCTTCGCTGCTCTCGACGACGAGCAGGCCGCGGAGCTCCGCGCCTCCATGAGTGAGGTGACCCTGGCGCGGGGCGACTCGCTGTTCCACGAGGGCGACCCGGGCGACCGGCTCTACGTGGTGACCGAGGGCAAGGTCAAGCTCCACCGCACCTCCCCCGACGGCCGCGAGAACATGCTCGCCGTCGTCGGCCCCGGCGAGCTGATCGGCGAGCTGTCGCTGTTCGACCCGGGCCCGCGCACCGCGACCGCCACCGCGCTGACCGAGGTCAAGCTGCTGGGCCTCGGCCACGGCGACCTCCAGCCCTGGCTGAGCGCCCGCCCCGAGGTGGCCGCCGCGCTGCTGCGCGCTGTCGCCCGCCGGCTGCGCAAGACCAACGACGCCATGTCGGACCTGGTCTTCTCCGACGTCCCCGGCCGTGTCGCGCGCGCCCTGCTGGACCTCTCGCGCCGCTTCGGCGTGCAGTCCGAGGAGGGCATCCACGTCGTCCACGACCTGACACAGGAGGAGCTGGCCCAGCTCGTCGGCGCCTCGCGCGAGACGGTCAACAAGGCGCTCGCCGACTTCGCCCAGCGCGGCTGGCTGCGCCTGGAGGCGCGGGCCGTGATCCTGCTCGACGTGGAGCGGCTCGCCAAGCGCTCCCGGTGAGTCCCCGCCGTGCCGGACGACGGCCGACGTTCATCTGACCGCGCGGAAAACGCACCGCCGCTGTGCCCTTCGCCGGGCACAGTGGCCCCATGACCGAAACGGTTCGCCGCCCGCGGGTGCACCGCCCCGGCCTCGACTCCCAGGGGTACATCGAGCGCGAGGGCTCCCTCGGCGGGATCCCGCACGCCTTCCGTCCCGTCGTGGCGGCGGCCCGCGACCGGCTCCTGGACGTCCTCGGGCCGCGGCTGGACAGCGCCTACCTCTACGGCTCGGTCCCGCGCGGCACCGCGCGCGTGGGGCGCAGCGACCTGGACCTGCTGGTCGCGCTGCGGGACGAGCCGGACGACGCCGGCCGGGACGCCGTACAGGCGCTGGGCGCGGACCTCGACCGGCGGTTCGGGCAGATCGACGGCGTCGGCACGCTGCTGTACAGCCGGGCGCGGCTGCTGAGCGACCTGGAGACCTACGACCTGGGCTGGTTCGTGGCGTGTCTGTGCACGCCGCTGCTCGGCGAGGACCTCGCGGAGTACCTTCCGCGCTACCGCCCCGACTCCCGTCTCGCCCGCGAGACCAACGGCGATCTCGCGCTGCTCCTGCCGCGCTGGCGGGACCGTGCCGCCGCGGCGCGCGCACCGCGGGAGCGGCTCCGGCTGGTCCGGTACACGTCCCGGCACCTGGTGCGCACCGGCTTCACACTGGTCATGCCCCGCTGGAACGGCTGGACCAGCGACCTGCACGAAATGGCCGGGGCGTTCGCGCAGTACTACCCGGAGCGGGCCGGGCAGCTGCGCTCGGCGGCCGTCCTCGGGTACCGGCCGAGCGCCGACCCGGAGATCCTGCGGACGTACGTCGACGACCTGGGACCCTGGCTCGCCGGGGAGTACACGCGCGTGCACGGCACGAAGGCCCCCAGGCCCGACTGACCGGGGCGCACACGCGCGTGGCCGCGGCGGCCGCCCGCGGGCCCGGCCGGCCGAAGTGCGTGCGCGGCCCCTAGATGAGCCCGTGCTCCCTCAGGTACTCCAGTTGTGCGCGTACCGACAGCTCGGCCGCCGGCCACAGGGAGCGGTCCACGTCGGCGTAGACATGGGCGACGACCTGGGCGGGCGTCCGGTGGCCGTCCTCCACGGCCGTCTCGACCTGGGCGAGCCGGTGGGCGCGATGGGCGAGGTAGTACTCCACGGCGCCCTGTGCGTCCTCCAGGACCGGCCCGTGGCCCGGAAGCACGGTGTGCACGCCGTCGTCGACCGTGAGCGACCTCAGGCGCCGCAGCGAGTCCAGATAGTCGCCGAGCCGCCCGTCCGGGTGCGCCACGACCGTCGTACCGCGTCCCAGGATCGTGTCGCCCGTCAGGACGGCCCGGTCGGCCGGCAGATGGAAGCACAGGGAGTCGGCGGTGTGTCCCGGCGTCGGCACGACCCTCAGTTCCAGGCCGCCGACCTCGACGACGTCCCCGGCGGCGAGTCCTTCGTCGCCCAGCCGCAGCGCGGGATCGAGGGCACGCACGCGTGTGCCGGTCAGTTCGGCGAAGCGGGCCGCGCCCTCGGCGTGGTCGGGGTGGCCATGGGTGAGCAGGGTCAGGGCGACGCGTCTGCCGGCCTTCTCGGCGGTGTCGACGACCGCGCGCAGATGCCCCTCGTCCAGGGGGCCCGGGTCGACCACCACGGCCAGGTCGGAGTCCGGCTCGGCGAGGATCCAGGTGTTGGTGCCGTCCAGGGTCATCGCGGAGGCGTTGGGCGCCAGCACGTTCACCGCGCGCGCGGTGGCGGGGCCGGACAGGACCGTGCTCCGCGGCTGGCCGGGAAGGGCGCTTGCGTCGGTCATCGGGCGGCTCCACCGGTCGGGGGGCTCGTCGGGGGCTGCCGGGTGCCCCCGGAGGGCCCTGCCGAATCCGTCGGCACGTGCTTGGTGAACTCGTCGTGTCCCGGCCAGGACAGCACGATCTCCCCGTCCTCCAGGCTCGCCCGGGCCAGCACCGGCGTCATGTCCATGGAGGGCGCGGCGGCGAGCGCCTCCGCGGCAGTGCCGTACGGCATGATCTGGCGCAGGGTCGCGATCGTCGGCGGCATCATCAGCAGCTCGCCCTTGTCGTACCCGGCGGCCGCGTACCCGGGGCGGATCCACACCGTGCGGTCCGCCTCGCCCGAGACGTCCCGGGTGCGCTGCCCCACGGGCAGGGAGGCGACGAAGAACCAGGTGTCGTAGCGGCGTTCCTCGAACTCCGGGGTGATCCAGCGGGTCCAGGCGCCCAGCAGGTCGGAGCGCAGCACCAGACCGCGGCGGCCGAGGAACTCGGCGAAGGACAGCTCGCGGGCCACCAGCGCCGCTCTGTCGGCCTCCCAGTCGTCACCGGTGGTGTCGCCGACGACGGTGTCCGGGTCGGTCCCGGCGAGCAGGACGCCGGCCTCCTCGAAGGTCTCCCGCACGGCGGCGCAGACGATCGCCTGGGCGCCGCGCTCGTCCACACCGAGCCGGTCCGCCCACCATGCGCGCGAGGGACCCGCCCAGCGGATCTGGCGGTCGTCGTCGCGCGGGTCCACGCCGCCGCCGGGATAGGCGTAGGCGCCCCCGGCGAAGGCCATGGAGGCGCGTCTGCGCAGCATGTGCACGAACAGGCCGTCCGACCCGTCCTTCAGGAGCATGACAGTGGCCGCACGCCTGGGCTGCACGGGTGTGAGGGTGCCGTCCGCGAGCGCGCGGATCCGGTCCGGCCACTGAGGGGGGTACCACTGACCGTTCGCCATGGCCGGAGGCTATCCCGTGGCGGGCGGATGTTCGAGAGGGAACGATCACCCGCCCACGGCCGGCAGGAACGCGCGGCACCCCGGGGAGGCGGTCAGACCTCGGTCAGCTCCACCTGGATCTCGACCTCGACCGGCGCGTCCAGCGGCAGGACGGCGACGCCCACGGCGCTGCGCGCGTGCACACCCTTGTCGCCGAGCACCTGGCCCAGCAGCTCGCTGGCGCCGTTGAGCACGGCGGGCTGGCCGGTGAAGTCGGAGGCCGAGGCGACGAAGCCGACGACCTTCACCACGCGCGCGACACGGTCCAGGTCGCCCGCGACGGACTTCACGGCCGCCAGCGCGTTCAGCGCGCAGATCCGGGCCAGGTCCTTGGCCTCCTCCGGCGTGACCTCCGCACCCACCTTGCCGGTGAGCTGGAGCTTGCCCTCCACCATGGGCAGCTGGCCGGCGGTGTACACGTACACGCCGCTGCGCACGGCCGGCTGGTAGGCGGCCAGCGGCGGCACGACCTCCGGCAGCGTCAGACCCAGCTCGGCGAGCTTCGCCTCGACCGCGCTCACGCCGCCTTCTCCGGCTTCTGGCGCTTCAGGTAGGCGACGAGCTGCTCGGGGTTGTTCGGTCCGGGCACGACCTGGACGAGCTCCCAGCCGTCCTCGCCCCAGGTGTCCAGAATCTGCTTCGTGGCATGGACGAGCAGCGGCACGGTTGCGTATTCCCACTTGGTCATGGGGCCGACTGTAGCGGCTGCGGCAGGCGCTGCCGCGCCAGGCCGCCACGGGCGCCGCGCGGCCCGGGGAACGCGGCACGCACGGGTGCCCCGGCCGCTTTACGGATCGTTTCTCCACAGGCTTGGGGCACCGGTTGTCCACAGCCTTTGATTGTCGTGCGCCCGGACTGGTTACGCTCGAAGACGTGAGCAGGCTCCAGGTCGTCAGCGGCAAGGGCGGGACCGGCAAGACGACGGTCGCCGCAGCCCTAGCGCTGGCCCTGGCCACGGAGGGGAAGCGGACGCTCCTCGTCGAGGTCGAGGGCCGGCAGGGCATCGCACAGATCTTCGAGACGGAGGCGCTTCCCTACGAGGAGCGCAAGATCGCCGTCGCACCCGGGGGCGGGGAGGTGTACGCCCTCGCCATCGACCCCGAACTGGCCCTTCTGGACTACCTCCAGATGTTCTACAAACTCGGCAGCGCGGGACGCGCCCTGAAGAAGCTCGGCGCGATCGACTTCGCCACGACGGTCGCGCCCGGCCTCAGGGACGTCCTGCTGACGGGCAAGGCGTGCGAGGCGGTCCGCCGCAAGGAGAGAAGCGGACGGTTCGTCTACGACTACGTCGTCATGGACGCGCCCCCGACCGGCCGCGTCACCCGCTTCCTCAACGTCAACGACGAGGTCGCGGGCCTGGCCAAGATCGGCCCGATACACAATCAGGCGCAGGCCGTGATGCGGGTGCTGAAGTCGCCGGAGACGGCCGTGCACCTGGTGACGCTGCTGGAGGAGATGCCGGTCCAGGAGACCGCCGACGGCATCGCCGAACTGCGCTCGGCGCGGCTGCCGGTGGGCCGGGTCATCGTGAACATGGTGCGGCCCGAGGTGCTGGACGCGGCCGGCCTGGAAGGCGTGCGCGCGCTGCCGCGCACGGCCGTCGCACGGTCGCTGTCGGCCGCGGGCCTCGGCGGGGCGCGACGCGGCGGGAACGCGGAGCGGCTGGTGGACCCGCTGCTCCAGCAGGCCGAGGAGTACGCCGAGCGGCACACGCTGGAGCAGGAGCAGCGGGCCGTCCTCGGCGAGCTGGACCTGCCGCTGCACGAGCTGCCGCTGCTCGCCGAGGGCATGGATCTCGCGGGCCTGTACGACCTGGCCAAGGAACTGCGGAAGCAGGGGATCGCATGAGCGCGGAGACCGTCCCGGAGCGTCGCCTGTCCCCCGCGCGCGTGCTGGACATCGATCCCCTGCTCGACGACCCGGCCACCCGCATCGTGGTGTGCTGCGGCTCGGGCGGCGTCGGCAAGACCACCACGGCGGCCGCTCTGGGGCTGCGCGCGGCCGAGCGGGGCCGCAAGGTCGTGGTGCTCACCATCGACCCCGCGCGCCGGCTCGCGCAGTCCATGGGCATCGACTCGCTCGACAACACCCCGCGCCGGGTGAAGGGCATCGACGACTCGGCGGGCGGCGAACTGCACGCGATGATGCTCGACATGAAGCGCACCTTCGACGAGATCGTCGAGGCGCACGCGGACGCCGACCGGGCGGCCGCGATCCTGGGCAACCCCTTCTACCAGTCGCTCTCGGCGGGCTTCGCGGGCACGCAGGAGTACATGGCGATGGAGAAGCTGGGGCAGCTGCGCTCGCGTGACGAGTGGGACCTGATCGTGGTCGACACCCCGCCCTCCCGTTCGGCCCTGGACTTCCTCGACGCGCCGAAGCGGCTCGGCTCCTTCCTCGACGGCAAGCTGATCCGTGTGCTGCTCGCGCCCGCGAAGGTGGGCGGACGCGCGGGGATGAAGTTCCTGAACGTCGGCATGTCGATGATGACCGGCGCCCTCGGCAAACTGCTCGGCGGTCCGCTGCTGAAGGACGTCCAGACGTTCGTGGCCGCGATGGACTCGATGTTCGGCGGGTTCCGCACCCGCGCGGACGCGACGTACAGACTGCTCCAGGCGCCCGGGACGGCGTTCCTGGTGGTCGCGGCGCCGGAGAGGGACGCGCTGCGCGAGGCCGCGTACTTCGTGGAGCGGCTGGCCGCCGAGAGGATGCCGCTCGCGGGTCTGGTGCTCAACCGGGTCCACGGCAGCGGTGCCGCCCGGCTGTCGGCCGAGCGGGCGCTCGCCGCCGCGGAAAATCTTGAGGAGCCCCGCATTGTGGATCAGCCGGACGGGAAGGCTGGAGTTCGTAACTCCCCCGACCCACAGGGCAGTTCGGCCCCTCCGGCGCCATCCCCCGCAGCCGGGACCGACGAGCCCGACCCCGAACCGTCCGCGGACGAACTGACCGCGGGCCTGCTGAGGCTCCACGCGGACCGCATGCACCTGCTCTCCCGGGAGCGGCGCACGCGCGACCGCTTCACCGCGCTCCACCCCGAGGTGGCGGTGGCCGAAGTGGCCGCGCTGCCCGGCGACGTGCACGACCTCGTGGGGCTGCGGGACATCGCCGACCGCCTCGCGGCCCACCGGCCGGAGCTGCCCGCGGACGGATGACCGGGCCTGCGCGGATGCCGCCGGTCCGTGATGTCCGGGGGTGTCCGCGGCCGGTCCCGGAGATGCGGAACCGTACCGTCCGGGGTCCGGGCGGCAGTTGGTGACGAAGCTCACACCGGGGCCCGCGCGGGCCCCGTGCACGGAGGTTCCGGCCGGGAACGCCGACGTGCGCCGTCCGGGGTCCGACGTCCGGGCAGTACGGCGCGGCAAGCCCGCGCCTCACCGCCCGGGGCCTGCCCCGTCCGCACCCACCGGCACCACCCGGACGGTCATCGTCCGGGCCCCGCCGACAGCGTGACGCCTCCACAGACCGACGCACGCACCCGGCCCGCGGCGCGCACCCGGACAGCCCCGCCCTGACCTCGGACGACGGCACAGACCACCGACGCCGGAACCCTGCGGACAGCCTGCACGGCCGACGGCCGAGTTCTCCCGGCGGCGCACATGACCGACGTCCGCCCGAGCTCCGCCGACGGCCCTCACGGCCGACGTACGAACTCCGCCGACGGCACAGGCCGCCGGCCCTCACACCCGGCCGACGCCACAGGCGCCGGAGCCGTACGCCCGACGGGTTCCGCAGGTGGCGGCCGCGTGCGCGTGACGGGTGACACAGGCGGTCGACGCCCGCGCCCGCCCTCAGCCCACCGCCGCGTAGTTCTCGTACACCTGGTCGTCGTCGAGGGGCACCAGGCCGGCCCCACGCTCGTACTCCGTACGAGCCGTCTCCAGCAGCCGGCGCCAGGAGGTGACGGTGGGCCGCCTGCGCAGCAGCGCGCGGCGTTCCCGCTCCGTCATGCCTCCCCACACGCCGAACTCGACGCGGTTGTCGAGCGCATCGGCCAGGCACTCGGTCCGCACCGGGCATCCGGTGCACACCGCCTTGGCCCTGTTCTGCGCTGCTCCCTGAACGAACAGTTCATCCGGATCGGTAGTGCGGCAGGCCGCCTGCGCACTCCAGTCGGTTACCCAGCCCATACCGGCGCCGTCCTCTCCCGAATCGAGGCTCCCCCACGGCGGCAGCGGCATATTCACCGCCGCCAGTTGAGGACGTTACGGAAGGTGGGGACAGCGCAACACCCCCTTCGGGCCCAATCTTGAATGGCCCGAACGGACTATGCGTAAGCGGCAGATCACCCGCGGGAGTGAGCTGGCGACATGCGGGACATTCCCGGCAGATCCGGATGGTTCAGTTGAGTCACACCGGATGTCCGGTGACACACGAGGTGGATTCGGACACGTCCCCGGCAGAGAGCCGGAGCCCGTCCGGAACGATTCGGGGTCGCCGGACGTATTGATACATGGCCGCACTGCTGTGACAGTTGTGAGCAGCTTAGGCCAAGGCATATACGCGTGTCCGGCGAATGAGAACGTAGGCTGCCCCTATGCCAAAGAAGCCCTCAGGCGGTGGTCTGTCGCCCGCGCAGCAGGCCGCCAAGTTCCTCGGTGTCAGTGTGCTCGCCGGTGCGGTGCTGGCCGGTATCGCGCTGCCCGCCGTCGGCGCGCTGGGGCTCGCGGCCAAGGGGTCGGTGGAGAGCTTCGACGAGCTCCCGGCCAACTTGAAGACGCCGCCGCTGAGCCAGCGCACCTCGATCCTCGACGCCCAGGGCGGCACCATCGCCACGGTGTACTCACGCGACCGCACGGTGGTCGAGCTCAAGGACATCTCGCCGTACATGCAGAAGGCGATCGTCGCGATCGAGGACGCCCGCTTCTACCAGCACGGCGCGGTCGACCTGAAGGGTGTCCTGCGCGCGCTGAACAAGAACGCGCAGAGCGGCGGCGTCGCCGAGGGTGCCTCCACCCTCACCCAGCAGTACGTGAAGAACGTCTTCGTCGAGGAGGCCGGCGACGACCCCACCAAGGTCGCGCAGGCCACTCAGCAGACCCTCGGCCGCAAGATCGCGGAGCTGAAGTACGCGATCCAGGTGGAGGAGGAGCTGGGCAAGAAGAAGATCCTCGAGAACTACCTGAACATCACGTTCTTCGGCCAGCAGGCGTACGGCGTCGAGGCCGCCGCCCAGCGCTACTTCTCCAAGCACGCCAAGGACCTCAAGCTCCAGGAGGCCGCGCTCCTCGCCGGCATCGTCCAGTCGCCGAGCCGGTTCGACCCGGTCAACGACGAGACGGAGGCCACCAAGCGGCGCAACATCGTGCTCCAGCGCATGGCCGACGTCGGCGACGTCTCCCAGGCGGAGGCGGACGCGGCGAAGGAGGCCCCGCTCGGCCTGAAGGTCAAGCAGCCCAAGAACGGCTGCATCACCGCCGTGAAGGGCGCGGGCTTCTTCTGCGACTACGTCCGCAACGTGTTCCTGACCGACCCGGTCTTCGGCAAGACCAAGGAGGACCGGGCCAAGATCTGGAACCAGGGCGGCCTGACCATCCGCACGACGATGGACCCGCAGGCCCAGGACTCGGTCCAGCAGTCGGTCAAGGACCACGTCAACAAGAACGACGAGGTCGCGACCGCGGCGAGCATCGTCGAGCCCGGCACCGGCAAGATCCTCGCCATGGGCCAGTCCCGCCCCTACGGCTTCGGCAAGAACGAGACGCAGATCAACCTCTCCGTCAACCAGGCCATGGGCGGTGGCCTCGGCTTCCAGCCCGGTTCGACGTTCAAGCCGATCGTGGCCGCGGCCGCCATCGAGGGCGGCATGCCGGCGACGAAGATGTACGGGTCGCCGTACGAGATGGAGTACCCGAACCCGGTCCAGGCATGTGACGGCAAGACCTGGAACGAGAAGGGCGTCACCCTCACCAACGAGAACGAGTCGGAGTCCGGCCCGTACGACATGAAGGAGGCGACGGCCAAGTCCGTCAACACCTACTTCGTGGAGATGATCAGCGAGGTCGGCATCTGCCCGGTCACCGAGATGGCCAAGAAGATGGGCGTCGACCGCGCCGACGGCGGCAAGCTGGAGCAGGCGCCCTCGATCGCCCTCGGCACGCAGGAGATGTCCCCGCTGACCATGGCGAACGGCTACGCCACCTTCGCCTCGCGCGGCATGTACTGCACGCCGGTCGCCATCGAGTCGATCAGCCAGCGCATCGGTGGGGAGACGAAGTCCCTGGAGGTCCCGAAGTCGACCTGCTCGCGCGCGATGTCCGAGACGACCGCCGACACCGTCAACACGCTGCTGCGCGGTGTGGTCGAGGACGGTACGGGTACGCAGGCCGGTCTGGACAGCCGCCCCAGCGCGGGTAAGACCGGTACCACCGACGAGCGCTACGCGGCCTGGTTCGTGGGCTACACCCCGAACATGTCGGGCGCGGTCTGGGTCGGCGACCCGGCGCACGAGCGCAAGATGGAGGGCATCTCCATCGGCGGCGTCTGGCACGACAAGGTCTTCGGCGGCCAGGTTCCCGGCCCGATCTGGAAGTCCATGATGTCCGGCGCCCTGGAGGGCAAGGACACCCCGGACTTCACCTACGTCAACATCCCCGACCCCCCGAAGGAGAAGGAGAAGGACGACGAGGACAAGGGCCGTGACAGGGACAAGGGCCGTGACGACGACGGCAACGGCGACGACAACGGCCTGATCGGCGGCGACGTCTTCCCGACTCCCTCGTTCTCCCTCCCGGAGGGCTTCGTCCAGGGCAACGACGGCGGCCCCGGCCAGGGCAACGGGAACAGCACCGGCGGCGCCTTCCCGTAACCCTCCGGCGGACACAGCGCACACGGCAGTGGGGGCGCCCTTCTCACGAAGGGCGCCCCCACTGCCGTACTCCGCGGCCATGTGTCCGCGGGCTCGTCCGCGGTCAGCCCGCGAGCAGCTTCTTCACGACGGAGGCGACACGGCCGCCCTCGGCCTGGCCGGCCACCTTCGGGTTCACGATCTTCATGACGGCGCCCATGGCCCTCGGCCCCTCGGCACCGGCGGCCCTGGCCTCCGCGACGGCCTGGGAGACGATCTGCTCCAGCTCCTCGTCGGACAGCTGCTTGGGCAGGTACGTGGCGAGGACCTCGCCCTCCGCCTCCTCCTGCGCGGCCTGCTCGGCACGACCACCCTGCGCGAACGCCTCCGCGGCCTCACGGCGCTTCTTCGCCTCGCGGATGATCACCTTCTGGACCTCGTCGTCGGAGAGCTCGCGCTTCTCCTTGCCCGCGACCTCCTCCTTGGTGATCGCGGCGAGCGTCATCCGCAGCGTCGAGGAGCGCAGCGCGTCGCGCGCCTTGATCGAGGCGTTGAGGTCTTCCTGCAGCTTCGACTTGAGCGTGGTCATGGCCTGATTGTCGCAGGTACGGCAGGAGGATCGCCCGCGCATTTAGCGGGGCGGGCCAAGAGGGCGGCGGGAGGGGGTGGTTGAGGTGCGAGGCGGACGGAGCCGCCGGGGACGGGGCCACGGGACGGCGTACGGGCCGGGGAGGCACAGGTCGGGGGCGTACGGGGGCACGCGGGGCGGGCGTGCGGGGCGGGTGCCCAGGTCTGACACGATGGGCGCATGCGCGCGCGATACGGAGTACCCCTCGGCATCACGGCGGTCGGGGCCGCCGGCCTTCTCTACTCGGCGGGTTTCGAGGCCCGCTCCTTCCGTCTGCGACGGGTCACCGTCCCGGTGCTGCCCGCGGGCATGCGCCCGCTGCGCGTGCTGCACGTCTCGGACATCCACATGGTCGGCGGCCAGCGCAAGAAGCAGCGGTGGCTGCGGTCGCTGGCGGGGCTGCGCCCGGACTTCGTGATCAACACCGGCGACAACCTCTCCGACACCGAGGCCGTGCCGGAGGTGCTGGACGCGCTGGGGCCGCTGATGGAGTTCCCGGGGGCGTACGTCTTCGGCTCGAACGACTACTACGGCCCGAAGCTGCGCAACCCCGCCCTCTATCTGCTGGAGAAGATGCAGGGACGGCACGGCCTCAACGGCAACCCGCCGGCCGTGGGCGTGATCCACAACCCGTGGGAGGACCTGCGGGACGGCTTCGACGCGGCGGGCTGGCTCAACCTCACGAACACGCGGGGTGTGCTGAAGACCGAGGGCGTGTCGGTCGAGCTGACCGGCGTGGACGACCCGCACATCAAGAGGGACCGGTACGCGCGGGTGGCCGGCGGCCCGTCCGGCGAGGCGGACTTCTCGATGGGCGTGGTGCACGCGCCGTACCTGCGCAGCCTGGACTCCTTCACCGCCGACGGCTACCCGCTGATCCTGGCCGGCCACACGCACGGCGGCCAGATCTGCCTCCCCTTCTACGGCGCCTTCGTCACCAACTGCGACCTGGACACCGGCCGGGTGAAGGGCCTGTCGACGCACACGGCCGAGGGCCGTACCGCCCACCTGCACGTGTCGGCGGGCTGCGGGGCGAACCGCTACACCCCGGTGCGGTTCGCGTGCCCGCCGGAGGCGACGCTGCTGACGCTGGTGGGACGGAAGTAAAGGACCTGCGACCGACGGAACGCCGGGGCGTCCGAGGCGAGCGGTACGGACAGGACGGGCGGAACGACCGGGGCAGGTGGGACAGCCGGGGCAAGCGGGACGACCGGTACGGGACGTAACCCGTATGGGTCACCCATATCGCCCGCCATGTCGCTTCTGCCTAGCTTGAGGTCATGACCGCCCCGATACCCAGGGACATCCCGGACCTCCCCGCGATCCCGGGCATTCCCGCGCTGCCGCCCTCGCCCGTCCCGGCCTCGGCCGTCGTGGCACCGGTACGCCGGCCCCTCACCGCGGCCTTCCGCCTCCTGACCGCGCTGCTGGCCGCTGGCGGCGTGGCGGTCGAGCTGATGCTGGGCAGCCCGCCGCGCGTCCTGAGCTTCTTCACCGTCCAGGCCGCGATCCTGCTGGCCCTGGTCACGGCCGCCTCGGCCCGCCGCGCGTGGAGCGCCCGCCGCCCGCTGCCGGGAGCCCTGACGGGCGCCGCGCTCCTCTACGTCGTGATCGCCGCCCTGGTGTACCACCTGCTGCTGGCGGACGCGGCGACCCCGTTCTCGATGACGGACCCCTCCGCGGCACCCACGGGATGGCACGCCGCCGGAAATCACGTCCTGCACACCGTGGTCCCCGCGGCCGCGGTCCTGGACTGGCTCCTGCTGACCGCCCCGGGCCGGCTGCACCTGCGCCAGGCATCGACATGGATGCTCTTCCCCGTCGCCTATCTGGCCTTCTCCCTCGTCCGCGGCGAGCTCCTGCTGCCCGGCACCCCGGGCGGCCGCTACCTCTACGCCTTCCTGGACATCGACGCCCACGGATACAAGAGCATCCTCGCCAACGCCCTCCTCCTGGGCCTCTCCTTCTACGCTCTCGCGGTCCTCCTCGTGACCCTGGACCACCTGCGCCCGAACCTGATCCGCCACCGCGCCAAAACCGGATTTCGTCTCCAGCCACCAGTGGGCTAAAGTAAACGTCGTCGCCGCGAGAGCAGCGACGATCGGGGTGTAGCGCAGCTTGGCAGCGCGCTTCGTTCGGGACGAAGAGGTCGTGGGTTCAAATCCCGCCACCCCGACAGTGAAGTACCAGGTCAGGGGCCTGATCCAGTTGATGGATCAGGCCCCTGAGTTGTTCCTGGAGATCGCTTGGGAGAAATCTGGGAGAAGATCTTGGTCGGGTTCTCCCAGTGGGTGACTGGTGAGGCCGTCTGAAGTGCGGCGGCTTAGGGCACTCGGACCTGCGCGTTCGCGAATCCAGCCTAGTAGTCGGCCGGGAACACCATGCCCGCCCGCCTCAACCGCCCTTAGGATCACGACACATGGCAAGCCATCACTCAGCGCGTCCCCACGACCACGCCCGAGCACTCGCCCAGCGCGTGCGAGCGATGCGGGAGGCTCGAGGATGGTCGCGGGAGCGGCTCTCCAAGGAAGCTGGCATCGCCGTAGGAACGCTGGCCCGTCTGGAGAGCGAGGGAGCGATCCAGCCAGGTTTCTTCACCGTCGGAGCAGTCGCCGAGGCACTTGAAGTCTCCCTCGATGAACTCTTCCAGGAGACCAAGGTCGCTCCCGGCCTCTGGTCCGCTGGGTACGAAGGCCGGGACATCGACTCGTTCGTCTCCTCTCTCCTCGACAGCCGTATTGATGTCGTGGCGGACGTACGACTTACACCGATCAGCCGCAAGAAGGGCTTCAGCAAGACTCGGCTCGGGCAGGCACTCGCCGAGGCCGGCATCGAATACACCCACCTGCGTGGCCTGGGCAATCCCAAGGACAACCGGGCGCCGTTCTGGGAGGGCCGCCTCGACGTAGGCCGGGCTCGGTTCCGTGGAGTGCTGCGGTCCGAGGAAGCGCAAACCGATCTTGAGCGCCTCGCAGAGCATGCCCGGCAGTCCCGGGTCGCGGTGCTGTGCTTCGAGAAAGACGAAAGCCGCTGCCACCGACAGGTCGTCCTAGAGACGGTCCGCAAGCGGGCCGCCGTGCCCGTAATTCCCCTGGCCTGACTTCGCCCCTCGCTCCTGTACGCGCCCTTGCCGCTGGCGCATGCCTCTCCTCCAATCGGATCGGGAGATCAGTGGAGGGGGCAACCATGGGATCGGGGATTTGGCAGCGCGCACGGATCATGATCACGGTCAAGACCTATCCGGAACTGTCCGCGAAGTACCACGAGACGAGCTGCGTGGCCGGCATACGGCTCGACCAAGGGGCGCCCCAGCATGTGCGGCTCTTCCCGGTTCCGTTCCGGCTGCTGAACGAAGAAAGCCAGTTCGCCAAGTACTCGATCGTCGAGGTCGATGTGCAGCGACACCATGGGGACCGCCGTCCCGAAAGCTTGCGCCCCAATCTGCAGAGTCTCAAGGTCATCGAGCGCCTCGGGACAGCGGACGGCTGGCGCGAACGCTTCTCGCATGTGCAGCCCCTCGTAGCGCCGTCCCTGTGCTCCATAAAGCGGGACCAGGAGCTTCGGGGAACGTCGCTTGGCGTCTTCCGCCCAGCGGAGTTCACCGGCTTCCGCTTCGCTCCTGCCGAGCCCTGGCCAGCTTCGAAGGCGGCCCTGGCAGATCAGTTGGATCTACTCGCACAGGACCTCCGCCAACTGGAGTGGGTGCCACTTGAGTTCCGGTACAGCTTCCGATGCGCGGATCAGGAGTGCGCTGGTCACGACATGGGGCTGAGGGACTGGGAGGCGGGCGAGTCGTACCGCAAGTTCTTTCGCCACTACGGGAAGGACGGCGTGGAGGAGAAGCTTCGCGAGCGTTGGTTCGACCGGATGGTCACTGCGGAGAAGGCCGTGCACTGCTTCGTCGGGAACGTCGCGGCCCGCCCCAAGACGTTCCTGCTGCTGGGCCTGTTCTACCCGCGACGGGATGTCGTCGAGAACTTCCAGGAGAGCCTGTTCGACCTGTGAGGGTGAGTACGCAGGATGGGGAACCCATGTCACCGTCCCCTGACCGAGGCCGTCGGCTGAACTGCCGCGTGCCGGATGCGGCCTGCGGACCTGTCTGGATGCGGGCATGCCATGCTGTCGTCAACGGAGCGTCGCTCGCGTTCAGTTGATCGTCAGGGGGAGCTGTGGCAGGGCGGGATCTTCGCACGTTGTTCAGCTCGAACGACCGGAGCATCGCCGCCAGCGAGGCGTTCACGAACCGGCAGGCACAGTGGCAGGCCGTAACGGCCGGCCTCGCCGAGCACATACGGCACGTGACCCGTGCGGACTTCGACGTGGAGGACCTGGAAGCTCCCCGCCACAACATCCTCGTGTTCCACGGTGTGGGCGGGATCGGCAAGTCCACGCTCTCCCGAAAGATCGAGGCATCGCTGGCCCGCAGCGAGCACCGCCCGGCGCAATGGGAATCGCCATCCCACCCCGAAGAGCGGACCCTGCCAGTTCGTATCGATCTCGCGCGCGCCGCGGGTATGGATTTCGAGCGCGTCATCCTCACCATCCGTCTTGCCGTCGCCGCGCTCGGCCGGCCACTGCCCGCCTTCGACCTCGCCCTGCGCCGCTACTGGGAGCACAACCACCCGGGCGAATCGATCGAGGACTACCTGCGCCGGGGCGGGCTGCTGAGCCGCTTCAGCGCCGCTGCCGCCCTGCCGCAGCAGATGCAGTCCGCCCTCAGCGATGTCGCCCAGGCTCTGCTCCTGCCCGGCACAGTCGGCAGTGCGCTCGGGCACGGGGCCGGAGCGCTCATCAAGGCGTTACGCGAACGGCGCCAGTCTGTACGCGCCCTCGCCGGCTGCTCACGCCTGGCCGACCTCCTGGAGGCCGAGCCCGACCTGGAAGCCCTGAGCTTCTACCCGCACCTCCTCGCCTGGGACCTGGCCCAAATCCCCGTCGGCAAGAGCGCACTGCCCGTGATCCTGCTGGACACCTTCGAGGACACCGGCGACCGCACGCACCGCGACTTCGAGCGTCTGCTCCAACGCACCGTGTGGTTGATGCCCAACGCGTTCTTCGTCGTCACCGGACGCAACCGCCTCCAGTGGGGAGAGACGAGCCTGGAGGGGCAGGTCGACTGGACCGGGCCGCACGCGTGGCCCGGTCTCGCAGCCGACACGGCACATGTGGGGCGAGCTATATCGGGCCGTCAGGTCCTGATCGGCGACTTCTCTCCCGAAGACTGTGAGGACTACCTGGTCCGCAGGCTGAGCCGCGACGGGCAGCCGCTGATCGACGAACCGGTCCGCCGGATCATCACCGAGCGCTCGCACGGGTTGCCTCTCTACCTGGACCTGTCGGTCATGCGCTACCTGGAACTCCGGCGCGGCGGCAGACAGCCGCAGTTCACCGACTTCGACCACGACTTTCCCGCCTTGATCGCCCGTACCCTCAGCGACCTGACCGCCGATGAGCGCCACGTGCTCCGCTCGGTCAGCCTGCTCAGCGCGTTCTCCGTACCCCTGGCCACCCAAGCCGCCGGAATGGACCACGACGCGCCCGCCCTACGGCTGACCGAGCGCCCCTTTATCCGGGAGTCCTCCTCCGGTGTGTGGCCCTTCCACGTCCACGACCTGATCCGCTCCGCCATTCGCAACGCAGACGACAGCAGTGACGACCGCTGGTCGGAACAGGACTGGCGGCGCGCGGCCAGGCGAGCCTTCCACGCACTGGAATCACAGTGGCGCCAGGACCTGCGACACGATCGCGCAGTCCTGGTCGGCTGTCTCCAGCAAGGACTGCTCCTCGCACGGGACTTCCGTCTCAATCTCGGCTGGCTCGCCGATGCCGCATTCCAGTACGTGGGGGACTCCGTCTGGGAACCACTGGCGCTTCCCGCCGCCGATGCCACGTCGTCAGGTGGTCTGCAGACCTCGGCAGATGCCCTGGTCGAAACGCTGAGCGCCATCGCCCGGCGCCAGCACGAGCACCGTGAACGCACGTCCAGTCGGCTCTCGGTCGTCCTCGCCTCGGAGCTGCTCCCCGATGACCTGGTCGAACTGGCCACGTACTACCTGGCGAAGGCCCAGCGAGACCTCGGTCTGACCGACTATTCGCGTCGCGGGATGCAGCGCGTCGCTTCAGCCGGGGGTCGGCTCTCTTCCGCGGCTCGGCGCGGCCTGGCACACCTAAGCCGCCTGTCCGGAGACTTCCCGACCGCGGTCGAAGCCGCGGGGAGACTGGGCTGGGAGGGGAGGCACCATCGGGTGTTGGGGGACGTGTGGTGGGTGCAGGGTGACATGGAGCGGGCGGTAGCCGCCTACCTGGCAGGCCGGAGCGACGCCGAGGAGCACGGTGTGGTCGGCGAGACCGCCATGGTGCAGGCGCATCTCGCCTTCGCCGTCTCCTTCTCCGATCCGCTTCGGGCCGATGACGAACTCGATCTGGCGGAACGGCTGTTGTCCCACCTCAGCCTGCGCTCCAGTGAGATGACCGCTCGCATCGCCGTGCTCGTACGCGACGCCGGGTTCGCCGCCGACCTGCCCGGCCGGGCGGCCGTACTGCTCGCCGAAATCGGTGTCTCCGGCATTGCCTACGCCGCGGCGAAGCTGCAACTGGCCCTGTGCTTCCACCACGCCGTCCTCGACGCCCAGGACGGCCTCGCCACCGCGATCACCCGCCTGCGCGAACTCACGCAGAGCGGCGACTACGCCTACTACGTCGACATCGCCCACTTCATGGCCGGCCTTCCGCTTCCCGAGCACACCGCGCGAGCACGGTGGATCGACGGAGAACAACAGACCCGCGAACGATGGCGCCACCTGGTGACGACACGTCGCGATCAACTCGCCACGGCTCGTTAGGCTTTCCCCACATGCGCAGATCGCCGGTCGACGTGGCGCGACTACGATCGCCTGTCATGGACTGGCTGGAGCGCACCGCGGAACTGAGGCAGTGGACCAGAAGCGGGACCCGCGCTCCGCACAAGCCGTTGCTGTTGCTGTACGTGCTCGGTCGGTTCCAGCAGGATGCCGCCGGCGAACTGCGGTACAGCGCGGTGGAGGAGGATCTGCAGCGGCTGCTGACCGAGTACGGGCCGCCGAACAGGACGACTCCGGCATACCCGTTCCACCACCTGGTGAGCGACGGCGTGTGGGAGGTGCGCACCGATCGCGGACCGGGCAGCCCCGGCAGCGGGGTGCGGGAGTTGCGGGCCGCGGGGGCCGCTGGGCGACTGGCGCCGGAGCTGCGGGCGGCGCTGCGGCGGGAGCCGGAGCTGCTCGGCCGGATGGCACGGGTCCTGCTCGACCTACACTTCCCGCCTTCCCTCCACGGCGACCTGTGCGAATCCGTCGGCCTGGAGCTGGAGCCAGCGGAGACCGGACAGCTCTCGGCCGCCGTGCGGAGGCGGCGGGATCCTCGGATGCGGGAGCGGGTCCTGACGGCCTACGAATACCGGTGCGCATTCTGCGGCTACGACGGCAGGATCGGCGCGGTGCCGGTCGGGCTGGAGGCGGCGCACGTACGCTGGTGGGCGTTCGACGGCCCTGACGACGTCGACAACGGGCTGTGCCTGTGCTCGCTGCACCACAAACTCTTCGACAAAGGCGTCCTCGGTGTCGGCGACGGCCACCGCATCCTGGTCTCCCAGCGCTTCGTCGGCCACAGCCCAGCCGCCCGCGAACACGTCATCGCGCTCGCCGACCGCCCACTCATCGGACCTCAACCAGGCGCCCACCCCGTCGCCGCGATCCACCGCTCCTGGCACACCAGCCAGGTCTTCCACGGCAGCCCACGCCCCGCCACGGCCGCCTGACCGTCGAATCGTCGACCGCGACCTACTGGTAAGGAGTGCATCGCCACCCGCCGAGGATCCTCCGTCAGATGCCGTTGATCTTTCGGCCGTAACTGCCGACGCCCTGGCTAAAGCTGTCGTGTGCGCAGGATTTCGAAGGTCCTGCGCACACGATGAAGCACCCGTGGAAGACCGAGCCCTTTCGAGGCCCGTTCACCTGGCCGGAGGGATCCGTTCTGGGGTGCTCAGTTCATCCGCTTCAGGTCCCGGGCGCTCATGCCGAACAGCACATTCGGCTGCTCGTACTTGAAGGTGTAGCCGGCGACGAGAGCGGCCGCGATGAACACACCATTGGTGACGTACCTGCCGGTTGCCCGCTGCATCACGTGTTTCACGGTGTAGCTGCTGACGGTAGGGGTCTTGATCGGCGTGATGTTCTCGCGCAGCCACGCTGCGGTCTCCATCACCATGACCACGCCTCCGGCCAACTCCTCGCGGCCGACTGCGAGTTCGGTCCGACGCTGCTCGGCCGTTTTGCGAAGCGGATTGAAGACGCCGATGCCGAAGGAGTTGAGCCGCGGATGCTGCTGCATCACCTCGGCCAAGGCAGCGATCTGTCGGCGGGCCACCAGATACGCCGCTCCGGTGGTTGCCTGGTGGGCGTGAATCTCAGCCTTGCGGCGACGGTCCCTAGTAGTGCTTGGTCAGGTCGGTTGTGGTGATGCGTGTCCTGCTGGCCCGGTGTGACGTTGAGAGTGTGTGACTCCGGACGAGATTGCTTTGGTGCGTGGTGAGTTGGAGACGTTCGCGGCGGAGGTGTTCGAGCCGTTCGCGCGCAAGGATCAGCGTCGGTGGGGGCAGGTCTATCTGCGCGGGCTGCTGACCGACGGGCAGCGTAAGTCGGTCGAGCCGATGGCCGCCCGCCTGGGTGAGGACGGCAACCGTCAGGCACTGGCCAACTTCATCACCACCAGCCCCTGGAACCCGGCACACATCCGCGCCCGGCTCGCCTGGCGGATGGAGGAAGCGATCGGACCCGACGCCCTGGTCTTCGACGACACGGGGTTCCTCAAGGACGGGAGCGCCTCGGCGTGCGTGTCGCGGCAGTACACCGGCACGGCCGGCAAGGTCACCAACTGCCAGGTCGGCGTCTCGCTCCACCTCGCGTCCGACCATGCCTCGGCGGCGGTCGACTGGCGGCTGTTCCTGCCCCGGACCTGGGATCCCGCCTCGCCGGAGGCCGATGCGGACAAGGTCGCCCGCCGCGCCGCCTGCGGTATCCCGGACGACGTCGGGCACGTGGAGAAGTGGCAGCTGGCCCTGGACATGCTCGACGAGACCCGCTCCTGGGGCATCGAGGTGCCGCTGGCCGTCGCGGACGCCGGATACGGCGACGCCGCCGCGTTCCGGCACGGACTGCAGGAGCGCGGCCTGAACTACGTGATGGGGATCTCCAGCACGCTGTCGGCCCAGAGCGCCGACGCGGTGCCGGTGGCCGGGCCTTACTCCGGGGCGGGACGGCCACCGGTGGCGAAGTATCCCGACAGGCCACGCTCGGTGAAGGAGCTGGTGATCACGGCGGGCCGGAAGGCGGCCCGGCCGGTGCAATGGCGGGAGGGCTCCCGGCCCGGCACCGGCCGATCCGGCCGCAAGCGGATGTATTCCCGCTTCGTGGCCCTGCGCATCCGGCCCGCCGGACGCGAGGTCCGCCGGCATGCCGACGGCCCGGAACTGCCCGTCTGCTGGCTGCTGGCCGAATGGCCCGCCG
This sequence comes from Streptomyces sp. NPDC093094, assembly GCF_044754345.1. Lineage (NCBI taxonomy): Bacteria > Bacillati > Actinomycetota > Actinomycetes > Kitasatosporales > Streptomycetaceae > Streptomyces > Streptomyces sp. NPDC093094. The sequence goes on along the minus strand of NZ_JBIVOX010000005.1, from coordinate 369,577 downwards.
GCGAGAGCGAGCCGGTGCAGTACTGGCTGTCCGACCTGCCCTCCGGCATGCCCCTGACCACGCTGGTCCGCCTCGCCAAGCTCCGCTGGCGCATCGAGCACGACTACCGGGAGATGAAACAGGCCCTGGGACTCGCCCACTTCGAGGGCCGCACCTGGAAGGGCTGGCACCACCATGTCACCCTCGTCTCCGTCGCGCACGCCTTCTGCACCCTGCAACGGCTGGCCCGGGCCCCAAAAGACGCGGCGCCGGTCTGAGCCTCTACCAGGTCGTCCGTGAGCTACAGACACTCCTCGTCCTCTGGACCGGCGCCTGCCCCACCTGCCACCGCGACATACCCACACCCCTACGAACCTGACCAAGCACTACTAGTCATCGTGTGCTCCATCTGACGGGACGCCCCACGTCCACCCCACCGCGGATACTTGGATGACCTGGCGGAACGCTGCTGCGCGATTCGGGGAACCTTGTCTTCGCCGCCATGATGGACGTGGGCCATCATGACTCGGAGCGGGCAGGCGCGATCTGCCATGCACAGCGTACGCCCCTTCCCAACCCGTCCCGGCAAATCGGGGAGATCCGCCGCGCCATACCAGTACCACCGCCAAGACCACCGAACCGCACACGTCGCGCGCTAGAGGGGCTCCATTCGAGGTAACCGGAGCCCGTCTCCCGACCATCAGGCCATCGTCGTGGCGCGAGCGCGCAGCAGCCGATCGAGTACGGCGACCGGCGATCGCGGGTGCAGGCCACGCCGGGCATCGAGCGCCGCATCCCACTGCTCGGTCAGGCCGGCCTTGAGACGCTCGCGCATGCCAGGGGTCACGTGGGCGTAGCGGGCCGAGACCGAGCCGTCGATGTGGCCCATACGCTCGTCCATCAGCACCTTCTCGGTGCCGAGGTCTTCCATGTGCGTGCGATGGGAGTGGCGCAGGCCATGCGGGGTGAGTCCTCTGGCGACGGGCAGCCAGCAGGCGTCGGCCCGGCCACGGGCGTTGCGGCCTCGGACCGGGATGCCGGGCCAAGGCTCGCCGAGCAGCGGGACTGGGCGGGCCTCCTGAGGTGCCTTCTTCGGGTACCAGCCGGAGGTGGCCGGCGCGAACAGCCAGGTGGCGAAGCCGTTGCGGCGCCAGTGGGCGGCGTTCTCCGTCGGGACGCCTCCTCGGACGAACTTCAGCTCGGCTATGGCGCGTTCAACCCGGACGCGGGTGTCCTCTCGTACCCGCTCGGGGTGGTTGAGGACATTGGACACAGTGCCGCTGGAAACCTCCGCGCGGCGAGCGACGTCCACGAGCTTGGCGCCCGTGTGCCCACCGGTGCGAGCGGTGCCCTGGCCACGGAACACGTACCTCTTGCCGTGGCAGGCGCACGGCGTCGGCTTCGTACGGGCGATGTGGTCGGCGACCAGGGCCGACAACCAGTCCGTCACGTCGATGCTGCGGTAGCTGTCGTCCTTGGGCGGGCAGCGGATCAGCTCGCCCGAGTCCAGCTCGTACAACTGGTGCTCGACCCGTACGGCGTCAGGTCGTGCGAACTCGGTTTCCAAGCCGACGATTTCGCCCCACCGCATGCCTGTGTATCCCTTGAGGATCACGGCGACGAACTCGTCGTCGCGCCCGGACAGCAGGGCCGCGCGTTCGGCGATGAGCAGCAGGCCGAGCGGATCGGTGATGACCTTCTCGGGTCCCCGGTCGCGGGAACGGCCGGCGCGCTTGCCGCGTCCGCGTCGTTTGGTGGCCGGGTTGGCGGCGATGAGGCCCTCATCCACGGCGTCGGCCAGGATGAGGTGGAGCGTCGAGCGCCAGGTCTTGACACTGGATGCGGCGTAGACGGACTTCTCCCGCTTCTCCCAGGTGTCCACGTCTGTGCGGAGAATGCCAGCGAGGGCCTTGTCCTCGTACTCGGGGAGCAAGTGCTCCTCGATATGGCGCCGGTAGTTCTGCATGGTGGATGCGGCCAGGTCCTGGGCGTCATACCAGCGGCTGGCGTACTCGCCGAAGGTCTCCTGTCCGGCGGACGGGTCGCGCCAGGTGCCGCGCCGGACCTTGGCCTCTTCCTCGTCTGCGGCCTGCTTCGCCTCGCGCTTCGTGGCGAATTTGACCACCGCACCCGTCGGGTCGGCGACGGTGCCGTACTTGCCTTCGCTGGCCTTGTACCTGCCGCGCCAATAACTGCCGCGTTTCTCGGCGAAACCCATGCCTCGTGCTCCCTCCTTCCTGTGGTCTGCCGTGTCGTGCTAGGCCGCCGTGCCGTACTGGGACCTGCGGGGTGGTCGGGCCTGGAGACGTTGCGCGGAGGGCATCGGGGACTGGGGCAGTCGCCCCGTACGCGATGACGTAGTTGTCGGCGCAGGCTGAGGCGTCCGGGGAGGGTTGCGCTGCGCAGACTGCGGGGCCGGCTCTTCGTGGATGCGGATGATCTCGGCGAAGTGTCCGGCGGTGAAGCGGTATGCGCGACCGACCCGCGTGTGCGGGATCAGGCGCCTTCGCGCACGGTCCTTGACCCACCAGGCAGAGCAGCCGAGCGTCTCGGCGATCTCTTCGGGGCGGTAGAGGCGGGGCAAGGATGCTTCGCCGTCAGCCCGGGGAAGCGGGCGTGGGAGAGCAGGTGGCGTTGCGGTGTGGTGCAAGAGGGGTGGGTCCTTACTCGGCTGTGGGATGGGACGAGCCTCGGCGGGGCGAAGGCGGTTCAGACTGCGCGGAGGCTGGGCAGAAGCGCAGGTGCCGGAACGTGGAGGGCCTCGGCGATCGCGACGAGGTCGTCGACGTCACATCGGCGCTGGGCGCGCTCGATACGGGACAACATGGTGTTGGACATCGGGTGGCCGAGGGCTGTCACACGGTCGGCCAACTGCCTTTGTGACAGGCCGCGTTCGGCACGGAGCATTTCGATGGCGCGGGCCGCCTGCATTCCTGCCGGCCCGATTTCCAATGAGCGTGGGGGCATGGCTCCAATTGAAAGGCTAGATCGCCGGTTTTGGTAACCGGCGATCGTCGGCTATGTTGCCCTCCGCGCCGTACGCTGCAGAGGGATTTCCGGGGGTCGGGAGGGGGAGCGGACGGGTGCGTCGATCGATGCCCTGACGTGCGGTGTTGTGTTGTAGCTTCCCCGGCGACGGTGCGTCAACGGCTTGCCGATGTGATACTTCTGGCTTCGCCTGACGGTCCGTTATTTCGGCAGCGGCGGATTCGGGTTTATAATTTTTGGAATGCCTGGCTCGTAGTAAGCGTTCGCCGTCAGCTGTCTGGTTTCTCGACGGGAATGCTGGACTTGTGCGGCATGGATGTGGCTGTCTTGGCTATACGACGCCACCAGCCCTCCCTCGCGCCTTCGGCCGGGGCGGTGGGCCAACCCCCTCCCTGTGCACCGCCCGACAAGGGCCGACTGCACTCCCATGCCCTGACCTAGGAGCCGCCGCCCGATGAGCTACGACGCCCGCGAATGGGTGTGGGACCACAGCCGCAGCAAGGGCACCGCCCGCATGGTTCTCGCCCTGATCGCCGACCGGTGCCGCGACCGGCACTGCGTCGCGTACGCGTCCGTGCCCACCCTCATGAAGCGCGCCAACGCCTCGCGTACCGCCGTACGCGACGCGCTCGCCAAGCTGATCGCCGACGGTGAGCTGGTGCAGCTCCCCGACCGCAAGGGACCAAGGGGAGAGACGTACTACTGCCTCCCAATCGCCGCCGAATTCCTGGCCGATGAGCACCGAGAGGGGGGCCGGATTCCGGCACCTCAAAGGGGTCGGAATCCGGCCCTCGGGGGGTCTGAATCCGACCCTGCCGAGCTCTTCGAGGGGGGATCGGAAACCAGCCCCGGGGAACAGATTCCGACCCCCCGGGGGTACGGATTCCAACCCGAGGGGGGTGCGGATTCCGACCCCCAGAACAGAAGAGAACCGAAGGTGAACGGTAGTAAGAGCAGCAGCAGCTCTGCTCCGCTCATCTCCGCCATCGAGTGGCAGATCGACGCGAGCGCCCGTGCCTGGCTGCAACGCGACGGGCATCTCGATCGGCTCGGCAAGCAGGGCCTGGACGCCGCCGACGCGAAGTGGCGCACCTTCAGGAGCTCGTGGGATCCCCGCACCGCCGACGCGTGGGTCGCCGACTGGCGTGCGTGGATCGCTCGGGAACGCACCCCCGCCCCCGGCCGCCCGAACCTCTACGCCCTGCCCGGCGGCACACCCGCCCCCGCCTCGTCCACCGGCATGACGCGCTCCGAGGCGCACATGGCCGCCCTGCTCGCCGCCCTCGACGAACCGACCGGAACGGAGTAGACCGCCTTTGGACCGACGCGAAGTCGCCGCCGTCCTCGCCTACATCGGGCGCCTCGACCCCCGCACCATCCCCGCCGACACGGGCAATGCCCGTGACCAGATCGTCCAGTGGCAGGAACTGCTCGACGACGTGCCCTTCGCCACCGCCCACGACTGGGACGTCCGCGAGGCGATACGGGCCCACGTGCTCGATTCCCCGTACCCGATCCTCCCGGTGGACGTCGCCCGCAAGTGGCGCGCCTACCGCCGCGACCGTCTGGACCGGCACACCGATCCCACTCCGGACGCTGATCCGGACGACCCCGCCGCCTGGCGCACCGAACTCCTCGGGACACGGCACGCCGTCGCCACCGGGATGGCCGCGCCCTCCTCGCACCGACAGCTCGCCCAGGGCCCACGCCGGGACATCGAGGCCCGCCTGGCCGTCGTCGGATCATCCATCCCGCCAGCCGTCCGCGCGGCACTCGCCCCCTACCGGCCCGCGCGTGCCGCCCGCGAGGCTGCCGTCGCGGCCGAACAGCCCGACGCGCTCAGGGTCCCCTGCCGGTGGTGCCACGCCGACAAGGGCGAGCCCTGCCGCAGCCGGCGCTTGGACCTCGACGGCCACGCCCGGGGCAACGCACCCCGCACGAGGCCGCACCCCACCCGTATGGACCTCGCCGTGGCGGAGCTGGCCCGGCAGGGCATCGCGTGACCGACGGCTGCCGTATCGGCGCCGGCGCCTGACCAACGCCCTCTCCGCCGCATCCCGCTCCCGCCCTCACCGCCCGTCGGCAGCGCCGATGCCATGCCCGTCGGCTTCCTTGGCCCCCCTCATGCCCACCCTGGAGATAGCTGACTTGCCCTCCCCCACCCCGTTGCCCCCAGCCGCCTTCCCCAGCTCCGACACCCATCGTTCCCGCTACACCCGGCTCCGCACTTGCCTCGACCGCCGCACGGTCGCACGTGCCGAGGGCCATCGCGCGAACCGCGGTGCACGATTCACCCTCGTCGTCGGCCTGATGGCCGTGGTCCTCATGGCCTTCCGAGTCTCCTGGAACGCCTTGTCCGACGTGGCCCGCGCCATCGGCGCCGACCCCACCGCCGCCCTGTTCTACCCGGTCGTGGTCGACGGGCTGATGGCCCTCGCGCTGATCGCCACACTCGTGCTGCCCGATGCCGACCGGAAGTTCGCACTGCGGGTCCTGGCGACCTACACGATCGCCAGTCTCCTGCTGAACTACGTACACGGCCTCACCCCGGCCCTGCACACCACGCCGACCCGGTGGGGCCGACTGACCGACTGGGACCCCGCGAACTGGACCCTCGTACTGCTGGCGACCTCACTCCCGGTCGGGTCGATCTACTTCGGGTCGGACCTCGTCGCGAAGGTGCTGCACCACCACCCCGAGTCGGCCGACTCTGCCGAAGCGGTCGGACGGCAAGCCGCACGGTCGGCCTCTGACCAGGCCGAATCGGCACCGCGGCAGCCGACCGAGTCGACCTCCGCAAAGGCTGCCAGGACGCCCGCGCCGAAGCCGACCGAGGCCACCCAGGCGGCCCCCACTACCCGACCGCTCCAATCGTCCGGCGCGGTTGAGTCGACCGAAACCGCCCCGCGCCGTGCGAGACGTCGGGCCCCCGCCACTGCCGAGTCGGCCACCGACCGCCCCCGCACCGACGACGAAGTCCTCGCCGAGGCCCGACGCCTGACCACCGACTGGAGCGCCGACCAGCTGACCGCACAGAGCCTGCGCACCAAACTACGGATCAGCCAGAACCGCGCCCGCGTCGTGCGTGACCAGCTGAAGGCCGAACGCACCGACCGGCCGGACCCCGTCGCCCACGACGACATCAAGGCCGAACCTCTCGACGGACCCGACGAAGCCGCCTCCGAACACCAGAGGCATCTCGACGTAGCCCCCGTCGGCGTCGCCTGACCCCCGCAAACGCGCGCACCGCACCGCCCTTCCTGCTCACCCCGTGCCCAGGGCCAGACCAGTCCGGGGCACGGGTTGCGCAGCGCGAAGATCCTGACAACAGCACCCCACGGAGCACCGATCCATGCACGAACCGAACTACCGACTCCCCACACCCCAACCGGAGATGACCACCAGCCTGAACAGCCCAGCAAGTTGTCGGATAAGGAGTCCTTATCCGGCCTCCACCCCGCAGGGGGTGGAGGCGTCCGGCGCCGAGGCGGCACCGGAGTCGGCCGGACCAGGGGGGCCAACCGGGACAGGGGCAGCCGAGTCGTCGTCGAGCGTGCCGCAGCAGCAGTCTGCCCCGCGTCGCCGTCTGCGTGACAAGCAGCTGCGCGAGCGCCGCGTCCACCCTCGCTACAACGACGACGAGTTCGCCCTCGTCGTGAATGCCGCTGCCCTGAGCGGCATGGCCCTTGGCGGCTACGTGGCCGAGTGCTCGCTCGCCGCCGCCCGCACCGACGACCCCACCGCAGCGGTCGCCGACTACCGCGCCATGGTCAAGGCGCTGATGGCCGCCAACGGACGGCTCGGCATGATCGGCAGCAACCTCAACCAGCTCACATGGCACCTCAACAAGGACGGTGCCTGGCCCCACCCCGACGTCGTCCAGCGGCTCCTGGCGCGCGTCGAGGCATCCATCGCCGAACTGGACACCGCCGTAGCCCAGGTCACTAAAGGGCGGTGAGTGGGTGATACCCAAGATCATCCTCAGCGCCGGCCCGCATGCTACGCGCCGTACGATCGGCTACCTCTTCGGCAAGGGCCGGGCCAACGAACACATCGACCCCCACCTGGTGGCCTCCTGGAACGGCTTCGCCCCCGACCCCGGCCGCAGCCCCCACCGCGATCCGAAGGACGCGATGGCCCAGCTCGTCGCCCAGCTCGACCAGCCCGTGAAGATGCTGGGGGACAAGGCACCCAAAGACATCGTGTGGCACTGCCCCGTCCGCGCCGCCCCCGAGGACCCGATCCTCACCGACGCCCAGTGGGCCGACATCGCCCGCCGGATCGTGGCCGCCGCCGGCATCGCCCCCGCCGGGGACGAGCACGCCTGCCGCTGGGTGGCCGTCCGCCACGCCGACGACCACATCCACATCGCCGCCACCCTCGTACGCCAGGACGGCCGCCGTCCCGAGCGCGGCTACGACCAGCGCGCCGTCCAGCGCGAGGCCCGCAGGATCGAAATCGATTACGGGCTCAGACGGTTGAAGCAGGGGGATGGCACCGGTGCCAAGCGGCCCACCAGCAAGGAACACTTCAAGGCCAGGCGTCTGGGCCAGGACGCCGCCACCCGTGACGTGCTGCGTCTGCGGGTGCGTCGCGCGGTCGCCGCCGCGGCCGACGAGGCCGAGCTCTTCGCCCTGTTGGAGGCGACGGACGTGATCGTGCGCCTCAAGCTCGGCCCCTCCGGCGATGCGCTGGGCTGCAACTTCGCCCTGCCCGGTGACACCAACGACAAGGGCGAGCCGGTGTTCTACGCGGGATCCACGCTCTCCCCCGACCTGTCCCTGCCCAAGATCCGCAAGAGCCTCGCAATCACCGGCTCCGAACCGGCCACCGCCCGGCCGGGCAACCCGTGGCACCAGGCCACCGCCGCCGCCGAACGCATCCCCCACCACCTCACCCACGACGACGACCACGCCGCCCAGGGCCAGCTCGTTGCCCTCGGTGCGACGCTGGACCTGCTGCCGGTCGCCGCTCCGGCCGCGCTGAGGGCTGAACTCGAACGCGCCGCAGCCGCCTTCGAGCGAGCCACGCGCTCCCGCATCACCGCCGACCTCGCCAGCACCCGCGCCCTACACCGCAGCGTCCAGGTGATCTGGCGCGACCGCCCACAGGAGCGTGACGGCACGGGGTTGGCGATGCTCCTCGACTCCGTCCTTACCGCCGTGGCGTTCGCCGTGCACTGGCACCGCACCCGCCAGCACGCCCAGCAGGAAGCCGCCGCCGCACAGGCACTCGTCCACCTGCAGACCGTGTACGGGCAGGTCGCCGAGCCGGTCCTGGCGGGCCTCGCCCAACGCACCCCAAGTGACCAGACCAAGCGTCGCTTCGCCCATCACCTCCAGGAGGCGGTGCCGGAGCACGCCGAGCGCATCCTCAACGACGTCTCCTGGGACGCGCTCGCCACCGTGCTCGCCGAGGCGGAGGCCGCCGGGCACAACGCGGCCACCGTCCTGGACCAAGCCCTCGGACAGCGCACGCTCGACGACGCCCACAGCCCGGCCCGCGCGCTGACCTGGCGCATACGGCGTCTCGGCGAGCGTCACGTCCCCAGCCCCCGCGCCCAGGCAGCAGCCCACCCCACAGTCGGCGTTCCGCTCCAGCAGCGGCCTCCCGCGCGGCGGCGCTGACCCGCAGGCGCGCGGACTGTAGCCGACGATCCCCGGCCACCGAAACCGGGGATCGTCCGGAGCATTCGTGCCCCAACCCCGACTCCCACTTCCCGGAAGGAACCCCCCTGCATGGCCCAGACCGAAATCCGCCCCCGCGTCGTCATCCTCCTCGCCGACGTGGATCCCTCCCGCTGCGATGAACTTGGTCGTCTGTACAACCGCGACGGCCGCCCGCTCACCGGCATCGAGCACGACCTGCTCTCCACCAGCACCTCGGACGAGATAGACATGGCGGTCGTGCACGGCCTGCCTGACGAGGCTGGCTGGATGAGCGAAAGCACCCTCGTGGGGAGGGCCCTCGTCAGCCTGTACATGAAGTACGCGTACCTGCTGCCCGACGACTCCCTGGACAGTGTCTACGACCTCATGACCGACGAGGACTACGCGGAGTTGGAACGCCTGTCCGACATCCACAGCACCCTGCGCGCGCCCGAAGGGCACGCCGAACTCGAAGAAGACTGACCACACACGGGCGGCACTTCAGGACTCCACCCACCGGCCGACACCCTCAGACCACGAACCCTGGCCCCACATGCCGAAGGCCCGACCGGAGACACCGGCCGGGCCTTCGGCATGCACGCGAACTCACGTGGTCACACGGGCTTTCGCCACCGCCTCCTCCACATGGGCATCGACCAGCGCGGGCGAACCCGAGACCACCGCAACCACCATCCCCACACGAACAGCGGTCTGCTTGACGACCTGGCTACGTCCTCCCGCCGTGAAGGTAAGCAGTTGGCCCCACTGCTCGTCACCCAACCTCGGGGCGGGCACCTCGTGGGCGGTGACCGTGACGGCCGTGCTGCCGGCGAGGACCCGGTAGCTGGAGCAGGAGGTCATCGCCTCGAAGATCAGGCCCACGCCACTGGAGAGCTTGGCCGCGGTGCCGCTGTACAACTCCTCAGAGACCTCCGAGCCGTTGCCGCTTGCGTAGGTGAAGGAGACCTTCGCCCGGCGCGGGAAGCCGAGGCTGCCGCCGGCCGCAGTGTCAGCGTCGAGTTCCTCCAGCGCGGGACAGCCGGTCACCTTGACGTCAGCGTGCCGACCGGGCAGCTCTGCCTTGCGGGCGTAGCCCTCGCCCAGGTCGCCCTCGTCGAGAAGCCGCTTGGCCAGCCCGGCTGAGGACAACGGCCCGGCAGCCGGGGTGTTCCTGCCCTCCTGGCGTCCGGAAACGGAGGCGGAAGACGTCGGGTCCGTGGCGCGGGTGCTGTCGTTGGAGCAGGCCGTCAGGACCAGGACGGACACAGTGCCGAGGCAGAGCGCGGCTGTGGTGGGAAAACGCATGTGGAACCCCCATGTTGGTGCGGAGCGAACGGTCTGACCAAGCCGGCTCTCCGGGGCCGGCGATGTGGAGGGGAAGGGAAGGGGGGTTTCGTGGGAGTCAGTGGCCGAGGTGGCGTAGCCCGTCCTCAAGGGTGGGGTGCCAGTGGTCGGCCGGACCGGAGTGGCGGTTGTACCAGGCCGCGTCCAGCCCCGGCTCCCGCGCCGTGTGGCCGGCACGGCAGCGTAGCCACACCGAGTCGTCGCGCAGGCAGAGGACAACCCAGTTCCGGTACGCGCCGCACGCGGGACACTCACGTACCTCGCCGTCGACGACGAGCGGCTGGTCCCAGCGCATCATGAACCCGGCGACGTCCTGGCGGGACGGCGCCCTGAATTCCGGCGGCAGGAAGTCGGCTTCCGGCGCAGCCTCCGCAGTGTCTTGGGTGGTAGCGGCGACCGGGTCGGGAGCATCGGGCCAGGGCATTTCGGTGTGCGTCTGCAGCAGCGCCTGGATCTCACGCTGAACATCACGGAACTCACGGTCGGCGCGAACACGGCACCGAAACATTCGGAACATACGGGTCTCCATCTCTGCCGTCTGGCGAGTGCGGGGAACCGGCCGCTCAGGGAAATCTGCGGTCGGCAAGGAGCGGCACAACAGCCACCCCTGGGGCGCGGGCCGTCAGCTGCGGCGGACGACCATGAGCCGGCCCTCGGCGTCCTTGGGCAAAGTGCGGCGGGACACCACGGCCAGCGAGGCCAGCGAGGAGGCGAAGGCGGCGACCAGATCATGGGGGACACCGGCGCTGAAACTGGCGCACCACAGATACGGGGCGCCGAGAACGGGTTCCGTCCACGCCTGCCAGCCCATCAAGCCGGGGCGCGGATCGGCGTCCTGGACGAGCGGCGGCTGCAGCCCCAGGGAGAAGGTGGCGGAGAACCCGGGGTCCATGGCGGTGGTGTGGGGACTGTCCAGGTCACGGACCCAGTCCTGGGCGCCAAGCGCGTTCAGGACCGTCTCGGGCCCCTCGTAGCCGATGTCGGGCGCCTCGCGGGTGTCGACCGCAACGAGGAGGTCGGCGAGTGCCTCATACGGGATACCGGCGGTGAAGTACGCGTTCCACGATGTCATCACGGAGTCGGCATCCGGGCGGGCACTCAGTTGCCAGGCCACCGGCAGCCCGCCCAGTTCGAACGGGTAGGCCGCGAGGACCCACTCGGCACCGCACAGCCCGTCCGGGCTCACGTACAACAGGGTGTCGCGGGAGGTGGGCCACATGCGCCAGCCGAGACCGGTCAGGGCGGACCCGATCTGCTCGGCGAGTACGCCGTCGTCACCAGCCAGGTGCCGAGGGGTGACCCAGTACAACGGCTCCTGCGAGTCGGGGCGGAGGGGGTCGCTGGGGTGGTGCGGGTACAGGGGCGCCTCCGTGGGTTCGGGGGTGGGTGTTCTGGCGGGGGTGTGTACGTTGACATGGCTTGCGGCCGGGCACCAGTCATTTCCGGGGATTTCCTGTCTGCCAGTGGCGAACTGGAAATAAGGCGGACAAATTTGCCCTAGCACGTAGGGGCCAGCCCCCTCGTCCTGCCTGAGTACGGAAGGGGCAGACGGCATGACGACGAGCGAGTAAACCGCGTTCCTTCATGCGTCTCTGGCTGCACGCCCGTCTTTTTGATTGCTGCTGTCACTGCCCGCTCCGTATCCTGCTGGGCAACGCGTTGACGGAGACGAGTACCCACAGATCACGCGAGCAGAGAGAGCCGCTGGAAGCTGGGAAGGCGGTCTCGCGTCCCGTGGTGAAGACCCTCCTGAGCGCGGGGAGGAACGACCCGCGTCTGGTGGTCCAATTCCCCGCCGGCCAGCCCCCGTCACTGGGCCTGAACGAGGTCGCCACCATGTGGCGGCGAAAGTGCGGTGGTACCGCGAGTTGCCCTTCTCGCCCGCACTCCCAAGGGATCATGACGACGTCCTTCGGAGGACCGAATGATCCACAGCCGCGTACCCGTCTCCGACCTACGAGAACACGTCGGCCGTACCGTCTCCGTCTGCGGATGGGTGAACACCCTCCGCCTGCAGCGCCACATGCAGTTCGTCATCGTGCGCGACCACACCGGCATGGTGCAGGTGACCCACAAGCGCGACGACGGGCCGCTGGAGGCCCAACTCGAAGCTCTCACCTCCGAGTCCGCAGTCAAGATCACAGGACGCGTCGTCGACGCAGCCCAGGTCAAGCTCGGTGGCCTCGAAATCGTCCCCGAGGCTGTCGAGGTTCTGAACCCGGCCGCGACGCCGCTGCCCATCGACGAGCACACAGGGCTGGAGCAGAGGATGGACTGGCGCTTCCTGGACGTGCGCCGCCGTCCTGCCACTCAGCTCCTGTTCGCCGTGCAGACCACCCTGGAACAGGGCATGCGCGAGTACGCCTACGCGCAGGGCGCCACCGAGATGCACACCCCCAAGCTCATGGGCACAGCCTCGGAGTCCGGCGCGGAGGTCTTCGAGGTCGGCTACTTCGGCCGCAGCGCCTACCTGGCGCAGTCGCCGCAGTTCTACAAGCAGATGGCGATCGCGGCCGGTATCGACAAGGTCTTCGAGATCGGGCCGGTCTTCCGCGCCGAGCCTTCGTTCACCTCGCGGCACGCCACCGAGTTCACGGGCATCGATGTGGAGTTGGCCTGGGTCGACGGCGTCGAGGACGTGATGGCGTTCGAGGAGCAGATGCTCGCCCACGCGATCGCGAAGGTCGCCGAGGCGCACGGTGAGGCGATCGCCGAGCACTTCGGCGTCGAGGTCACCGTGCCCATGACGCCCTTCCCCCGCGCCACCATGGCCGACGCATGGGAGATTCTGCGTAAGGGTGGCTGGGACCTGGCAGGGGTGAAGGAAGACCTGGACCCGGAAGGCGAGCGGAGCATCTCGGCTCACATCAAGGAGGCCACCGGGCACGAGTTCGTGTTCATCACGCACTACCCGGTCGGCATCCGGCCCTTCTACCACATGCGGTCGGCCGACGACCCTAGCGTGACCCTGAGCTTCGACCTGCTCTGGAAGGGCCTGGAGGTCACCACCGGCGCGCAGCGCGAGCACCGGTACGACGTGCTGCTGAAGCAGGCCGCCGAGAAGGGCATGAGCCCTGAGCCGATGCAGGACTATTTGAACGCGTTCCGGTATGGATGCCCGCCCCACGGCGGCCTTGGCATGGGGCTCGGGCGAGTGCTGATGGTGCTGCTCGGTCTGGACTCCATCCGCCAAGCCAGCTTCCTGTTCCGCGGGCCGAACCGGCTCACTCCGTAGCAAGCCGCACGGACAATCTGGGCTTGAGCAGTTTCCAGCGCCTCCTCTCGGCTGGCCAGTCCGCCCCACCCCGGGCCTTCGGGCGGTGGGGCTCGGACGAAGCGATCAGGGCGCCCATCTCGTGCAGTCGCTCCAAGCTCAGGCCGTAACGGGGTGGGGGGCCTGAGCAGAGTTCAGAAACGGCAGGACGGCGGTGGGGACCCTGCAGTCGGATTCTGGATTGGCTGGTGGCTACCGCCCGTACTTCGGCAAACAGGCGCCTCTCACTGCGCCACTGCTACGGTCGCGTCCATGACGCTCTCGGTCTCCACGGGTCAGGCTGTCGACCTTCGAGTACAGCCGGTTGACGAGGTTCTTGATCGCGTCGAGCGGTCTCTCCAAGTGGGGCTGCTCCCGGAGACGATGGTGCGTAAGCGCCGATCCGTGGGGGCCAGAACAGACCGCGACACCTGGGTTCGGATTGAACGGCGCCTGCTCGACAAGATCTCCGACCAGGGGTGGAACGGGACTGAGAGTGCCGCTCGTCTGAAGGTCATCGCCCAGCCCGAATGGCACGGATGTGTGGTCTGGCGGGCCACGGACGGGCCGGTGATGTGGCGAGCCGACGAAACCGAACTCCTGCCAGGGGCTCGCGTCGGAAACGCCATCCTGAGCGAAGACCCAGAACTGCCAGATGACTGGTGGGAGGCGTTGAACGCGTCGTTGGACGCGCTGGCGGCCCAGAGCACGAGCCGGGTCGCCACACCGGACACCGAGACCATCACCCAGGGGCTGGTCACCGAGTCCATCCGCGGTGTCTTCTCCGGCGATTTCGATCCGACCATCGAGCAGTGGGTACCGGCCCACGCGGACCTGAACTGGGCCAACATGACCGCTCCGGCGTTCAGTCTCTTCGACTGGGAGGACTGGGGTAACGCGCCGCGGGGTCTGGATGCGGCCTCGCTGTGGGCGAGTTCCCTTGCCGTCCCGGCTCTGGCCGATCGCGTATGGCACGAGCGCCGGTCCGACTTCGAGAGCTGGGACGGCAAGCTGATGACGCTGTTTGCCTGCTCGAAGATCCTCGGGCCGTACGCGCACCCGGAAGACCCTCGGCTGGAACCCGCCCGGCGCATGGCCGAGCAGGTCTTCAAGGAGCTTCAGGCCAGCTGATCGTGTGAACGGTCTCGCAGGAGACTCCGGTACTCCTGGACTGTTCGTTCCTCGACCTCGCCGACCAGGGCGCCGATGAGTTCGCCCAGATGGGCGGGCTCATCAGTGCCCACAGCCACAGTGCCGACCCTCGGCAGGTGATAGGCGGCTATGAACGCCGCTTGCATGCAGGAGAGTTGACGTCTGTCACCGAGGAAGACGCGGGGGTCGATCCTGGCCCACACCGAGTCGCTGGTGCTGCCGCCGAAGGGGCTCATGCCCCATACCTCGCTGGGGTCCAGGTCCCACGCCTTGATGAGGGCGTCCGCGGCGTCCAGCGTTCTGACTCCGACGAGTAGGCCGGCGCGGACCATGAGGGTCGCCGGCCTGGGTACAGCCGGGCCGATCAGTTCCACCAGGGATGAGGGATCCCAGGAGGCGATGCCCCAGGCGGCGCACAGGCCCTTGCCCGTGGCGTCATCGAGGGCAGCGCACGCTTCTGCCAGCACCTCCTGGCCACCAGGGCCGGCCTCGCGGAGCGAGTGTTCCGGGTTGTGCAGGAACACTAGATCCGGCTCCTGCCCCAGGTCCCTAGCCGCCTGTTCCACGGCTGCGTGCAGCCGTACGGGAGCCAGGGAGTGCTCCGCCCCGCCCGGTCCCGGAAAGTAGCCCACCTTCGTGGAGACGGTGAACTTAGGCAACAGGGCTCCGGCCGTCTTCGCCAGGACCTGATGCGAACGGAAGCCGAGGTAGTTGGTGCTGGTGTCGAGTGCTGTGACGCCGAGGTCGAGCGCCCCGATCAGGAGCCGGCGTTCGTGACGAGACCGGTGTAGCCCGAGAACAACTCGGGGGTCAGCACCGCGCACAGCTCCTCCTCCACCAGGATCTCAGCGACCTCCGCCACCTCGGCTCCGACGACGGCCGTGGCCTGTTCCAGCGCGACCGGCTTGCCGCTGAGCAGCAGACGCAGTGCGGGCAGGGCCTTGGCCGCGAGGGTGAGCTTCTTCCCCGAGGCCACGACGTCGACGGTCTCTCCGCGCTCTTGAAGCTGGGGCGGGAAATGGGTGGTGCACACCACGGCGTCGAGCGGCCCGAGTACGTCGAGGAACGGCACGTGCCGAGGCAGGGTCGTCGCCTGCTCGTACGCGTCGAAGAAGTCGGCCGGCGGACGCTCGCTGACCAGCTGGGCAGCGGCCTCGGTCAGCGCGGCGGTGCCGGTTCCGTGCCGGCGGTCAAGGTCGTGGCGGAAGATCTCGCGCTCGCGGCACCAGTCGGCCAGCCACGCGAGCCAGCTCGCCCCGGTGCGCTTGGTGATGCCGAACGTGACGTGAAGGCTCTTGCCGGAGCCGCTGCCGGTCCGTGTCGCCTGGTGCCAGTGGCCCCGGGGGATGTGCATGACGTCGCCGGTCCGCATCAGGCCGGACCAGATGATCTCGTCGCTCGGAGTGCTGTTGGGGTCGGCGTCCCGGTACATCGGGACCGGACGGGAGGTTGCGCGGACCTCCCACTCCTTCTCACCCGCGAGCTGGACGATGACGACATCGTGGTCGTCCCAGTGCAGGGGGAAGCCGGAGGCGTCGTTCGTCGTCAGGTACGCGTTGACCTGGACTCGCTCGCGGGACCACCACTGCAGGGCCCGGCAGGCGACCTCCATCGTCGGATCGAAGATGTTGGCCTGGTCCATGATCACCGTCGCGCCTTCCCTCAGGAGCCTGCCCAGGCTGCGCATGTTGACCATGGAAATGCTCTGGCCGCGGGGACTGACGCTGTCGGTGTAGTAGATGGCCGGATGGACCTCCTCGCCCTTCTGGAAGCACCGGAACTGCGGGCGGTTCAGACTCCTGCGCATCGCGACGTCGAGCAGGCGGTTCGGAGTCATGATGCGGGAGACGAGCGCGGGGTCGTCCATGCTCCCGCGTACAAATTCCTTGCCCAGCGCCTCGGCTCCACTCCAGCCGAGCGCTGCCTCGATGGCACTGATCAACCGGTGTTCCATCGTGCGTCCTCCATGGGTTCGACCACTGATGCGGACGCGGTGAGGGCCGGCGCGGCCGACCACGCCAGCCCTCACCGCTTGGTGCCTACTCGCTGTCGTGCAGGTTGCCGTCGCCACCCGGCCACGGCGCGTCGCCGGAACTACCCTGGTTGTCCGACCGGAGGCTGTCGTACCGGTCGTGGACGGCGGTCAGCTCTTGCACCGCCACCAGGAGGCCGCTCCGGGCCGGAGGCGGTGTCGTGGGCTCTGCCACCTCGTACTCCTTCCTCTTCGGTTCTCCCGTCAGGGCTCCGACGGGAGGTCTATGGCCGCCCCACGGCCGTGGGCGATGTGGGTTGCGGTGGGGCGGCGGTCATTGGCAGCTCGATGAGCGGCAGTCCGGCGCCAGGGACAGGGCAGGTCAGCGGTGGTTCGGCCGGCCGCCGACGTCCTCGCGCATGTTGATCTCCAGAACGCGCTGGTCCAGCTCATACAGACAGGCACGGCAGGCGTAGAGGGCCGCGTGCATGCCGCTCGACCGGACGGGCCCGATCCACGTCACCTCGACGTCGTCGCGTCCGCACCACAGCCAGCACTCGCCGCGTGCCTGCCACTCGTGGCGATCCCAAAGCGCGTAGTCAGTGGGCTCTCTGGTGACGGGGTCGATGTCTCGGCGGGTGGGCCGGAAGACCACGTCGGGATCAGGTAGCGGATTCGCTCGTAAGGTGTGTCGTCCCATCACGCGACCGCCAGGGCGAGCGACTCGGGCTCAGCTACTACGCCGCGCCTCGGCCGTAGCGCGAAGAGCCTGCGCAGAACGGCAGCTCGGATGGCGGGCGCCGCTTTAGGAAGCGGGATCTCCGCCCATACGCGTTTGCCCTGGCCGGCGGGTTCCCAGGCACACCGCGAAGCGAGAAGCTCGACCAGCGCCAGGCCGCGCCCGCTCTCGTCGTCGGCCTGGGCACAACTCATCTGCGGAGCAGCAGGGTTGTCGTCGAGTACGTCGATCACCAGGCGGCCGGGCCGGTGGTACAGCGTGACGGTGACGGACCCTTCCCCATGGACCACGGCGTTGCCGACGAGCTCGGAGGCGACGAGACGGATGGCGTCAGCCGCGTCGTCGTTCAACGGCACACCCCACGCACGCACCTTGTCGACGACCGTGCGCCGGGCGAGGGAAACTTCCCTCTCCTCACCCGCGAGGACGAACCGATGGACGAGCGTGGACATGGCGGACGCCTCCGAGGAGTTGGAGAGCGGCTCCGTCCCCTGACGGGGAAACAGGGGCGGAGCCGCCGATCTGAGAACCGTTCTGGAAGCTGCACCCTGCGCGGGCTCCGTGGACGGCTGATATTCAGTCAACGGCCCCTGACGGCAAGGCGGAACGTTTCTAGGGGGTTCCTCATGGGGACGCCCTCCCCGTACGCGGCCACGCGAAGTAGCCTCCCCACTACGCCTTGAGGGGATGACGGGAGTGATGACATGCCTGGTGAGCCGTTGGCAGTCCACCCGCTGAGCTTCCTCCGCCAGACGCGTGGATGGGGGAAGGCCGAGTTCGCCCGGCTCATGCAGGCGCACGGGCGGTCGCTCGGAATCCCGCTCGCGACCAACCGGACCACCGTATGGAAGTGGGAGCAGGGACAGGAGCCGGACGCGGACGCCCAGCGCGTACTCGCCGACCTGCTGCGCGTCCCGTACGAGCAGGCCCGGAGGGAAGGTTGGCCCCGGTGGCTGCCGGTCTGGGAGGTCACGGGACTCACCGCCCCGTGGACCGAGGCCGGTACCGTTGAGGCGTTGTCCGAACTCGTGGGGAGTGGCCGCATGGATCGCCGGGGCTTTCTCACCATCACCGGCGCCGCCTTGACGGGCCTCGCGGCGAGCTGGGTGGACGCGCCGTCCGCCTTCGCCTCGGCTCTGGGCGGGGATCAGGTCACGGACACGATGGTCTCGACGATCGAGCAGCGCATCAGCACGCTCCGTACCCTCGACGACCAACTCGGCGGGGCCACACTCCTGGAGCAGGCACGCGGCGATCTCGCCCTCGTTACCGGACTCCTCAGCACCGGCAGGTACACGGAGAGCATCCGAACCCGCCTCTACGCCCTGGCCGCCCGGGTGTCGCACCTGACCGGCTGGATGGCCTACGACGCCGGTCTGCGGTCCGCCGGCCAGCGCTACTACGTCGGCGCCCTGCGCAGCGCCCGTACCGCCGGAGACGACGCGTTCGGCGCCTTCATCCTCGCGGAGATGGGCGTTCACGTCTCCGAGGCCGGACGGACCGCCGAGCGCGTCGCTCTCATCTCCACTGCCATCGACAACGCCCCTCGAACGCTGTCGCCTTACACCCAGTCCTTCCTCTACCTGCACAAGGCCGAGGCGCTGTCCCGCGACGGCGACCATGCGAATGCCGGTACAGCGCTCAACCGCGCATTGTCCCACTGGGAGCACCACACGACGGAGGAAAACCCGGACTGGCTCAACTGGTTCGGCGAGGCGCAGCTGAAGTCAACCGAGGGCAAGGTCCTGCTGCGGTCCGGGCAGGTGGAGCGCGCGACCGGTTCCCTGGAGACTTCGGTGAAGAGCGCGGCTCCTCGGGACAAGGCCGTACGCTCCAGCCGCTTGGCCGAAGCCCGGCTCGCCGGCGGCGACCTGGACGGGGCGCTTGACGCCGCGAACTACGGCACCGAACTCCTGGAGAGCAGTGTCAGCTCCGTAAGGGCTCTGGACCGCCTGAAGGAGTTCTCGGCACACCTCGAACCGCGCAAGTCCGTCCCCGCTGTCCGTGAGTTCCGCGAGCGGCTTCAGGCCGTGCCCGTCGCGGCGTGACCGTCACCTCTCGGGTTGAGAGGCCGAGCCCGCCCCCTCAGAGCAGGCTGTCGTAATGCCAGGATGGACGGCATGACGACGATCTACGGTGAGGTCGCGGCTGGGTTCGAACCGGTGCGTGAGGCGTTCGCGGCGAACTTCGCCCAGCACGGGGACATCGGCGCGGCGGTGTGCGTCTACCAGTACGGCCGACCGGTAGTGGACCTGTGGGGCGGTGTCGCCGACCCCGAGACCGATCGTTCGTGGACACGAGACACGCTGCAACTCGTCTACTCGGCGACCAAGGGGGCGACCGCGACCGCGGCACACATGCTGGCCGAGCGCGGTGCGCTGGACCTGGACGCGCCGGTGGCAAAGTACTGGCCAGAGTTCGCCGCGAACGGCAAGGCGGACATCCCGGTGCGCTGGCTGCTGTCCCACCAGGCTGGCCTGATCACACTGGACCAACCCGTCCCGCTGAACGAGGCGTTGGCCTGGCACCCGATGGCAGCCGCGCTTGCCGCTCAGCGTCCCCAGTGGACTCCGGGCACGGCGCACGGCTACCACGGCCGGACCTGGGGCTGGCTCGTCGGCGAAGTGATCCGCCGGGTATCCGGCCGGACACCGGGCCGCTTCTTCGCCGACGAGATCGCCGCCCCCCTCGGGCTCGACTTCTTCATCGGACTCCCAGCGGATCAACGCGACCGGGTTAGCCGCATGGTGTACCAGCGACCGGCCATCGACCTCACCACCGTGCCCGCCGAGTCGGTTCCCGAAGAACTCCGCGAACAGGTCGCCGCCTGGCGGGATCCGGAGTCACTCAGCAACCGGGCGTACGCGGTCACCGACCCCGCCGCGATCGACTTCGACTCGCCCGAGGTGCAGGCCGCGGAACTCCCGGCCTCCAACGGCATCGGCACCGCACACGCACTGGCGCGCATGTACGCCGCGCTGATCGGCGAGGTGGACGGCGTGCGCCTGCTGACCTCGGAGACCCTGGCCTCGGCGGCCAAGGAGCAGGCCAGTGGGAAGGACCAGGTGATGCTGATCCCGAGCCGGTTCAGCTCCGGGTACATGCTGCCTACCGAGACCAACCCCATGATCGGGCCGAACTCTTTCGGTCACACAGGCAGAGGCGGCTCACTTGGTTTCGCCGACCCGGAGCAGGGCATCGCCTTCGGCTATGCGATGAACAACATCATCGGGGGCCTCGACGACCTGCGTGCGACGTCACTGGTCGACGCGGTGCGAAAGTCGCTGGCGTAACAGCTGGCATCGCTGTGGCCCCGAGATCCGGAACGGCTCGCCAGCCACGTCGGTGTACGTCGTTACGGTGCGCGGCGGCTACGCCGCCAACCGCCGAGTCCCAGTCGAGGTGGCGGCCGACGGAGTGGAGGCGATGCCGATGACCTCGACCTGGACGCCCCATGTTTCGAGCGTCCTCGCCGTCTGCACCAAAGTGACCTGTGAGAACGGGAACAGGGTGTCCGCGGTGAGGTCGGTGCCATCCTTCAGCAGGATCGCGAAGACGACTTTCGAAGGCCGGAAGTCTTCCGGCAGACCGTGCGCTTGCCGGGCCGCCGCCACCTTCTTGGCGAACCGTTCCCTGCCCTCCGGGGAGTTCCGTAGCGTCTGTACGGCGACGAGCGCCTGACTGAAGAGATGGCTCAGGGCGTCGGAGCCCTTGGCTCGCTTCACCATGACCAGGACATCGTCCGGGCTCAGCAGGTCGCAGATCTCCACGCCGTTCCCGCGGTGCATGGAGGTCTGTACGTTGTCGCGGTCGAAGCAGACGTACCCAGGCCGCTGATCCGGCACGGACGCGTTGTAGGTGCGTTCCTTCTCCCCGAGGACCCACGGGGGCAGGTCGACGGACGGGGTGTCGGTGATCAGCCGCTCGGCGTGCGAGCGGATCGCCTTCAGATACTCCTGGTCGATCTCGTACCAGTGCTCGTCCATCAGGAAGAACCGGCGGGAGTCGAGAAAGACTTCCGCCTCGATCCAGCGGAGCGCGCTGGACGTCCAGATTTCGTCGGCCCGGTCGGCGCGGCCATGCCGATAGAGGGTGACGGTTCCTTCCCGGAGCGCGGCCACGCGGCTGCCCGCACGCTGGATGCGCGCGCGGCAGAGGACGTACTCAAGGTCGAAGTCGTCGGTCGACCGGCCGGCCACGTCGCTGTTGATCCTGGCCTTGAACGCTCTGGCGGCCATGTAGTCGTCCCAACGGTCGGCGGGGACAGCGACGCTGATTCTCCCGTCGGGCTCCTGTCCCAGAAGGTCGTCGAGGACGGCTTCCAGATGGGTGACTAGGCTGGGATCGTCGACGGGCACGACGTGTTCGACGAACTCCAGCTCCGGACTCGGCTTCTCCTCGCGCAGCACGCGGGCGATCGCACGGATGTCGGCGATCAGGTCGGCGCCCTCCACGCCGAGCCGCATGCGCAGGCCGGCGCCGCCCTCGGCGCTGGAGATCTTCCCCGGGTTGTCCCGGGAGATGGTGAGCGGGATGTTGTCCAGGTGGCCGCCGAGGCGGCGCACGATCTGGGCGTGTTCGACGATGCCCAGGCTCCACACCGAGGCCCCGCTCGGGATCAGGGTGATGTCGGTGCGCCCTCCGCCCGGGGTGTGCGACACCAGGTCCCGGATCTTCGCGGGGTCCACCCGGCGGGACGCGAAGCTCAGGCCGAAGCGGTGGTCCTTCAGGCGGTCGGGCACCAGGCGGAAGCCCTGGTCGTAACCGATCGCGTACACCTCGCCGTCGACGGCCAGCATCAGCAGGCCGGCCGAGCGGTTCACGGGCCGTGACACCTCGATACCTGTCGTACGGAAGATCTCGTCGCACCAGCTCGCGACGGGCTGCTCGAAGCTGCCGGTGACCAGGACCGCTGGTACACCGAGGTTCTCGGGGACGTCGAAGTCTGCGTGGACCCTTTCCAACTGGTTCGCGTCGAGGGCGTCGAACATCGCGTCGGCAGTGGGAGGCACGCCCCTGAGTCGGTACAGGGTTCGCTTGGACGTACGGGCCGTCATGGTGCTGCTCCTCGTTCCGCTCTTTGTGGACGGCGGCGATAACCGCCCTCGTGGTTTCGTTCTCATGCGTGTCTCCTCCCGGCAGCGCCTCTCGCGGCGTCGATGCGGATCAGAGGGCCAACAGGGCGACGAGCGCCGCGACTTCGGTGTGCCATGCGCGGACCTGGTCCTCCGTGGGACCGATCTCGTACTGGTGGTAGTGGCATCCCAGGCAGAGCTGGCTCCACACGGCCTTCGCGCGGCGGGCCGCTCCTGCTTCGGCGCAACCGCGGAGCCAGAGGAACGCGGCCCGCTGGGTGCCCTCCCGGATCGCGCGAGGCGCCCGGTGGGCGGTGAGGCGGTCGGCGACCGCGCTCTCCAGCGCGACCCGGAGGGCGAAGGCTGCACCTCGACACCGGCTCGCCGTGGCGGCAGTGGACGTGGCGGGCTCGCCAGTGTCTGTGAGCAGCAGGTCGGCGGTGTCGAGCAGCTGGCGAATCGTCTGGTTCACGGCCCCTCCTCGGGCTTACGTACCGTCAGAGCGACGGCCTTGATGTCGTCCACGAACCGTTGGGGGTCCGGCATCGAGGTGCCCGCCGGGTGGGCGCCCTCCTGGCACTGCCGGACGAGGTCCACCGCCCTGGGGCCGCACCGCCTGCGCAGCTCCCCGTAGACCTCACCGGCCCCCTTCGTCGGGTCTCCGAAGAGCCCCAGGGCGGCGATGTCCATGAGCGTTACGGCCCCCGCGACGGTCTTCTCCGCCTCGTGTTCGGCCACCCCGGCCCGGTGCAGCCGCAGCCACGCGGCCTCGGAGAAGGCCCGTTCCAGGACGGCGCGGCAGAGGCTGGGCAGCACATGGGTCACCGCGACCGGCGGGAGGTTTCGCGTGCGGATGAGGGCGCGTGCGTCGGCCAGCGCCTGGCGGACCGGATCGGTCACCCGGTTCACGGTCACCACGGACCGGCCCGCCCGCTCCACCTCCAGCACGGTCACCGGGAGTTCCTGGTTGGTGAAGGCCCGCTGGAGTCGCGTGTCGTGGGTGAAGACCACGACCTGCCGGGTCTCCCCGAGGTCGTGCAGCACCTTCGCAAGGCCGTGGACCTTGGCGGGATCCATGGACTGCACCGGGTCGTCGATGACGACGAACCCGAAGGGGCTGTCCGGCGCGGCGGCGCGCGGCAGGAAGAGCGAGAGCGCGAGGGAGTGCAGTTCGCCCTGGCTCATGACGCCGAGGGCCGCCGCCTCGGTGCCGTCGACGGACACGTCCATCACCAGCTTGCGCACATTGGCCTTCTCGCTGCCGGTCAGGCGTACGGAGCGCAGGTCCACGTTGCTCTGCTGGCGCAGTTCCTCCCAGATCTGCTGCGAGTGGTCCTCGAACGGCCGCAGCCGTTCCTCGCGCAGCTCGGCACGCGCCTCCTTGAGCCACTTACGTGCCGCCCTGATCTGGCACAGCCGGGGCCTGCCGGCGTACGCGGGCCGGGCCCGGTCGAGCCAGCCCGCGAGGCGGGTGACACAGGAGCGCCACTCCTCGTCGAGCTTCTCCAGCTCCCGCAGGGCCTCCTCGCGCAGCGCGGCACAGGCGTCGGCGAGGACGAGCGCGGCGGTCTCGGCGCGGGCGGCGAGCCGCTCGGCGTCATCGATCGCCCGGCACGCCTGCCACTCCTCCCACGGGTCCACGAGCGGGGCGGGCAGCCACGCGGGGACCGGCGTGACGAGGTAGCGGACGGCGTCCATCGCGTCCCGCAGTCCGGTGCGGGCCTCCCGCGCGGTCGCGGCCTCCCGTCGCAGGGTCGCCACCTGCTCGGCGGCCCGCTCGGCCCACGCCTCGTCGAGCGCCCGGTCGGACCCGCACACCGGGCAGGTGTTCTCGTCCTCGTGCCGACGGCTGTGCTCCAGGGCCTTGGCCAGCAGTTCCGCGCGCTGGTGGGCGTCCTCGGCGCCCGAGGCACGTACGTCGTCGAGTACGGCGACGGCCTCGCGCAGCCGGTCCACGGCCGCGCCGACCACGCCGAGGTCCGGTCCGGCCAGGGCGGCGGTCGCGCGCAGCTCGCTCAGGCGGCCCTCGTCCGCGTCGGGCAATGCGGTCACGAGGGCGTCGAGCTCGGTGAAGTCGGGCTCGCCCGCCTTGCCGACGACGGCGAGCGCGCGTACCGCCCGCGGGTCGTCCAGTGCGGACAACGCCTCGGCGAGTGCGGGCCGTTCGGCCTCAACCTGCTTCAGCGCGGAGTCGAGCGTCTTCTCGATGCCCTGGAGCCGCTCGTCCGCGTCGGTCAGTTCGCGAAGTCCGAGGATGGCGGCGACCGAGTCGTACTGTTCGCTGGGCCTGCCGTTGAGGACCTTGTCGAGATCCGCGTACGACAGAAAGGGGCTGTAGTCCTTCAGGGCCCGCTCCCATCCGACGCCGACGGAGGGGCGACGGCCGTGGCCCGGCCGTCTGAACTCGACCTCGGGGGCGGTGACGTCGTCGCCGGGCCAGGTGCACGCCAGAGTGGACAGCCGGGGGTCGCCCGCGATGGCGAGGCGGACCTCGACCTTCGGGTCGGCACCGTCGTGCAGGTTGCGCCAGTGCCGGCGCCACACCTCGCCCCGCTGCTTGTCCAGGCGGGCGGTCCGGCCCGTGAGCGCCGTCTCGGCGCCCTCGGCGAAGCTGGACTTCCCCGAGCCGTTACGTCCCACGACGAGGGTGACGCCGGGCTTCGCGGTCAGCGGCAGACGCGCCTTGCGGCCGATGCCGCGAAAGCCGTTGACGCTGATGGAGTCGAGGAACACCCGCTGGTCCGGGTGCGGAGCGGCGGGGGTGCCGGAGGACTCCGTCGCGGTGGCGCTCAGTGCCTCTCGCAGGAGTTCCCGGGCTGCCTCGGCGAGCGCCGAGCTTTCGAGGCGGGCGGTCAGGCGGGAGAGCGTCGAGGAGGCGCCTCGGCGGTGATCGACCTGATGATCGGATGCGTTCGGCTCGTTCTGTGCGGGGTGTTCCGTCATGGTGCTCTCCGCCCTCCGTGGTCGGTTCCTGGGCCGGCCTCATGCGGTGGGCGAGAGGGCTGAGTCTCTCGCTTTGCGCGAGCCCGGTGTGACAGAACCGACGGTAGAGGCGGAGAAGTTATTGAATCCAAGTTTTCAGTGATAACCCTGGTTATCGAGAATCGCGGTCTAAAGTGAATTGAACGCTGCCGGGACTGCCAGGCCAAAGACCGACTCCCTGTGGCTGGCTGAGCCGATGACTGGGTGTGCGGTCCACCTGCAGGTGGGAGGCTTGATGTGGCACGATGCGAAATCCGGCGCCAAGAGGAGGTGGGACATGGTCGACAGGTTCAACGACGGGCTGCTGACGCCCGCAGAGACCGCCTCCTACCTTGAGATTCCGCAGTCGACCCTGACCTCGTGGCTGAAGGGCAAGGCCGCCGGAGCGCCACTGGTCCACCAGGTCGAGCCGGTACGGAGGGGACAGCCTTCGGTGCCGTTCATCGCGGTGGCCGAGGCACACGTTCTTCGTTCTCTGCGTTCTCTGGGCCTCCGCATGAGTGAGATCAGGGAGGCCGCCGCCGCCGTACGAGACGCCTTCGACACCCCGTATGGCCTCGTGTCGAAGCGGATCGCCACAGACGGCGTGGACATCTTCATCGAGCACGGTTGGGGAGATCTCCGCAGAGCCCGCGACGGCCAGGTCCCCATCCACGAAGTGGTCTCCGACTATCTCCGATACCTCACCTGGGAGCCGGGCGACGACTTCCCCTCCAGCCTGCGGCTGAGGCAGTACCCGGACTCCGTCCCCGTCGTGATCGATCCGAGGTTCGGCCATGGTCTCCCCGTGGTGGCCGCCAACCGCGTCACGGTCCAGGCCATCACCGACCTGTGGGAGGCCGGGGAGACCGTCGAGGACATCGCGTACGACTACGACATGACGCCTGCACAGGTGGACGCGCTCTGCCGGGCCGTGGTGCACCTTGCCGCCTGAGTTCTTCCTCGACCGGAACCTCGGTCGCCGTGTCGCGGAAGGACTGAGAGCCTGCGGGTGGACGGTTCACCGCATCGGGGACGTCTTTCCTGACGACGGGCAGGACGTTCCGGACGAGGAGTGGATCACTTACGGTCTCGACCGGTCCTGGGTCCCGCTGTCGAAGGACGGGCGGATCAAGACCCGGGATCTTGAGATCCAGCCCGTCCTGGAGCGCGAGGCGGTGCTGTTCTACCTGGACAACCAGCAGCTTCGCAGTTCCGAGATGGTCGAGCGGCTCGTCGCGCGTCGTGACGCGATCCACCGGGCCGTCGAGAAGGGCGGCCCGGCGGCGTACGCCGTACGGCACGACCGTGTCGAGCGCACCTGGCCGTGACGGGCAGGCGCCCCTGGTGGCGCCCTCCCGCATGCGTTGCTACTTCGCAGCGGGCGCCCACAGGGCGGCCACGATCTCCATCTGCTTGAGGACCAGGTCGATCGCCTCGCGCTCCTCTTCCGGCGGATAGTCGAACATCGCCAGCACGCGGCGGATACGGGTGCGGAGCTTGGCTCGGACGGGTTCGCGGGAGAGCCAGTCGACGGACAGGTTCTTCTGGATGTCCTTGACGAGGGCACGGGCGATCTTGGCGAGGGTGTCGTCGCCGCCCTCCATCACCTCGGCCATGTCACGGTGCGCTACAGCGTCGTAGAAGGCCAGCTCGGCGTGGGTCAGCGGCGGATCGAACCGCTCGCCGCGGCGGGCCTCCGCGGACACCTCCCGTGCCAGGGCGGCGAGTTCGGCGATCACCTGGGCGCTGGTGAGCTGCTGGAGCATGTACCGCTTCATCAGGTCGTTCAGGCGCTCGGTGAAGCTCTCGTTGCGGACGACGTTGTGCTTGGTCACCTCGCGCATCTTCTGCTGGATCATGCGGCGCAGGGCCTCGGTGACCAGGTGGGGGGTCTCGGAGTTCTCCAGCTTCCGCAGTTGAGCCTCGTTGAGGCGGGTGATGTCCAACCGGCCGATGCCGGCCTCCGCGTACAGGTCGGTGATCTCGTCTGCGTCGACGACCGAGGCTGCTAGTGCTTGCAGGTAACGCTGGACCTCGGCGCTGAGGGGCTCCCCGCTCGCCTCGCGCTGGGCGGCGTCGAGCTTGATCATCCATGCCCGGACCTCGCTGAAGAAGGAGATGTCCCGACGCCAGTCGTCCAGGTCCTCGCAGCGCTCGGCGATCTCCTTGCTCATCGCGCAGACACGGTAGAAGCGGTCCAGCCGGGCCGCGCTGTCCTTGAAGCGGACGGAGAGCGGCTTGGCGGGGGGCTCGACCTTGTTGCCTGGGTTCTTCGGGTCGCGCAGGAAGTCGGCGGTCAGGCGCAGCGCGCGCTTGCGGGAGTCGGGGCGGCCAGTATCGGCCAGCCACTCCTTCCAACGGCTCCCGGCCAGCAGCCCCTTGATGGTGGCCAGCTCGTTCTTGACCTCGGTGACGGCCCGTTCGATGTCCGCGCCGAGGGTCTGGTCCTTGCGGTCCTGGTCCGAGTACTCGCGCAGGGCCTTGGTGAGGTTGTCGGTGAGGGGTGCGTAGCCGACGAGCAGGCCGTCCTGTTTGCCGCGGAAACGGCGGTTGACGCGGGCGAGCGCCTGCATCAGGTTGGCGCCCTGCATCGGGCGGTCCATGTACAGGGTGTGGATGGGCGGCGCGTCGTAGCCGGTGAGCAGCATCGAGTGGACGATGAGCAGTTCCAGCTCGTCGTCGGCGTTCCTGGCCCGCTTCTGGACGACCTTCTGCTGGGACTTGCGCAGCGAGTGCTTGCGCATGTGCTCGGGGTCGGAGCGGTCGCCGTGGAAGACGATCTTCATGACGCCCTTGTCGACCTCGTCACTGACCCAGCCGGGCCGCCGCTCGGCCAGCGCGTCGAAGACCCGTACGCAGATCTCGCGGGTCGCGCACACGATCATCGCCTTGCCCGGGGCGCCGATGTCGGGCTTGACCAGCTCGCGGCGCTGCTCCCAGTGGGCGATCAGGTCGTCGGCGAGCTTCGCTATGCGGTCCTCGGAGCCGTAGATGGTGTTCATCGTCGTGGCGTACTGGATGGCGCGGCGGCGTTCGGCGTCGTCCATGCCCTCGGTGAGGGTGTTGGCCTGCTCGTCGAGCGTGTTCGGGTCGACACCCTTGGGCAGGTCGACCTTGATGACACGCGGCTCGTGGAAGACGCGGACCGTGGCCCCGTCGTCCACGGCGCGCTTCAGGTCGTAGATGTCGATGTACTCGCCGAAGACGGCACGCGTGTCGGCCTCGGCCTTTGAGATCGGCGTACCGGTGAAGGCGAGCAGGGTGGCGTACGGCAGGGCATCGCGCAGGTGGCGGGCATAACCGTCGAGGCTGTCGTAGTGCGAGCGGTGCGCCTCATCGACGATCACCAGGATATTGCGGCGCTCGGAGAGAAGCGGGTGCGACTTGCCGGCGTCCTTCTCCTCCTTGCTCAGGCCGAACTTCTGGAGGGTGGTGAAGACGATCCCGCCGACGTTGCGCCGCGTCAGCTCGGTGCGCAACTCCTCGCGTGTGTCGATCTGGTGGGCCTTCTGCCCGAGCAGAGACTCGCTGTCGAGGAAGGTGTCGTAGAGCTGGTCGTCGAGGTCGTTGCGGTCGGTGATGACGACGATGGTGGGGTTGTTGAGGGCCGGGTGACGGGCGACGAGCGCCGCCGTCTCCACCATCTCCTCCGACTTGCCCGCGCCTTGCGTGTGCCAGACGACGCCGGCCTGGCCGTTCGTCCGCGACGCCTCGACGACGGCGTCCACCGCCTTGTTCACCGCGAAGTACTGGTGCGGCTTCGCGATGCGCTTACCGGAGAGTGGCTCGCCCGGCTTGGGCGGGGGGAAGTTGACGAAGTTGCGGGTGAGGGAGAGGAACCGCTCCTGTGTGAACAGGCCCTGGAGAGCCAGGTTCAGCGCGTCGAGGCCGTCGTAGCCGGGCTCGTTGGTGTCGACGCGTTCGCCCTCGTGGTCGACGTTCCAGGGCGCGAAGTGCTCGTACGGCGTGAACGCTGTGCCGTACTTGGCGGTTATGCCGTCCGAGACCAGGCACAGGACGTTGTAGCGGAACGCGATCGGGAACTCCGAGACGTACGTCTGGAGTTGGGCGTGCGCGGACTTGAGGGTCGCGTTCTCGTCGGAGGCGCTCTTGAGTTCGACGACGGCGAGGGGGAGACCGTTGACGTACAGAATGATGTCGAAGCGGCGGTGGCTGCCGTCGGTGTCCCTGACCGTGACCTGGTTGACGGCGAGGTAGCTGTTCGCGTCGGGGTCCGTGAAGTCGACGAGGCGGACGGTGGGGGTCTGCTCGGCGCCGAACTCGTCGGTGTAGGTGAGGCGGATGCCGGTGGTCAGGTATTCGTGGGCCTGCTTGTTTTCTGGGTATGCCTCGCGGGAGGTGGGGTCGGTGGCGATGCGCGTCGCCTCGTGGACGGCGGTGGAGGTCAGCTCCGGGTTCAGCTTCTCGATGGCTGCTTGGAGCTCGTCGTGGAGGATCAGGTCGTCCCAGTCTCGGCGGTGGCCGGTGCCGGGGGCGAGGTCTTTGCCGGTCCTTTTCTCCCAGGCAAGTTGCGCGAGTTCATCCAGGGCCAGGTGCTCCCAGGTGGCCTCGGTCATTTTGGCGTCGAGGTGGGCGGGTGTGTGAGTGGGCTCAATGCCGCTTTCTGTGGTCATACGGCGTCCTCCACGATCTTCTCGGCTTCGCGGACGCGGAGCTTGCCGGACATTAGTTGGGGGAGGAGGGCGTCGCGGAGGGCTGCTAGGGTGCGGCTCTCTTCAGAGCCACGCACCGCTCTCTCAATCAGGGGAGAGGCCGTCGCCTCAAAGCGCGCCCTTTCCTCCGGACCGGGCCAAGGAACCTCAAAAGCGGCAAGGTCAGACCACTTAGCGCGAGGCATTCGCGTGCCACCGCTACGTGCAGTTGCGTGGGCAACAACCTCGTCACTGGAGAGCGCCATCAGAAGCCAACATTGATACGCGTCTTCCGTCGCACGCACCACGATGATGTCTGTCGAACAAATACCGGCAGCCTGAGCAAGGCCCACTTTATGAAAGTAGGGGCGCAACTTACCGAAGAGAATATCTCCTCTTGCGAACCTATTCTTGTTGCTGCTCACCTCCAACGCCTTTCCCCACTCTCCAAGCCAGATACTCCTGCGTGGCATGTGCTCCAGGCCGATGTAGGGTTCTTCCCCTGTTAGGTCCTCCGGCTTCACTGAGTCGCGAACCAGGGATCCAATCCGATCAAGACGAACAACATCAGCTCCATCTCTGGTTGAGTCGTACATACTGCGAAGTAGAGACTCGACAGTGATGGCGAGGCGCTGGTTGAACGAGATCTTGTCTTCCAGGGCGCCAACCACGGCAGCGATATTCTTCTGCTCCTGAGGTTGCGGCAAAGAAATCTCGATTTGAGTAATATAATTCCGATTCAACATGGGTTGAGCGGCACCGGAATTGTACCCAGAAAAGTCGAGCAGATCGAGCAGGTAGTAAACGAACCTGGGATCATTTCCCAAGAAGTCTGTTACGTAAAGCGACGTATTGAGGGGCCAGAAATCTACGTCGCAATACGTTGCTGTTCCCATGGAAGCGCCAGCGCGCCCAAGCACGACTCCTGGCGCCTTCACGATTGCTGTGTCATGAGTTCCGCTTGGGCCCGCTGCGCCCACAACGGGCACAGCTCCAGGCTTCCTCAGAGACGTTGGCAGGTCATGCCCACGCTGGAGCTTGACCAGCTGGTCCAAGGTTGTCTGACGCCACTCAGCCATCGATACGCCCCAATTGTGCCCGCACTGCAGCATCCAACCGTGCCGACTCGTCAAGTTGAGCGAACAGCTCTTTCGTTAGTCGTGCGATACGTTCATCCGCGGGTTCTGCATCCGGGTCATGATCAGCCTCTGCTGTACCCACATACAATCCTGGAGTCAGCAGATAGTCATGCTTCTTGATCTCCTCCAGAGACGCGCTGTAGCAGTATCCAGGAACATTCTCATAGGAGAGACCCTTTTCCTTTGCTGACTGGGTTCCGCGCCACGCATGGTACGAGTCGGAGATCTTCTCCAAGTCGCCGTCCGTGAGGATCCGCTCTGTTCGGTCAAGAAGTGAACCCATTGCTCGCGCATCGATGAAAAGAACCTGGCTTCGGCGGTCGTTGAAATTCTTTGAACCCTGCGGCGACTTATCCTTTGCAAGGAACCACAGGCAAGCCGGAATTGGAGTGGTGCGGAACAAATTTCCCGGCAACACGATCATGCAAGACACTAGGTCCGCCTCGACCATCGCCGCCCGGATCTCCCCCTCGCCGGACTGCTTCGACGACATCGAGCCATTGGACAGGACCACGCCCGCGCTGCCCCTGTCCCCCAGCTTGGAGACGATGTGCTGGAGCCACGCGTAGTTGGCGTTCGATTGTGGTGGAACCCCGTACCGCCACCGCCTGTCGTCCGTCTTCCGTGCCCAGTCGGACATGTTGAACGGCGGGTTTGCCATCACGAAGTCGGCCTTCAGATCCGGCAGTTTGTCATCCGCGAATGTGTCCGCCCAGCGATCGCCTACGCCCTTCGGGTCCATGCCGTGGATGGCGAGGTTCATCTTGGCCAGGCGCCAGGTGCGCTCGTTGGCCTCCTGGCCGTAGACCGCGATGTCGTGCGTGTGGTCCTTGCCGCGCCGCTTCGCGACGAACTTGCCGCTCTGCACGAACATGCCGCCCGAGCCGCAGGCCGGGTCGTACACCCGCCCCTCGTACGGCTCCAGCACCTCGACGATCAGGCGCACCACACTCGCCGGCGTGTAGAACTCGCCGGCCCGCTTGCCCTCGGCGCGGGCGAACTTCTCTAGGAAGTACTCGTACGTCTCGCCCAGCACGTCCTGCGCCGGGCGGTCGCCATGGCCCGTGAAGCGGGCGTCGCTGATCAGGTCGACGAGTTCCTTGAGTCGCTTCTGGTCGACGTTGTCGCGGTTGAAGATCTTCGGGAGGACGCCGGTGAGGGTCTTGTTGGCCTTCATCACCTCGTCCATGGCCTCGTCGAGGAGCTTGCCGACGCCGCCGTCCGCGCTGGCCGCGTTCTCGGAGATGTGGTCCCAGCGGGCGGTTGGGGGCACCCAGAAGACGTTCTTCTCCGTGTACTCGTCCTTCTCCTCAAGGAAGGCCGCCCGGCGGTGCTCGGGGATCTGAGCCAGCTCGGGGTCGGCCGCCAGTTCCTCGCGTCGTTCGGTGAAGGCGTCGGAGACGTACTTCAGGAAGACCAGGCCGAGCACGAACTCCTTGTACTGGGCGGCGTCCATGGAGCCACGGAGCTTGTCCGCGGCCTTCCACAGGATGTCCTGGATCTCTTTGGTGCTGGAGACACTGAGCAGTTCGCCCTGTCCGGCGGCTGCCGCGGCTCGCTTGCGGGGAGGCATCGTTCCTTCTTCCAACTGGTCGGCTAGGTACGGTTGATGACGGGAGTGTGTGGATCGGCGAGCGTGAGGGTGCCGTCGGCCAGACCCGCGATCGTCAGGCCGCGGGCCTCGGCGAGGGCGTCGGACTGGGCGCGCAGCAGGCGTTCCCGGCGTTCGGTCTCGGCCAGGAGGGCGTCGAAGCGGTGCACCTCGTCCGGGTCGAGGTCGGGGAGATGGTAGTCCTCGATACGGCGGGCCGGGCGTACCGCGCTGGGGCTGCGGGCCGTGCCACGGGCCGCGCCGAGCAGGGCCGCCAGGACCCGGGGGGTGAGCGGGCGGGCGGCGTCGGCGTTGGCTCGGAGGATGCGGGCGGGGAACGCAACGACCGAGAAGCCGTCGTGGTCGACGTACACGCCGAGGCGGGGCGCGAGGGTGTAGACGACGTCACCGGGCTCGGTCAGCGCCGCTCGTTCGTACGCCGTCGCCAGCACCAGGCGGTCGATACGGCGTCCGCCCACAGGCTGTCGACCGGTGATCTCCTCCGAGCCCAGGACGGTGTGGTGCCCGTCGCGGGTGAGGTCCTTCTCGTCGATACGGTGGCCGGGGAGCCGGATCACCCTGCGTTCAGTGATCAGCTTGCCGAGGGTGGTGCGGCCGGGCAGGCGGCCGATCCTGCGCAACACGGCCCCTCGGTAGGGCCCCCGCTCCTCCTCGTACGCGTGCGTGTCCGCCGTCGCACGCTCCAGGCGGGCCTCGGCCTCGGCGATCAGGGCGGGGCGTTCGGTGACCTTGTCGGACCAGATCGCCGAGGCTGGTGGCGCGGGCGGGGTCAGGGGGCCGCCGAAGGCCCGGTCAAGGTCGGCGACGGGGACCACACGGCCGTAGCGTGGGTCGTGACCGTCGAGTCCTCGGAAGCCTTCCGCCCGCCAGAGGAGGACGTCCTCGGCGAGCCGCATGCGCACACCCGGCGTTAGCTGTTCCGAGCTGATGTCGGCCAGTAAGACCATGCCCTCCGCCTCCCGGACGGGACCGCGTGTGAGCGTCCACAGCGCGGGACGGTAGCCGGGGCGGAAGGGCAGGACCCCGCCGGGAAGGGCGATGACCGACTCGACGATGTTCTCGCGCAGGAGAGCCGAGCGGAGCTGGGCGGCCTCCGTGCTCTTCAGATCGTCGACGAGCGCGTCGGCCGGTCCGAGGACGAGGGCCGTGCAGCCGGGGCGGAGGAGGTAGGCGACGCGTTCGAGCTCCGTCAGGGCGGCGAGCACCGAGCGGTCCTCGCCCGGGCGGTACGGGAGCTGAGTGACGACGATGTCTGGGTCCGCGAAGCGTTCCTCCAGGTCGGAGCCGGTTTGCACGTCCAGGTCGAGTTCGCTTACGCCCGCCAGCAGGAAGCGGCGACGGGTGATGCGGGTGAGCCGGTCATCGGGGTCGGCAGCGAGGACGGTGACGCGGTCGCGGTCCTCCGTGTCGTCGAGGAGCGCGGCGAGCAGGTCGCCGGCGCGGGCATGCGGGTCGGCGAGGGTGAGAGACTCGCCTCGCTCAAGACGGACGCGGAGATCGGTGACCTGGGTGAGCAGTCTCCGCAGCTCCGGGGTGACCGCGTCGGCGGCGAGGGAGTCCAGTCCGAGCCGGGAGCGGGCGGCGAGCAGCCACTCGTACGCGCCCCGCTCGTCGTAGGCGGACTCGATCAGGCCCTCGGCGAGGCGGACGAGCGGGGCCGCCGTGGCGTCGATCGAGCGAAACTCGCGGAGTACGAAATCGTCCTCGGCGTCGATCCGTTCGGCTCGGCGCAGCAGCGCGGACCAGAGGGCCTCGTCGGCTTCGACGTCGGGCGGGGAGGCCGGGGAGACGTTCGCGTCGTCGGCCAGTGGCCGGCCGTCGAGCCGGCGCAGGCACAGCAGACTGCCCAGCGTCTCGACCAGCTGCCACGGCGTGAAGCGGTCCCGCAGCGCGATGATGCCGAAGAGGGCCAGCTCGGACCGGAGCTCCTGCGGGGCGGCGTTGCCCAGGCCGGAGGCGATCAGCCAGTCGGTCACCTGTGCGCCGTCGAACAGCGGCCGTCCCGAGTTCTCGGATACGGCGGCGGGGAAGTCCGGATGGCGTCGGCGCCAGGTGGACACGACAGGGCGCTTCACCCGGGCGAACGTCGCGATGTCGGACATCGACACCAGGAGGGGCAGCGGCCCGGGGGAGCGGCGTGCCGGGTCCGGCAGACCAGTGACCACGATGCGCATCCTTCCCCCGTTCGTCTATCGTCACATCAGCCGCTTCGGCCGTCAGGCTGGGCCTTGTCTTGCGTCACGGCTTCGTTTGCAGCAGATTCCGCCCGACACCTCATGACGATACGCCGACCCCGGCGAGGCGAAGGCGCCGTCATTTGATAATGACGGTTATCAGGTTCCCAGCAGAGGTACCCCACTGCCTCGTCCGACTGGGGATTCCCATCCGAAGTGCCGCTGCGCCAAGAGATGCGCCAGAATGACGGATCGGTTTCCCGACTGAACAGCGCTGAGGGGGTGACAGCGGGAAATGGTCGAGGGCATGGTCGCCGTCGGTGCGAAGGGGCAAACACCGGAGCCCGTGGACGGACCGGGCTGGAGCCGCCCCGGACTGGACGTCGCCGCGGGCCGTTATCCGCTCTCGGTGGAGCGGCATGTGGCGCGCATGGTCGATCACCTGGTCCCCGGGGTGACCACGCAGACGCCGCACGGGCGTTACTACGCACTGCACGGGCTGATCGCGGCGCAAGCCGGCGGGGAGGACCTGACGGTCCCGGCCGCCCAGACTCTGCTGCGCCGCGCGGAAGTGGCCTTGGCCGCCGTGTCGTTCGCGCATCATCCACAGGCTCTGGACTGGCTGCCGCGTGCTCATGGGGTCGATGCCCTTGCCCGGCGGCTGCACTCCGGGACGGTCACCATGTCCGAAGCCGAGGTCCCGGGCAAGGACGGGTACGTGGGCAACTCGTGGGGGTTCTGGGCACCGTACGCCGGATCCGAGGTCGCGCTCGGCATCCTCGGTGCGGGCCCCATACCGGTTCCCGGACCGCGGTTGGAGACCGCGGCACTACGAGCGGGGCTGGGCGGGCTGCTCGAACTGGCCGCCGAGGACACGCTGGACGTGGATGATCTCGCCTCCTTCGGGGACCGGCTGTGCGTATGCGCGGGCGGTGAGCATCCCGATGGGGAGTGGCTGGCGAACCTCATGTGCGAGCCCGGTGGACCGGCCGAAGCAGGCTCCCGCTCGGCAACGCGACGCCAGACGATTCAGCTTCTGGCTCGTGTGGTCGCCACACATCCCGTCCGATATTTCACCCGCGATATCGGCCAGGTGCTCGCTTTCGGCGACTTCCTGACCAGTGATCCTGTCACCAGCGGCATCGACGCGGCCGGTGCCTGGCGCGGAGTGGTGCTGCGCAACTACTCCGTCGGAGCCTGGCGCCGCCTGTGGTCCTGGCTCGTGGAGCAGGTCGACGGGCTGGTGCCGATCGAGGAAGTGGCCGACCGCTTCGCCGCGGAGCTTCCGGACATGACGGTGGATGCGTTCCTGTCCTCTCTGCCCGCGACGCAGAGCACGGTCGGAACGCCATTGCCCGCCGAGCATGACCTGCGGTGGGCGGGTGATCCCTTGCCTGTCGCCGAACTGCGGGTGCTGGCCACCAGCGCCCGTCGGGTGGACGAACTCACCGGTCGGGTCCGGGACGCGTTCCTAGGCCAGCGTGGTGTCGAGCTCGGCCCGGAATGGGTCCAGCGGCGGCTTGACGAAGCCCGGCCCATGAAACTGCGCGATGTCGCCCGCCGACTCACCTACGACCTGGTGGCGCGGTCGCAGCGGATCGCGCTGGCCAAGGCCCGCCGACGTGCAGACGGCACGTTGTGGTTACCGACCCGGCTGCACGAACGGGGCGGGCTGCTGTACCGGACGAGCCAGGAGGGGCGCGGTGACGTCGGGCTACGGCTGGACCAGCTCGGGACCGTCCTGGCCACATGCGGCGTGCTGCACTACGACGACCAGCACTGGTCGGTGACCAGGAGCGGGAGGGCTCTCGTTGACTGAGACCGCACCGGCACCGGTCGTGGTGGAGCCACCAACCGCGTTCGCCTCTCCGTTGACCCTCATCCTTGATGAGGAGCGCACGGGCGGGCGGAACCTGGAAGAGGCGCTCTTCCTCAGCTTCACCGCCGATCTCGGCTTCTTCGAGGAGGTAGCCCTCGGCGTCACCCAGGCCACCGGCGCACGCGTCACGGTGGCGGGAGACGTCTCCATGACCCGGAACGATCCCCGGTCCGTCCGGCGGGCCGGCCGCAGCTACCTCGCCGGTCTGGCGTACGCCCAGGGTGCCGCGTTCCATCCCAAGCTGATGGTCCTTGCCGGACCGGAGCACGCCACCATCGCCCTCGGCTCCGGCAACACCACGCTGGCCGGCTGGCAGGCCAACGCCGAACTGTGGACGGTTCTGCGGGTGGACGGCGAGCAGAGTCCCACGGCAGTTCCGGAGCTGTCGGCATGGCTGCGCGACCTCCCGGAAAAGGTGAGGTTCTCCGCCGGAGTGCCACAGGCGCTGGGTCGGGTCGCAGCGCTGCTGGACCGGCTCCACCGCGACAGGACACCTGCGGCGTCACAGGTCCGTGTCGTCAGCAGTCTGCGCTCGCCGATCATCGATCAGTTGCCGCAGGGGCCCGTCGACGAACTGGCCGTGTTCGCGCCCTTCTACGACCGGCGCTCGATGGCACTGCGGCGGCTGCTCGAACGCTTCCGCCCGAGCCGGTTCACCCTCGCCTACCAGCCCGGACTCAGCGATCTCGACGGTCCGTCCGTCGCCGCCCTGGTGAAGCAGTACGACGGACGCGTCGTCAGCGACAACGGCCAGCGGTACCGCCACGGGAAACTCGTCGAGTGGATCTCCGAGGGGCAGCGTTGGGCCCTGACCGGCAGCCCGAACCTCTCGGCCGCGGCCCTGCTGCTTTCCCAGGGCGAGGGCGGCAACTGCGAACTCGGCGTCATCACCCCCATCCCCGCCACCCTCCTTCCGGACGGCACCGACGAGCCCGCCGCCCGGCTGCACACGGTCCCGCCCCTTCCCCGCCCCATCGCTGGCGGTGGGCCGCTGCTGCTCGGTGCCCTACGCGTATCGGACGGCCTGGAGATCAGCGTGGCCCGGCCTCTCTCCGGCACCGCTCACCTGGAGTTGTCCCAGGCCGCAGCACCGCCGGAGGCATGGGAGCGCATCGCCGATGTCCCGCCCGGACAGGCCACGCTGACGGTGACGGCTCCGGCCGATGCGGGCAGCCGTGTGCGCCTGGTCGTAGTCGACAGCGACGGCGTACCGAGCTTCGGCAACATTGTGTTCGTCGTCGACCCTGACCGCGCCCTGCGCCGAATGACCCCGACCCAGTCCCAGGCCCCCACGACACGGCCTCCCGACCTGTTCGCGGATCCCCGGCTCGCCGAACGATTCCTTGGCGACCTGGAAACCCTCCGTACGGGACTGACCCCTACCCCAGCAGGCGTATCCGCGAGCAGTAGCACTGGCGGTGCGGTCACGACGGCCCCGCTGGACGGCGACGAGGACGGCTGGGAGCGCTATCTGGACAAATGTGCCGGACGCGTCGGACATCCGCTCACGCGCTTCGCGCTGGGGCTCCCCCTGCCCACCGACATCAGCACGCCCTTTCAGGACCTGCTGCCCGTCTCCTGGGACGAGCGGTTCACCGACGACATCGAAGCCGCCCTCGACGATGACACCGCGGAGGCCGTGGCGGCAGAGCACGACCCCGAGGCAGCCGGTGCCGAAGCGAGCAGCACCGCCACCCTTCCCGACCTCCGGCAGGCGAACCAGGAAGTTCGCCGTAGATACCGGCGCTGGGTGGAGCGCCTCGTCGCCCTCGCTCCCCACCTGGGCCCTCCGGAGCGCATGCTCGTGGTTCGGCTGACCCTGTGGACCGTCGCGGCAGGCGCCTGGCCGCCGGCGCACACCGACTGGGTGCCGCTGCTCTCCCAGGCCGTCCGCGCACTGAACCGAAACGACCTCCCCGAGCGGATCGAGCCCCAGGTCGGCAGCCTCGCCGCAGTCGCCCTCGCCGTGCTCCGCAGCCACGCCCCGCGCTACGAGATCACGCCTGAGACCATCGCCTTCAACGAAGCCTCCCAGGCAGTCGACCGCCTGCTTCCCGCAGTGGATTCCGCGTACGTCACGGAGTACACGACGCTGCTCGACACAGCTTTCGGCCCGGCCGTCGACCCGGCCGCCGTGCTCGATGTCGCGTCGGACGTCGTCCAGAACGATCCCCTCGCCGACGCCGTATGGTCCCTCGCCGAGAAGGGGCGTGACGTACACCGCCACGGACGACTCCTCCTCCATGTCACCGGCCGCTTCAGCAACCCGGCGCTGGTGGCACTCGAAGCAGTCGGCGCCGCCGAGGATGCGTCCCTGGTCGGGGCCTGGGCCGACTCGGGCTCGGAGCCCGACAGGGGAGCCTGGGCGCTGGTCGTCTGGCGTCGGCCCGACCTCATCGTGGTCGATGCCCGCCGGCCGGTTCCCCTCTGGCGGCATTACCGGCTCACCGGGCTGGTAGGCCCCAGAGCCCTCGCCGCACAACGCGGCTTCGAATCCGCCGCCTCCGTACCCCACGGCCCCCGCAACCAGCCCTTCGAACTGGCTCACCAAGTCCTGTCGGACCTCGGCCTGGTTGGCCCCCGTCCACCACAATGTGAGCCATAGCCTGGGGAGTTTCTACATGTCCATCGCGGAAGATCCGCGTCACGGACATCCGATCACCGCGCACTCACGATCAGTCGAGACCAAGGTGCAAACGGCATCGACAGCAGTATGCATGTCGATGCCGCGTCTCAGCGGCGACACCGCCCGCGTTCAGATCCCGGCGTGCACGTGGGCCGCCCAGAGGTAGGGGGACTTGGGATAGCGATCACGGAACTTGCGCACAGTGTGGTGCAGAGCACGGGCCGCCGCATCCGTGTCGAGGCCACCATGCTGGTCGGTGACCCCGCCGAGCTCAGCATAGAAGTCAGCTGCCATATGCGAGGCCACCTCGTCGTTTATCTCCCAGAGGGTGCCGATGACGTGGGGAAAACCCGCGAGCTGAAAGGCCGATGCGAGATGGATGGCCTCGTCGATCAGCTCCACAGATTCCATGAACGCTGTTCGGCACGCTGACAGGTAGGCCAGTTGGGCCGAGTCCATCTTAATTCCTGTAAGGCTCGCCACCGTGAGCGGATCACGTTCGTGGTCGTGCAGAAGCAACAAGCTCTGGGACGGGTCGTCGGGGTCGTGGGCACCGTGGCACGCGAAATGAACGATCCCGGAATCGGAGAGGGCCTTCAGGACCCGAGCCTTGGTCGGTCGTGTCTCCGGCCCGGGGACGGTCATGCCGTCAGCTTCTGCACCCGGCGCCATGAGGAGCGTCGGCTCGGGCAGCAGGCCGCACAGCAGTGCGGCTTCTTCCGAGACGTGGTCCAGGCGTCCTTGAACGCCCGGAGTTGTGGGCATGGCCACGATCAGTGACCGGCTCACGGACGGCGCGGAGATGTGACGACGGCGCGCGTGGTGCAGTGCGCGGATCGTGGTGGTGTACGAGGAGACGACACGGTCCATGACTGTCGGCGGTTCCCCGTCTCTCAAGTCCGCCCGGAGCCACTCGGAGTGATGGCCGGCAGCGTGCAGAGGTAGCAGCGAGAGGAGCCCGCCAGGCGCCCACCAGACGCGGGGCCACGACTGTCCGGGAGAGGGCTCACCAGTGAAACCAAGGCTGCGCAGGACCGGCTCGGCCGCCGCGTCCCACAGCCACTCCAAGACAGCGTGAAGCGTCGCTTGCGCCTCCTTTCGCGTGAGAGGCGACATGCGCGGATCCGCAACGGTTTCCAGTGCCCTATGGAAAGTCTGTATCTGGTCGATGACGAGGTCGTACGTAAGGTCGGGCAGGTTCAGGGACTCGATTCCATCGGACGTCAACAGCAGTGCGTCGCTGCGGTAGTGGCTGACGGTGAAGCTCACCACCGGTCCGGAGGCGGCTTGTGCCAGGAGCTCACTGACGGCGGGGGGACGAGCGAAGCTGGCGAATCCTTCCTGCGCTCGGATGTTGCCCAGCGTGGCCTGAAGTTGGTCGGCGCGGCTGCGTCGTTGCTCCTCGGCATCGACCGCACGTACCGCGGCGCTTACTTGTCCGTCGGGCTCCGTGAGGGAAGCCAATTCCATCGGCCGGTCCAGCTCGTCCCGAAGTACCTCGAAGCGATGGGCCAGGTCGGGATGGCGCTCGCGAAGCTCTGCGAGGTCGCTCCGCATGTCCAACGCCTGGCTGTGGAGGACGCCGCGACCCACCTCGATCAACTGCAGTGCTCGCGCCGCCCGTTCAGCGAGTGTGCCTTCGCGAGAAGCAAGAGCCAGTGCCGCCGCATCTCCGGCCAGCCCGGACCACTTGCCCATGGCGTGCTGCTGGTCACCACGGCTCAGTCGGCGGTCTGCCACTTCGGGCAGCAGGTGTACGGCGCTGGCCAAGAGATCAGCTGCGAGATCAGGATCCGACCGTCCGGTCATTGAGGCCGCTGCCTGAGCGGCCCGAATACGAATCGAGGGCCTGGCCCCGTCGGCTCGCGCGCCTTCCATATGGGCGGCCAGTGCGCGATCAAAGTCGTGCCGCGTGTGAGTCCGCTGATACCGGCGATACAGGGCCGCCCCGAGCTGGAACAGGTAGTCGGCGCGCTCCGGATGTTCCGCGGACGAGATGTCGAGCGCAGCCTGGCACGCAACCACCGCGTCATCCAGATCCGCTATGGACCCGGTCCTCTCGAACCTGACGGTCAGCACACCTCCCAGCAAGGACAAGTACCTGGGGCGCTCAGGGTGGTGGGACGGAACGGTAGCGGTCGCGTCATGTCCCGCTGCGACCGCGCCGTCCAGGTCCTCAAAGCCTCCAAGGCGCTGGAAACGGGTGTGCAGGGCGGTGCACAGATTCGCGAGAAAGCGAGGGCGGTCAGGACTACTTGCATCCGTAATGCCGAGGACCTCGCGGTTTCTTCGGACCACCTCGTCGATGTCATGAGGGTCCCCGTTCCGCTCGTAACGTTGCAACAACACTGTGCCGAGATTGGACAACATCG
Source organism: Streptomyces sp. NPDC093094 (assembly GCF_044754345.1). NCBI lineage: Bacteria > Bacillati > Actinomycetota > Actinomycetes > Kitasatosporales > Streptomycetaceae > Streptomyces > Streptomyces sp. NPDC093094. Next base: position 328,009 of record NZ_JBIVOX010000005.1, on the reverse strand, counting down.
CCGCCAAGGCGGAGTGTTCACGGGGTGCCGTCTTCACGGCTCCGTGCGCGAACTCGATCGCGGCGTTCAAGTCCGACAACGCCCCGGTGTGCTTGAACCGAGTCCACAGCATCAGACCGACGTTGGACAGACGGGTCGGCCGGTCGACGTGACCGTCCGCGGTGGCCTGAGCGGAAGCACGACTGGCACTGATCGCCTCGTCCAGGTCGTCCATGTCACCAGTGCATTCGAAACGCTGCCCGAGGGAGATGGCCAGGTTGTTGAGAACCGCGTTGAACTCGGTCTGATGCGGGGTAATTTCCCGGGAGGCAGCGCGGTTCATCTCGATCGCCGTATCGAGATCGGACCTGTCGCCGCCGATGCGGTATCGCGCCAGGAGAGCCTGCCCCAGGCCGGAGAGACGAAGCCCACGAGCCCGGTGCCCCGACGGGAGTATCTCCAGAGCTTCCCGGAACGCAATAACAGATCGGCCCAAATACGCTGTTTCACCAGTGCGTTGGAATCGAGTCAGCGTGACGGTGCCGAGCCCAGACAGGAACATGGAGCGCGCAGGATGTTCCTGGGGAGCCGCCTCGACTGCGGCCTGGCAGCACTCGATCGCGTTGTCGAGATCCGCCAGCGCGCCGGTGCTTTCATATCGGCCGTGCCAGGCGGTCCCCAGATTGTGAAGAACTCCCGCCTTCTCGTGGTCCTCGGTACAGAGGGCTGAGGCTTCCTGGAAGGCTTCGATCGCCGCGTCCACGTCCGACAGGATGCCGCTCTCGGTGAACCTGGTCTTCAGCGCGGTACCCAGGTTGTTGAGCCCGCCAGCCCTGCCGACAGCGGAGCCCACAGAAGCTTGGACTGCCAATCGGCCGGTCTCGATCGCACCGTCCAGGTCCGCCGCGGCACCTGTATGAGTGAAGCGCGACATCAGCACACCTGACAAGTTGGACAGCATGCCCGGCTGTTTCGGATGCCCTGTTGCCGTGCTTTCCACTGCGCCCAGGGCCGCGTCGATAGCCGCGTCCAGATCCGCCAGTTCGCCACCCGCGTCAAAGTGGGAACTCAGGATGACGGAAAGATTGGACAGCGTTTCCGCGTACTCGCTTTTTCCACGGGGGATAGCGGCCGCGATACGGCGCAGGAGATCGGTCACTCTCGCGCGCAAAGCTGGGCTCGGCGAAGCACTCATCCCTTGCTGGATCCTCCAGACGAAGCCGAGCGCGCGCTGGGCCACATCTGGAAGGAGTTCGTCCGGCAGATCCTCCTCATCTGCGCCGAACACGAAGCAGGGCGTGAACTTCGCGACGGCTTCCTCTCTGTCCCGCTGCCCAGCCCCTTCGGGAAGTGCCTTGTACCTGGAGACATGCAACCAACCGAGGAGGTAGTAACCTTCCAGGTCGGACTCGTCATCGTGGAGTATCGAGGCAAGCTGACGGGCTTCGACCAGTGCTTCCGGCTCCAGCACCACCCGAGGGTCTTGTTCGCGGGCGAGCCGGTCCAGCCGTAACTCCACTACGGCAATGCGCTTCTCCACTTCGCTTTTCCTTGCGATATCCTGCTCACGCCCCTGCATAAACCGTCCTGTCACTTCCCGATCTCCGTCTCCGGTAGATCTGATTGCCACACCGCCCAGGAATGCCGAGGCGAGCCTCTGAATTCGACGGAACTCACGAAGCCGGTTCCGCCGCAGGCGCCGGGCTGCTCAGCCGTCGCATGACCGCGCCACCGAGCAGAGGACCCATCGGCTGTTCCTCGATGCGCAGCTTGTCGGCCAGGTCCGCCAGGTGAAGGCGCACAGACGCCTCCAGCAACGTGGCGTAGGTGTCCGACGCAGCACGGAGGCGACGTGCCGAGACGACCACCATCGTGGCGGCCAGCGGCGCTGCAGGCCACCACCACCAGGCCAGAGGCAGATAGAGCAGGGCCCATCCACCAAGGACGGCAGCTCGCGCCAACGCGGCGCGGGACCTGCTGATCTCGCCACGTATCTCTTCCGGCAGCACTAGCCAAAGGTGTGGCCAGAGGATGAGGAGATTGATATGTGCATCTCGGTCCAGCCGAACCGCCGTGGCGTGGATCCGGTCACCACTCCAAGTCGGCCGTTCAGGCCGTTCCACGGAGATACGTTCATACCTGTGGGCAGCGCGGTGACGCTCCCGGGGCCTGGGACGGTCAGCCGGTCGCGGAGCGCGTTCCAGAAGCCGTAGAGCTTCGTACTCCGCCCGTGCCGCGTCCCAGCGACGCTGCCGGCGTGCCACGTACCGCTCAGCCAACTCACCGAACAACCACGGCCATGCACCCCAGCCGGCAGCCAGGGTCACACGCTCGACAACGGAGCCGAGGGACTGGGCAGCAAGACCAGCGGCGGCCGCACCGGCCAAGATGGCAGCAAGCAGCACGACCTGGCCGCCTACCGCAGTCGCCACGGGAGCCCGGGCAGCGTCCGAGATCGCGTGAGTAAGCCGTCCCACGTCCAGCGCAGCGCTCTGCCCGAGAGTGTGTCCGGCTGCGGCGACCGCCAAATAGAGCGCGCCTGGGAGTACGAGGAGAGTCAGCCACCGCTCGGCGAGCTTCTTGCTGAGTTCACCGAGCAGCCCTCCCACTACGGGAGCCTCTCCCGGATCAGCGCCGTCGCGCCGGGGGCGAACTGGCAGCGTGGCACGTCGCCGTCCACTTCCTGACCGGATCGACCGATACACAGCTGCAAGGGACACCGGTACACGACGTCCAAACCAGCAACACCGGCCGACATCACGCTGCGGCCCATTCCCCCATACACCCCCGATGGATCGCCTGCGCATCGAACTGCTGCGTGCAAGGCGTCCAGAAGGGTAGTGAGCGAGACGTCTGCGGGCGGCCTGCCGACTGCGGCTTCGACAGCACGCAAGGCGGCGTCGTCCTCGTCAAGCAGCGCGGCGAGTTCGTCCCGATGCCCACACACGTACGACAGCGCCTTGGCGATCCTCAGGCCGCCTACTTCCACCTGGCTCGTCATACAGAACTTCGCCCCCTGCGCCTTGTTGATCTACCAGGCGGCCATTCTTGCTCCAAACGTGCAGGTACACCCGCGGGTTCGGCCAACTCCCTCAGCCAGAGCAGAGAGACGTCGAGGTACTTGAAAGGACGGTTCAACCGATCCTCTGCGCGAGCAATGCATAGACGGTGGCACGCCATGCGCCGTGCTGCAGCTGACGGCGTACCGCAGCATGCAAATTCGCCTTCGTAACGCGACATCCTGAAGCAACTGTCACGCTGTCACCCCACCGCTTGGGAGAAATCTGGGAGAAGATCTTCTCCCAGAGCCCTCGCGACACCACCCGAGACCAACAGCCACCAACAGCCTGACCTGGGCATACACCCTTCGCAGCTGGTGGGCAACATGATCGGACCTAATTCGGGACGAAGAGGTCGTGGGTTCAAATCCCGCCACCCCGACAGTGCAGTACCAGGTCAGGGGCCTGATCCGCTCAGCGGGTCGGGCCCCTGAGTGGTTTCTGGGGTGCTGCCGGGGCCTGGGAGAAATCTGACGGCGGCGTTCCCGTGGACCGAACGTGCGGTGCAGCTGACGGTGTCCGCGTCGAGGCTTGCACGGCCCGTGCGGCAGGCCGGCGGCGGTTCGGACAGGTATGGCCGCATGGACAGGACGTCGGCGCGCCCGGCCATGGAGGTGGCCGGGCGCGCCTGTGTCTCATGTGTACGCGTGGGTGGGGTGTTCAGCCGTCACCGGCGTGGTGAGGAAGCGGTCAGTGGCGGTTGCCGCGGTCGTTGTGGTTGCCGCGGTCGTTGTGGTTGCCGCGGTCGTTGTGGTTGCCGCGGTCGTTGTGGTTGCCGCGGTCGTTGTGGTTGCCGCGGTCGTTGTGGTGGCCGCGGTCGTTGTGGTGGCCACCGCCGTGGTTGTGGTGACCGCCGCCGTGGTGGTGGCCGCCGCCGTGGTGGTGGCGGTCGTTGCCCCAGGACTCGTCGTCGATGAAACGGCCGCGGTCGTTGCGCAGGGTGGCGGTGTCGCGGTTGTCCCACACGTAGCGGCGGCGGTCCTGGAACAGGTCGGTGCGGGTGTCGCGGCCCACGCCGGTGTGGATGCGGACGGTGGAGCGCCCGGCGAGGCGGTAGCCGTCGAAGGTGTAGGTGTGGCCGTCCTCGTCCTCCAGCGTCCAGCCGTCGAGGTTGACGGCGCGGCGGGTGGTGTTGGTCAGCTCCACCCATTCCCGGTTCAGCGAGCGGTTCGAGCGGTCCTCCCGTCCCGGGGAGTCGTACTGGACGGCAGAGATCTCCACCCTCGGGGCACGGGGGCCGCGGTCGTGGTCGGCGGCCGACGCCGGCAGCGCCGCCGCCCCGATGACGGCGCCGGCCGCGAGCACGGCGGCAAGCAGACGGCGGGAGGTGAGGGAAGAGGAAGCGGACATCAAGTACCCCTACATGGTGCGGGCACCCTCCCTCGGGAGCGGCCTTCACGGGCAGCCGCCGGGGTCGGTGCGATGTGCGGGTGGCGACCGGTTGGCCGCGCACCACAGACTTTGTCCGCCGTGTGCAGGAGTTGGAGAGGAAACGCGCACCGTGTTACCTGTTGACCATATTTCTGTGACTGTTGACTGCAACACTCACGTATGTCTTGTATGCACGAAATTGACGTCTTGGTGGACGATCTGCCGTTGTGGGAGCGGGGCCGTGCCCCTCGACCGCCACAGCGCGCCACCCCGCCGGAATCCGGCCCATCACCCGAAAGTGAGTAACAGCCGGACCGGAATCGGCCGTCCGCCGGATGCCCGGGTGTCGTCCCCGTCCGTGGCAGCGAGGTCCCGGACGGTCCGGCTCTGTGCTTCGGGGCTTCCCTCTGGGGCGCTTTCACCGGCGAGTCGAAGCCCGGACACTGCCGGAGCTGCCGCGTGGCGCGTGCAGCGGCCTGAACCGGGAGAACACGCAGGGGCCCGGCCTGGTGTGCAGGCCGGGCCCCCGGGACGGGTGATCAGCGGTGGTTACTTGATGTAGACCAGGCCGTCCGTGGTGACGGTCGGGCGGCCGGTGGTGGCGACCACGACGATCTTGATCGTGTGCTTGGCGGCGGCCGACCACGTCTTCGTCCAGATCGCCTGGCGGTACAGGGTCGCGGTCGACTTCAGGTCCACCGTGGCGGTCTTCACGCCGTCGACGTAGACGTACGCCTGGCCGGAGGTCGAGGCGCGGGAGACCACCCAGGAGGCGGAGCGGCCGGTGAACGTCCAGGTCAGGCTCGCGCTCTTCGAGGCGCTGGAGTAGGACTTGCCGCCGAGGTAGCTGGTGGAGGAACGGGTGGACCAGGTACCGGTCTTCACCGCCGACGTCTCCTGGAGGATCAGCGGGGTGAAGGAGGCGGAGACGTTGCCGTAGTTGCCGGCGTAGTCGTACGCCCGCATCGACCACGTGGCGGCCGCACCGGAGCCGGCGGTGCGGTTGGAGAGGGTGGCGGCCGCGCTGAAGGTGGCCGTCGCCGGGGTCAGCAGCTGCACCTGGCGCAGCGCCTTGTCGTCGGCGGCCTTCCAGCCGAGGGTGACCGGGACGGCGGTCGTGTCGACCGTGCCGGTGCGCAGGGAGAGCTTCGGCGCCGAGGTGAACGTCGGCGCCGTGGCGTCCGTGACCACGGTGAGCGGCGCGCTGGTCGTCGTCCTGTCCGTGATGTGCGTGGCCCGCACGGCCACCGTGTGGCTGCCCGCGGCCAGGGTCACGGCCTTCGCCGTGCCCAGGCCGGAGGTGCCGGCGACGGGGGTGCCGTCCACCAGCACGTCGAAACGCTTGATCAGCGAGGCGGGCGTGGCGGCCGACCAGCGCACCGTGACGGCGCCCTTGGTGTAGTACGTCGAGCCCGACGCGGTCGCGCCGGTGAGCGAGCCGATCTTCACGTCCTCCACCGGACCGGCCGCCCAGGTGCGTATCTTGCCCAGCTGGGCGTACAGGGCGTCACCCGGGCACTGGGTGTTGAAGCCGTCCCGGTGGGCCGAGATCCGCTCGAAGGGGTACCTCGTGCCCAGGACGAACTTCTTGCCGAAGTAGTTGGTCTGGTCGATACCTGCGTTCAGGTCCACCGTGCCGACCGGGTCGATGCCGTAGAGGCTCAGCTTCCACGCCGCCACCCGGGCGACCGACGCGAGCGCCGCGTCGGAGGCACCCTCCCCGACATGGTCACCGAGCACCGCGATACCCGCGGACTCACGGTTGAACCCGTAGGTGTGGGCGCCGAGCACCGGCTTGTCGATGCCGCCCTTGCGGCCCTCGAAGACCGTGCCGCACTTGTCGACCAGGAAGTTGTAGCCGATGTCGTTCCACTTCTCGACGTCGGTGTGGTACGCGTAGATGCCGCGGACGATCGAGGGCGACTCGGCGCAGTCGTAGTCGTTGGCGCCGTCGGTGTGGTGGACGAACACCGCCTTCACGTCCGGGTTGTACTCCGACGGGTCGGGGCTCTTGTTCTCGTCCGCGCCCCAGTCCGCACGCGAGGTGACCGGTGGCTGCGGCACCGTCGACTCCGCCGTCGTGGCCGCCGGGGCCTGGGCCACCGTGCCCCCGACCGCGAACGCGGCCGGCTCCGGCTCGTCCATCTTCGTCTCGGCCTCGGTCACCACACCCGGGTCGACCATGTTGACCTCAAGTCCCGCGGGCAGGGCGGCCGTCGTGCCGTCCTCGTGCAGGATCTGCACCTGCACGCCGTCGGACGGGCCGACCCACAGCGGCGCGGACGCCCCGCGCATCTGCGCGTCCGGCTCCTCCGGCCGGTACGCGTCCAGCTCCAGGTCGTGCCACCCGCTCCACTCGCCGGTCTCCAGGCTGTGGGTCCGCACCTGCGCCCTGCCCTCAAGGGGCTTGGTCGCACCCGTCCACGACACCCCGACCAGCGAGAACTGCTTCGTCTCCGTCCGCGGCAGCTCACGCCTGCCCGCCGCCGGCGCCTTCAGGGCCAGGTCGAACACCTCGACCGGCCGCTTGTCCTGCCCCGTCTCCTCCGGACCGGCAGGGGGGCTGGCCACGGCGTACGTCGCCAGGCCCCCACCCCCCAGCACCACCGCGCCGAGCGTCAGCCACGCCCGCCGCTTGAGACTCAAAGGCCTGTACGCGTGCCCCTTACGTCGACTCACGAAGAAATCCACCCCAAATAGGCCGCTACGGCCACCAGAAGGTCACATGAGGCACACCGGTAACAGCAGTGGCCCAGACCATTAAGCGTTTTCCGTTCGGCGAGCATTACGGAAAACGGTTGCGAGGTGATCCAGATCACTCGACGGCAGCGGTATGAACCGAATTGGGCCCATGGAATTCATCGCGTGCACGACGCACCACGGCCGGGGCTCCTCTCCGGATCGAGAAATGCCCCAGCCGTGTCAGAGGGGGGTGTCGCGCGGGTTCCTGCGTCACAGGTCGCCGCGTCGCGGGTTCCTACGTCGACGTCGCGGGTTCCTGCGTCTCCGGGAGCAGCCCCAGCTGCTCCAGGAACGCCAGCTGGTCGTAGTAGGCCCGGTAGCTGACGATGTGTCCGTCCCGGACGGTCGCGAGGTCGACCCCGCGCACCTTGACGGCCTTCCCCGTCGCGGGGAGCGTCTCGCCCGAAGGCAGTTGCAGCGGGCCGGAGTTGGTGCCGCTGTAGTAGCCCTCGTCGATGGCGGTGTCGCCGGACTCGAAGGCGTACAGCGGCTCGAAGACGGCATCGGGGACCGCGTCCGTCATCTGGCGCCACCACTCGACGACGGCCTCGCGGCCGTGGAAGACGCCGTCCGGCGTGACGGCGACCGCGTCCTCGTCGAAGAGTTCGGCCACGGCCTTCAGGTCGGGTTTCGAGGTGACGGCCTCGGTGAGCCGGTCCATCGCTTCACGCGCCTGTCCCATGATCCACCTCCTGCCGGGAGGATCACCGTCCCCATCATCCCACCCGCGGGGGGATGTGCGCGCGCCGGCGGGCGAGCTGCGCCCGCGGCTACCGGAACAGGCGGGCGCAGCTCTTCCAGCATCGGAGCAAGTTTCCGTTTCCGCAATTGCCCACCGGTAATTTCCGTGCACAACTACCTACTTGTCATCACCCGCACCCATTCACCTTCCGTGACCGTCCGTATTCACCGGGTCTGCATTCCGAGAGATCGCCCGGCCCATCGGGACCATCAGGGTCACCGGGGTCGTCTCGACGGGGCCGGCAGGCCCGCCGCGGTGCGCGGTGTCGGGACGAACGGCACCCGGCCCCGGTCACGGCCCGCCGCACCCGACTCGATGTCCGCGATAAGGCCGTGCAGCGCGGCGCAGCCGTGCGGGGCGGGCAGCGGCGCGGGCAGTTCCAGGTCCAGCGCGGCCAGCGCACGCCGGGCGCGGTGCCAGGCGCGGCCGCGACGGCCGTGGCGGTGGTCGACGACGGCCCGGGCATAGCGGGCGAGCAGACAGGCCCAGGTGTCCTCGCGGACGTCCGGGTGGGAGAGCGCGCGGCGGGCGCTGCGGCGGGCGGCCGCGGGGTCGAAGGCGGACTCGGCCACGGCCAGGGCGGCGAGGCTCACCGCCGCCGAGGGTCCGCCCGGCGCGTGCGCCGGGACGGTGTCGGCCGCCTCCCTGAAGTGGGCCGCGGCCGCGACGGCGTCGTGCTCGCGCAGCGCCAGCATGCCCTGGACGTGCGCGATACGGCCGAGCGCGGCGTCGTCGCCGGCCAGCATCGCGGCGGGCCAGGCGCGGCCCAGCAGGGAGCGGGCCCCGCGCGGATCGCCGGAGGCGGTCAGCCAAGCCGCCAGCCACTGCGCGCGGACGGCCTGCGGGCTGTCCGGGTCGCATCGGCGCAGCAGGGTGAGCAGCAGGTCCCGGCCCTCGTCGGCGTGGTCGTACACCACCCACCAGAACCACAGTCCGACCATCGTCTCCAGGGCCGCCTCGGTGTGCTCGGGCCGGTCCAGGGCGTGGCGGGCGACGGCCATGAGGTCGTCCTGCTCCTCGGCGAGCAGGCGTACGGCCTGGCGCTGGGAGCCCGCGCCCCACAGGTCCTCGGCGACCTCGGCCACCCGCCGGGAGTGCGTGACCAGCCGCTCGACCGCGACCGCGTGCTCACCGGCCGCGTGCAGCCGTTCCGCCCCGAAGTCGCGGGCGGCGCGCGTCATCCGGTAGCGCGGGCGGTGCACCCCGGCGGGGTCGCCGTCGGGCCGCAGCACGCCGATGGCCGCGAGGCGGGCCAGAGCGCCGGGCACCTCGTGCGGGGCGACGCCGCCGCCCGCGCACAGGAAGACCGCCGCCGACTCGGCGAAGGACCCGGCGAAGACGCTGGCCCGCGCCCATACGGCGCGTACGGCCCGCTCGTGCGGCGCGTACGCCGAGGCGATCGCCGAGCGCAGCGAGCGGTGGCGGCGGGGTGCCCCCGGCCGCGGTCCGGACAGCCAGACCTGGTGCCGGCGCAGCAGCCGGGCGAGTTCCTCCACGGAGTGCCTGCCGGTCTGGCCGGCGGCCAGCTCGACGGCGAGCGGCAGGCCCTCCAGCAGCCGGCACACCTCGTGCACGGCGGCCTGCTCGAACGGGCCCTTTCCACGCGCCCGTTCCAGGAACAGCCGGGCCGCCGGCGCGACCGTGCCCTCGTCGTCGTCGCGTGCCTCGGTGCGCAGCGGGGCGAGCCGCAGCACGTGCTCGTCGCCGAGCCCGAGCGGCGCCCGCGAGGTCACCAGCATCCGCACGCCGGGCACGGCCATCAGCAGCCGCTGCACCAGGCCCGTGCACGCGGTGTGCACGGGGTCGACGTCGTCCAGGAACAGCAGCACCGGGCCCTGCCGGGCCGCGGCGCGCAGGGCACGGGCGAGGCCGGGGAAAGAGCTGTCGGCCGCCCCGCCGGCAGGGGCCCGTCCCCCGTCCGCGACGGCCGCCGGTTCCCCCTCGTCCAGCACCCGTGCGATCTCCGCCGCCAGGCCCCCCGTCCCGGTCCCCGGCCAGCGCACCCGTACCACCCGCCGCCAGGGTCCGCCGGCCGTGCCCGCGCAGACGGTCGCGGCGAGGCCGCTCTTGCCGACGCCGGGGGCGCCGGTGACCGTGACCAGGCGGTGGGCGGCCAGCAACTCGCCCAGCAGGACGGTCTCCCGGTTCCGTCCGACGAGTCCGCCGGGGTCCGCGTCCCGCACCGGGGCCGCTCCCTCCGGGGTTCTCGGGGCATGCCCGGTGCGACTGGTGTGACCGGTGCGGCCGGTCGCACCGGTCACACCGGTCACACCGGGCTGTTCGATGCGCCCGGACCCCTCCGTACGCTCGGATCCACCGGCACGCCCGGACCCCTCCGTACGCCCGGATCCACCGGCACGCCCGGATCCACCGGCACGCCCGGATCCACCGGCACGCCCGGATCCACCGGCACGTCCGTCCCCCTCAGGACGTCCGGCTCCTTCGGTCCGTCCGGCCTCTTCGGTCCGTCGGGGCCCTTCGGTCCGTCCCGTCCGGCTGTCGCCGGAGGCGGGAGGTGGGACGTCGGGTCCGCTCGCGCAAGTCCACACAGCCGTCTCTCCCGGTCGCCGTGCCCGGCGCGTTGCCGGCCCGGGGTGCAGAACCGTTCCTGCACGACCGTGGACCAGGGGTGCAGAACCGTCTCTGCATCCAGCGCCACAGCAGGCCCAACGCTCCACACGCGCACCGGGTGCGCACCGGCGCGCGGGATCACACCCCACGACGAAGGCTCGAACCCCAGTACAGAAGATCCCTCCCGCCGGGGCCGACTGGAACCGGCCCCGGGCGTACGGCAGTCTGTCCCCTCGTGGGGAGCGTTCCGAACCAGGGTCCGCCGGGCGGCGCGGGCGCGCACATGGTGGTGTGCGGGGACGACGGGCTCGCGCACCGGCTGGCCGCCGAACTGCGCGGTGTCTACGGCGAACAGGTCACGCTCGTCGTGCCGCAGGCCGGGCGCCGCGTGAGCCGGCCCGTCGTGGGACGGGCCCGGGCGGCCTCGGCGGCCCTGCTGGACCGGATGGTGAACGCGGCCCGCGGCAGCGGCGACAGCGGGGCCCCCGAACGCGTCCTGGAGGCCGCAGAACCCACCGAGGCCGTGCTCGCCGAGGCGGGGGTCGACCGCGCGGCCGCCCTCGCGCTCGTCCACGACGACGACGAGACCAACATCCGCGCCGCCCTCACCGCCCGCCGCCTCAACCCGCGGCTGAGGCTCGTGCTGCGCCTGTACAACCGCCGCCTGGGCCAGCACATCGAGGAACTCCTCGACCAGGCGGCCGCGTTGGCGACCGGCTCCGCGCCGGACGCATCCACCGTGGTCCTCTCCGACGCCGACACGGCGGCACCCGCACTCGCCGCCACCGCCCTCGCCGGGACCAGCAAGGTCGTCCAGACGGACGGCCTGATGCTGCGCGCGGTCGAGCGGCCGCCGCCCGGCCCCGGGCAGGTCGCCGACCCGGGCCTGGCGACCCTCGCGCTGCTGTCCGCGACGAGCAACGACCCTGCGGGCGCGGACGGTTCGGAGAGCAGCGGCGACCAGGGCCCGCGGCTGCTGCCCGACGCCGCCGCGGTCGGTGAGGCGACCGGGCGCGGGACGATCGTGCTGGAGCAGGTGTCGTACTCCGGGGCGCCCTCCGGCACGCCGTCCGGGGTGCCGGCCCTCGGGTCGCTGTTCTCCCGGCGGCTGCGCTGGTCACTGGCCGGCGTGGTCGGCTGTGTGGTGGCCCTCGCGGTGGCGCTGACCGTCCTCACCGGGGACCACCCGCTGCACGCGACGTACGTGACGCTCCTGGACCTGTTCGCCATCAACGAGCCCGCGCTGAACACATCGACGGGCCGCCAGATCCTCCAGCTCCTGACCGGGCTGCTGGGGCTGCTCCTCCTCCCGGTGCTGCTGGCCGCCGTCCTGGAGGCGCTCGGCACGTTCCGCAACGCGTCCGGGCTGCGCAGGCCGCCCCGCGGGCTCGGGGGGCATGTGGTGCTGCTGGGACTCGGCAAGATCGGCGCGCGGGTGCTGATCCGGCTGCGCGAGCTGGACATCCCCGTGGTGTGCGTCGAGACCGACCCCGAGGCGCGCGGCCTCGCGGTGGCGCGGCGGCTGCGGGTGCCGGTGGTGCTCGGGGACGTCACGCAGGAGGGTGTCCTGGAGGCGGCGAAGGTGCATCGGGCGCATGCGCTGCTCGCGCTGACCAGCGTCGACTCGACCAACCTCGAAGCGGCGCTGTACGCCCGGTCCGTGCGGTCGGACCTGCGGGTGGTGCTGCGCCTGTACGACGACGACTTCGCCACCGCCGTGTACCGCACGCTGCGGGCCGCGCATCCGCAGGCCCTCACCCGGAGCCGGAGCGTCACGCACCTGGCCGCGCCCGCGTTCGCCGGGGCGATGTTCGGGCGCCAGATCCTCGGGGCGATCCCCGTCGAGCGGAGGGTGCTGCTGTTCGCCGCGCTGGAGGTGGCCGGGCATCCGCAGCTGGAGGGCCGCACCGTGGGAGAAGCCTTCCGGGCCGGGTCCTGGAGGGTGCTGGCCCTCGACACGGGCGCCGGCCCCGAGGACGCCCCCGGGGCGGGGCTCGTGTGGGAGCTGCCGCAGGGGTACGTCCTCGGGGCCGGGGACCGGGTGATCCTGGCGGCGACCCGCAGGGGTTTCGCGGAACTGCTGGGCCGCCGGACCCGGGAACCGGACCACCACCCCGGCTGAGGCCGTCCCCACCGGGACGCCCCAGGGGCGCGGGGAACCACGCGACCGGCCCACGACCACCCGTAGCCGCCCGCGCACGGCGGAAAGGGAGAACGGCAGGACGGCGGAGCAGCGCCGCGCCACACGCTGACACGCCCCACCGGGACGCCCCAGGGCCGCGGGGAACCACGCGACCGGCCCACGACCACCCGCAGCCGCCCGCGCACGGCGGAAAGGGAGAACGGCAGGACGGCGGAGCAGCGCCGCGCCACACGCTGACACGCCCCACCGGGACGCCCCAGGGCCGCGGGGAACCACGCGACCGGCCCACGACCACCCGCAGCCGCCCGCGCACGGCGGAAAGGGAGAACGGCGGGACGGCGGAGCAGCGCCGCGCCACACGCTGACACGCCCCACCGGGACGCCCCAGGGCCGCGGGGAACCACGCGACCGGCCCACGACCACCCGCAGCCGCCCGCGCACGGCGGAAAGGGAGAACGGCGGGACGGCGGAGCAGCGCCGCGCCACACGCTGACACGCCCCACCGGGACGCCCCAGGGCCGCGGGGAACCACGCGACCGGCCCACGACCACCCGCAGCCGCGCACGACGCACAGCCACAGCCACAGCCACAGCCGCACCCGACGCGGTGCAGGAACGGCGGGGCTGCGGCGCGACGCCGCCGCAGCCCCGCCGGCAGGCGCCTGCTACCGAGGCCCGTCGGGGCCGGCCGCCGCAGGCAGGTGCCGCGCCGCGAAGTCCAGCTCCAGCCGGACCTGCTTGATCCGCTCGTCCACCACCAGGGACCCGTGCCCCGCGTCGTAGCGGTACACCTCGTGCACCGCGCCCCGGACCTCCAGCCGCTTGACGTAGTTGTCGATCTGGCGGATGGGGCAGCGGGGGTCGTTCACCCCGGCCGAGATGTACACCGGCACCTTGACCTGGTCGACGTACGTCAGGGGCGACGACGCCTCGAAGCGTTCCGGGACCTCCTCCGGCGTACCGCCCAGCAGGGTGCGGTCCATCGCCTTCAGGGCCTCCATCTCGTCGTGGTAGGCGGTGACGTAGTCGGCGACCGGGACCACGGCGATGCCGACGGCCCAGGCGTCCGGCTGGGTCCCGAGGCCGAGCAGGGTGAGGTAGCCGCCCCAGGAGCCGCCGGTGAGGACGAGCCGCGCCGGGTCGGCCAGCCCGGAGGCCACCGCCCACTCGCGCACCGCGGCGATGTCCTCCAGCTCGATCAGACCGACACGGTGCTTGAGGGCGTCGGTCCAGGCCCGCCCGTACCCCGTGGAGCCGCGGTAGTTGACCCGGACGACCGCGTAACCGTGGTCCACCCACGCGGCCGGCCCGGCGGCGAAGGAGTCGCTGTCGTGCCAGGTCGGCCCGCCGTGGATGTCGAACACCGTCGGCAGCGGGCCCGTGGCCCCGGCGGGCTTCTGCACCAGGGCGTGGATCCGGCCGCCGGGCCCCTCCACCCACACGTCCTCGACCGCCACCGAACCCGGCGACCTCATCCCCGGCGGATCCAGCACCACCCCTCCGGACGTGGACCGCACCGCGGACGGCTCGGCCGACGACGACCACAGGTACTCCACGCTGCCGTCGGGCCGCGCGGTCGCCCCCGACACGGTGCCGGGCGGCGTCTCCACCCGCTCCAGCGCCCTGCTCGTCAGGTCGTAGCGGAACAGCTCGCTGCGGGCCTCGAAGCTGTGCGCGATGAGCAGCCCGGTGCCGTCCGGGTACCACTCGGCGCTCACGTCGCCGGGCAGCTCCAGCGCCAGATCGGTCTCCTCGCCGGAGTCCACGTCCCACACCAGCGGCTCCCAGCGGCCGCGCCGCTGATGCCCGACGAGGAGACGCGTGTCGCCGTCGACCGGCGCGAAGCCCAGCACCTCCAGGCCCAGCTCGGCGGTGCCGCCCTTGGTGTCGTCCAGCTCGGCGACGGCCGTGCCGTCCAGGCGCAGCACCCGCAGCGCCGAGTGCATCGCGTCGCCGTGCTCGGTGTGCTCGACGGCCAGCAGGGTGCCGTCGTGGGAGAGGTCGCCGACCCCCGCGGACTCACGGTGACGGTAGATCTCGACGGGGGCCTCGCCCCGGCGGGCGACGTGCAGGGTCGTGCCGTCCTCGTCCGTGGACCGCCCGACGACGGCCGTGCCGCCGTCCCGGCCCAGCGCCAGCCCGGCCGGGTAGGAGGGCTCCAGGCCCGGTACGGCTGCCTCGTCCTCCCCGCCCGTGAACGGCTGGCGGCGCCAGACGCCGAACTCGTCGCCGTCCTTGTCGTCGAACCACCAGATCCAGGCGCCGTCCGGGGTGAGCGCACCGTCGGTGGTGCCGTTGGGCCGGGCGGTCACCTGGCGCCGGTCGCCGGTGGCACGGTCCCAGGCGTACAGCTCGTACGTCCCTGTCGCGTTCGACACGAAAAGGGATCTGTCGGGGGCGTCCTCGGCCCAGTCGGGCAGGGAGACACGCGGTGCGCGGAACCGCTTCTCCCACTCGGGCATGGCTTCTGCGTCGCTGCTCATGGCCCCTATCAAACCCGAACCGGGGGCCTCGGGACCCCGAACCCCGCACCCGTACCCCGGCCCCGTACCGTGGAAGGCGTGTACCGGTTCCTGCTGACGCCCCGCTGGTGGGGTATCAACGTCTTCGTCCTGCTCGCCATCCCTTTCTGCGTGTTCATGGGCTCCTGGCAGCTGGGCCGGTTCGAGGAGCGGCTGGACAACCACCGCGCCGCCGGCGAGTGGGCCTCCGAGGACCGCGGGAAGCCCGCGCTCCCGCTGGCCGAGCTGCTGCCGGTGGACAAGGCGACCTCCGGCGAACAGGCCACCGCCACCGGACGCTACGCCGACCAGCTGCTGGTCCCGGACCGCGAGCTGGACGGCAGGCCGGGCCACTACGTCCTGACACTGCTGCGGCAGCAGGACGGCAAGGCCCTCCCCGTCGTACGCGGCTGGCTGCCCGGCACCGCCGACCCGGCGAAGGCCCCGGCCCCGCCGTCCGGCGAGGTCACCGTGACCGGCGCGCTCCAGGCGTCCGAGACGCCGGGGGACAACGGCGTGAGCGCCCGGGGCGGCCTGCCCTCCGGGCAGACGGCGGCGATCAGCTCGGCCTCCCTGGTCAACCTGGTGCCGTACGACGTCGAGGACGCGTTCGTCACCCTCAACCGGGGCGACTCGGGGATGAAGGCCGTCCCCGCGCAGGCGGCGGCGCAGACCGGTCTGGACCTGAAGGCGTTCCAGAACCTCGGCTACACCGGTGAGTGGTTCGTCTTCACCGGCTTCGTCGTGTTCATGTGGTTCCGGCTGCTGCGCCGCGAGGTGGAGCTGGCCAGGGACGCGGAGATGGGGCTGGTGCCGGACGAGGACGACGCCTCACCCGGCACCCGGGACTCCTCCGGCCCTTCCGGCTCCCCGGACTCCAAGGGCTCCAAGGGCTCCAAGGACTCCGAGGACTCCTCCGACGATCCCTCGGACTCCTCCGGCTCCTACGACCCGGACAGCATCCCGGTCCGGTAGACCGTCCCGGCGCACGCGCCGGACACCGTCACGCCGGCGCTCGGCGCACCCAGCTCGGCCGTGTAGGTCACGGCGACGCTGCCGTCGGCCGTGCCCTCCTCGGTGAGCAGCTGGGTGGTCACACCGGTCTCCCCGGTGGTCTCGGTGCCCTCGGTGGTGCTGCCGGCGGTGGTCGTCGGGGTCGGTGTCGGGGTCGGTGTGGCTCCGCCGGTGTCACCGCCGCCGGTCCCGCCGGTGTCGCCGCCCGTACCGCCGCCCGTGCCGCCTCCGTCACCGCCGCCGCCGCCCGTGCCGCCGCCGGTCCCGCCTCCGGTCCCCCCGCCCGTGGGACAGGTCGCGGACGGCACCCAGGCGAACTTCACCTCGTAGGCGGCACCGGGCACCAGGACGAGCTCGTGCCTCTCCAGGGAGGGGTCGGGCAGACCGACCGCCGCGTCCCCGGCGGTGTGACGCGCCAGGCCGATCTCGGCGGGGTCGGCCGCGCCCTGGGCCAGGGGCGTGACCTCGCCGGAGCCGACGACGGAGCAGCTGTCGGCGGAGGTGTTGGTGACCTGGAAGCTGCCGTAGACCGTGCCCATGGAGTCGGGTGCGCCGGAGCTGCCGCTCGCGCTGAGCTGGTCCGCGGTGCAGGCGGGCGCGCTCGCGTCGCCGCTGCCGGACGGGTCCGCGGTGCCGTCGGCGCCGGGGCCGGCGGTGTCGCCCTTGTCGTCGGGGTCCGGCCTGCCGGCGTTCTGGCCGCCGTCCTCGGTGGTGCCGCCGGTGCCGCCCGCGTCGGTCCTGCCGCCGTTCGTGCCCTCGCCCTGGGTCGAGCCGCCCTGGGCGGCCGACGCCTGGCCGGCGATGGAGGGGTTGGCGTCGGAGCCGCTGACGCGCGTGACGTGCACGAGCGCGGGCACGGCGGTGCCGATGAACAGCGCGGCGGCCGCCATGCCGACCGCGGCCTGCCGCTTGCGGGCACGGCGGGCGGGCACGGCCCGGCGCAGGTGGTCGAGGGTGCCGTCGCGCGGCTCGACGTCCTGCACCGCGTCCTGCAGCATCCGGCGCAGTGCCAGCTCGTCCGAGCCGAGCCCGTCGGGGCTCTGTCCGTCAGGGCTGTCGTTCACAGTTCGGTTCCCAGCGTGCGGTTGCTTCGGCTGTTGCTCCGGGACCCGGCCGGGCTCCCGGCCCGGGGTGAGGTCCTCGTCCTGCGATTGCTTCGGCTCTTGCTCCGGAGTCCGCCCGGGCTCGCGGCCCGGGGTGAGCTCCTCGCCGTTGTCGCTCATCTCGCCGACGCCTCCATCGCGATCCGCAGGGCCGCGATGCCGCGTGAGCCGTATGCCTTCACCGAGCCCAGCGAGATGCCGAGCGTCTCGGCGACCTGGGCCTCCGTCATGTCCGCGAAGTAGCGCAGCACCAGCACCTCGCGCTGGCGGCGCTGCAGGCCCTTCATGGCCTTGATGAGGTCGCGGCGCTCCAGCTGGTCGTAGGCGCCCTCCTCCGCGCTCGCCATGTCCGGCATCGGCTTGGAGAGCAGCTTCAGGCCGAGGATGCGGCGGCGCAGGGCGGAGCGGGAGAGGTTGACGACCGTCTGGCGGAGATAGGCGAGCGTCTTCTCGGGGTCGCGGACGCGCTTGCGCGCGGAGTGGACCCGTATGAACGCCTCCTGGACGACGTCCTCGCAGGAGGCGGTGTCGTCGAGGAGGAGGGCGGCGAGACCGAGCAGGGAACGGTAGTGGGCGCGGTAGGTCTCGGTGAGGTGGTCGACGGTCGTGCCGGCCGCCACGGTGTCGTCGGCGCCGTCACGCTGGCTGGGGATGCGGGCGGGCCGCGCTGCTGGCATGGGGGCGATCACCGGCATGCCGCCGGGCGCGCCGCGGGGGCGCAGGGGCCCGCGGACGGGGGGCCGCAGGGCCGTGCCGCGCGGGGCGACGCTGAAGTCGAGTACTTCTGCCACGCCAGTTGGACACGCTTCCCCCGCCGGGGGTTGTACGTGCCGGGCGTCACTTTTGCGCCGGAGGGCGTGCCCGACAACGTTCTCGCGCCGGACGGCACGACCGACGGCGCCTCAGATGCCCACATGCGTCCCGCTCTTCCCTTATGTCCCCTGCGAACGGACGTCCCCACGCCCGCTCGTGGCGTCCCCGCGCCTGGATGAATGCGTCTGCGCACCCGTAAGGACGACCGCATAGACGCTCCCCGCACTCCGCGCGGTTGCGGAGGGCGGGGAGAAAATCTTCTGACGCCGTCAGGTGCCGATCAAGTGATCCGGACCATCGTTCGGATCACATGACTTACGCAGATCCTACAAATCGATCGGAGTCCGTCGACAGAGTTTCCGGGCGTACGGGCCCGGGACGGGAACTCCGCCGCGGTCACGACGGGAACTCCGCCGCCACCAGCTCGGCGATCTGCGCGGTGTTGAGCGCGGCGCCCTTGCGCAGGTTGTCCCCGCAGACGAACAGCTCCAGCGCGGTGGGGTCGTCCAGGGCCCTGCGCACCCGCCCGACCCAGGTCGGGTCGGTGCCGACCACGTCGGCGGGGGTGGGGAACTCCCCGGCGGCCGGATTGTCGAACAGTACGACCCCGGGCGCGGTCGCCAGGATCTCGCGCGCGCCGGCGACGGTGACCTCCTGCTGGAACCGCGCGTGGACGGTCAGCGAGTGCGTGGTGACCACCGGCACCCGCACACAGGTCACCGCGACCGGCAGGTGCGGCAGCCCGAGGATCTTGCGGGACTCGTCCCGCACCTTCATCTCCTCGGAGGACCAGCCGTCCTCGCGCAGCGACCCGGCCCACGGCACGACGTTCAGCGCGACCGGCTCCGGGAACGGCCCGGTGCTGTCGCCGACGGCCCGCCGCACATCACCGGGGCTGGTCCCCAGCTCCGTACCGGCGACGAGGGACAGCTGCTGCCGCAGCGTCTCCACGCCGGCCCGGCCCGCCCCGCTGACCGCCTGGTACGAGGAGACGACCAGCTCGCGCAGTCCGAACTCGGCGTGCAGCGCGCCCAGCGCGACGATCATCGACAGGGTCGTGCAGTTGGGGTTGGCGACGATCCCGCGCGGCCGGATCCGTGCGGTGTGCGGGTTCACCTCGGGGACCACGAGCGGCACGTCCGGGTCCGTCCGGAAGGCCGCGGAGTTGTCGACGACCACACAGCCGCGCGCGGCGGCGACGGGCGCCCACTGCGCGGCGACGTCGTCGGGCACGTCGAACATCGCGACGTCGACCCCGTCGAACACCTCCTCCGACAGGGCCACGACCTCGACCTCCTCCCCGCGCACGGTCAGCTTGCGGCCGGCCGAGCGCGGGGAGGCGACGAGTCGGATCTCGCCCCAGACATCCGCCCGGTGGGTCAGGATCTGGAGCATGACCGTGCCGACGGCTCCGGTCGCCCCCACGACCGCGAGCGTCGGTCGTCCGGTCATCGTCCGGTGCCTCCATAGACGACGGCCTCGTCGCTGTCGGAGTCGAGCCCGAAGGCGGTGTGCACGGCGCGCACGGCCTCGTTGACGTCGTCGGCCCGGGTGACGACCGAGATGCGGATCTCGGAGGTCGAGATCAGCTCGATGTTCACCCCGGCGTCGGACAGGGCGGTGAAGAAGTCCGCCGTCACACCCGGGTTGGTCTTCATGCCGGCGCCGACGAGCGAGATCTTGCCGATCTGGTCGTCGTAGCGCAGCGAGTCGAAGCCGATGCCCGCCTTGTTCTTCTCCAGGGCGTCGATGGCCTTGCGGCCCTCGGCCTTGGGGAGGGTGAACGAGATGTCCGTCAGACCGGTGGAGGCGGCGGACACGTTCTGCACGATCATGTCGATGTTGATCTCGGCGTCGGAGATCGTGCGGAAGATCGCGGCAGCCTCGCCCGGCTTGTCCGGCACACCGACGACCGTGATCTTGGCCTCGGAGGTGTCGTGCGCGACACCGGAGATGATGGCCTGCTCCACCTTCTGTTCCCCTTGCTGCTTCGTCTTCCGGGCGACCGGCTCGCTGCTGACCCACGTGCCCTGCAGTCCGCTGAAGCTGGACCGCACATGGATCGGGATGTTGTACCGGCGGGCGTACTCCACACAGCGGTGGAGCAGCACCTTGGAGCCGGAGCTGGCCAGCTCCAGCATGTCCTCGAAGGAGATCCAGTCGATCTTCTTCGCCTTCTTCACCACACGCGGGTCGGCGGTGAACACGCCGTCCACGTCGGTGTAGATCTCGCAGACCTCGGCGTCGAGGGCGGCGGCGAGCGCCACGGCCGTCGTGTCCGAGCCGCCCCGCCCGAGGGTGGTGATGTCCTTGCTGTCCTGGCTGACGCCCTGGAAACCGGCGACGATGGCGATGTTGCCCTCGTTCAGCGAGTCCCGGATACGGCCCGGCGTGACATCGATGATCCGGGCTTTGTTGTGGACCGAGTCGGTGATGACACCTGCCTGGCTGCCGGTGAAGCTCTGGGCGCTGTGGCCCAGGCTTTTGATCGCCATGGCCAGCAGGGCCATGGAGATCCGCTCCCCGGCGGTCAGCAGCATGTCGAGCTCGCGTCCGGCAGGGATCGGGGATACCTGCTCGGCGAGATCGATCAGCTCGTCCGTCGTGTCGCCCATCGCGGAAACCACGGCGACCACCTGGTGGCCGTTCTTCTTGGCTTCCACGATCCGCTTGGCGACGCGCTTGATGCCCTCGGCATCGGCTACGGAGGAGCCTCCGTACTTCTGCACGACAAGGCCCACGTGCGCTCCTCGCTCAGTCCGTCTGTTTTCCCGCTCATACGCCGGTGTACCGCGGGTCGGCTCAGTCTATCGAGCGCCCGAAATTCACCCCTGCGGTATCGCATGGTGAGACTTCGGTGCGCCGACGTGGACCCTGCCCCGGTCCCGGCCCCCCACGCGTGAAAGTGGGCCAGCTCACTCGCGGCCCGGCCGGCGGACCGGGCCGGTCACTGCTGGGCCGTGCCCAGGCCGAGGGGGCCCGCGATCTCCTCGGTCATGACCCGGCCCGCCTCGAACTCCAGGGTCTCGTCGCCGATGGTCTGGTCGGTGTCGAGGCCGTCCAGCTCCTCCAGGGGCTGGTCGAGACGGATGTGGGCGAGGACGGAGTGGAGTGCGCGCAGGGTCGCCGAGGCCGTGGTGCCCCAGTTGGAGAAGTAGGAGAACTGCCACCACCACAGGGCCTCGGTGACGCGGCCGGCGCGGTAGTGGGACATCCCGTGGCGCAGATCGGTGATGACGTCCGCGAGGTCGTCCGAGATCCGGGCGGGCACGGGCGCCTTGCGGGGCTCGTAGGGGTCGAAGACCTCGGAGTAGACGTCGATCGGGTCGAGGAGACGCGAGAGGTTCTCGCGCAGCTCGTCGACGTCGATGTCAGGGCCCGCGTCGGGCTCGTAGCGCTCTTCGGGGACGATGTCCTCGTGGGCGCCCAGACGGCCGCCGGCCAGCAGGAGCTGGGAGACCTCCAGGAGGAGGAAGGGGACCGCCGAGCCCGGCTCGTCGCCCTTGGCCACCTCCGTGACGGCCACCAGGAAGCTCTCGATCTGGTCCGCGATCTGGACGGCGAAGTCGTCCGGGTTCCGGCCGGTCGCGTGCAGCGTGGCGTCAGACATCTAGCAGTCGTCTCCCCTCGAAGGCGCGACCGAGGGTCACCTCGTCCGCGTACTCCAGGTCGCCACCCACCGGGAGGCCGCTGGCCAGGCGGGTGACCTTGAGGCCCATGGGCTTGATCATGCGGGCGAGGTACGTGGCCGTGGCCTCGCCCTCCAGGTTCGGGTCCGTGGCCAGGATCAGCTCCGTGACCGTCCCGTCGGCCAGCCGCGCGAGAAGTTCTCGTATCCGCAGGTCGTCCGGACCGACTCCCTCGATCGGGCTGATCGCGCCGCCCAGCACGTGGTAGCGGCCGCGGAACTCGCGCGTGCGCTCGACGGCGACGACGTCCTTGGGCTCCTCGACCACACAGATGACGGAGGGGTCGCGGCGGCTGTCACGGCAGATGCCGCACTGCTCCTCCTGCGCCACGTTCCCGCAGGTCGCGCAGAAACGGACCTTCGCCTTGACCTCCATCAGGGCCTGGGCGAGGCGCCGTACGTCCGCCGGCTCCGCCTGAAGGACGTGGAAGGCGATCCGCTGGGCACTCTTCGGACCGACGCCGGGCAGCCGCCCCAGTTCGTCGATGAGGTCCTGGACCACGCCTTCGTACAACGGACCGCCGTCCTTCCTGATGTGCCTTCACTACGTACGGTAGATGCCCCTCGCCCGTCTTAGAAAGGCAGGCCGGGAATACCGCCGCCGAGCCCCTGGGCGAGAGGGCCGAGCTTCTGCTGCTGGAGCGCCTGCGCGTTCTCGTTGGCCGCGTGCACGGCTGCGACGATCAGGTCGGCGAGGGTCTCGGTGTCCTCCGGGTCCACCGCCTTGGGGTCGATCCTCAGCGCGCGCAGTTCGCCGGAGCCGGTGACGGTGGCCTGCACCAGACCGCCGCCGGCCTGCCCGTCGACCTCCGTGCGCGCCAGTTCCTCCTGGGCCCGCGCGAGGTCCTGCTGCATCTTCTGCGCCTGCTGCAGCAACTGCTGCATATTGGGCTGGCCGCCACCGGGGATCACGATCTGTTCTCCTCTGTCGCCGGTTTCTTCCCGTTCGGCACGAGCCTACGTGGTCGGGGGGCCCGTCGCCCCGCCACTCTTTCGGGTGAGCCGATCGTCCGTCCTATACCTGATCAAGGCCCACTTCCGGGCGGAAAAGCTGTGAAACCCTCCACTTCGCCACCCATTGGGCGGTAGGAAGGATCCGGCGCATCAGCATCAGATGTCACATGAGCGCCGATGGGGGTCGTCTCCCACGCCATCGGGGCAGTGGGGCAGTGTCACGCACCGTGATCAGTTCAGTAGGGAGTGCCGGGTGGGTCAGCCGGAGATGCAGCCAGAGAAGCCGCCGCAGGACGGACGCGGCGACGGTACGGCGGCACTGCGACCGGGCGATCTGACCGGACGGACGTTCCCGCACGGCGACTGGGGCGAGCCCGCGCAGCGGCTGGACGAGCTGTACCGGTGGGTGGAGCGCGGGGCGCTGGAGACGGCCGCGTGGTATCTCGGCGACCGGATCTGGAAGCGGCGCGGCGCACGCGTCCTGCGGACCGGGGCGGCCGCGGGGGCGGTCTCCGGCGCGGCCCTCCCCCTGCTGGACCTGACCGGGGTCCTGGGCGGCGTCGCCCCCTGGGGCTATCTGGCCCTTCTCGTCGCCGTCGCCTGCGTCGCCGTGGACCGCTTCTTCGGGGTCACCTCGGGCTGGATAAGGGACATGGCCACCGCGCAGGCCGTGCAGCGCCGCCTCCAGGTCCTCCAGTTCGACTGGGCCTCGGAGAGCGTGCGCGAGGTCCTCGGGCCCACGGAGGGCACCGCCGGGGAGGCGGCCGACCGGTGTCTCGCCGTCCTGCGCCGGTTCTGCGAGGACGTGACCGAGCTGGTGCGCGCCGAGACGGCCGACTGGATGGTGGAGTTCCGCACGGGTTCGGCTCCGCTGGGCATCCAGGCGACCGTCCCCTCCGGGGTACGGCCCCCCGAGCCCGGCGTCGTCAACGGCCGCTTCCCGCTGCCGCCGGGCGGAGGACCGGCCCGGCCGAACATGCCCCGGCAGCGCCCGCCGGAGCCGCGCTGAGCCGGACCCGCCGAGGCGTCACCGCCGGGTGTACGTCAGCTCCTCGCCGGTGGCGGTGTTCACCCGGCGGAGGCTGCCGTCGGACAGCAGGGTGATCTCGGTGGGTCCGCCGGGGGTGCAGGAGGAGGCGGGCTCGCCGGTCGTGACGGTGGAGGGGCCGATCGCCAGCGGTCCGTCCGCGCCGGGCTCCTCGCTCAGCCCGGCCTCGAACACGCAGCGGTACGTGCCGCTCCCCGCGGGTCCCTCCGCGGTGAGCGACAGCACGACGTCGCCGACCTGCCCCTGGCCGATCGTCAGCACACGGGTGTTGCGCCCGCCGTCGTTGTCGATGACCGCCGTCCACGTCCCGACGTACGCCTGCGGGACCGCCCCGTCCGAGGGGGCCGAGGACGTGGGGCCGGAGGAGGCCGGGGTGGGATCCCCGGTGGCCGGGCCGGTCGTCGCGGGGGCGCTGGTGACCGGGGCGGGCGTGGGGTCGCCGCCGGCTGCGCCGTCGTCGCCGCGGTTCATCAGCGCGTACACCGATCCGCCCGCCGCGAGCGCGACGACCAGCGCCACCGCGACGAGGGCGGCGGTGGCCCGTCCGTTGCGCCGCACCGGCTCGGGCGGCGGCGGCCCGTACAGGGTCGGGCCGAGCCCGCCGTGCCCCTGCCCCGGACCGCCGTGGACGGGCCCGTGACCGGCGCCGGCCTGCGGGTGGCCGTACCCGTGGCCGCCGTGGCCCGGCTGGGGACGGCCGTACGACGACGAGGGCGGCCCGTACGCCGGATGCGGCGGTGCGCCCTGGCCGCCGGGGGCCGCCGGCAGCCGGTGCGGCGGTGCGCCCGGAGCCGGGGCCGGGGCCCCGCCGGGGAAGCCCGGGCCGTCGGCGACGGCGGCGTGCTCCGGCGAGGCACCGCGCGGCTCGGTCCACGCGCCGGCAGGAGAACCCACCGGCCCGGCCGCCGGCCCGAACCCGGCGGGAACCCCCGGGCCGCCCGCGGCACCCGCGGCCACCGGTCCGCCCTGCGCACCCGGCGGGGCCGGCGGCACGGCAGGAGCTCCCGGCGAACCCGGTGCGGCCGGTGCGCCCGGCGCCCCGTAGGGGGCCGGCGGCGTGCCCTGCCCGCCCGGAGCCCCCGGCGCGTTCGGCGGCACGGGAGGAAGTCCCGGGGCGGCCGGTGCGCCCGGCAGTGCGCGGGGGACCGGCGGCGCGGGCGGCAGTGCGCGGGGGACCGGCGGCGCGGGCGGAGCCGCTTCTCCTCGCTGCGGGCCCGGCGTGCCGGAGCCGTCCGCCGTCTCCGGGTCCTCCGCGTCCAGCAACCGCACCGCGTGGCGCCCCAGCTGGGCGACGAGCACGCCCGGGAGCCAGGGGTCGCGGGAGCGCCCGCCGGAGACGGTGTCCTCCGCTCCGGTGCGTTCCAGGATGCGGTCGAGGGTGGGGCGGGCGCCGGGGTCCTTCTTCAGGCAGTCGCGGACCAGGTCGGCGATCCCCTCGGGGACGCGCGCCAGGTCCGGCTCCTCCTGCGCGATGCGGAACATCAGGGCGTGCACCCCGCTGTCGCTGTCGCCGAAGGGCAGCGTGCCGGTGGCGGCGTAGGCGAGCACGGAGCCGAGGCAGAAGACGTCGCAGGCGGGCGTGATGCGGTCGCCGCGGACCTGCTCGGGGGCCATGAAACCGGGCGAACCGATGAGCGCGCCGGTACGGGTCAGCCCGCCGCCCCCGTCCGTCACCGTCTCCAGGGCCCGTGCGATACCGAAGTCGATCACCCGCGGCCCGTCGATGGTGACCAGCACGTTGGACGGCTTGAGGTCGCGGTGGACGATCCCGGCGGCGTGGATGTCCTTGAGGGCGTGGGCGAGTCCGGCCGCGAGGATGCGGACCGAACGCTCGGGCAGCGCCCCGTGGTCCGTGCCCACCACCTGCTGGAGGCTCGGCCCGGCGACGTAGCCGGTGGCCAGCCACGGCACCTCGGCCTCCGTGTCGGCGTCCAGCACCGGTGTGGTCCAGTAGCCGCCGACCCGCCGCGCCGCCTGCACCTCCTGCCGGAACCGCGCCCGGAACTCCTCCCGCGCGGCCAGCTCCCGCTTGACGAGCTTCACGGCGACCGTGCGCCCGCGGTCGGACCGGGCCAGGTACACCTGTCCCATGCCGCCCGCGCCCAGCCGTGCCAGCAGCCGGTACGCCCCGATCCGGTGCGGATCTCCCGCCCCGAGCTTCTCCATCGCAGGCCCTCCCCCGGTCCCGCCTGTGCGACAGACCCACGATAGTGCGGCAAACGGCGAGGTGAACGGGCTCGCGTCTACGGTTCCGTAACGGCTGCCGATGTCCCGTCGGCAGGCGGCGCCCCGTCGCGGAACCCTTCGCTCCCCAGTTCGTCCAGAACGTCCGACAGCCGCTCCAGCAGCTGGACGGCCGAGGCGAGTCCGTCCTCCCCGAAGGCCCGCGCGAGCCGGTCCGCGAACGCCGCGTGCCCGGGGTCGATACGGCGTACGGCGGCCAGCCCCTCCTCGGTCGGCGCGAGCAGCTTGGCGCGGCGGTGGGCGGAGTTGGGCCGGTACTCGGCGAGCCCCCGCCCGACCAGCAGGTCCGCGATGCGCTGGACGCTCTGCCGGGTCACGCCCATCGTGCGGGCGATGCCCGACACCGGCAGGGGCTCGCGCAGCACCGCGCCGAGGACCTGCCACCAGGCCGCGGTGAGCCCGGCGGGCCGGGCCAGCTCCTCGGCGACGGCGAGGAACTGGCCGTTGAGCCGGAAGACCCCCAGCGCGCTGCGGCTGAACAGGTCCTGGTGGTCCCGGCTCACTGCGCTCCCGCCTTCTCCAGGACGGCGTACGCCTCGGCGTCGGAGTCGTGGAACAGCCGGTACCAGGCGTCCAGCACCTCGCCCTCGTACACCCCGAGCAGCCGGAGGATCTCCCGGGCGAAGGCGACCGGCTCGGTCGGGCCCGCGGTGACCAGGATGCCGTCGGTGACGGCGTCGGCGTCCTCGTAGCGGCCGCCGCCCGCGTATCCGGTGGCCGCCAGGTAGAAGGAGACCGCGCCGGTGTGGGCCCGGTCGTCGAGCAGGCCCTCGCGGGCGAGTCCCGCGGTGGCGCCGCAGATCGCGGCGACCGGCACACCGGCGTCGAGGAACTCGCGTGCCTTGCGGGCGAAGGGGGCGAGGTCGTCGGAGGTGTCCCAGAGGTCGGCGCCCGGCAGGATCAGCAGCGAGCTGTCCTCGGGCCTCAGGGCGTCGAGCGCGAGGTCGGGCAGGACGCGCAGTCCGCCGATGCTGCGGACGGCCTCGTCCGCGGGGCCGACCGTGCGGATCTCGTGGCCGCCCCGGGCGAGGAAGGCCGTCGCGTGCCCGGTCTCCCAGTCGGCGTAGGTGTCGTAGACGGCGTGGTGCACGGGCTTGCGGACGGTGGTGCTCATGGTTCCTCCTCCGGGCCGTTCCCTTGATGACAGAATACTGTCACTTGGACAGGATGCTGTCAATAGTTGCGGGGGCCGGTACCTCGACAACCTGTCGCGGAAAGCCCCGCACCGCAGACAGGACGCCGATACCGATTCCGCATCGCGGACATTTACCCTCACCCGCATGACCCCTCAGCCCCATCCCGAAGCCGGCGCCGCAGTGAAGGCCGCGGACCGCGCGCACGTCTTCCACTCCTGGTCCGCGCAGGAGCTCATCGACCCGCTCGCCGTCGCCGGCGCCGAGGGGTCGTACTTCTGGGACTACGACGGCAAGCGGTACCTCGACTTCACCAGCGGGCTCGTCTACACGAACATCGGCTACCAGCACCCCCGGGTCGTCGCCGCGATCCAGGAGCAGGCCGCGAGGATGACCACCTTCGCGCCCGCCTTCGCCGTGGAGGCCCGCTCGGAGGCGGCGCGGCTGATCGCCGAGCGCACACCGGGCGACCTCGACAAGATCTTCTTCACCAACGGCGGCGCCGACGCCGTCGAGCACGCGGTGCGCATGGCCCGGCTGCACACCGGCCGCCCCAAGGTCCTCTCGGCGTACCGCTCGTACCACGGCGGCACCCAGCAGGCGATCAACCTCACCGGCGACCCCCGCCGCTGGGCCAGCGACAGCGGCACGGCCGGGGTCGTGCACTTCTGGGCGCCCTTCCTCTACCGCTCACGCTTCTACGCCGAGACCGAGGAGCAGGAGTGCGCGCGGGCGCTGGAGCACCTGGAGACGACGATCGCCTTCGAGGGGCCCGCGACGATCGCCGCGATCCTGCTGGAGACCGTGCCGGGCACGGCCGGGATCATGGTCCCGCCGCCCGGCTACCTCGCCGGCGTCCGGGAGATCTGCGACAAGTACGGCATCGTCCTCGTCCTCGACGAGGTCATGGCCGGGTTCGGGCGGACCGGCGAGTGGTTCGCCGCCGGCCGCTTCGGCGTCGTACCGGACCTGATGACCTTCGCCAAGGGCGTGAACTCCGGCTATGTCCCGCTCGGCGGCGTCGCCATCTCCGGGAAGATCGCCGACACCTTCGCCCGGCGCCCCTACCCGGGCGGCCTCACCTACTCCGGGCACCCGCTGGCCTGCGCCGCCGCCGTCGAGACGATCCGGGTCATGGCCGAGGAGGGGGTCGTCGAGAACGCCGCCGCCCTCGGCACGACGGTCCTGGAGCCGGCGCTGCGCGAGCTGGCCGAGCGGCACCCCAGCGTCGGCGAGGTCCGCGGCCTCGGCATGTTCTGGGCGATCGAACTGGTGCGGAACCGGGAGACGCGCGAGCCGCTGGTGCCGTACAACGCGGCCGGCGAGGCCAACGCCCCGATGGCGGCGTTCACCGCCGCCATGAAGAAGGGCGGGGTCTGGCCGTTCGTGAACATGAACCGCACGCACGTCGTACCCCCGTGCAACGTCTCCGAGGCCGAGCTGAAGGAGGGCCTCGCCGTGCTCGACACCGCGCTGGCCGTGGCCGACGAGCACACCCGGAACTGACCGGCGCCGCCCCCGGCGCGAACGCGTAAGGTGGCGTGCTCGTAGACGTGTACGTACTCGTGGTCGTGTACGTACGGGCGTGTACGAGCACGCCCACCGGCCAGGCCGTTCAGCAGGCCGCTTCGCGCGACGAGGGAGACGGGACGCACCATGTCCGGCAGCAGCGGCACCGGCTCCGTGATGCGCAGCACGCTGCGGCAGCAGATCGCGGACGCGCTCCGGGACGAGGTGCTCGCGGGGCGGCTGCAGCCGGGGCAGGCATTCACGGTCAAGGAGATCGCCGACCAGTACGGCGTCTCGGCGACCCCGGTGCGCGAGGCGCTGGTCGACCTGACCGCGCAGGGCCTGCTGGAGGCGGACCAGCACCGGGGGTTCCGGGTCCGGGAGTACTCGCTGGCCGACTTCCGCGGACTGGTGGAGGCGCGCACGCTCGTCACCGACGGCATGTTCCACGCGCTCGGCAAGGGCCGCCACGGCTTCCAGGACCCCGACGACCCGCGCACGACCCTCGCCCTCGCGGGCGTCAGGCGACGCGGCGAGGAGGCGCAACGGGCCGCGGTCGCCGGTGACCTGACCGTGCTGATCGGCTACGACCTGCGGTTCTGGCGCGAGCTGAGCGCCCTGTACGGCAACGCGTACCTCTCCGACTTCCTGCACCGGCTGCGGGTGCAGTCCTGGGTCTGCGCGGTGCAGCGGCTGCGGCTGCTGCCCGATCTGCGGGGCCGGCTGTGGGCCGGGCACACCGAGCTGGTCGACGCGCTCACCCGGCGGGACACCGTCACCGCACGGGCCGTCGTGGCCGCCTACAACGACCACTCGCTCGCCCTGATCGAGAACCTGGGCGGGGACTGAGCACGCGCACGCGGGGAACCATCCGTGCACTGCACCGATTACGCTGCCCTGACCACCGCGCCACACCGCGTACACCGACCGTCCCGTTCCCAGCGTTCTGCGCTTCTGCGCGTTCTGCGCGTTCTCAGTGAGGAGCCCTCCTTGGCCTGTGACCTGTGGCTGGTACCTCTCGTCGACGTGTTGTGCCACACCCCGGACAACCCGTTCGCCGACGAACTCGCGCAATACGACCGGGTGCTCACCGAGGCCGGGCTGCCGCCGGTGCCGGTGTACCAGTACATGCCGGGGCTGTCCGGCGACGTCTCCCCGGTGGCCGGCTTCGACTACGACGCGCTGCACTTCCTGCGCCGCGTCTACCTGCTCCAGATCTGCGGCCTTCCCGTGACACCGGTGGACGAACTCGGCGGCGACTACGAGCAGTTGCTGGAGATGTTCGAGACGACGGCCCAGCAGTCGCACCTGGTGTGGCACTACGACCACGCCGGCGCGTACCTCCCCGTCGACTTCCCCCACCCGCTCTCCGACGACGAGATGCTGGCCGGCGGCGGCCCGCTGGGCTCCTCGCACGCCCTGCTGCGGGAGCTGGAGCTGATCGCCCCGTCGATCGGCATCGACCCCGCCAACCCCCCGACGGCTCCCCAGCCCCCGCCCGGCCCCACCGGCCTGGAGGAACCGGCCGTGCCCGCGCCGTACGACCCGAGCCCCTTCGCCCGCGAACGGCACGTGTGGCTGGGGCTGCACGCGGCCGCGACCCGGAGCCTGGCGCAGGGGTCGATGATCGTGTTCAGCTGACCGTCACCGCTGGATCCTGGACAGGCCCTTCTGAAGGTCGTCCATGTTCATGACGGGGGTGACCTCGACATAGGCGTTGAGGTCGGTGAACAGCCCGTCGACCACGGGCGGGATCTCGGAGCTGTCCGCCAGGTCGACCACGAGCAGGATCGAGCGGTGCCCGTCCATGGGGCCGAAGTAGACCGCCTCCGGCTTGATGCGCTCCACGGTCTGCCGGAGGAGTTCGGGCATCTTGCCGCTGCGGATGGCCTCGTTGCCGCGTTCCGTGTCCACGTTCGCCTTGATCAGCAGGCGCATGGCACTCACCTTCTCCTCGGTCCGGGAAAAGTCACGCTCTTTCACGACAGGTCCGGCCGGTGGCGCCCGCCCGGCTCGCGGCGGGGCCGCTCAGCCGATGAGGCGGATCTCCGGCGGCCACAGCACCCCGCCCGCGAGCAGCAGCGCCGGCCCCAGATGGACGGGGCACACACGCAGGGGCGGACGGCGGTAGCGGACCACCTCGAAGCGGGCCCGCTCACCGCAGTCGGTGCCCCGGACCTCTCCCCCGTACGGGCCCTGGCACGGCGCCTCACGGAGGGGCATGACCCGATTGGAACACGGAACGGGCGCCCCCGCTTGCCGGGGACGCCCGTTCATGCCGTGGCCCGGTCGAGCTGTGCCGGGACCGGCCGTGCCGTGCTGTGCCTGCCGTGCCTACAGGAACGAGTTGATCTCGATCGTCTCGGTCCGGCCCGGGCCCACGCCGATCGCGGAGATCGGGGCGCCGGACATCTCCTCCAGCGCCTTGACGTAGTTCTGGGCGTTCTTCGGCAGGTCCGAGAAGGACTTGGCCTTGGTGATGTCCTCGGACCAGCCCGGCAGCGTCTCGTAGACCGGCTTCGCGTGGTGGAAGTCGGTCTGCGAGTAGGGCAGCTCCTCGACGCGCTTGCCGTCGATCTCGTACGCCACGCAGACCGGGATCTGCTCCCAGCCGGTGAGGACGTCGAGCTTGGTGAGGAAGAAGTCCGTCAGACCGTTGACGCGGGTGGCGTAGCGGGCGATCACCGCGTCGAACCAGCCGCAGCGGCGGTCACGGCCGGTGGTGACACCGCGCTCGCCGCCGATCCGGCGCAGCGCCTCGCCGTCCGCGTCGAACAGCTCGGTCGGGAACGGACCCGCGCCGACCCGGGTCGTGTACGCCTTCAGGATGCCGATGACCCGGCTGATCTTCGTCGGGCCCACGCCCGCACCCGTGCAGGCACCGCCGGCGGTCGGGTTGCTGGAGGTGACGAAGGGGTACGTGCCGTGGTCGATGTCCAGCAGCGTGCCCTGGCCGCCCTCGAAGAGCACGACCTTGTCGTCCTCCAGGGCCTGGTTCAGGATGAGCACCGTGTCGGCGACGTACGGCCGGAGCTTGTCGGCGTAGACCAGCAGCTCCTCGACCACCTGGTCCACGGCGATCGCGCGGCGGTTGTACAGCTTGGTCAGCAGCTGGTTCTTGACGTCGAGCGCCGCCTCGACCTTCTGCTGGAGGATCGACTCGTCGTACAGGTCCTGGACCCGGATGCCGACACGGTTGATCTTGTCGGAGTAGGTCGGGCCGATGCCGCGCCCCGTGGTGCCGATCTTGCGCTTGCCGAGGAAGCGTTCCGTCACCTTGTCGACAGTCACGTTGTACGGCGTGATGATGTGCGCGTTACCGCTGATGAGGAGCTTGGACGTGTCGACGCCTCGCTCGTTGAGCCCGCTCAGCTCGGAGAGCAGGACCGACGGGTCGACGACGACACCGTTGCCGATGACCGGGGTGCACCCCGGTGAGAGGATGCCGGAGGGGAGAAGGTGGAGGGCATACTTCTGGTCGCCCACGACGACCGTGTGGCCGGCATTGTTGCCGCCCTGATAACGGACCACGTAGTCGACGGAGCCGCCGAGCAGGTCCGTGGCCTTCCCTTTACCCTCGTCACCCCACTGAGCACCGAGCAGCACAAGTGCGGGCACGCGCGTACACCCCTTCCGGGCGGGGCATGTCCAAGGTCAGGGGAGTACGCGACACGGCTTGTGCGTCGTACACCGGCGACCTTCGTTGGCCGCAACCCGTCGGACCGGATGCCCCGGAATAGACGAAGCCCCTGGCGCAATAGCGCAAGGGGCTCTTGCACAAAGATGCTACCCGAGGAAGCGAGGCATGGCCGAGGTGGCGACTTTCGCGACATCCGATCAGCTGCTGGTGGTGATCGATCCGGTCGCTCGGAGGATGGACGGAGAGTCCGTACGGATCGCGAAAGACGTGCTCAGCGCGGGTGCGGCGACCAAGGTGTGTCTGCCGGACGGACCGGACGAGTTCGCCCGGGCGCTGGCGCGGCGCGGGTCGCGGCGGCCTGTGGTCGTGGGGGACGACCGGGCGCTGGTGCGGACGGTGTCCCTGCTGCACCGGCAGCGGGAGCTGGCCGAATGCGCGCTGTCGGTGGTGCCCGTGGGGGCGGTGCTGTCCCTGGCCGGGTCGCTGGGGGTGCCGACCGGCGCGGTCGCGGCGGCGCGCGCGGTCCTCGACGGGGTCGAGCGGCGGCTCGACCTTCTGGTCGACGACAGCGACGGCATCGTGCTCGGCGCGCTGCGGATCCCGCCGGTGCTGGCGGTGGGCGTGCCGGCCGCCGTCACCGACGGCGGGGGGCGGGTGCCCTGGCTGCGGTCCGCGCGCTCGCTGGTCCGCACGCTCGGATCGGCGCGGCCCGCCCGGGTGCCGGCGGTGGCCGTCCCCGCGGCCGGGCCCGCGCGGCTGCGGGTCGAGGTCGACGGGGTGACGCTGGTGGATCTGGACCAGCCCGTGCGCGAGGTCTCCGTCACGCCGGGGGCGGGCGGCGGGGCCGCGGCGGTCGAGGTGCGGCCGGCGTCCGTGGGCACGGAGGCGGTGCCCCTGCGGGCGGCCGGGCGCCGGGTGACGGTGTCGGGGTCGGACTTCCGGTACCGGGCCGACGCGGTGGTGTCCGGGCCGGTGCGGCGGCGGACGTGGACGGTGTGGGAGGGGGCGCTGGGGCTGACGCTGCCGGGGTGACCGGCCGTGGAGCGGAGCCGGGACCGGCCGTGGACTGCCCCGGCCGCCCGTCCGAGGGCCGGGAGCGGGACCGGCCGTGGGCCGGGAGCGGGACCGGCCGTGGGCCGGGAGCGGGACCGGCCGTGGGCCGGGAGCGGAACCAGCCGTGGGCCGGGAGCGGAACCAGCCGTGGGCCGGGAGCGGAACCAGCCGTGGACTGCCCCGGCCGCCGTCCGAGGGCCGCGGGCGCAGGGCCGCGGGCGCAGGGCCGCGGGCGCAGGGCCGCGGGCGCAGGGCCGCGGGCGCAGGGCCGCGGGCGCAGGGCCGCGGGCGCAGGGCCGCGGTGAGGCGGGCCGGGTGCCGGGCTGCGGCGGTGGGACCCGGCGGGCGTCCAGGGGCTCACCGGGTCCGGCGGGCGGCCGCCGCCGCTCAGCCGACCTCGACGCTCAGGCCCTCCAGGCCGCGGATCACGAAGTTCGGCTTGCGCTCCGGGTCGGCGGCGAGCCGGAGCGTCGGCGCACGGTCCAGCAGGGCCCTCATCGACGCGGCCAGTTCCAGACGGGCCAGCGGGGCGCCGATGCAGTAGTGGATCCCGGCGCTGAAGGAGATGTGCGGATTGTCCTTGCGGGCGAGGTCGAGCCGTCCGGGGTCGGCGAAGACCGCCGGGTCGTGGTTGGCGGAGCCGAACAGCAGGGCGAGCTCCGCACCGCGCGGGACGACCTGTCCGTCGATCTCGATGTCGTCCAGCACCCACCGCTCGAAGAGCTGGAGCGGGGTGTCGTAACGCATCAGCTCCTCGACCGCGGAGGGCACCAGCGTGTGGTCGGCGCGCAGCGCTTCGAGCTGGCCGGGGTTGCGGAACAGCGCGTACCAGCCGTTGACGGTGGCGTTCACCGTGGCCTCGTGACCGGCGTTCAGCAGCAGCACACAGGTGGAGATCATCTCCTGCTCGGTGAGCCGGTCGCCCTCGTCGTGCGCCGCGATCAGCCCGGAGACGAGGTCGTCGCCGGGCTCCTTGCGGCGCTCGGCGATCAGCTCCCGCAGATAGCCGGAGAACTCCACCGACGCCCGTACGGCCTTCTGGGCCGTCTCCTGCGACGGGTTCAGCTCGTACATCCCGCAGATGTCCGCCGACCACGGCCGCAGCGGCGCCCGGTCCGCCTCCGGCACACCCAGCATCTCCGCGATCACCGCGACCGGCAGCGGTTCGGCGACGTCCGTCAGCAGATCACCGCCGCCCGCCCCGACCAGCCGGTCCACCAGCTCCGCGGCCAGCCGCTCGATGTACGGCCCCAGCCGCTCCACCGTGCGCGGCGTGAACGCCTTCGACACCAGCCGGCGGATCCGGGTGTGGTCCGGCGGCTCCAGGTCCAGCATCCCGTGGTCGTTGAGCGTGTGGAACGGCTCGTGCTCCGGCGGCGGCGCGCTCCGCCCGAACTCCTCGTGCGTGAACCGGTGCTGATAGGTCCGGCCCAGCCGTCTGTCCCGCAGCAGCGCCGACACGTCCGCGTGATGGGGGACGAGCCACTGGCCGGTGGGCGCGTAGTGGATCACGCGGCCCTGCGCGCGCAGCTCGGCGTAGGCGGGGTACGGGTCCGCGAGGAACCCGGCGTCCCAGGGATCGAAGGCGAGATCGGTGCGGCCTGACATGCCCGGACGCTAACGCGCCGGGGCGGTCCGTGACCAGAGCCGGCACCCGTGCCGGCTTCGGTGCCGCACACGTCCTCCGGGCTTTCGCCGGAGCCCGCTCACCCCGGCGTCACCAGCCGGGCCTCGTAGGCGAACACCGCCGCCTGGGTGCGGTCCCTGAGCCCCAGCTTCACCAGGATCCTGCTGACGTGGGTCTTGATCGTCGACTCCGCGACCACCAGCCGCCCGGCGATCTCCGCGTTCGACAGGCCCTGGGCGATCAGCACCAGCACCTCCGTCTCCCGCTCGGTCAGTTCTCCGTAGGCCGCCTGGGCGCCTGCGCCGACGGCCGGCCGAGTGACTTCGGACAGCTTGGAGAACTCGCTGATCAGCCGCTTGGTCACCGAGGGCGCCAGCAGGGCCTCCCCGGCCGCCACCACCCGCACCCCGTCCGCGAGCTGGCGGGCCGAGGCGTCCTTCAGCAGGAAGCCGGAGGCCCCGGCACGCAGCGCCTGGTACACGTACTCGTCGAGGTCGAAGGTCGTCAGCACCAGCACCTTGGCCGTGCCGTCCGCCGCCACGATCTCCCGTGTGGCCTCGATGCCGTTCAGCTCGGGCATCCGGATGTCCATCAGGACGACGTCCGGGGCGAGCTCACGGACCTTCGTCACGGCCTCGCGGCCGTTGACCGCCTCGCCGACGACCTCGATGCCGGGCATCGCGTTCAGCAGCACGGAGAAACCCTCGCGCACCATCATCTGGTCGTCGGCTATCAGCACACGGATCGTCATGCCCCGGCCTCGTTCGCCAGGGCGACCGGAAGGAACACCGCCACCTCGAAACCACCGTCCGGCGTGTGGTCCGTCGCCATCTCGCCTCCCAGCATCGTGACCCGCTCGCGCATTCCGGTGAGGCCGTGCCCGGCTCCGGGCGAGGGCTTGACCAGCCCCGGCGACGGAGGCGGGCCGTTGACTATGCGCACGCCCAGGCCGCCCAGGACATAGCCGATCTCCACCCGGGCGCTCGCCCCCGGCGCGTGCCGCAGGACGTTGCTCAGCGCCTCCTGCACGATCCGGTACGCCGACAGCTCGACGCCCTGTGGGAGTTCACGCACCGCGCCCGTCACCGCCTTCTCCACCGTCAGGCCCGCGTCCCGCACATTGGCCAGCAGCGCGTCCAGCTCGGCGAGGGTGGGCTGCGGGGCGTCCGGCGCCTCGTAGTCCTCCGCCCGCACCACGCCGAGGACGCGACGCAGCTCGGTGAGGGCGGCGACCGCGTTCTCCCGGATGGTCGCGAAGGCGCGCTCCAGCTCGGGCGGCGGGTTCTCCACACGATAGGGGGCGGCCTCGGCCTGGATCGCGACGACCGACATGTGGTGGGCGACCACGTCGTGCAGCTCGCGGGCGATCGTGGTGCGCTCCTCCAGCAGCGTGCGCCGGGACCGCTCCTGCTGGGTCACCGTCTGCTGGGCGGTGACCTCCTGGGCGGCCTCGCGCCGCACATGGAACACGGTCGCCAGCAGCAGGGTGAACGCCGAGACGACCAGCATGGGCGCGGTGCCGGAGGAGTCGTAGTAGGGGGACGCCGTGACGAGGTCGGAGCCGAGGCCGTAGGCCGCCGTCACCAGCCACATCCACGCGGCGGCCCGCGGCCGGGTGCGCATCGCGACGATCGTCATGACGATCACATGCGCGACGAAGCTGCCCGGCGGCCAGGGCCAGCCGTCCCAGGAGCCGCCGATGACCGTGATGACGGGGGTGGACGCCAGCGACAGCCAGAACGCGGCAACCGGCCGCACCAGGGTCAGCAGCACCACCGCCGCGGGAACCGCACTGCCGAGGAGCGCGGTCGGTGAGCCGATGTCGTGGCCCGTCGTGAGCCCGGTCATCAGCGTGAACCAGGCGAGCCCGGCCACCATCGCGTGCGGTGTCCACACCGCGTACCGGCGCAGCCGGGGCGGCACCTTGCGCATCCTCGGGCTGTCCGCGGCCAGCCGCGGCAGGGGCCGGTAGGCGAACGCGTCATGGATCAGGTCCTCGCGCATGCCGCGCAGCGCTTGCATCGCCGCACGCGCCTCGGGGCTGCGCGGTGTGTAGGGCTCGTACGGGCTCTCCGGCGCGGTCCCCCGCGTCCCGCCCCCGCTGGTCTGGGTCGTCTCGGTCACATGAGAAACGGTAGGCCCGGCCGGGTGCCGCCGTCGTCACCAGTGAGAGGGGTCCTTCTGCCTCCGTCTCAGGTACTACGGGTCCCGGTGCCGCCCGTCTCCGCCCCGGCCCGCAGGTCTCGGCCCTGCCGCCGGCACCGGTGCGCAGACGTCAGTACCCGGCCGGTCTCACCAGCCCCGAGTCGTACGCGAACACCGCCGCCTGGGTGCGGTCCCTGAGACCCAGCTTCACCAGGATGCGGCCCACATGGGTCTTCACGGTCTGCTCGGCGACGACCAGCCGTTCGGCGATCTCCGCGTTCGACAGCCCCCGGGCGATCAGCGCCAGCACCTCCGTCTCCCGCTCGGTGAGATCGCCGACCCGTTGCTTCAGCGGGGCACGGGGCGTGCCGTCCAGCCGGGAGAACTCGGCGATCAGACGCCGGGTGATGCCGGGGGCGAGCAGGGCGTCGCCGGCCGCGACCACGCGTACCGCCTCGGCGAGCTGGTCGGCGGAGGCGTCCTTGAGGAGGAAGCCGGACGCGCCGGCCCGCAGCGCCTCGTACACGTACTCGTCGAGATCGAAGGTCGTCAGCACCAGCACTCTGGTGTCCGCCGTGGCGGCGACGACCCGGCGGGTGGCCTCGATGCCGCCGAGCTCGGGCATGCGGATGTCCATCAGGACGACGTCCGGCGCCAGTTCGGCGACCTTGGCGACCGCGTCCAGGCCGTCGACGGCCTGACCTACCACCTCGATGTCGGGCTGGGTGTTGAGCAGCACGGTGAAGCCCTGGCGGACCATCTGCTGGTCGTCGGCGATGAGGACGCGGATCGCACCGCTCTTCATGGGTTCTTGTCTCCTGTCGGTGGTTCGGCCGGGCGAGCGGGAAGGCGGGGGGACGGCACGAGCGGATCGAGGCCGTCCCCGCTCCAGGACGCGGCACCCTCGGCGTCGCGCGGGAGGAACGCCGTCACCGCGAACCCGCCCTCCCGGGTCCGGGTCGCGCTGAGCCGGCCGCCCAGCATCGCCGTCCTCTCCCGCATGCCGAGCAGTCCGTGCCCTGCCCCCGGAAAGGGCGGAACGGGCTGCTTCGGAGGGGAGTTGACGACGCCGATGTAAAGGCCCTCGGGGAAGTGCGTGACCCCGACGGCCGCCGTCGAGCCCGGCGCGTGCCGCAGCACGTTGCTCAGCGCCTCCTGCACGATCCGGTACGCCGACAGCTCCACCCCCGGCGGGTAGGGCCGGCCGGCCTCGCCCATGATCTCGGTGGTGACCGCCAGGCCCGCCGCCCGGGTGTTCGCGATCAGCGCGTCGAGACGGTCCAGGGTGGGCTGCGGCGCGTCCGGGGCGAGACCGCCGGACATCTCGCCCAGTCCGTCGGCCTCCTCCGGATGCTCGGAGCGCAGCACACCGAGGACGCGGCGCAGTTCGGTGAGCGCCTCCAGGGCGTTCTGCCGGATGCCGGCCAGGTTCTCCTTCAGCTCCTCCGACGGGTCCTGCACCAGATGCGGGGCCACCTGCGCCTGGATGGAGATCACCGACATGTGGTGGGCCACCACGTCGTGCAACTCCCGGGCGATCCTGCTGCGTTCCTCCAGCAGGGTGCGGCGGGCCCGCTCCTCGGCGGTGATCTCCGTCTGCTCCACCAGCTGGCTGCGGGCCACGCGGCGGCCCCGCAGGGCGCTGCCCAGGGTGCCCATGCCGGTGAACAGGGCCACCGCCGTCACACCGGTCGACTCGTAGTTCGCCGCGCCGACGACGCCCTGGACGAGGTAGGTGGCCAGCGCCGTCACCGCCAGCGCCTCGACCGTCACCCGGGTCGGGACCCGCAGCGCGAGCAGCAGCACCACCAGCGCCTGAGCGAACAGACCGGGCACGGACCACGGCCAGGACATGCCGTCGGTGGCCTGGCCCGAGATCAGCTGGGACCGGGCCGCGAGGGCGACGACGACCGCGACCGTCGTGGACAGCAGCCAGGCCGGCACCGGCCGCCGCAGCGCCAGCACCACGGCCGCGCCCTGCACCAGCGACACCGCGACCGCGTACTGGGCGTTCTGCCGGTAGCCGTCGGCCAGCATGGCCATCTCGGTGCCCGTGACGATCACCGCTATCAGCCACACCACGCCGTGCGGCAGCCAGCGCAGCCATTCCGACGGCGGCAGAGGTGCCGCGTCGAAGGACAGCAGGTCCTCGCGCACCGACCGCAGCGCCTGCCGGGTACCGCGCACACCGGGCGGCTGCGACGGCCGTCCCCCATCCCCCGTGCCCCTCATACCCCTCACCCTAGACATGTCGTACCTCCTCGACTGCGGACGGACGGCGACCGGCCGCCGGGCCGCCCGCCGGACCACTCGGCCCGGCCACTCGCGCGGGGCGCTCCCGCCGCCGCGTCCTCACGGCGCGGGCGTCCAGCTCGCAGAACCGGAACGCGGCCCAGCAGACCGCGAGCGCGAGCGCGAACACCGGCAGCCAGACGAGTCGGCCGGCGATCCAGCCCAGGTCCCCGGGTGCCGTGTGCAGGCCGGGCAGCGGGCCGAGCGGCAGGGTGCTCGCGGTGACGGCCATCAGGGCCGTCTGATGCCACAGGAAGACCGTCAGCGCGAAGAGGTTGGCGCCCGCCACCCCCGCCCACAGGACCGGCCGGCGCATGGCCCGGCTCAGCCGGCCGCGCAGCAGCAGGGCCAGCCCGCACTGTGCGACACCGAAGGTGACCGCGGCCAGGGTCGGCGGATTCAGGTTGGACACCGCGGCACCGGGCACACCGACCATCGACGCGGGATAGCCCGCCCACGCCACCAGCCCGGCCGTCGCCACCGCCCCGCCGCACAGCAGCAGCCACCCGGCACGGCGGCTCTCCGCCTCGCCGCGGGTCCAGGCCGCGCCCAGCGTGAACGGCACCGCCCAGCCCGCGACGAGGTTCACCCAGCCCAGCCACGGGGGTCCGCCGAGACCGAAGCGCACCACGTCGACGTGCAGGACGACCACCAGCGGCCACAGCGGGTGCACCCGAGCCAGCAGCGGCGTGGCCGCGGTGAGCCCCGCGTACACCAGAAGGAACCACAGCGGGGACAGGGCGAGTTTGACCAGCGTGCGCACGGTGCCGTAGTCGGTGCCGGACAGCAGCAGCGTCACCGCGGACACGCTCCACAGGGCCGCCACGGGCATCACGGGCCGGAACAGCCGCGCCAGCCGCAGCCTCAGCCAGCGCCGGTAGGGGACACCGCGTGCCTGGGCGGAGGCATGCCCCTGTGTCGCCACATGGCCGCCGACCAGGAAGAACACGGCCAGTGTCTGGAAGACCCAGGAGATCGGGGCCAGCCACGGCATCTCCCCAAGCGGACTCGCGGTACGCAGGCTGCCGCCGTCGGCGACCAGGGCCGTCACCAGCCAGTGCCCCAGCACGACTCCGAGGATCGCGAAGGCCCGCAGGGCGTCCACCTCACGTCTGCGGCCGGCCGGGGTGGCGGCGTCGAACCGCTCGGCCGCACGGCGCATGCGGGCCAGAACGCGCGCCGGTCCCGGGATCCTGCTGCCGTGCTCCCGGCCCGGCGTCCGCTCAGCCACGGCTCGCCTCCGGGGTCTCGCCGAGGACGATCCGGGTCAGGCCGGCCAGGCTCGCGGAGCCCGGTGCGAAGTAGTCGCTGTGGCCGCCGTGGCCGGCCGTGAAGACCCGGGCGCCGAAGGCCGGGGAGACCGGGTCGGTGCCGAAACCGACGGTCGTGCCCAGCAGTTCGGCCCGTATGTGCGGTACGTCCGCCACCCAGTCGCCGGAGCCGCGGGCCGCCCAGACGCGGGCCCGGGTGTGCAGGTCCGCCACGCTGTCCGCGCCCGTGCCGGGGCTGCCGACGAGGACGATGTCGTCGGCGGACGGCCCGTCGGCGGCGCGGGCACAGACCACCGAGCCGTAGGAGTGGCACAGCAGGGCGACGGTCGTCCGCGGGCCGGTGAGGCCGCGCAGCGTGCGGATGAACTCGCCCAGCCGCACGGCGCCTTCGTCCGCGCGGTCCGTCGTGAGCACCGCGGCGCCGAAGGTGGCGGGGGTGTCGTAGCCGAGCCAGGCGACGACCGCCGTGCCCGTCCCGGCCGGGGCCTGTGCGGTGAGGCTCCGGTGCAGGGCGCGGGCGGCCGCACGGAAGCGGCCGTAGGTGTCGAGCGAGGTGTCGGAGCCGGGCACCAGGACGGCGACCCGGTCGGCGTGCGCCAGGTCGCCGAGGACCTCGACGGCCCTGCCCTGGCCGCGTCCGTCGAAGAACAGCAGCTGGCGGGACGGTGCGGCCAGGGAGTCCTCCACGCCCGCGCGGTGCCGGTGGCCGTGCGCCTCGGCCATGCGGGACGCCTGTGCGGCGTTGCCCCGGTGGGCGGCGTACGCCGCCTCCAGTCCGGCGGCGGTGACACGGCCGGTGTCCGCCGGTGCCGGGGCGGGGACGCTCGGCCGCGCGGCGGCGGAGAGCGGCACGACGACAGCGCCGGTGACCAGGGCGGCGAGCAGGGCCCGGCGCCAACGGTGCGGCCTGCGCGGGCGGGACCGGCCCGCCGTCCGGCCCGGCCGCTCCACGCCCTCCCCGGCTCCACGCCCCGTACGCGGGTCCCACGGATCACGCAGGCTCCACAGATCCCGCAGGCCCCACAGACTCCGCAGCCCCCGCCGTCCCACGGCCGCCTCCCCTCCGACTCGCCCGTCCGTCGGGCTTCTGAAGGGAAGGTACGAATCGGCGTCCGTCGCTCGCGTCCCGCCACAGAGCTCTCAAGTGCCGTAGCTCTCAGGTATTACGGGTATCCCCGACCCCCACCCCGGGACAGGCCCCCACCCCGGGACAGGCCCTCACCCCCGGAACGGGCCCTCACCAAGCCAGCTGTGCGATCTCCTCCGCCACCACCGCGCACGCGTCCGCCACCGGGTCGATCAGCGGGAAGTGGCCGACGTCCTCCAGCAGGGTCAGCCCGACCACCTCACCGGCCTTGGCCGCCGCGTCGGCGTACGCCTCGGCGACCGCCTGCGGGACGACGTCGTCGGTACGGCCCTGGACGAGAGTGGTCGCGATGCCGGTGGGCAGCAGACGGGCGGGATCGGCGTACGGCAGCCGGTCGGCGAACGCCGCCGCGCCGCCCAGCAGCTGGCCGGCCGCGCCACCGCAGACGTCGAGCTTCTCGGCGACGGTGAGATCGGCGATGGGCGCGAGGGCGACGACCCCGCGCAGCGGCGCGGGCCCGTCCAGGCGCCAGGCGGAGTCCGCGGGCAGCACGTGCCGGGCGGCCGCCCACAGCGCGAGATGGCCGCCCGCGGAGTGCCCGGTGATCACCGTGCGGCGCGGGTCGGCCTGCGGCAGCACCTCATGGGTGAGGTCCGGCAGCGCGTCCAGCGCGGCGGCGACGTCGTCGAAGGTGTCGGGCCAGCGGCCGGCGACGGGCGCGCCCCCGGCCGGAGGTCCCTCCGCGCCCCGCCGGTACTCCACGCTCGCCACCGCGAAGCCCCGGCGCGCGAGGAACTGGGCGAACGGGCTGATGTGCACGCGGTCGTACGGCGCCCGCCACGCGCCGCCGTGCAGGACGACGACCAGCGGAGCGGGCCCGCCGGGTGCGTCCGGACCGCACGGGGCGTAGAAGTCGATCACCTGGTCGGGGTGGTCGCCGTACGCGGCGGTGACGTCGGGGTCGACGGGCGGGTGCGAGAAGGCCGACTCCTCCTCGGCGGCGGCCCGTTCTGCGGAGGCGTCGTCCGGCATGCTCCAACCTCTCAGCGACGATACGGATTTGGCGGACCAGGTGAGATCGGCCAGGCAAGAAATCCAGCCGTTGGCGGGGACGGTATCAGGCCGATGACGTGCGCGGACACGCGGATGTCACGCACGGTGAGGGTTAAACGGTTCTGCAGTTTCGTTGCGCTGCGGAGCACGGGCCGGGCAGGTGAGGAAGCCGTACAAGAGGGGCACCCTGGTCCGCCGGACCCGGCGCCGTACGTCCCCGAGGGCGCACCGCGCGTGCGAACGTCCGTACCGCGGACGGCAGGTGACGCGCAGGCCGAGCACGGATCCGCCCGCCTCGGCCTCACGGACGTCGCACGTCGCACGTCGCACGAGGGCGGGGAGCAGGGACGGGCAGGCGGACCACGCACAGACGCCCGCGCACCCCACGGGAAACAGACCACCCACAGACACCCGCGCACCCCCACGGGAAACAGACCACCCACAGACACCCGCGCACCCCACGGGAAACAGACCGCCGCACAGACACCCGCGCACCCCACGGGAAACAGGCCGCCGCACGGGCAACCCGCGTGCAACAGGGCTTCGCCCGGGGCGGGTTGCCGGGAAGGGCGCGGCCCGGTGCACGTCACCGGAGGGTGACGTGCACCGGGCCGACGGCCGTCGGGCAGCCAGGGCCCTTCTGACGGATCTCCGCGGCGTCGCGACGCCCGGCACGCACTCCCCCACTGCCTCAAGGGCGTGGGAGGTGCCCCCAGCCGCACGACACGAAGGGCCCTAGACCTCTCCGAGCACCTCCCCCAGCACCCTCGCCGCGCGTTCCACGTCCGCGAACCGCACGTACAGGGGGGTGAAGCCGAAGCGCAGGACGTCCGGGGCCCGGAAGTCACCGACGACTCCGCGCTCGATCAGACGCCGCATGACGTCGCCCGCGTCCGCGCAGCGCAGGGCGACCTGGCTGCCGCGCTCCCGGTGGGCCGCCGGGGTCAGGGACTCGACCCGGCCCGCCGGGACGTACTCCGCCACGCACTCCAGGAAGAAGTCCGTCAGGGCGAGGGACTTGGCGCGGACGGCTTCCACGGACACCCCGTCCCAGACCTCCAGGGCCGCCTCCAGGGCGAGCATGGAGAGGATGTCGGGGGTGCCCACCCGGCCCCGCAGCGCTCCGGGGGCCGCCTCGTAGGAGGACCGCATCCCGAAGGGCTCGGCGTGCGAGTTCCAGCCGGGCAGCGGGGAGTCGAAACGGTCCTGGAGGTCACGTCGTACGTACAGGTAGGCCGGTGAACCCGGCCCGCCGTTGAGGTACTTGTACGTGCAGCCGACCGCGAGGTCCACGCCGTGCCCGTCCAGACCGACCGGCAGGGCGCCCGCGCTGTGGCAGAGGTCCCAGACGGACACGGCGCCGGCCGCGCGGACCGCCGCCGTCAGCGACGGCAGGTCGTGCAGCTGGCCGGTGCGGTAGTCGACGTGGTTCAGCAGCACCGCCGCCGTGCGGTCGCCCA
Organism: Streptomyces sp. NPDC093094; assembly: GCF_044754345.1. Classification (NCBI taxonomy): domain Bacteria; kingdom Bacillati; phylum Actinomycetota; class Actinomycetes; order Kitasatosporales; family Streptomycetaceae; genus Streptomyces; species Streptomyces sp. NPDC093094. Next base: position 283,768 of record NZ_JBIVOX010000005.1, on the reverse strand, counting down.
GTGCCGACGGCACCTCGGCGGGGGCCACCGGACGCAGGGTGCGCCCGGTCAGCCGGGCCGCCGACTCGGCCATGTAGCCGTCGGTGGGGAAGGTCGTGGCGTCGACCAGGATCTCGTCCCGGTCCTCGCCCGCCATCCGCACGGCGGCCACGAGCGCCTTGAAGACGTTGACACTGGTGGAGTCGCCGACGACGATCTGCCCGGCGTCCGCGCCCACCAGCGGGGCGATCCGGTCGCCGATCCGCTCGGGCGCCGTCCACCAGCCGCTCTCGTCCCACGACCGGATGCGCAGCTCGCCCCACTGCCGCCGGACCACGTCCTCGACGCGGCCGGGGACGGCGACGGGCAGCGCGCCCAGGGAGTTGCCGTCGAGGTAGACGGTGTCGTCCAGCACGAACTCGGTGCGCTTGGGGGCGAGTTCGTCGGCGGCGTCCGCCTTCGCCGCCCGGGCCGCCTGCTCAGACATGGGACCTCGCCGTCCACAGCTCGGGGAAGACGTTCTTGCGGGCCCGCTTCTCCAGCCAGGCCACGCCCGCCGAGCCGCCCGTGCCGGCCTTGGCGCCCATCGCGCGGCGGGTGGCGACCAGATGGTCGTTGCGCCAGCGCCAGACCAGCTCGGCGACATCGGTCAGCGCCTCGCCGAGACGGGCGACCTCGTCGCCGGGGTCGCCGGAGTAGACGGCCGTCCAGACGGCCTCGACCTCGTCGTGGGGCTCGTACCGCTGGGTGACGTCACGCCCCAGCGCGGCCTCGGGGATCGCGTGCCCGCGCCGGGCGAGCAGCCGCAGGACCTCGTCGTACAGGCTCGGCTCGTGCAGCGCCTTCTCCAGCTCGGCGTGGACGCGGGGCGCCCCGCGGTGCGGGACCAGCATGGACGCCGACTTCTCGCCGAGCAGGAACTCCATCCGCCGGTACATGGCCGACTGGAAGCCCGAGCCCTCGCCCAGCGCACTGCGGTACGAGTTGAACTGGGCGGGCGTGAGCTGGCCGAGCGGCTTCCAGGAGGCGTTCAGCGCCTCCAGTTCGCGCACCGAGCGCTTCAGCGCGGCCAGTGCGGTCGGCACGTCGTCGCCGCGCAGGGCGTGCGCCGCGGTCTCCCACTCGTGGACGACGACCGTGAACCACAGCTCCATCACCTGGGTCGTGACCAGGAAGACCATCTCTCCGGGATCGTCGGAGAGGGTGTGCTGGAGATGGGTGAGCACGTCCGCCTTGACGTAGTCCTCGTACGGCGTGGTGCCGGAGAAGTCGAGATGCGGGGTCTCGGGCTCGTGGGCCTCGTGAGCCTCATGGGACATCGCTGTCTCCTGATGTTGTACTCCGGGTAGCGGTCCGCCCCTGCCGATGCCGACACGGGGGCCCCGGTCCCCACCCGCATCCTCCGCAATCCCTCCCGCATCCCGCAAGGCCCGCCCGAACATTCGGGCGGGCCGTACCTGGAAGCAGCAGGTCAGCCCAGGGTCTGGGCCGCCGTCGGCGAGGAGTCCTTCAGGAACTGCGAGCAGCGCTCGTACTCCTCCTGCTCGCCGATCGCGCCGGCCGCGCGGGCGAGGGCGTGCAGGGCCCGCAGGAAGCCGCGGTTGGGCTCGTGCTCCCACGGCACGGGCCCGTGGCCCTTCCAGCCGCTGCGGCGCAGCGCGTCCAGGCCGCGGTGGTAGCCGGTGCGGGCGTAGGCGTACGACTCCACGACGCTGCCCCGCTCGTACGCCTCGTCGGCCAGGCGGGCCCAGGCCAGCGAGGACGTCGGGTGCTTCGCGGCGACGTCCGCGGCGGGCGTGCCGGCCGCGAGCAGCTCGCGCGGCTCGGGGTCGTCGGGGAGGTGGGTCGGGGGCGGGCCCCCGAGGAGGTTCTCGTGAATCGTCATGGGCTCAGTCTGGTGCATCGGTCACGCGATACGCCCCTTGGCCCGCTCCCCCTCCAGCGGTGGCGCCGTGACCCAGCCGTGGCTGCGGCACTCGGGCCTGCGGCAGTCCGGCGGAAGCGGCCGTACGGTGGCGAAGGCCAGGACCGCGCCCAGCACGAGGACGCCCGCGCAGACGTACATGGCCCGACCGAACGCGGCGTCGAAGGCGTCCGCCGACCGGTACGCCTCCTCGCCCATCCCCACGACCAGCGGCAGCGCGGCCACCGCGATCAGGCCGGCCGCGCGTGCCGCCGCGTTGTTGATGCCGCTGGCCAGGCCCGCCCGGGCCACGTCCACGGAGGCCAGGACGGTGGCCGTCAGCGGGGCGACCAGCGTGACCATGCCGAGGCCGAGCACCAGCACGGCGGGCAGCACGTCGAGGACGTACGAGGCGTCCGGGCCCACCCGCAGCATCAGCAGCATCCCGGCGGCGCACAGCAGCGGCCCCACCGTGAGCGGGACGCGCGGGCCGATCCGTTCGCCCAGCTCGCCCGAGCGCGCGGAGAACAGCAGCATCAGCAGGGTCGCCGGCAGCAGGGCCGTGCCCGCGCCGAGCGCGCTGTACCCGGAGACCACCTGGAGCTGCACCACCGCCAGGAAGAAGAACCCGCCGAAGGCCGCGTACACGCACAGCGTGACCAGGTTGACCGCGGTGAACTGGCGGGAGGCGAAGATGTCGAGCGGCATCATCGGGTCGGGCCGGCGCCGCTCGACGTACACGAAGGCCACCGCCGCCGCGATGCCCGCGACCGCCGACAGCACCACCACCGGTCCGCCGCCGTCGGCCTCGATCAGGGCGTACGTCACCAGTCCGAGCGCCGCCGCGCCGAGCAGGGCACCCAGCACGTCGAAGCGGCCGTGGGCGCGGCCGTCGGCCGACTCGGGGACGTGCCGCAGTGCGACGGGGACGCACAGCAGCGCCAGCGGCACGTTCAGCAGGAACACCCACCGCCAGCCGGGCCCGTCCACCAGCCAGCCGCCCAGGAACGGCCCGACGGCCGCCCCGATGCCGCCGAAGCCGGACCACAGGCCGACCGCGCGGCCCCGGTCGTCGGGGTGGAAGGACGCCTGGATGAGCGCCAGCGAGCCGGGGGTGAGCAGGGCCCCGCCGATGCCCTGGAGGGCGCGGGCCACGATCAGCACGCCGGCGTTCGGGGCGAGACCGCACAGCAGGGAGGCCACGGCGAACCACACCACGCCGACGACGAAGACCTTGCGGCGTCCGTACTGGTCGCCCAGCGAGCCGCCCAGCAGGATCAGGCCGGCCAGCGTGAGCATGTACGCGTTGACCGTCCACTGGAGCGCGGCGAGATCGGCGTCGAGGTCGCGGCCGATGGCCGGCAGGGCGACATTGACCACGGTCGAGTCCAGCAGCGCCATGCTGGAGCCGAGCACGGTGGTGAGCAGGATCCATCGGCCCTGCGGCGAGGCCAGCCGGACATCGGGCATGCCCCCAGTAAACAGCGAGCCCGGCGCCGGGGCACCGGGCTCGCTGGTGAACGCGAGGACTGCGCGGGGGTTACTTGATCCGCGTGCCCGAGGAACGCAGGTTGCCGCAGGCCTCCAGGACACGGGCGGCCATCGACGCCTCGGCCAGCTTGCCCCAGGTCCGCGGGTCGTAGGCCTTCTTGTTGCCGACCTCGCCGTCGACCTTCAGGACGCCGTCGTAGTTCGCGAACATGTGGCCGGCGACCGGACGGGTGAACGCGTACTGGGTGTCGGTGTCGATGTTCATCTTCACGACGCCGTTCTCCAGCGCGGTCGCGATCTCCTGCTCGGTGGAGCCGGAGCCGCCGTGGAAGACGAAGTCGAAGGGGGAGGACTTTCCGAACTTGGCGGCGACGCCGTCGTTCAGCTCCTTCAGCAGCTCGGGGCGCAGGACCACGTTGCCCGGCTTGTACACGCCGTGGACGTTGCCGAAGGACGCGGCGAGCAGGTAGCGGCCCTTCTCGCCCAGGCCCAGGGCCTCGACGGTGCGGATGGCGTCGTCGACGGTGGTGTACAGCTCGTCGTTGATCTCGTGGGTGACGCCGTCCTCCTCGCCGCCGGTCGGGGTGATCTCCACCTCAAGGATGATCTTGGCGGCGCGGGCGCGCTCCAGCAGCTCCTGGGCGATGGCCAGGTTGTCGGCGAGGGTCTCCGCGGAGCCGTCCCACATGTGCGACTGGAACAGCGGGTTGCGGCCGGCCTTGACGCGCTCCTCGGAGACGGCGAGCAGCGGACGGACGTAACCGTCCAGCTTGTCCTTCGGGCAGTGGTCCGTGTGCAGCGCGACGGTCACCGGGTACTTCTCGGCGAGGATGTGCGCGTACTCGGCGAGGGCCACCGCTCCGGTGACCATGTCCTTGCTGTACTGACCGCCCAGGAACTCGGCGCCGCCCGTCGAGATCTGGATGATGCCGTCGCTCTCCGCCTCCGCGAAGCCGCGCAGAGCCGCGTTCAGGGTCTGGCTGGAGGTGACGTTGATCGCCGGGTAGGCGAACTTGCCTGCCTTCGCCCGGTCGAGCATCTCGTTGTAGACCTCGGGGGTTGCGATGGGCATCTGTCCGCTCCTTGTATGTGCGGGTGGGCGTTGAGCTTGCGGCCCTGACCTAGACCATGGGGTGGGGGCGACGTCATCGTCGGCCCCATCTTTCCAGACTCGGCCGGAAGGTCCAGGAGCGGTCCAGGGGGCGGTCAGTACTGACGAGTAGGGACAGTCAGTCCAGTCCCAGCTCGTCCTTGGAGAACGCGAAGAGGTACGGCACACCCGCGCCGTCCTGGATCTTCTCGGCGGCTCCGGTCGCGCGGTCGACGATCGTCGCGACGGCCACGACCTCCGCGCCGGCCTCCCGCACGGCCTCGACGGCGGTCAGCGGGGAGCCTCCGGTGGTGGAGGTGTCCTCCACCACGAGCACCCGGCGGCCCTTGATGTCCGGGCCCTCGACGCGGCGCTGGAGGCCGTGCGCCTTGGCCGCCTTGCGGACGACGAACGCGTCCAGGCGCCGGCCGCGGGCGGCCGCCGCGTGCAGCATCGAGGCGGCGACCGGGTCCGCGCCCATGGTCAGACCGCCGACGGCGTCGAAGTCCAGGTCGGCGGTCAGGTCCAGCAGCACCTGGCCGACCAGCGGGGCGGCCTCGCCGTCGAGGGTGATGCGGCGCAGGTCGACGTAGTAGTCGGCCTCCAGACCCGAGGAGAGGGTCACCTTGCCGTGCACCACGGCCTTGTCCTTGATCTGCGCCAGCAGCGCGCCACGTACATCCGTCATGGCGCCCAGCTTAGAGGCGCCGCCAGCTCCAGGTCGTCGTGGCCTCCAGCGGCTCCAGGGGCGTGACCAGGCGCGGGAGGGTGTTCAGCCCGTTCGGCGGGCCGGTCTGCGGCTCCACGCACACGGCCGCCTCCTGCTCGTCGTACACCACGACCCAGCTCTCGGGGCTGGTCACCTTCAGCTCCAGCAGGCCGGGCCAGGTGAGGGTGACGTCGACGCCGCCGGGCATGCCGAAGCAGTCGTCCCAGGGGCCGGGCTTCGGGTCGAGGCGGTTGCCGGTGGGGAGGTGGTCGGCGCCGCGCTCCTCCTGCCAGGCCGGCTCGAAGGCCAGCTCCGCGTCGGCGCCGCCGAGGTTCCTGTTGAACCAGGGGTGCCAGCCGACCTGGGCCGGGAAGGACGAGTCGTACGTCTCGACGGACATGGTCAGCGTCAGGGAGTCGGGCGTCAGGGCGACGACGTGGGTGACACGGCCGGAGTAGGGCCAGGGGTCGGTCAGGTCGTGGGTGATGACGGCCTCGTCCTTGCCTGCGCGGGCGACCGACCAGGCGCCGTCCCGCGCGGTGCCGTGGATGGCGTTCGGCGGGGCGTTGAGGGGCATCTGGTGCGCGACCCCGCCGTTCAGGAAGCGGCCCTCCCTGATGCGGCCGCACCAGGGGACCATCGGGAAGCAGCCGTAGCGGTCGCCCTGCCGGAGCAGCTCGACACCGCCGACGCGGAGACCGCCGATGCGGCCGCCGTTGTCCGGGGTCACCGTGGCTTCCGCGTCACCCGCGGTCAGCGTGATCTCTTCGTTACTCACGGGGCGACCCTACTCGGGTGATCACGGGGGCCGGGTGACGGTGGCCGATTGTGGTCATGAACCGGGCCGCATGTGGCCGGGCACGATCCCTCCGGCGCCCGTCCGGCCGGCTTCAGCGGCGCCGCCGCAGGGCCCTGCCTGCGACGATCACCGTCGCGACCACCAGTGCCGCCGCCGGTGCCGCCCAGCGCAGCGTGCTCGCCTGGGTCGTCGTCCGGGGGGCGGGGACGGGGGCGTAGCGGCCCCTGGGCGGGGCGTGGTCGACCTCCTCCGCGCTGCGGCCGATCATCGTGCGACGGGCGTGGGCCGCCTCGGCCGGGGGTTCCGTCCCGGCGGGGGGTTCCGCCTCGGCCGCGGGAGCGTCGGCGAGGGGATCCAGCGACGGGGGCGGGACCTCCGTGTCGAAGACGGACGCGGAACCGGTGGAGGTGTCCTGCTCGTCGGCGGGTTCCCCCGGCCCGCTGCCCGGGTCCTCGCCGGCGGCCCGGGGATCCGCGTCCAGGCCCTCCGCGAAGCGGGTCAGCAGACGGGTGACGGCGGCGTGCACGGCCTCCGGTGCCAGGTCGGCCGCGCGGCCCTCCGCCGTGCCCGTGCCGTCGAAGGCGAGGGTGGTGCCGTCGTCCGTGCCGTTCAGGCGGAGGGTGAGCGCGAACTTCACCGCGCCGGTGCCGCGGGACTCGGTGGCGTCGCCCTCGACGGTGTAGGCGCCGTCCTCGCGCGCGGTCACACCGGCCGTGCCGCGGTAGGTGATCGTGGTGCCGCCGATACGGAGCTTCAGGCGTCCGGTGAGGGAGTCGGCGCCCGCGTCCTGCTGGAGCCCGGGGACCGCCCGGGCGACACGTGCGGGGTCGGCCAGCGCGGCCCGTACCCGCTCGACGGAAACCGGCACGTGCACCTCATGCTCCATGTCGTCGGAGCCTACCCAGGGGAGGCCGGAAAACACCCTTCCCGGCGGCTCCGGTCACCCGCTCGCGCCTCCCGGAGCCGTCGGCCCGCTCCCGTACGCCACCACCACCGTCCGCGCCCGGACGGCCGGGCCGAGCCCGGTCGCCGTGCGGCCGGGGTGCGCCCTGCCGGCGGCCTCGGCGGCGGCCGGCCCGCGGGCGCCCCGTCCGCTCCGGGCCAGGGCCTGGCCGTCCACCGCAAAGACGGCTGCCGCACGGGCACGGCGGGCCAGTTCACCCCGGGCGCCGGCGCGCGGCGCGTGGTCCGGGACGCCGGTCAGGGCCTCCCGGACGACCCGGTGGACGCACAGCCGCACAGCCGCACACAGGGCAGGCCGCCGGAGCGCACCCGCTCGGCCCTGCCGGGGAGTCGGCCGGTGTCCGGGGCGGGGTCCCCGGCGACGGGGGTGCCGCCGGCGCGCAACAGGCCCGGCATACCGCGCAGTTCGCCGAGGGCCCCGCCGGCGGCGGCGAAGACGGGGCCGGCGTCGTGCGGCCGGGGCCGCCGCCGTGCGGTCAGTACCTCGGATGCACCAGCGTCGACACCGGCGTGTCCCCGACCCTGGTCCGCTCGGCCGCCCGCGCGCCCTCGGCCAGGCCGGTGCCGGTGAGGGTGCGGGTGCGGGTCCCGCCGGACAGACGCAGGGGCGGCGGGCCGTCCGCGGCGGCGAGGACGAATCCCCAGTCGCGGGGCGCGCGGGACGCCTCGGCGGCGCGGTCGGGACCGGTGGCGGATCCGCCGGTGCGGCCGTCGACACGGTAGACGGAGGTGGCCAGTCCGGCGGCCCGTACGGTCGCCTCGACCGTCCAGAACGCGCGGGGACGGGTGGTCACCGGCCCGGCGTGCACCACGAGCCGGCCGTCGGCGGCCAGGACGCGCCGGGCGAGGCCGTAGAACTCCTGCGAGTACAGCTTGGTGCTGGAGGTGATGCCCGGGTCGGGCAGGTCCGCGACGATCACGTCGTACGCCGCGCAGGGTGCCGCGCGCAGCCAGCCGAACGCGTCGGCGGCGCCGACCCGGACGCGCGGGTCGTCGTACACATGTCCGTTGAGGGCGGACAGGGCCGGGTCGGTGCGGGCCAGCCGGACGACGCCCCCGTCGAGGGCGACGACGTCGACCTGGACGACCCCGGGGTGGCGCAGCACTTCACGGGCGGCGAGGCCGTCGCCGCCGCCGAGGACGAGCACGCGCGCGTGCGGTCCGTTCATCGCGGGGTGCACCAGCGCCTCGTGATAGCGGCGTTCGTCGCGGCCGCTGACCCGCAGCCGGCCGTCGAGGAAGAGGGCGAGGGGGTGGCCGCGGGTGCCGCCGGTGAGGACGATCTCCTGCACGCCCGTCTGGAGCGCGACACGTACGTCCCGGCCGTAGACCGCCTGCCGGGCGGCACGCTCGAAGTCGTCGACGAGGACGGCCGCGGTGGCCAGGATCCCGAGGACGGCGAGGTTGACGACGATGAGCAGCCAGCGGGCACGGCGAGTGAGGTCGCGGCGGAACAGGCCGAGGACGAGGGCGCCGCCGACCACCACGTTCACCGCGCCGGTCAGTATCGCGCTGGTCAGCTGGCCCAGGAAGGGCAGCAGCAGAAAGGGGAAGGCGAGACCGCCGACGAGGGCGCCCACATAGTCGGCGGCGAACAGGTCGGCGACCGCGCCGCCCGCGTCCTGGCGGCGGATGCGCTGTATCAGCTCCATCAGCAGCGGCACCTCGGCGCCGATCAGCAGCCCGGTGGCCAGGGAGAAGGCGACCAGCAGGGCGCGCGGGCCGCCGGCCCACAGCCCGCCCCAGGCCCCGGTCCACGCGAACACCGCGTACAGCGCCATCGCGCTGCATCCGCCGACGAGGGCGAGGATCGCCTCGATCGCCCCGAACCCGACGGCCGCGTACGGACGCAGCCGCTTGGCGGCGAGGGAACCGATCCCCATCGCGAAGACCATCACGGACAGCACGACGGATGCCTGGGTGACCGAGTCGCCCATCAGATACGAGGCGAAGGCGACGAGTTCCAGTTCGTACACCAGACCGCATGCCGCGCAGACGAAGACGCACGCGAGGACCAGGAAGCGCCCGGTGCCCGGCCGGACGGGCAGTCGCGCGGGCCCGCACCACGAGGGCGGGGCACCGGGCGGGGCCGGGGCGTGCGGTTCGATCACGACTGCGACGTTACGTCACGGGTCCGGCACGCTTCGTCACCCACACGTGTGGAACTGCCGGTCCGAACGGCCGTCGCACGTTTCACCCGCCGCCCGCCGGGCCACACGCGGCACGCGGTCCGGCCGGGCGGGGCGCGGTACGGCCCGGCGGGCGGCGCGGGGCGAGGTCAGGCGGCCGGTGCGGGGCGAGGTCAGGCGGCCGGTGCGGGGCGAGGTCAGGCGGCCGGTGCGGGGCGAGGTCAGGCGGCCGGTGCGGGGACCCGGACGCCCACGCGGGTGCGGGTCGCGACCAGCTGCCCGTCCTGCGGGTAGGCGTGCCAGGTGCGCCAGTGCACCTGGCCCTCGTACCGCTGGGCCAGCAGCGCGGTGAAGGCGTGCGGGCTGCCGGGGAAGACGCCGGCGAGACCGTTGGGATGGTCGGACACCAGGGCGAGCAGTTCCTGGGCGCGGCCCGCGAAGGAGCCCGGCGAGAGCACCTCGACCCGCGCGGCGAACTCGTACTCCCAGTCGCCCACCCGCTTGGCCACGCCGAGCGGGAGCGGTGTGCTGCTGCCGGGGATGCACGCCACTGTCTCCGAACAGTGGACCTGGTCCTCCTCCAGGAGCACCTGGTGCGAGGCGCCCAGCAGCCTCAACTGGAGCTTCGCTCCGGTGAGTTCGAGGTCGAGGGTGGCCAGCGCCGGGAGCGGCTCGCGCCCGAGGGCCCAGGCGAGGTCGGCCGCGCGCGTGTCGGTGTAGGAGGTCTTCAGGGTCGTGAGCATGGATCGGCTCCGCTAGCACGCAAAAGAAGGCGGTGGGGGTCCGGCGCATCCCGGTAGGCACGGGTGTTCGACCCGGTCGGCCCGGTCGACGGACGGTGTCAGCCCGGGCGACGGACGATGTCCGGGGAGATGTCCGAGGGGCTGTTCAGGTGATTTAGAGGGAATCATGAACTGTGGCGCCGCCACAGCGTTTTTACCCAACTTCGGAGGGTTTCCATCCCTCAGAGGGCTTCTCTGCTCAACTGTTCAACCACGGCGTACGCCTGAACGACGACGGCGTGCGCCGGGACACGCCCGAAGCCCAGCGCCCGCCGGTAGGATCCCGGCGGGCGCTGGACGTGGATACGGTCCCCCGTTCGAAGCTCGGCTGCCCCGTGTCAGCTGCCTCCGCCGCATCCACCACCGCCGCCGCCCCCGCACGACGAACCGCCGCCCCCGCAGGAGGAACTGCTCCCGCAGGACGAGCCGCCGCCGCACGAGCTGCCGCCGCTGTCCGCACCGCCGACCCACCAGCCTCCGTCGCTGCTGCTGCTGCCGCGGCTGCTGCTGCGCCGGCTGTGGGTCGTGGTGTAGCGCCCCCGGTGGCGGTGGTTGCGCCGGCTCTCGCTCACAGAGGCGATCACAGCCACCAGAACCACGACGGCGACCGCCGCCAGGATGATGCCCAGGACCATGGCGTCACCCTCCTTCCGATTCCCCCGAAGCGGCCCCCCGTGGGCGCCTCGTTCCTTGCGTGACACGGGGATGCCCGCCGCACTCCCGCGCCAAAGCAGAGTTGAGGAACTTCAGAGGGTTCTGGTGGACCAATGGCCCCTGACCTGCAAAGAAGAGCAGCTCAGGGGCCGTTGGTGCCTCACTGGGCCGTCTGTGGGCCGTGATCGCCCCGGGAGAGACGCTGAAACACCGTGTCGATGGCACGCCGGGCCCGCTCGCGACTGTCGGGCATGAGGTGGGCGTACACCCGCAGCGTCAGGCCCGGATCGGCGTGCCCCATGTACTCGCTGACGGCCTTGATGTTCTCGCCGGCGTCCAGGAGCGCCGACGCGTAGAAGTGCCGTAGGGCGTGCATCCCGCGCTCGCGGGCCAAGGCGTACTTGCCGTCATCGTCGGCGGCCGGGATGAGGCCCGCGGCCGCCAGAGCGGGCTTCCACTCCTTGCCGTTGAAGTTGCTCCGCCACACGATGCCCCCTTGTTCGGCCGTGAAGATCAGCCGGGCGGACACCTTCGGTCCCTCCGGTACGCCCCAGGGCAATGTGATCTCCACGGGCTTGCAGGCATCCATGTGGGCCCGCAGGGCTTCCGCCACGGAGCCGGGTAACGGCACGTCCCGCTTCTTGCCGCCCTTGGGGAGGTCGAACACAGGATGCCCTTCCACGTGTTTGATCTGCCGGACCACGTGGAGGGTCCGCCCGTCGGCGCTGAGGGCGTCCTCGGCCAGGCCGAACACCTCCCCTTGCCGCAGGCCGCACCCGGCCCCCACGTCGACCATGGCCCGGTAGCGGTCCAGCAGAGCCGCTCGAACGGCGAACACCTGGGCGGGCACCCAGGGAACCACCGGATGAGCGTCCGGCTTGGGCCGCCGCACGGTTCTCGCGCTGCACGGGTTGCGGGACAGCAGCGAGTCGTCAACCGCGGCAGACAGAACCGACTGCACGTCCGCAAAGATGTTCCGGGCGTAGGCGGGGCCCACCCCGCGCTTCGCTTCGAGCGCTGCCAGGAGCTCCCGGATGTGCTCGGGCCGGAACGTCCCGACCGGCCGGGTGCCCAGCACCGGGTAGACGTGCAGCCGCAGGCGCCGGCCAAGTTCCTTCCGGGCCATCGGGCTGGACGTCTTGGTGTCCAACCACTTCTCGGCGTACTGCTGAAACGTGATCCGCACGGACTTGGGATCGGTGTACTGACCGCGCGTCATGTCGGTCTCGATCGCGCTCAGCCACTTCTCGGCGAGCCGCTTCTTGCCGTCGGGAAAGCTCTTGGACTTCTCGGTGCCATCGGGGCCGACGTAGCGGGCCCGGTAGCGCAGGCCGGTTCCGTGGCGGTCGCTCTTGACTCGGGTGGTCTTGCCGTCGGCGGTGGTGTCGGTCTTGAACCAGCGGTCTTGGATGTGGCCGGCCATCACGCGGCCCCGTCCATCAACGACGTAACCCAGGCCCGCACATCGTCCGGGTCGAATCGCAGATACCTGCCGACTCGAAAGCCGCGAGGCCCGATGCCCTTTCGGCGCCACTGGTAGACCGTCTCCACGCTGGGCAGCCGCAGCAGGGTCACGAGGTCTTCCGGGGTGAGGTACTGGTCAGGCAGCGGCAGGCTCATGCGCACACCTCCCAGTCCTCCGGGGTGGCCAGGTCGGCCAGGGCTTCGCGTGCGGTCTCTCGGTTCAGGCGGATGTCCTTCGCGATCGTTGCGGCGAGCCAGGACTCACCGGGGGTGTGCCCTTGTCCGGCGTAGGTCCAGTGGGCGAGCACGAGGGTGGAGCCCTCCATGTCGTCGAGGTCTTCGGTGAGTCCGCGTTCGCGGCGTTCCTGCCGGGCCCGGTAGTCGGCGCGGACCTGCCGGAGGGCGGTGAGGGTGGTGGAGTAGCGGCGGGACTTGGTGGAGAAGTGGCCGCGGAAGCCGAGCATGTGAGCCCAGCGGGCGAGCAGCCGTTCGGGGTAGGCGTCGTCCAGGTCCCAGCAGGCTTCGATCAGGCGCCGGGTGTGCGCGGGCACCGGCAGCTTGTCGAGTTCGGACAGTTCCCCGATGCGGTGGTCGACGGTGCCGGTGGTCTCGGCGGCCTTGGTGGCGTACTTGGCGACGTAGGAGGCCACCGCCTGTTCGGTCAGTTCCTCCTGTCCGAGGGCGCCGATGGGCTGGACGTCGATCTGTGTGCCCCAGCGCAGGGTGCGGGCCGGGTGGCCGGCGGAGGCAGGCACGGGTACGGACACCCGGGCGGCGGCAGCCTTGATGGCGTCGTCCAGGAGCACGGTCGTGGCCCATGTCGGCGGAGTCGAGTCGGGGCCGTCGGGACCGTCGAGCCGCACCACCGCGTGGAAGTGCACGGCGCCGCGCTTCTGGAACTCGGCGACCTTGCCGAAGGAGACCCGGCACACCTCCTTCAGCTCCGTCTGGGTCAGCCCGGCGCGGGCGGCGATCTCCCGGCGCAGGTAGATCGTGAAGCGGCGCCACAGGTCCCCGGCGAAGTTGTTGAACAGCACCGCGCCCGCGTAGTCGTAGCTCCCGGGGTCGAGGGCGGTGCCCAGCGCCGGGTCATCCTCGGCATGGGAGCTGCCGCAGCGGCAGCGGCCGGAGTCGGGCCGATTGTGGACCGGGCCGAACGAGGGAGCGGTGAGCGTGGCGAAGACCCTCGGGTGATCGCGCACCACGGGTGAGACGCCCTTGGTCGGGTCGCCGGTGATCCCGGCGCGGATCAGGTGGTAGGTGTCGCCCGCGTAGGTCCAGGCGCAGGCCGGGCAGCGCGAGGCGCGACGGTTGCCGCAGGCCACCCGGAGCATGCCGCCCGGCTCGTGCGCGGTGCTGTAGGAGTAGAGGACGTCACCCGTCTTGGCATCGCGAGTGACGGTCTGGCCCTGAAGACGGATCGGGTTCGCGCAGCCGCCGGTACGGCGGACCTGTTCCTGCCAGCGGTCGAAGCCGGGCGTGTTGGCCACCCGCAGCAGGTCGGCCAGGGTCACGGGGTCGGTGCCCAAAGAGGCCGCAGCACCGGCCACGACCTCCGGGGCGACGGGGAACACCGTCACGCAGCCACCCCCGCGGACTCCACACCGGGCAGCGACTCGGGACCCGTCAGCCCGCCGAACGTGGGGTCGCCGGGGCAGATCGTGTCACCGTCGTGGGTGAGGACGGTCAGGCCGTCGACCGGGACCCGGGTCCACAGCGGGAAGCGGTCCGAGCCGCAGCCGGGGCACGCCGGACGGGGCAGACCTCGCGTCGGGGTGGAGGCGATACGAGCGCGCAGCGCGGCGACGTACGCGGCGTGCCGTTCCTTGGCGCGGTCGCTGATCTGGTCGGGAGTGATCTGACCGACCGCCCACTCGTTCAGGCCCGAGCCCTCGCAGTAGCCGCAGAAGATCTGCATCGGGTCGACGTCGTCGCCCGCCCAGCCGGAGCCCTCGCACATGGTGCAGTCGGCCCAGGGGCGGGAGGTGAGGAGGTACAGGCACTCGGCCGGGTCGGCGCACCGAGCCTCGATACAGGCCGGGCAGACCCTGTTGTGGGAGACGGTCACGCGGCGGGTAGAAGCAGGCATCATGGAAGCTCCCTCAGGGGACAAGGGGGCGGCGAACTGCTTGGCGGTAGGAGCGCCGCCCCCGGCTCAGACAGTTACCTGTCTAACTTCTCTTGTGTTACCTAGATTAGACCTCGTAAGCGTCTGCGCAAGACTCAGGGGCAGATTTCTTTAGGTCACTTAGGTAACCTGGGGACGTGACCGTGAGCCAGGACGATCCCCGCAGCGCGTATGAGCAGGTAGCCGACGACCTTCGCAGGAAGATCGCTTCGGGCATGCTCAAGCCTGGGCAGAGGCTCGATGGAAACGCCAAGATGGCGGAGCACTACGGCGTTGCCGCAATGACCATCCGCCATGCGCTCGACATTCTTCGTGGCGAGCGGCTGATCGTCAGCCAGCAAGGGCGCGGAACGTTCGTGGCTAGCGACCCGGTCACCACCGACTCAGCCGAGGCGGACAGCACCATGGCAGACGAGCTGAGCGAGATCAGGGCCGCCCTTGAGTTGATCAACTCGCGGCTCGATCGGCTCGAACACCAGGTTCGCGAACGTCCTTGATAGAGGAAGACAGCCGATCAATGCGCTGGGTGGCTTCGGCAAGCTTCCTCTTGATGTCGTGCAGCTCAACTAATAACCGCGCCCTGTCCGCGACCCTCACGACTATTTCCCCCTGTCAGTAGCGATCAGCCCAGCTTCATGCTCGTGGCGAGGCGCCTGATCTCCGCCGAATGCGCATGGCGATCCGACGACCGGAGGTCATCGACGAGGTTGCGAGCGATCGGCCTGTTCCGTACGTGCTGAGGAGCGATCACATCGGCCTTCAGGATCGCGTCCGCAGCGAGGGCGGGCTTTCCGTTCATCATCTGTCCGACTGCGGTGCAGACCCAGAAGTGCGACTGGCGCTCGCCCGACGCGATGCGCTCGATACCGACCAGTTCAGCCCGCGAGAGCACGTCACGAGGATGCCCCAGCTCTAGGCTCACCTCCACAGAGTGAATCTCCGTGTTGACTGCGTTGAACTGCGTCTGGAAGACGTTCCCGTTCTCAGCGACGCCGGCGGCGACCTGCCGAGCTTCAGCGAGGTGCGATTCCGCCTCCGAACGATCCCAGAGCCGGGACCACGCAACCGCCGCTCGAAGATGCATCGCGCCCCACAACGAGCGCACAGCTTGATCAGCCGTGGCCATGTGCGGTTCGAGGTCATCCAAGGCTTTGCGTGCCATGTCGCGCGCCGCGCCCAGCTCGCCCTCATGCAGCCATACGCCGCAGAGATCCCAGCGGGCCGCAGCACGCAGTACCGGCGAGTCTGCCCTTTCAGCAGCCACCAGCTCCCGCTGAACCGCACTCCACCCCAAGTCGTGGTGACCAAGCAGGTTGGAAGAGACCCGTGCCATATGGCTGGCCCGGAGCATGAGCCCTTCAGCGCGCGAAACGTCGTCACCCTCGACCGCATCACAAAGGACAGTCAGATCACGAAGGATCTGCGGGAGAACGTTCCCCAACGCCGTGAACTTGGCATCCTGCCTCAGCTTCTCGGCAGCCTCCACACGGGCCGTAAGGTCGAGAAGAGTCGGGAGATTGGCCGCCGAGATGAGAGCCGCCCCACCGGGCATCGTCGCCTGCTGGAGAGCAAGGCGCAGGCCGGGAATGGACGAGTGTCCGGAGTCGAGTTCTGCGGTCTCATGCCGGTACGGCTGTCCGGTCAGCTCTATGACCTCCACACCGAGAACCTCGGCGAGCTGACCGAGAACGCTCATACGATCCAGCGGCAAGCGCCCAGTTTCGATCTTGGACACCCAGCTCACGGAGCGGTCGACAGCAGCGGCCAGTTGCACCTGATCCCAGCCGAGGCGGCGCCGGGCCCTTGCGACACGCTGCCCCGTTGTCAGTTCCGTCATCATGGGTTCCCTTCGACACTACGACGGTACCCACGCAGATCTGTGGCGCTGTCAGTAAAAGTGACAGCGGACGCTCGAACAGCCGCCAGGCGAGCCAGAGTTACCGATTTCTCTACCTCATCAAGCCCCGGCTGCGCTCCGCTCCGCCGGGCGCGCTCCCGGCTCCGCCGCGGGCACCGCTCCTGCCTCCGGCCCGCTCCGCCCGCGCTGCGCCGACGCGCGCCCTGGTGAGGGATGGCCGGCGGCATGAGGCCAGAACACGTCGTGGCTGGGGCGGTCGGCTCCACGACTTTAGCCAGCCACTTTGGCGCGAGCCTCGAAGATCATGGCCCCAACGTCGTGCCTTAGCGGGCAGGTCCACAGACTGCCCGACGCGCCGGAAGCTTACGGGGCCATGATCACTCGCGCCAAAGCAGCTCCCGGCCAAAGTCGCTCCGCCGACCGCGCACTTCGACTCACGCTCTGCTTGAGGACTGAGCCCGAGAACCCCTAGATGTTGTGGCCTTCCGCCTCATGCGACACAACCTGTGGGGCACTCACGAGAACGGCGGATTGTCAGTCACAGGGTGTAGCGTTTCTCCCGAGCACGAAAGACCCCGGCTCGGAGGGACCGAGTTGCGGTCGACCTATGCCCGGAGCCGGGGTCTATGCGTTGGCGCGCATTTGCACCCTACATCGAGCACTTCCCCGCCGACAGGCAGGGGCTCGCCGAGCATGGATCCAGCTCGGAATCGAGGTGTTACGCATGTATACCTACGTGATCAACAGGGGATCCGAGTTCGACGAGCGAACCGTCAAGGCCGCCCACGTCGTAACGGAGGGCCAGTTCGTCGACTTCCACGACGGAAGTGGGCTTGTCCTCCGCCTGCGAGCCGCGGACGTCCACTCCGTCGAGCGCGAAACGAGCTGATCCCTCCGGGGCGTCGCTTCGGCGGCGCCCCGGCCCCGTGCCCCGTCCGTGCCCGATCGAACGGGAACTCACGGGGAACACCGGGCAGTCACATTGCCGAACATGAGAATGGCCCCTGACCAAACACCCAGGTCAGAGGCCATTCTCATTGCTCACCACGCGGAGGCGGTGGGATTTGAACCCACGGTGACATCGCTGCCACGACGGTTTTCCAAACTAGTGTTCAAAGCCCCAGGCAGCGGTGCTTGACAGGGTCATTGAAACTCCAGCCTAAAGCCGTTCCACCGACCTCGTACGGACAGAGCCTCCACGATCGGTTGAAGGAGGCCCTGTTTGCAACGTGGAGCTCAACGTAGCTGGACAGTCACTCCAGGCAGTTCCGCCTTGGTGACCAGGAACGACAAAGCGGCGATCTCAGAGTTGTCGACGTGTACCTGCACCTGGTGCTCCCCTTGCTTGGTCAACGGAACACCTCGAAGAGGCACGACGATGGGCAGCTGCGGCAGAGGCTGATTCATGCTTGTTGGAGTGTCCTCGACATCGACATGCGGCGATTCCCACCCCATTTCCAGCTTGCCCGCTTGTGTTCCGTCCTCGTGCTTCACAGTGACGGTGAGAGAGTGTCGGCCGGCGAGGTCGTCCCAGCGTTCAGCGCGGAGCAGTAGAGCAAGGTCCAGGTCGGGCGCGCCAGGCAGGATCAAGGAACACTGGGTTACACCAGCTCCCAGGATGTGTAGCAGCCCCTCCCTGACCGTAGCTCGGTCGCATAGAGCTGCCATGCTGATCTTCATGTCGTGTCGCCTGCTTCCAATGCCGTCGCCGCATCACGCAGAGATACGGAGTTAGGCGCCGTGGTGCTAGACGGTGCTGTCATGCCCACGCTGGCAGCGGCCACGGCGGCGCCAGCCAGGATGGGAGCCATCACCTTGATCCGTACCCAGCTGGCACCGGAGGAGGTGGATTGGCGGCGCTCGGAGAGCGCTGCCGTGGCGGGGCGCGCGACTGGCGTCGGGATGTCATCGGTCATTGCGGTCCAGTCGACGTCCAGGTATGCCACTCCATGCGCGATCTTCCTGACGACGGCTGGGACCGCGACCTCGTCCTCCGACTCGAACGCTGTAACAGCGTCGCCTACCGCCAGGTAGCCATCCGCATCCGCGAGGTACGCGGGCACGCGCCCCTCTTCGTCGCGCGCGTTGAGGTCGATTTCGATGCGCACGCGGGGGCGAGTGGAGGTTTCTAGTGCCTGGCCCATGCCGGGTTCCTCCTGATTCCGGATGCCAAAACGGCTTCCAACCTCTTAACGTCCAATTCGCGCAGTTCGTTGCCCAGGATCACGTCATGATGATGCAGTGGAGGCTCTGAGCGTTCCACTCGGAACCCCTCCTCCTCAAGACGTCGCTGGGTCGTGACCGCAACTTTCCGGCCCTGCGCTGGTGCGGTCTCGCAGATGACTGTGATCAGGTCGTCGATGCTCGTGTGTTCGTCCGGGCGGACGATAGCGAACGTCGAGATCGCATAGATGGGGGGCTTGCCTTCCAGACGAAGGCGCTCGTGATCCCGCTCTGCCTTCTCCTTGATCTTTTCGGCACTGAACGGTGAAAACCGCACGACCATCAGATCCCCCACCAGAACCTCTGTCACGCATACAAGCTACCGGAGCGTGACACGCGGCAGGGGTACACCGTTCGGGCTCGATCTTGTTGCAGAAGTGCCGCGACACATGCGAGCTGACGTCACATCTAGCGCGTCTGCGTCATGCCCAGTACAGCAACCACGCTGACCGGAGACAACCCATACGAACCGCCAACGTCCCCGTGAGCAGGGCACATGACCTCAGCAACCACCCCGCCCATAGTTCACATCGAGGGGCGCACCGCGACACCCCCGCTCGGGCCGTCCCTGGGCCGTCCGAGGGTGGCCGACGGCGACAGACGACGACAGTCGACGACGGCTCTGCGCCTGGTCAGAGATGGCCCATAGGGCACTCCCCCAGGCCCGAATCAGCGAACGATAGTTGAGGAACTCCAGAGCTTCGGCGCAGGATGACCGGCATGACCTCCACCGCGCGTCCTCTCCTCAACCGCCGGCTCGCCGAGTTCGGGACGACGATCTTCGCCGAGATGTCGGCGCTGGCCCTGCGCACCGGGTCGATCAACCTGGGCCAGGGCTTCCCCGACACGGACGGCCCCGAGGAGATCCGGGAGGCGGCCGTGCGCGCCCTGCGCGACGGGCGCGGCAACCAGTACCCGCCCGGCCCCGGCGTCCCCGAGCTGCGCGCCGCGATCCACGCGCACCAGCTGCGCCGGTACGGGCTGACGTACGACCCCGACACGGAGGTGCTGGTCACGGCCGGCGCCACCGAGGCGATCGCGGCGGCCCTGCTGGCGCTCGTCGAGCCGGGCGACGAGGTCGTCGCGCTGGAGCCGTACTACGACTCCTACGCCGCCTGCATCGCCATGGCCGGCGGCACGCGCGTGCCCGTCACGCTGCGGCCGCAGGAGGCCCGTGGCGGAGCCGGTGGCACGAGCAGTTTCCGGCTGGACCTGGACGAGCTGCGCGCGGCCGTCACCGACCGCACCCGGCTGCTGCTGGTCAACACCCCGCACAACCCGACCGGCACGGTCCTCACCCGCGAGGAGCTGACCGCGATCGCCGAGCTGGCGGTGGAACGGGACCTGCTGGTGATCACGGACGAGGTGTACGAGCACCTGGTCTTCGACGACGCCGAGCACGTGCCGCTGGCCACGTTCCCCGGGATGCGGGAGCGCACGGTGACGATCGGGTCGGCGGGCAAGACCTTCTCCTTCACCGGCTGGAAGGTCGGCTGGGTCACGGCCGCGCCCGCGCTGGTGTCGGCGGTCCGCTCGGCGAAGCAGTTCCTGACGTACGTCTCCGCCGGCCCCTTCCAGTACGCGGTCGCCGAGGCGCTCGCGCTGCCCGACGGCTACTTCACCGCGTTCCGCGAGGACATGCGGGCCAAGCGGGATCTGCTGGCGGCGGGACTGGCCGAGGCGGGGTTCGAGGTGTTCCGCACCGCCGGCACGTACTTCCTCACCACCGACATCCGCCCCCTGGGCGAGTCCGACGGCTTCGCCTTCTGCCGCTCCCTGCCGGAACGCGCGGGCGTGGTGGCGATCCCGAACGCCGTCTTCTACGACCACCGCGAGGCGGGCGCCCCCTTCGTGCGGTTCGCCTTCTGCAAGCGGCGGTCCGTGCTGGAGGAGGCGGTGGGGCGGCTGAAGGGCCTCGCGGACGGGAGATGACACGGGCGGGCGGAGAAGCCGCCCCCGGGCCGCGGACGGGCGCCGCGCTCCTGCGCCGCGGCCGTGCCCGCCCCGCGCGGGCCCGTACGGCACAGAGCCCGGCCGGTGCGCGCCACCGTGGTGGTCCGCGCCCTGGCCGGGCTCTCCTCCGTGGAACGGGCGGGTCCGGCCGTGGTCGCCGGAACGCCGCCGTGACGGGGCAGCGGGGGGCCTACTCGCCCGCCTCGCCGTCCTCCGGCTTCTCGGCGTCGTCGACGCCGTCGACCTCCTTCTCCAGGCCGAGCTGCTCCGCGAGCCAGCGCTCGAACTCGATGGCCGCGCGCACCCAGCTCACGGTCGACGACACGAAGTGCTCCAGGCTCACGCCCGTGCCGATCAGCATCTGCGCCTCGCCGATCAGACGGACGGTGCCGTCGTCGTGCGTGTGCGTGTACACCTTCGGCCACAGGGTGCGCCGGTTCCAGTCGTCGATCGACTCCAGCAGCTGCGGCTTCTCGTCGATCTGGTGCGGACGGTCGTAGAAGGTCCGCACCGAGAAGACCTGCTGTTCCGCTTCACCGCGGAACATGAAGTACGTACGGAACTCCTCCCACGGCGCCGCGAGGTCGCCCTCCTCGTCGACGACGTACTTCAGCTCCATCTGGTCCAGGAGCTGCTTCACAAGATCCTGATCCGGGACGACGGGGCCCGCCGGTCCTTGGGGCTGCGGCTGGTTCTGGCCCCCGAAGTTCGGAATCGAGGACGGGTCGATGGTCACCGTGAATTTCCCTTCGTACGGATTCCGTCATCCTCCCCCATCCGGGGCGGGGGGTGGCAACCCCCGACGGGCCGTGTAAGCCCTCGGCGGACATGATCCGGCCGATCGCAGCACAGCGCGGCCCGTCCCCGCGGCGGGGGCGGGCCGCGAGGGTCCCTTTACAACGTCTTCCCCGAAACCGGGCCCACCAGCAGGCCCTCGCCGAAGGTGTCCACCCGGACCGTGTCGCCGTCCTTGATCTCGCCCGCGAGGATCTCCTTGGCGAGGCGGTCCCCGATGGCCGTCTGGACCAGCCGGCGCAGGGGCCGGGCGCCGTAGGCCGGGTCGTTGCCCTCGTCCGCGAGCCAGGCCAGGGCCTGCGGCGTGACCTCCAGGGTGAGGCGGCGCTCGGCGAGACGGCGGGCCAGGCGGTCGATCTGGAGCTGCGCGATCCGGCCCAGCTCGTCCTTGTCCAGCGCGGAGAAGACCACCAGGTCGTCCAGCCGGTTGAGGAACTCCGGCTTGAAGGACGCCCGGACCACTTCCAGGACCTGCTGCTTCTTCTCCTCCTCGGTGCTGAGCGGCTCGACCAGGAACTGGCTGCCCAGGTTGGAGGTCAGGATCAGGATGGTGTTGCGGAAGTCGACCGTGCGGCCCTGGCCGTCGGTGAGCCGGCCGTCGTCGAGGACCTGGAGCAGGATGTCGAAGACCTCCGGGTGGGCCTTCTCCACCTCGTCCAGCAGGACGACGGAGTACGGGCGGCGGCGGACGGCCTCGGTGAGCTGGCCGCCCTCCTCGTAGCCGACGTAGCCGGGGGGCGCGCCGACCAGCCGGGCCACGCTGTGCTTCTCGCCGTACTCCGACATGTCGATGCGGATCATGGCCCGCTCGTCGTCGAAGAGGAAGTCCGCGAGCGCCTTCGCCAGCTCGGTCTTGCCCACACCGGTCGGGCCGAGGAAGAGGAAGGAGCCGGTGGGCCGGTCCGGGTCGGCGATGCCGGCCCTGCTGCGGCGCACCGCGTCGGACACCGCGCCCACGGCCTCCGACTGACCGATGAGCCGCCTGCCCAGCTCCTCCTCCATCCGCAGCAGCTTCTGCGTCTCGCCCTCCAGCAGCCGCCCGGCCGGGATGCCGGTCCAGGAGGCGACGACGTCGGCGATGTCGTCCGAGCCGACCTCCTCCTTGACCATGGTGTCCTTCGCGGCCTCCTCCTCGGCCTGCGAGGCGGCCTCCAGGTCGCGCTCGACCGCCGGGATCTCGCCGTACAGCAGCTTGCTGGCGGAGTCGAAGTCGCCGTCGCGCTGGGCCCGTTCGGCCTGGCCGCGCAGTTCGTCGAGCCTCTCCTTCAGCGCGCCGACCCGGTTGAGGGACTGCTTCTCCTTCTCCCAGCGGGCGGTGAGGCCGCGCAGCTCCTCCTCCTTGTCGGCGAGGTCGCGGCGCAGCTTCTCCAGCCGTTCCTTGGACGCCTGGTCGGTCTCCTTGTCCAGGGCCAGCTCCTCCATCCTCAGCCGGTCGACGGCACGCTGGAGTTCGTCGATCTCGACGGGCGAGGAGTCGATCTCCATGCGCAGCCGGGAGGCGGCCTCGTCGACGAGGTCGATGGCCTTGTCGGGGAGGAAGCGGGAGGTGATGTACCGGTCGGAGAGGGTGGCCGCGGCGACCAGGGCCGCGTCCGCGATCTGCACCTTGTGGTGGGCCTCGTAGCGGCCCTTGAGCCCGCGCAGGATCGCGATGGTGTCCTCGACGCTCGGCTCGGCGACCAGCACCTGCTGGAAGCGGCGCTCCAGGGCGGGGTCCTTCTCGATGCGCTCGCGGTACTCGTCGAGGGTGGTGGCGCCGACCATGCGCAGCTCACCGCGGGCGAGCATGGGCTTGAGCATGTTGCCGGCGTCCATGGCGGAGTCGCCGCCCGCGCCCGCGCCGACGACGGTGTGCAGCTCGTCGATGAAGGTGATGATCTGCCCGTCCGAGTCCTTGATCTCGGCCAGGACCGTCTTCAGCCGCTCCTCGAACTCGCCGCGGTACTTGGCGCCCGCGACCATCGCGCCGAGGTCGAGCGCGACGAGCCGCTTGTCGCGCAGGGACTCGGGCACGTCGCCCTTGACGATCCGCTGGGCGAGCCCCTCCACGACGGCGGTCTTGCCGACGCCGGGCTCACCGATGAGGACGGGGTTGTTCTTGGTGCGCCGGGACAGCACCTGCACGACCCGCCGGATCTCCTGGTCCCGCCCGATGACCGGATCCAGCTTGCCCTCGCGCGCGGCCGCGGTGAAGTCGGTGCCGAACTTCTCCAGCGCCTTGTACTGGCCCTCGGGGTCGGCGGTGGTCACCCGGCGTCCGCCGCGGGCCTTCTGGAAGGCGTCCAGCAGCTTCCTGGGGGTGGCCCCCTGCTGCGCGAGCACCTCCGCGGCGGCGCCGCCCTTGGCCGCGACGCCGATCAGCAGATGCTCGGTGGAGAGGTACTCGTCGCCGAGGTCCTTGGCCCGGGTCTGCGCGTCGGCGATGACCGCGAGCAGCTCACGGTTGGGCTGCGGGGGCGCGACCGTGGACCCGGTCACGCTGGGCAGCGAGGCGAGGACCTTCTCCGCGCCGGTCCGCACGGCCGCCTGGTCGGCGTCGACGGCGACCAGCAGGTCGACGATGTTCTCGTTGTCCTGCCCCTGGAGCAGCGCCAGGAGCAGATGGACAGGGGTGAGGTCCGGATTGCCCTCGGTGACGGCGCGGTTGCTCGCCGCGTTGATCGCGTCCCGGCTCCGGTTGGTCAGCTCGGCGTCCACGTTCGCGTTCTCCTCCTGTGCGTCAGCCGTCGGCCCGGCCCTTTCCCATTGCTGACTCTTCCAGCGTACACAAAGTTGAGTCTATTCCGCTCAATGCGGTGCCGGGCGGGGAATCCCGGCTAGGTTCCGGACATGAGGACGAGCGAGACCGAGCCGAGGACCCCGCCCCGTGGTACGTACGCCGTGGACCCCGGCGTTCCCGATCCGGCGTATCTGGCGTTCTGGCGTGAACGGCACCTGTGCACCCTGACGACCCTGCGCCCGGACGGCAGTCCGCACGTCGTGCCGGTCGGGGTGACCTACGACCCCGAGGCCGGCCTGGCGCGGGTGATCACCAGCGGCTCCAGCAGCAAGGCGCGGCATGTGCTGGCCGCGGGCGAGGCGGGGGCGCGGGTGGCGGTGTGCCAGGTGGACGGGCGGCGCTGGGCCACGCTGGAGGGCCGGGCCTTCGTCCGCAGCGACCCGGACCGGGTGTCCGAGGCGGTCCGCCGCTACACCGAGCGTTACGAGCGCACACCCGCGCCGAACCCCTCCCGCGTGGTGATCGAGATCGAGCTGACGCGGGCGCTGGGACGGGGCTGATTCCGGCCAGACGGGAATCCGGGCGATGTCATGAGATGTCCCCCGAAACTGCAGCGGCGTCACCGTGTTCAGGTCACGGTGACGCCGCTGCGGGGGGAAGCGCCTGAGGCGATCTGTTACGACGGGGGAATCGCGTCAGGCACTGCGGGGGGTGGCCGAGATGGTCCGTGGGCCGGGGGTGGCCTCGGTGTCCGTCTGCCGGTGGTCTCGCTGGTCCAGATTCACAAAGATCATTCCGTACCGGATGGCACAGCGCACGGGCTGCGGCGCCCCGCGGGGCCGGCGCAGACACCGGTACGCCCGGACGTCGCCGTCCTCGTCGCGGGTGACGACGACGGGTTCGCCGAACACAGTCACCATCAGGGAGTCACCGTTGTGGGGGAGAGCGGTGACCAGATCGATGAAGTGCCAGCCGGAGCGGTAGGCCGTGGCCATCTCGCGGCGGAAGGAGCGGTCGTCGGGAGGAGTGGTCATATCAGGACCACACACTGTCGTCAGTACTGACAGGAGCGTCTTCGCCGACCGTCTCCGGAATCGCCGCGGTAACCGCCCAGACACTGTCTGCTCGAGCGTCGCCCAACACCTCGGCGGAGCCACCCATCGCTCCGAAGGCCACAACGGTGGAGAAGGCGGCGACAAGAACCGAGCGAAGCATTCTCTTACGCATAGTCGGCTTCGTCCTCACTTGAAGGTCCCCTCTTCCCCCGTCGGATAAGACGATGGCTCATTCAGGCACGTCATGGCCACACAATCGGTGCATCATGTTCCTGCATGTTCAGGACCCTGGGGGGTGGAGATTTGGCAACGAATCGGACTAACGCGACACATCCCCACGCCTTGACCGAACTTTGCGAGGATGGCGGGCGTTTGTACGCCAACGCTCTGCGCACCGGCCGCATCGCCCGCACCGACGTGGAGGCGGCTCCCTGCCTCATGGAGTTCGCGCTGCTGCACCCCGATCCCGACGACGCCGAGTGGCTGCGCCCCGTCTCCCCCTCGGTGGCCCTGGCCCAGCGGCTGAACCCGATCGAGCACGAGATCAGCGAGCGCCGCCGGCTGTCCATCCACCTGGTCGACGTGTTCGAGCCCTTCATGACGCTCAGCGCGCAGGGCGCCGCACCCGAACACTCCATCACCGTCCTCGAAGGTCTCGACCGCATCAACACCGCGCTGGACCTGGCGACTTCCCAGTGTCGCAACGAGATGCTGACCGTCCAGCCGAGCGGACACCGGCCGGAACAGCGCCTGATCGAGGGGCTGGAGCGGGACAGGCCGCTCATCGAGCGCGGGGTGCGCATCCGGACCCTCTACCAGCACACCGCCAGGTACAGCCCGGAGAGACTGGCCTACATGGACCAGTTCGTGACCGGCAAGGTCGAGTACCGCACCATCGACGAGCTGGTCGAACGTCTCATCATCTGCGACGACGCCGTGGCCTTCATCCCCATCAGCGACGACCGCCAGGTCGCGCTGGAACTGCGCCACCCGGGCCTGGTCGGCTATCTGATCAAGGTCTTCGAGTTCATGTGGAACCGCGCCGTCCCGCTGAGCGCGGGGGCACCCTACGAAGCCGACCCGGACGGGATCACCGAGATCCAGCACTCCATAGCCAAACTGCTGGTGGAGGGGCATGTCGACGAGGCCATCGCCCGCCGGCTCGGCATGAACGTGCGCACCTGCCGGGCCCACATCGCCAAGCTGGCCACCGCCCTGGGCAGCGGGAGCCGCGCTCAACTCGGCTTCCTCATAGCCCAGTCGGGGATCCTGGAACGGGACGACTGAATGCCGGCCGCACGGCGCACACGAGGAGGCCGGGCCCGCACCCTCGAGGGAGCACACGCGTGAGCCCCGCGACGCACCCGAGCCACGGAGCCGACGAACTGTGCCCTCCGGGCACCCGGCTCTACGAACAGGCCCTGCGCGAAGGACAGGTGGGCCGCGCGGACACCGAGGCGGCGGCACCGTGCCTGCTGGACCACGGCCTGCTCCAGCCGGCCGTCACCGACCCCCACCGGCTCGAACCCGTCGCCCCCGCCCTGGCCCTGCACCGGATGCTGCACGCCTCCGCGCAGGCCGTCGCCGAACAGCGGAACAGGGAGACACGGCTGGCCGAGGCGTTCGAACCGCTGATGCGGCTCGGCGGGCACACCGGCGGCTCCCCCGCGGCGATCGGCATCCTCACCGGCATGACCCGCATCAACGAGGCCATCTCCCAGGCCATGGCCGAGGCGACCGGCGAGATGCTGTGCATACAGCCCGCCGTGGCCGGCATATCGCCCCAGCCACGGCTCGTCGCCCTCGTCCGCGACCAGGCCGTCCTCGACCGCGGACTGCGCATCCGCACGCTCTACCAGCACACCCAGCGGCATATGCCGCTCATCGCCGCCCGCTACGAACAGCTGCGCGGCGACGCCCAGGCCCGTACTCTCGACGAGATCCCGGACCGGCTCATCATCGTCGACCGCACGGTGGCCTTCATCCCGGCCAGCCCGGACCGCACCCTGGCCCTGGCGATCCGCATCCCCGCCCTCGTCGACCACCTGGCCACCGTCTTCGACCGCCTCTGGCGCCTGGCCACCCCCATGCACCCCGAGGCGGTCCGCCAGCCCACCCTCAACGGCATCACCCCCCGTCAGCGGGCCATCGCCGTCCTGCTCGTCGAGGGGCACACCGACGCCGTCATCGCCGGCCGGCTCGGCATGAACATCCGCACCGCCCGGATCCACATCGCCAAACTCGCCGCCACCCTCGGCAGCGACAGCCGCGCCCAGCTCGGCTACCTCATCGCACGCTCGGGCATCCTCGACCAGGAGGGAGCGCACCCGTGACCCCGGCGCCGCATCCGCAGCACGGCGTGGACGAGATGTGTCCCCCCGGCACCCGGCTCTACGAACAGGCCCTGCGCCTCGGGCACCTCAGCCGCACGGACGCCGAGAGAGCCGCGCCGTGCCTGCTGGACCACGGCCTGCTCCAGCCGGCCGTCACCGACCCCCACCGGCTCGAACCCGTCGCCCCCGCCCTGGCCCTGCACCGGATGCTGCGCGCCTCCGCGCAGGCCGTCGCCGAACAGCGGCGCCGCGAGGCCCGGCTGGCCGAGATGTTCGAGCCGCTGATGCGGCTGGACGGACGGCGCACGGCCCCTGCGGAGCTTCCGGCGGTGACGGTGCTCACCGGCACCGAGCGGATCAACCGGGCCATCACGGAGGCCATGACGGAGGCGACCGGCGAGGTCCTGTGCGTCCAGCCGAACAGCAACCACAACACCAGCCGCGGCGAACACGCGCAGGCCGTCGCGCTCGAACGCGACCAGGAACTCCTCGACCGCGGACTGCGTATCCGGACCCTCTACCAGCACACCCAGCGCCACATGCCGCTCGTCTCCGGCCGCTACGAGACGCTGCGCGGCGACGCGGAGGCCCGCACGCTGGACGAGGTGACCGACCGGCTCATCGTCGTCGACCGCACGGTCGCCTTCATCCCCGGCGACAAGGACGGCAGCCTCGCGCTGGAGGTGCGTGTCCCCGCCCTCGTCACCTATCTGGCGACCGCCTTCGACCGGTTGTGGCGTCTGGCGACCCCCATGTACCCGCAGGCCGTCCAGCAGCCCACCCTGGACGGCGTCACGCCCCGCCAGCGGGCCATCGCCGCACTGCTCGTCGAGGGGCACACCGACGCCGTCATCGCCGACCGGCTCGGCATGAACATCCGCACCGCCCGCGTCCACATCGCCAAACTCGCCGCCACCCTCGGCAGCGACAGCCGCGCCCAGCTCGGCTACCTCATCGCACGCTCGGGGATCCTTGATCGGGAAGGGTGAGCCCGGCCGGTGCCGTGCCGGGCACCGGGCCGTCCAGCCCGACCTGCGCTATCCGGACGCCCAGCTGCGTACGGCTCGCCGCCCCCAGAGTCTCCGACAGCCGGGCGATATGGGCCCGGCAGGTGCGCACGCTGATCCCCAGCCGCTCGGCGATGACCGCGTCCTGGTGGCCCTCGGCGAGCAGCACCGCGATGGACTGCTCACGGTGCGAGATGCCCTCGATGCCGGGCTCCGGGATCGCGGTGGTCAGCGGGATCGCCGCCCGCCACAGCCGCTCGAAGACCGTCGCCAGATACTCCACGAGCCCCGGGTGACGCAGTTCCAGCGCGACCGTCCGGTCGGTGTTGGCGGGGATGAAGGCGACCGTGCGGTCGAACAGGATCAGCCGGTCGATGACCTCGTCCAGGGTGCGCGCCTCGACCGCGTCGCCCATCAGCTCCAGATAGTGCAGCAGACCCTGGCCGTGCCGGGCGACATGGTTGTACAGGTCGCGCATCCGCACCCCGCGGGAACGCAGCGCCAGCGCCCGGTGCAGGCCCTCGGTCAGCTCGTGCTCGCGCCGGATGCCGCCGGGCTGCACGGTGAGCACCTCGGACGTGCACGCCTCGGTCGCCTCGTCCAGGGCCGCCGTGATCCGCGCGGGCCCGTCCAGCACCCGGATCGCCGCGCCCTCGCCGCCCACGGGGGGCTGTGAGCCGCCGCCCAGCGCCGCGTACCGCTCCACGGCGGCCACGGCCGCGCCCACCCGCCGCTGGCTCGCGCTGACCTCGTCGTACACACCGCGCAGCAGCCGGGTCATGACCTCCTGCGGCGCGGTCGGCACCAGCCATTCCATGTCGTCGGGGTCCGGGTGCAGCAGGGCCAGGTCGAGGAGGCACGCGGCCTGCTCGGCGTCGGCGCGGCTCACTCGGCCCCGTCGTACGGCCCGCGAGTACACCCGGTCCCCGAGCTCGCACAGCCGGTCGGCACCGTGTGGGTGCTCCTCCGTCCCGCGCCCGGCCATCGCCCATTCCACCCCCGACTCCCGCCTCTCGCAGCGCAACTATGCGCGGCCCGGACCGGCTCCCGCAACACGGCTCCGCCCACCATGAGGGCGGGAAACCGCTGCTATGCCCGGGTTACTCCCTGCCCCCGGAACATCCGCGTGCAACATGCTGAAAGCAGCGGGAGCCCGGCCGGAGCGTGCGAGCAGGGAAGGCGGGGCGCCCCGGGCGGCCGTCGTTCGACGGCCGCCGGACTTTCGTTCGACCGGGGAGAGGGACGGCGGGTGGCACACGTGGCCGGATCACACCGGTCCCGCGCGGAACTAGCCGAGGTTCGCCGAGGCGCAGTCGTCCTTGTACTCGTCCGTGCAGATGTCGGACACCTTGTAGATGCCGTCCGCGATGACCGTGTCGGTGATGTTCTCGCGGGTGAGGGCGATCACGCTCACGAGCTGTGCGGGGATGTCCTCGTGGGTGGGGCTGTCGACCTTGTCGCGGGTGAGGGCGTCGAACTGGATGTCACGGCCCTGGACACGCGCGACGGCCATCTCGGCGGCGGCCTCGGCCTCCGCCGGGTAGGACTTGTAGACGCTCATGTACTGCTCGCCGGCGACGATCCGCTGGACCGCGTCGAGCTCCGCGTCCTGGCCGGTGATGGGCGGCAGATCGGTGACGCCCGCGGCCTGGAGGGCCTTGATGATGCCGCCCGCCATGGCGTCGTTGGCCGAGTAGACGGCGACGATGTTGTCCGCGCCGACCGAGTTGATCGCCTCGGTCATGTTGGCCTGGGCGTTCTTCGGGTCCCAGTCCGCGGTGTCGTAGGACTTGGCGATCGTCACCTTGCCCTCCAGCTCCGACGTCGCGCCGTCCTTGAACTGGCCGGCGTTGGGGTCGGTGGGCGAGCCGTTCATCATGACGATCTTGTCGGAGGAGTCGACCTTGGGGCCCATCGCGTCCAGCAGGGTACGGCCCTGCACCTCGCCGACCAGCTCGTTGTCGAAGGAGATGTAGGCGTCGATCGGGCCCTCGGCCAGGCGGTCGTAGGCGATGACCGGGATGCCCGCGTCCTTGGCACGCTGCACGGCGCCCGCGATGGCCTTGGAGTCGACCGCGTCCAGCAGGATGACGTCGACGCTGTCGGCGACCATCTTCTCGAGCTGGCTCTCCTGCTTGTCCGCGTCCTGCTCGGCGTTGGCGTACACCACCTTGCCCTGCTTGCGGGTGAGAGCGGCGACCTTGTCCCGAATGATCGGGTAGTCGAACTTCTCGTACCGGGAGTTCTTCTTCTCCGGCAGGAGCAGGCCCACCTTGATGTCGTTGCCCTTCGTGGGGCTCGCGTCGCTGCTGTCGCCGGCCGCGTCGAGCACGCCGCAGCCTGCGAGCGAAAGGGTCAGCGTGGACGCGGCCACGGTCATGGCGATACGACGCATTCGGGGGCTCACTTCGGTGTGTTGCGGTCATATGGGCGCCACATCACGCCCAGGTGACTGGAAGCCAACGCGTCAGCGCCACTCACCGTCAAGACTTATCACTTAACGAGATGACAACATCGCTTTCTGTTCAGGGTGTGAAGACTCTGCGAAATCCCCGCACAACCAATGGGGCTCCTCGGAAGTCATGATCACGAAAAGTCCACGAGATCCACGGACCTCCGACTTCGCTGTACCGCTCTGAGGGGACCTCATGTACCGACCCAGACGCACCACAGCCGCCACCGCGACCGCGGTGGTGCTCGCCGCCGCGGGCGGCCTGCTCACCTCCGTCACCGTACCCGCCTCCGCCGCACCCGCCTCCTCCGCCGCCGCCGGCTGCGCCTCGCCGGTGTTCGAGCGGCAGTTCTTCGCCGGCACCACCTTCTCCGGCACCCCGGAGAAGACCGACTGCGACGACACGATCGCCGAGAACTGGGGCGCGGGGGCCCCGGCGTCCGGCCTGCCGTCGAACCGGTTCGGAGTCCGCTGGTCGGTGACCCGCGACTTCGGCTCCGGCGGCCCCTTCACCCTGACCGCCTCCGGGCAGGACGGCATACGCGTCTACCTCGACGGCGCGCTCCGGATCGACCTCTGGAAGAACACCTCGAAGACGGTCTCCCGGACCGTCGACGTCACCGTGCCCTCCGGGGAGCACAGCCTCCGCGTCGACTACGTCAACTGGTCCGGGCCCGCGGCCGTCCGGTTCGACTACACCCCGCGCACCTCCCCGGCGGCCGACCAGGTCGCCCCGCTCGCCCCCGCCGGTGTCGCCGCGTCGTACGACGGGACGGCCGGCCGCGCCTCGGTGACCTGGGCGCGGAACGGGGAGATGGA
Organism: Streptomyces sp. NPDC093094; assembly: GCF_044754345.1. Lineage (NCBI taxonomy): Bacteria > Bacillati > Actinomycetota > Actinomycetes > Kitasatosporales > Streptomycetaceae > Streptomyces > Streptomyces sp. NPDC093094. The sequence continues at coordinate 252,463 of NZ_JBIVOX010000005.1, read as the reverse complement.
CCTCGCCGGGTACCGCGTCTACCGCCGCGCCGCGGAGGGCGGCGACTTCCTGCCGGTCAGCGGTGCCGCCCTGCTGACGGAGACCTCCTTCACCCAGGACCTGCCGGCCACCGGAGCCGCGTACACCTATCAGGTGCGGGCCGTCGACCTGGCCGGCAACGAGTCGGCGGGCGGCACCGGGCCGACCGTCACCACCGCCGACCGCACCGCCCCCGCCCTCACGGCACCGACCGGCAGCCACGACAACTGGCTCGGGGTTCTTCTGGAGTGGACCGCGGGCGAGGAGGACCTGACGTACGACGTGTACCGGGCGTCCTCCCCCGACGGCGAGTTCACCCGCCTGGCCACGGTCCGCACCCCCGGCCACCGGGACGAGCAGGCGCCCTACGGCGAGACGTCGTACTACCGCGTCACCGCCACCGACGCCGCCGGGAACAGCACCACCTCCCCGGTGCTGGAGTTCACCCGGCCGCTCGCGGTGCCCTCCATGGACGGCACCCGGATCGCCGACGACGACAGCGGCGTCGAGGTCTCCTGGACCTCGCCCGCGGCCGGCCCCACGGCGTTCCGGGTCTACCGCTGGAACCGCTTCGACGAGAACGCCGTCCCCGAGCCGGTCGCCTGCGAGCCCCGCCGCACCGGCAGCCCGGCGGACCTCCGGCCCCGGTACGCGTGCACCGACACCACCGCCGAGACCGGCGTGACGTACTGGTACCGGGTCCACACCGTCGACGCCCAGGGCCGTGAGTCCGAGCCGTCGCAGCCGAGCAGCGTCACCCGCACCGACCGCGTGGCGCCTCCGGCCGTCACCGGCCTCGCGTACACGAGCACCGAGTACGGCACGGTCCTGAGCTGGGACGAGAGCCCCGTCGCGGACCTCGCCCGCTACGTGGTCCACCGCGCCCCCGCCGACGATCCCTTCGCCGCCCTCGAACGGATCGCGGAGGTCGCCCCCGGCACCACCGGCTGGGCCGACGTCCAGCCGGCCGACGACCAGTCCTGGATCTACTACGTCGACGCGGTGGACACCTCCGGCAACTCCGTCCACGCGACGGGCTCCCTGTCGGACGTCGCCCACGTCGAGGCCAACGAGTACCACCTCGGCCCGGCGTACAACCTCCCCTTCACCTACGACTGGGCCCTGTCCGCCGCCACGGACGACTCCTCACGGGCGCGGCTGGCGTGGACCTGCACCACCGGCGGCTGCCCGGCCACCGGCTTCCACGTCTACCGCTGGGACCGTGCCACGGAGGAGTGGGTCAGGCTGACTTCGCAGCCCCTGTCCGGCGACACCAGGGCCTACACGGACGCCGCCACCCCACGCGGCACCACCAGCCACTACACGATCACCGCGGTCGCCGCGGACGGCACGGAGACCGCCGCCCGCCACACCTCGGTCGCGACCGCCCCGATCCCGTCCTGACCTGTGGAATCAAAGGCTCCGGCGCTGTTGCGAAGCAGTGACGGACCGCCTATGGATCAAGGATGAAACAGCAGTGAAGATAGGTGCACCGCCGACCGCCGGGGGGACCCGGAGAACCGGGAACCGGCCGGAGGCGGGGCACCTCTCTTTCGTCTTCGTGCATTCACCGCTTTATGCGTTCATGTCTTCACCGCTTCATGCGTTCACCACTTCACGGCTTCATGCGTTCACCGCTTCACGGCTTCATGCGTTCACCGCTTCACGCGTTCACCGCTTCACGCGTTCACGTCTTCATGTGTTCACGCATTCGCGTTTCACGTCTTTCGTCTTCCGTCCGTCTCGTCCAGTGATTCCTGGGGGGAGTCCACCATGTCCGCTCGTCTCGCCGCCGCCCGCCGTATCCGTACCGTGGCCGCGGCCGCCCTGGTCGCCGCCGTCGCCGGTACCGCCTTCGTCCCGGCCGCCGCGACCGCCGCGGAAGGGACGGGCAAGCCGCTGACCATGACGCTGGGCGCCCCCGTACCCGACAGCACGGTCGAACGCGGCGGAGACACCCGGTCGATGACGCTGACGGTCACCAACTCATCGGACCGGGCACAGGACTTCCGGGCATGGCTGCCCGGCACGGCCGAGGGCCCGAGCCCGCTGCTGAAGGACTCGGTCGTCTTCGGCGTCACCGCGCTCGACGCGCCGGCCACCAAGTCCGCGACGGGCCGTCAGGACGGCCAGTGGCAGGGCCTGTTCTTCCCCGCCTCCGGCGACGCCTCCTCCGCCTTCTCCGTCCCGGCCCACGAGGAGTTCACCTGGAAGGTCACCTTCGGCCTGGGCGCGAGCTACCCCGGCAACGACGGAGACTTCACCCTGACCGCCCAGCCGCTGGGCGGCAACGTCACCGCCGACCCGGCCCGCAACACCGTGGTCCTCGACACCGAGCCGGCGATCGAGCCCGGCACCCTGGAGGTCCGGCTGGACCCGACCGCCGGGGTCGTCCTGCGCCCGGGCGAGCACGCCGCGATGGCGCTGTCCACCCTCGCCACCGGCCCCGGGGAGTTCCCCGCCGAGATCGACCGCACCCTGGTGATCGACGCCTCCGAGGACATGGACTTCGGCCTGAAGGCCGAGATCGGCGGCAGGACCGTGAAGCTCGCGGAGCCCGCCCCGAACCGCTTCGAACTGCCCGCCCTCCCCAAGGGCTTCGGCTCCGCCGCAGGCCGGGACGTGCTGAAGCTGGACCTCTCGCTGGACAAGGGCTCCGAGGTCGCGAAGGAGACCCGGGTGAGGCTCCACGCGCTGTACGAGATGGAGGAGGGGCAGCCGTTCGTCGACTCCCTCGCCGACGCCCGGATCCGCCCGGCACAGACCTCCACCGGGTCCCCGTCGCCCTCGGCGTCGCCGTCCACGCAGCCGTCGTCGCCGGCCCCGTCGGCCACCCCGGCCGAGTCCGCCTCCCCCGGCGCCACCGCGGCCCCGTCCGCCGCCACGACCACCGCCGCGGCCGGCACGACCGGCGGCACGTCGGGCGGTACGACCACCACCGGCGCCCTCGCCTCCACCGGTTCCGGCGCCGGCCTGTACGCCACCGTCGCGGGTGCCCTGCTCGCGCTCGGGTTCGCAGCGGCCGCGATCGGCAGGCGCCGTCGCGCCACGGCCGCCTGACGCCTGAAGCCTGACGCCTGACGCCACTCCACGCCGCTTCACGCCGCGGCACACGGAAGGGCCCGGAGGTCTGTGACCTCCGGGCCCTTCCGTGCGTTCGTCCCGCGTGCCGTCGTGGGTCAGTCGCCCGGCTGCTGCCGCTTCGGCCGCCACACCACCAGTGCGCTGGTCTGCTGCACCTCCTGGTACGGCACCAGGTCGCGCCGGTACGACGCGTGCACCGCGGCCTCGCGCTGCTGCATCGCCGCCGCGGCCCCGTCCAGGGCCGCCTGGAGCTCCGCGGCCCGGGCCTGGAGCGCCGCGACCTGGTTCTCCAGTTCGATGATGCGCTTGATGCCGGCCAGGTTGATGCCCTCGTCCTGCGACAACTGCTGCACCTGGCGGAGCAGTTCGATGTCACGGGCCGAGTAGCGGCGGCCCCGCCCGGCCGTGCGGTCCGGGGAGACCAGGCCGAGGCGGTCGTACTGACGCAGCGTCTGCGGGTGCAGGCCCGAGAGCTGGGCCGCCACCGAGATGACATAGACCGGGGTCTCGTCGGTCAGTTCGTACGAGAATCCCCCGCGCTGACGGGGACGACGACCGTCCATCTGACTCAGGCTCCCTTCGCGGCCTCGAACAGCTCCGCCCGCGGGTCCTCGCCCGCGGTCGCCTCGCGATACGCCTCCAGGGCGTCACGAGCCTTCTCCGACAGCCCCGCCGGAACACTCACCTCGACGGTGATCAGCAGATCGCCGCGGGTGCCGTCCGTGCGGACCGCTCCCTTGCCCCGCGCCCGCATGGTGCGGCCGTTGGGCGTGCCCGGGGGCAGCTTCAGCGTGACGGCGGGGCCGCCCAGGGTGGGCACCCTGACCTCGCCGCCGAGGGTCGCCTCGGTGAAGGTCACCGGCACGGTCACGGTCAGGTTGTCGCCCTTGCGGCCGAAGACCGGGTGCTCGCCGACATGGACGACGACATAGAGGTCGCCGGCCGGGCCGCCGCGCTCGCCGGGGGCGCCCTTGCCGCGCAGCCGGATCCGCTGGCCGTCGGAGACCCCGGCGGGGATGCGGACCTGCATGGTGCGGGAGGACTTGGCCCGGCCGCTGCCCTTGCAGACGTCGCAGGGGTCCTCCGCGATCAGACCGCGGCCCTTGCAGTCCGGGCAGGGGTCGGTGAGGGAGAAGCCGCCGCCCGAGCCCCGCGCGACCTGGCCGGTGCCGACGCAGGTCGGGCACACACGCGGTGTGCCGTTCTTGTCGCCGGTGCCGGAGCATGCCTTGCAGGGGGCCTGGGAGGACATCCGCAGCGGGACGGTCGCGCCCTCGATGGCCTCGGTGAAGCTCAGCGTGACCTCGGACTCGATGTCCTGGCCGCGCTTGGGCTGGGTGCGGGTGCCGGTGGCGCCGCCCCGGTTGAACAGGCCCCCGAGGACGTCGCCGAAACCGCCGCCGAAACCGCCGCCCGCGTTCTGGGCGTTGCCTCCGAAGAGGTCGCCCAGGTCGAAGTTGAACGAGCCTCCGCCCGCGCCCGGCCCCGGGCGGAAACCGCCGTTGCCGAACAGCGCGCGGGCGTCGTCGTACTCCTTGCGCTTCTTGGGGTCGCCGAGGACGTCGTTCGCCTCGGAGATCTCCTTGAAGCGTTCCTCGGCCTTGGCGTTGCCCTTGTTCGCGTCCGGGTGGAACTCCCGGGCGAGCTTGCGGTAGGCCTTCTTGATCTCGGCCTCGGTGGCGTCCTTGGGGACGCCGAGGACCTTGTAGTAGTCCTTCTCGATGAAGTCCTTGGTGCTCATCCCCGACGTCCCTCCTTCCCCTCGGTGTCTACGTCAGCCCTCCTCAGGGCCGTTGTCCTTGTCGTCGCCCGCCGTGTCCTCCTCGGACCCCTCGGCCTTGACCGTCTGCGCACCCGGCTGCGGCTCGGCGACGGCCACCCGCGCGGGGCGGATGGTGCGCTCGCCGATGCGATACCCCGGCTGGAGGATCGCGACGCAGGTCGTCTCGGTGACGTCCGGCGCGTAGGAGTGCATCAGGGCCTCGTGGATCGTCGGGTCGAAGGGCTCGCCCTCCTTGCCGAACTGCTGGAGACCCATCTTGGCGGCGACGGTCTCCAGCGACTCCGCGACGGACTTGAAGCCGCCGACCAGCTCGCCGTGCTCCCGCGCGCGCCCGATGTCGTCGAGCACGGGCAGGAGTTCGGTCAGGAGGTTCGCGATGGCGATCTCCTTGACCGCGATCCGGTCGCGCTCCACTCGGCGGCGGTAGTTCTGGTACTCGGCCTGGAGCCGCTGGAGGTCGGCCGTGCGCTCACCGAGCGCGGTGCGGACCTGGTCCAGCTGAGCCAGCAGACCGGCGTCTGCGGTTCCGTCCCCGGCCGGGGCCGCCCCCTCTTCGGGGGCGGCCTTCGGCTCGGCGTCGTCAGGGGTGGCGCCGGAGGGGACGTCGGGCTTCTCCTCGAAGCCCGGGGTCTCCTCCGTCACGCGGCACCGTCCTTGCGCTCGTCGTCGACGATCTCGGCGTCGACCACGTCGTCGTCGGCCCGGCCGGCGTCCTCGGTGGGGGCGCCGCCCGCGGCCTGGGCGGCCTGGGCGTCGGCGTACATGGCCTGGCCGAGCTTCTGCGAGACCGCCGCGACCTTCTCGGTGGCGGTGCGGATCTCGGCGGTGTCCTCGCCCTTGAGCGTCTCCTTCAGCTCGGCGACGGCACCCTCGACCTCGGTCTTGATCTCGCCGGGGACCTTGTCCTCGTTGTCCTTGAGGAACTTCTCGGTCTGGTAGACGAGCTGCTCGCCCTGGTTGCGGACCTCGGCGGCCTCGCGGCGGCGGTGGTCCTCGTCCGCGTACTGCTCGGCCTCCTGGCGCATCCGGTCGACCTCGTCCTTCGGCAGCGAGGAGCCGCCGGTGACGGTCATCTTCTGCTCCTTGCCCGTGCCCAGGTCCTTGGCGGTCACGTGCATGATGCCGTTGGCGTCGATGTCGAAGGACACCTCGATCTGCGGGACGCCGCGCGGCGCCGGGGGCAGACCGGTCAGCTCGAACATGCCGAGCTTCTTGTTGTAGGCCGCGATCTCGCGCTCACCCTGGTAGACCTGGATCTGCACGGACGGCTGGTTGTCCTCGGCCGTCGTGAAGATCTCGGACCGCTTGGTCGGGATCGTGGTGTTGCGCTCGATGAGCTTGGTCATGATGCCGCCCTTGGTCTCGATGCCGAGGGACAGCGGGGTCACGTCGAGGAGCAGGACGTCCTTGACCTCACCCTTGAGGACACCGGCCTGGAGCGAGGCGCCGATGGCGACGACCTCGTCCGGGTTCACACCCTTGTTGGCGTCCTTGCCGCCGGTCAGCTCCTTGACGAGCTCGGCGACGGCGGGCATACGGGTGGAGCCGCCGACCAGGACGACGTGGTCGATCTCGCTGAGGGAGATGCCGGCGTCCTTGATGACGTTGTGGAACGGCGTCTTGCAGCGCTCCAGCAGGTCCGCGGTCAGCTGCTGGAACTGGGCGCGGGTGAGCTTCTCGTCGAGGTGCAGGGGGCCCTCGGCGGAGGCGGTGATGTAGGGCAGGTTGATCGAGGTCTCGGTGGAGGAGGACAGCTCGATCTTGGCCTTCTCGGCAGCCTCGCGCAGGCGCTGGAGGGCCATCTTGTCCTTGGCGAGGTCCACGCCGTGGCCGGCCTTGAACTGCTGCACCAGGTAGTCGACGACGCGCTGGTCCCAGTCGTCACCACCGAGGTGGTTGTCGCCGTTGGTGGCCTTCACCTCGACGACGCCGTCGCCGATCTCCAGCAGCGAGACGTCGAAGGTGCCGCCACCGAGGTCGAAGACCAGGATGATCTGCTCGTCCTTGTCGAGGCCGTAGGCCAGCGCGGCGGCGGTCGGCTCGTTGACGATGCGCAGGACGTTCAGACCGGCGATCTCGCCGGCCTCCTTCGTCGCCTGGCGCTCGGAGTCGTTGAAGTAGGCCGGGACGGTGATGACCGCGTCGGTCACCTTCTCGCCCAGGTAGGACTCGGCGTCGCGCTTCAGCTTCTGCAGGATGAACGCGCTCATCTGCTGCGGGTTGAAGGTCTTCCCGTCGAGCTCGATCTTCCAGTCCGTGCCCATGTGGCGCTTCACGGAGCGGATGGTCCGGTCCACGTTGGTGACCGCCTGGCGCTTGGCGACCTCGCCGACGAGCACCTCGCCGTTCTTGGCGAAGGCGACGACGGACGGCGTGGTCCTGGCGCCCTCTGCGTTGGTGATGACGGTGGGCTCGCCGCCTTCAAGAACGCTGACGACGGAGTTAGTCGTGCCCAGGTCGATGCCGACCGCACGTGCCATGGTTGATTCCTCCAGCTGACTTGAGTGGAACGGACTCAAGTGTGCATGAGGCTCCGCTCCGGGTCAACAGACCTGAGTCGCACGGACTCAACTCTTATCCGTTCCTTACACGCAACCGGCCACTGACCTGCGACGACACCTCGCCCTGTGACGCACACGACGTCATCCCGGACAGCACGAGCGTCACTCCCGAGGCACCGGACACCCCCGGAGCCCAGCCGTCACGCAGCGGCGGACACCCGTCCGGCCGGCCGGTTCCACCCCCGCGCGCGGGGCCGCGGAAGCAGCGGCGGGAAACAGGGAGACGACGGCGGGAAGCGGGGCGACGGCGGCGGAGACGATCCCGTGGGGCACCGGACCAAATTAAGGCGGATGTCATGATTTGGTACGTACGACGCATCGAGTCGGCGTGCCGTCGCGGCGCGATCACTGAGGGCTGCCTCAGCGACGCAGATCACCGAGCGCCTGACTACAGTGCGGCCAGGGATACGGGTTAGTCTCAGAGGACTGTATAAGTTACCGCTTAGTAATCTCCCCGAAGAACCCCTCGCAGGCCCGAGGAGCCCCGAAATGCAACTCGCCGCGATCATCGTGTCGATGGTCCTGATGGCAGTCGGCGTCGCCCTGTTCGGCCGCGCCGTCCTTCAGATCTTCCGGTTCATGATGCTCGGCCAGCCTCTCCCGGCCGGTGCCCGGACCAACGATCCCGTCCTGCGCACCATCACCGTGGTCAAGGAGTTCCTCGGCCACACCCGGATGAACCGCTGGGGCATCGTCGGCATCGCGCACTGGTTCGTGGCGATCGGCTTCTACACGCTGCTGCTGACCATCGTGAACGCCGTCGGACAGCTGTTCCAGGCCGACTGGATCCTGCCGGTCATCGGCGACTGGGCGCCGTACAACGTCTTCGTCGAGTTCATCGGCACCATGACGATCGTCGGCATCCTCGTGCTGATCGCGATCCGCCAGCTGTCGCGGCCGGACCGGCCGGGCCGCAAGTCCCGGTTCGCGGGCTCCAACACCGGCCAGGCGTACTTCGTCGAGACCGTCATCCTCGTCGTCGGCGTCTGCATCTTCATGCTGCACGCCCTCGAAGGCGCCCAGCACCACGTCGACGGCTACGAGGCGTCCTTCTTCGTCTCGTACCCGGTCGTGTCGTGGCTGGAGGGCATGGACCTGTCCACCCTCCAGAACCTCACCTACCTCTTCGCGGGCCTGAAGATCGCGGCGTCCTTCATCTGGATGATCACGGTCTCCCTGAAGACCGACATGGGTGTGGCCTGGCACCGGTTCCTCGGCTTCCCGAACATCTGGTTCAAGCGCAACGCCGACGGCGGGACCGCGCTGGGCGCGCTGCTGCCGATGACCTCCGGCGGCAAGCCGATCGACTTCGCGGACCCGGGCGACGACGACGTCTTCGGCGTCTCCCAGGTCGAGCAGTTCTCCTGGAAGGGCCTGCTGGACTTCTCCACCTGCACCGAGTGCGGCCGCTGCCAGTCGCAGTGCCCGGCGTGGAACACCGGCAAGCCGCTCTCCCCGAAGCTGCTGATCATGTCGCTGCGCGACCACGCCCACGCCAAGGCGCCCTACCTGCTCGCGGGTGGCGGCAAGACCATGGAGGGCGAGGAGAAGGCGTCCGAGGAGCAGCTGGCCGGCGTGCCCGCCGCGGCTCTGGCCGAGGCCGAGCGGCCGCTGATCGGCACCGCCGAGGAGAACGGCGTCATCGACCCGGACGTCCTGTGGTCCTGCACCACCTGCGGCGCCTGTGTCGAGCAGTGCCCCGTCGACATCGAGCACATCGACCACATCGTCGACATGCGCCGCTACCAGGTGATGATCGAGTCCGCGTTCCCGTCCGAGGCGGGCACGATGCTCAAGAACCTGGAGAAGAAGGGCAACCCCTGGGGCCTGGCGAAGAAGCAGCGCCTGGAGTGGACCAAGGAGGTCGACTTCGAGATCCCGGTCGTCGGCCGTGACATCGAGGACCTCACCGAGGTCGAGTACCTCTACTGGGTCGGCTGCGCCGGCGCCCTGGAGGACCGCGCGAAGAAGACCACCAAGGCATTCGCCGAGCTGCTGCACATCGCGGGCGTCAAGTTCGCGATCATGGGCGGCGACGAGAAGTGCACCGGCGACTCCGCCCGCCGCCTCGGCAACGAGCCCCTGTTCCAGGAGCTCGGCATGGAGAACGTCATGGCCCTGAACACGGCGTTCGGCGAGGAGCTGGACGACGAGGGCAAGGTCGTCGCGGAGTCCGCCAGGCCGAGGTCGGCGAAGAAGATCGTCGCCACCTGCCCGCACTGCCTCAACACCCTCGGCAACGAGTACCCGCAGATCGGCGGCGACTACGAGGTCATCCACCACACCCAGCTGCTCCAGCACCTCGTCGACGAGGGCAAGCTGGTCCCGGTGACCCCGGTCGAGGGCATCATCACCTACCACGACCCCTGCTACCTGGGCCGCCACAACAAGATCTACACGCCTCCGCGCGAGATCATCGAGAAGGTCCCGGGCCTGCGCAACGAGGAGATGCACCGCCACAAGGAGCGCGGCTTCTGCTGCGGCGCCGGCGGCGCCCGGATGTGGATGGAGGAGCGGATCGGCAAGCGCATCAACAACGAGCGCGTCGACGAGGCCCTCTCCCTCAACCCCGACATCATCTCCACCGCCTGCCCGTTCTGCCTGGTCATGCTCACCGACTCGGTCAACGGCAAGAAGAACGACGGCAAGGCCAAGGAGTCCGTCCAGGTCGTCGACGTCGCCCAGCTCCTCCTCGACTCGGTCAAGACGCCCGTCCCCGACGAGGAGCCCCCGGCCGGCACCGCCGACTCGGAGAACGAGCCCGAGCCGGAGCCGGTGAAGTAACCGCGCGCCACACGCCGCCGGTCCTGCCCGACGCCCCCCGCCCGCACCGGGCGGGGGGCGTCGTGGGTTCCGGGCGCACGGGAGCCGTACGGGCTGCCGTACGGGCTGCCGTACGGGCTTTTCCGGGGTGGCCGGAGAGGAGGCGACAGGGGCGTTTCGGACTTCCGCTCCGGGCCGGGCCCCGGCACTACCCCCGCAATCGAACGCGTGCTTCACTACTGAGTCGTAGGCAACGGTGCTGACGAGGTGGACGGTGCGGATGCGAACCCTCGGGACGGGTGCGGCGGTGCTCGGCTGCCTTCTCCTGCTGGCGGCCTGCGGCCCCACTCCCGACGGCCCGAAGGCGGCGGCGAAGGACACCTCCCTGAAGGCGGCCCAGGCCCCGGCCCGGCTCCCCGTGCCGCGCGGCGAGGGCAGTGGGACCGCGGACGACTTCAACGGGGACGGACGCCGCGACCTCGTGCTCAACGACCTGGTCAAGGCGCAGGCGCACAGCGACGACGCCGGCATCGGGATCGTCTACGGCGGCCCCGACGGGCTCACGCCCGGCGCCCGGCAGCTGCTGGACCCGGCCCGCCAGGCGGCGCCGACCGACGGCGAGCTGCCGGCCGTGTTCGACGCTGAGGCGAGCTGCGACCTGGACGCGGACGGGTTCACCGACCTCGTCGTGTCGACCGACCCGCCCTTCGACGGACAGGGGCAGCCCCCCGTCCCGCTCCAGATCCTCTTCGGCTCGCCCCAGGGACTCACCGGCAAGGCCGTCAAGCTGGTGATCCCCGCCGCCGCCCGCGCCGGCAACGACTGGCCCGACCAGCCGGTGTGCGGCGACTTCGACGGCGACGACCGGGCCGACCTGGTCGTGCACGCCTCCGACCGGCAACTGAGCTTCCTGAGCGGCCCCTTCGACCGCAAGGGCGCACCGCACGCGGCCGGCGCGCCGCTCCCGTCCCCCGGCAACCTGCCCTCCGGCCCGGTCGCCGACGTCGACCGCGACGGCTACGACGACCTGGTCGTGCGTACCGCCGAGGGCTCCGCCACCGCCGACGTCGTCCTCGGCGGCCCCACCGGCCCCGCCCGCACCGGCGCCGCCCTGCCCGAGGGACGCGACGTGGCCCTCGGGCGCTTCGGCCGCGGCGCGGACCTGGACGCCGCGGTCGGCGGCATCGCCGAGACGGCCCTGCGCTACGACCTCCCGGCCGCCGCACGGGGCGCCCTCGCCCTCGGCGGCTCGCTCCTGGACTCCGCCGACTTCGACGGCGACGGCCTGAGCGAACTCGTCTCCAGCGGCTCCGGGATCCGCGTCCTGCACGGCCGTACGACGGGACCGTCCCCCGAGGACATGGTCACGGTCAGACCCGCCGCCTCCGGCACGTCCCGCGTCCTGGCCGCCGCGGACTTCGACGGCGACGGGCGGGCCGACCTGGTCGTACGGACGTATCTGGGCGAGACGAAGGACACGGTCGCCGTGTATCCGGGCGTGAAGCGGGGGGTGGTCGCCGGGACGCCCGTCGTCACGTTCTCCACGGACGACTTCCTGGCGGACTGAGCCCGCCCCGGGCGCCCAAGTCCCTTACGGGAGGCCCGTAGGGGATGTCACAGCTCGGCCGCAAAGGCGGGTCCGGAGGGCCGGGCCCGGCACGTCACTCTCCGGGACCAGGTACGTTCGAAGACGTGGCTGGATTCAGGATCGGACGCGGCGGCCGGGACGACCGCGCCCCGCAAGCGCGACCGCAACACCCCCCGTACGGACAGGCGCCCCAGGGCCCGTCGTACGGCGGCGCCCCTCAGGGCCCGTCGTACGGCTACCCCTCGGCACCTCAGCCGTACCCGCACCCGCAGGCGCGGCAGCAGCCGCCGGGCGGCCCCGGCGGCCATGGCGGGCACGGCGGCGGCCGGGGCGGACACGGTGGTCAGGGCGGCGGTCAGGGCGGCTGGGGGAACCACGGCGAGCCGGAGTACTTCGGCGGCGACGACCCCTACGCCCAGGGCGGCCACGACCCGTACGCCGCGAACAACGCGGGTCACACCCAGGCGTTCTCCATCGACGACCAGTACCACCAGGGCGAGACCTATCACGCGGGCTCCACGGCCCCGTCCGGCCCGATCGGACCGCGGCTGCACTGGAAGGACCTGCTGCGCGGCATCGTGACCGAGCCGAACCAGACCTTCCTCCAGATGCGCGACTACGCGATGTGGGGCCCGGCCCTGATCGTGACGTTCCTCTACGGCCTGCTCGCCGTCTTCGGCTTCGACGGGGCGCGCGAGGACGCGATCAACGCCACGCTCTCCAACGCCGTGCCGATCGTCCTCACCACGGCCGTGGCCATGGTGCTCAGCGCCTTCGTCCTGGGCGTCGTCACCCACACCCTGGCCCGCCAGCTCGGCGGCGACGGCGCCTGGCAGCCCACGGTCGGGCTGTCCATGCTGATCACGTCGCTCACGGACACCCCCCGCCTGGTCTTCGCCATGTTCGCCGGCGGCGACGCGACCTTCGTGCAGATCCTCGGCTGGGCGACCTGGGTCGCGGCCGGCGCCCTGCTCACGCTGATGGTCAGCCGCTCGCACGACCTGCCCTGGCCGAAGGCTCTCGGTGCCTCGGCGATCCAGCTGCTCGCGCTGCTGTCGATCGTGAAGCTGGGCACGTTCTGAGGACGTAGTCCGGACGCGGACGGAGAAGGGGCTTCCCGCTGCGGGCGGGGAGCCCCTTCCGCATGCCGCGCGACGGGGAGGCCGCGCCGGCCGCCCGGCTCCGTGCCACGTGCGCCGTCCGTGCGCGGCGATTGGCCCGTGCTGCTGATGAATCCATGCATTTCGCCCCGCATGGCCGGAAATCGATCTTCCGCGGGCAAGCATCGCCTGGTGCTCGGGACACCCCCGGGCCGTTCGGGGATGCGCCCGAACACGGTCGAGCAAGGAGCAAGCAGCAGATGAGCCCTGAGCACAGCGGGTCTCGCCTCGGTCCTCTTCCCCGCCGGGCCAACTGGATGGCCTGCGGCGCGTTCGCGTCCCTCGCCCTCGTCCTCACCGGCATGGCCTCGCAGGCCGTAGCCGCCTCGCGGAACCTCGTACCGCCGACGGTGACGCTGCCCTCCGGCGGCGACCGGGGCGAGGACTGCGAGGACGACGACCCCACCTGGCCGCGGATGCACCGCTCGTCGTTCATGAAGACCTGGTCCGGCTACGGCGACGGCGGCTCGGGCTACGGCGACGAGGACCAGCACGGCTGCACGGGCGCGACCGGAGCCACGGGAGCGACGGGCGCCACGGGTGCCACGGGTGCCACGGGTGCCACGGGTGCCACGGGTGCGACAGGTGCGACGGGGGCGACGGGTGCCACCGGCGCCGGTGCCACGGGTGCGACCGGCGCGACCGGCGCCACGGGAGCCACCGGTCCCGCCGGCGGCGCCATCGGCCCAGCCGGACAAGCGGGTGCGACGGGCGACCCGGGTCCGACCGGCCCAACGGGAGCCACGGGTGCGACGGGTGCGACGGGTGAAGCGGGCGAGGCCGGGGCGACGGGTGCCACCGGAGCGACCGGACCCGGCGGCGGCGCGACGGGAGCAACGGGCGCCACAGGCGAAGCAGGCGCCACCGGAGCCACGGGCACGACGGGAGCAACGGGTGCCACCGGAGCCACAGGCGAAGCCGGAGCCACGGGAGCGACCGGCGAAGCGGGTGCCACCGGAGCCACGGGCACGACGGGAGCAACGGGCGCCACCGGAGCCACTGGCACGACGGGAGCAACGGGTGCCACCGGAGCCACAGGCGAATCCGGAGCCACGGGAGCGACCGGCGAAGCAGGCGCCACCGGAGCCACGGGCACGACGGGAGCAACGGGCGCCACCGGAGCCACAGGCACGACGGGAGCAACGGGTGCCACCGGAGCCACAGGCGAATCCGGAGCCACGGGAGCGACCGGCGAAGCAGGCGCCACCGGAGCCACAGGCGAAGCAGGCGCCACCGGCGCGACCGGAGCCACGGGACCCACGGGACCCCCTGCGATCGGCCCCGCCGGACAAGCGGGTGCGACGGGCGACCCGGGTCCGACCGGCGCGACCGGTGCAACGGGAGCCACAGGAGCCGCAGGTGCGACCGGCGGCACCGGAGCCACAGGTGCCACCGGAGCAACCGGCGGCACGGGAGCGACCGGCGGCACCGGCGCGACCGGCGCGACGGGGGCCACCGGTCCCGTCGGCGCGACGGGGGCGGCAGGTGTGGCGGGGCCGTGCACGGACCTCGACAGCATGGCGCCGTCCAACGGCCAGGAGTACACCGCCGTGCTCGTCGGCGGCAACGCCTGGGTCGGGCGCCAGGCACCCCGCGGCACGGCCATCACCTGGGAATACCTGTCGGACAACGGCAACTACCCGGCCAACGCCTGCGGCATCACCATCAGCGACCAGGGCAACGACGCGTACGCCAAGGTCGTGACCACGACCGGCGCCGTGTACCAGACGCACGGCGACACGGTCGGTACGACGTTCGTCTGGGACGAGCCCTGGATCCAGCTCGCCACGCCCTCCGTACCCGCCACCGTCCGGGCCAACGGTTTCAAGGGCGACCTGGCCCGCGGCGGAGATCTCAACAGGATGCCGGGGAACCCGTCCCGCTCCTGAGCGAGGACGGCTCGCCGCCCGGCCTGACACGTGTGCCGTGACCGGCCTCCCGCCGGCCACGGCACACGCAGGTCGTCGGCTCGTCAGGTCCTCGGAAGGGGCCGGTCCTCCGGCCCGGCGTCGTTCACACGGCCGAGGCCGCGTGCCCGTCGCCGGCCTCCTTGTGCATTCCCCAGCACAGGGCCCAGACGACGAAGAGGTTGACGGCGACCAGTGTGAGGGCCCACAGCGGGTAGTACGGCACCCAGAGGAAGTTGGCGATCGCCCCGAGCCCCGCCACGAACACGCCGAAGAAGCGTGCCCACAGGGCCCCGGTGAAGACGGCACACCCCGCGAGGATGAGGAGGACGCCCAGGATGAGGTGCACCCAGCCCCAGCCCGTCAGACTGAACTCGAACACATAGTGGCGCGTCGCCAGGAAGAGGTCGTCCGTGGCGATGGCCGCGATTCCCTCGAAGACCGCCATCGCACCGCCGAAGATCATCAGCGATCCCGCGAGGACGGTGGTGCCCGAGGTGGGCCCGTGCCACGGGCTCGGGTGGTCCTGGGCCGTTCTGGGTCCGGCTGCGTCACTGGCCATGTGGGACTCCTTGGGGGCCCGGGCATCCGGTGAGCCGAGCCTGGGAGCGGTGTGATCCCTCTCAGCGTGGCACGCGGACCCGCCGTCGGCATTCCGAGCGCGGCGCAGGCCCCTCCAGGACGCCGGCGGGCCCCGGCCGCGGGGAACCGGGCCTAGACTCGGCGGATGACCTTGGAATGGGAACAGGTGGTCGTCCACGCGGAGAACCCGGCGGCCCTGGGGCAGTGGTGGGCCGACGCCCTCGGCTGGGTCGTGGTCCACACCTCCGACGACGAGTTCGAGATCCGCGCGGCGCCGGACCGCCTGCCCGGGCTGGACTTCGTCCGCATCGGCGAGAGCAAGAAGGCCAAGAGCCGGCTGCATCTCGACTTCAGGCCCGACGACCAGGCCGCCGAGGTGGCCCGTTTCGAGGCTCATGGCGCGAAGCGTGTCGACATCGGCCAGGGCGAACAGGCGTGGGTCGTCATGGCGGACCCCGAGGGCAACGAGTTCTGCATCCTCGGCGAGCGGCGTCAGCCGTAGGAGCGCGGCCGCCCGGCGGTCAGAGCGCTTCCTTGTTCTCCTTGGGCGCCTCACCCGACCTGCTCACCGGAGGCAGCACACTCCACGGGAAGTTGATCCAGTCGTCGGTGCGCTTCCAGACGTACTCGCACTTCACGAGCGAGTGCGACTTCTCGTAGATGACGGCGGACCGCACCTCGGCGACGTGTTCGAGGCAGAAGTCGTGCACCAGCTTGAGCGTCTTGCCGGTGTCGGCGACGTCGTCGGTGATCAGGATCTTCTTGTCGGAGAAGTCGATGGCGTTGGGGACGGGTGCCAGCATGACCGGCATCTCCAGCGTGGTCCCCACGCCGGTGTAGAACTCGATGTTCACGAGGTGGATGTTCTTGCAGTCCAGGGCGTAGGCCAGGCCACCGGCCACGAACACACCGCCACGGGCGATGGAGAGCACGATGTCGGGCTCGTACCCGTCGTCGGCGATGGTCTGCGCCAGCTCGCGGACGGCGACGCCGAAGCGCTCGTAGGTCAGGTCCTCCCGTACGCCGCTCATGGCCTCACACCTGCGTCCGGTGGAAGTTGACGAAGGACCGGGACGCGGTGGGGCCGCGCTGTCCCTGGTAGCGGGAGCCGTAGCGCTCGCTGCCGTACGGGAACTCGGCCGGCGAGCTGAGCCGGAACATGCACAGCTGGCCGATCTTCATGCCGGGCCAGAGCTTGATGGGGAGCGTGGCCAGGTTGGACAGCTCCAGGGTGACGTGGCCGCTGAAGCCGGGGTCGATGAAGCCGGCCGTGGAGTGGGTGACGAGCCCGAGCCGTCCGAGGGAGGACTTGCCCTCCAGCCGGGAGGCGATGTCGTCGGGCAGGGTGATGACCTCGTAGGTCGAGGCGAGGACGAACTCCCCCGGGTGGAGGATGAACGGCTCGTCCCCCTCCGGCTCCACCAGACGGGTCAGGTCGGCCTGCTCGACGGCGGGGTCGATGTGGGGGTAGCGGTGATTCTCGAACACCCGGAAGAAGCGGTCGAGGCGCACGTCGATGCTCGACGGCTGCACCATGTCGTCGTCGTAGGGATCGATGCGCACCCGTCCGGCGTCGATCTCGGCCCGGATGTCCTTGTCTGAGAGAAGCACGTCCCGAGGATACGCAAGGCGCGCGGACCCGCCACAATCGTGACGACCCCGCGCGCTGAGGATGCCGCTCTCCGGTTACCGGCGGCTACCGAAGGTCACCGCTTCTGGAGCACGACCGGCACGGCGCTGCGCAGCCGCGCGCACCGCGGACATCGCACGAGCCGGCCGGGGCCGAGACGCTCGGCCTGCTGCATCGGGAACGAAGCGGTGCTGAACACGTGCCCATCGGCACATCGGACGAGGGTGCGTTCCATCAAGTCCTAGAGTCCCTTCCCCAAGAGCCGCGTCACGTCTGGCTGGATCCCCGTGACGACGGGGGCTCACATTACGGGATGAAAGGGACCCCCCTCCAGGCGGCGCTCCGGGCCCGTCCGGACCCTCTCGCACGCCCCCACGGTACGCCCCAACTCCCGCCGTCCGCAGCCGCGTCCACCCCCTGAAACCGACTCAGGCCCCCGGGTGCGAACACCGGGGGCCTGCCATGGGGTACAGTGATCGAGCATGATGACACCGGTCCAGACCGGCGTCCTGCGCGGGTGTAGTTTAATGGTAGAACATCAGCTTCCCAAGCTGAGAGCGCGAGTTCGATTCTCGTCACCCGCTCCACGAAGAAGGCCCAGGTCGAAGACCCGGGCCTTTTTGCTGTCCTCGGAGATCGGTCGCCGTGTGCCAGGCCGCCCTCCTGGACGACGCCTTCGGCCGGTGCGGGCCGGCGCGACGGCCCGCACCGGCCGTTCCTCGCTTCGGAATGTTCCCCGAAGGCCCGAGCCGCCGGTGCTACTGGCGGTGGCGGCGGGACACTTGGCGCGGCGGCATGGTCAGTGTGATCTGCCGGACGAGCTGGTGGAAGCACGCCAGGGACGCCACGGCGGGCAGGGCGGCTCCGGCGACACCGGTGAAGGTCTTGTCGGCCTGGGACACGCACAGCACGATCGCCACGGAGGAGAACAGCAGGACGACGAACCACGAATGCAGAGCCCGTCGCCGGTGCAGGGCGGTGCGCAGGACGGAAAGGGAAGCCACCATCCAGGGGCCGTACACAAGAAGAGGCCACTGCGGGAAAACCCCGCTCTTCGTACCGGCCGAGATGCTCTGCAGAGGCGCGTAGGCCACCATTCCGCCGAAAACGCTGACCATCGCCACGATCACGGCGACAAATGCGAGGATCACCAGGCTGCCGGTCTGCAGCCACTTGAACCGGGGTTTGCGGACCCGGATCTTCCGATGTCCGGCGGCGGAGCGCCGGATGGGCGGAAGCTGCGCGGTGATCTTCGCCAGATTCTCCATCGGGTCGCTGAATTCGACGCCGGGCGGCGACTCGCTGCGAGGGGGCGGCACCACGGCCACCTGCTCCGGCGGAGCGGCCGCCGGCTCCGCCGGGACGGCCTCCTGCAGGAGATAGGCGAGTTCCTCGACCGGGTCCCAGCCCGCGTCGGGGGGCAGCACCACGGGTGTCCCCGGGTGCAGTGCATCGGCCGTGGCGCCCTGCCAGTCGGCACCCGGCCCGTACGCGTACGGGTCGGAATACCATTCGTGCCGCGCAAGGGAGGGATCCGCGTAGTCTCGATTCACAGAAATACGCCCCCTTCACGCACAGTCTGCGTGGAAGTCGAACTTTTCCTGACCGCTCCACCGCTGGTCCAGTTCCTCCTGGAGCACCTCCAGCAGCGCGAGGAACTCGCGGAGCAGTGACTCAGTGACCTGGAGCTCGACTCGCACGTCGCCCCCGCGCAGGGCGTCACGCAGTAAGAGGGCCGAGTTTTCCGTGCCAGGCACGCAGGTATATTTCCCGGCTTTCACACCGCGGGCGGCGGGCGGTTCTTCCTTCCCCGTGTCGCGGCGAGGCAGGCCGTGAGACCTTGCTTTCGTCATATCCCGCTAACGCCACTCACACTCCTCCGGATGCGCGGCAAAAGAGTGACCCTGACGCGGGAGAAATGGAGGAGAACATTTCTTCATTCATGTCATTCTCACCTCGCTCTCCACGTCATGGGCCGGGCGGACCGCCTTCTCGGATCCTCTTGTGCGGGGCTCCTCGGGTGGACGGTGCCCCCGCCCCGGAGACCTCGGCCGCCGCTGCCCGGTCCCGGCCGCCGCCCGGCCGGTTGTCCGCGAACTCCCCCGGAAATGTCCTCGATTGGTAACGGAGGGATCCCCCGGCACCCGCCTCTCGTCCTACCCGTTGGTCGCGACGCGACCGGGGCGGGCGAGGTACTGGACGAAAGCGGGGGCGGACATGGGGCGGCACAGCGGGCGGGGCTGGTACGGCAAGGTGGTCGGGGCGGCGCTCGGGGTGACCATGCTCGCCGTGGGTGCCTCGGTGTGGACCGCGCAGGCCGGTCCCGTGGGCGGCTCGTCGCCGAAGGCGGCCCCGTCGGCGACGCCGGGCACGGACGTCAAGCCGGTCGCGGTGACCATCGCGCACTCCTCGGACAAGGGGGAGCGTGGCGTCAACATCACCATCGACGACGGCCCCGACCCCGTGTGGACCCCCCAAGTGCTCGACGTGCTGCGGGAGTACGGGGTGAAGGCCACGTTCTGCATGGTGGGGACGCAGGCACAGGCCCACCCGGACCTCGTGAAGAAGGTCGTCGCGGACGGGCACCTGCTGTGCAACCACTCGGTGTCGCACGACACCACCATGGACAAGCAGTCCCGGGCCTACCAGTCGCAGCAGATACTCGACGCCGAACGCATGATCACCAAGGCGTCCGGAGGCGTACGGCCCCTGTACTACCGCGCGCCGGGAGGGGCCTTCACCCCCTACAGCCGCTCGGTCGCCGCCGCCCGCGGCATGCGTCCGCTGGGCTGGAACGTGGACACCAAGGACTTCGAGCAGCCGGGCGCGGACGCGATCGTCGCCACCGTGCAGCGGGAGCTGCCCAACGGGCCGACCCTCCTCTTCCACGACGCGGGCGGCGACCGTTCCCAGACGGTCGAGGCGCTGCGGCGGATCCTTCCCTGGCTCAAGGAGCAGGGATACGCCTTCGGCTTCCCGGTGCGCTGAGCTCCGCGTGCATGACCGGCAGGGCGGCGGGAAAAGCTGTCAACCCTGCCGGCGAAGGAGTTCTACGGCCGATTTTCGCCGTAGAGGGTCTCGAAACACCAGGTCAGCGACGTGACGCGGCAGCCCTGTCCGGATCTGTGCCGATGGCCACAGCGAGCGGGATGCTCATGGGCTCATACTGAGCCATGACAAAGCCTGCGGCAGCGAAGCGTCACCTGCCCACCAGCCCCTTCAGCGCCCCGGTCGTACCGGCTCCCAAACACTTCGCCATGGGCGATCAGGTCACGCACGACGTGTACGGCCTCGGGCGGGTGATCGGCATCGAGGACGGAACCGCGGCGCTCGTGGATTTCGGCTCCACCCAGAGGCGGATCCCGAGCCCGTACACCAAGATGACCAAGCTGTAGGACCGCAGCAGTGCCCGGTCACGGCACGCCAGGGCCTCTCGGGGACCTGTGACGAAAGGCAGACCTCTCATCGAACCGACATCGCTGTTCTCCGCGCTGGAAGGGCAACCCCGCCGTTCCACTGCGCCGTCGCCGCCTCCGGCGACAAATCCCTTCCAGGCCCCGGACTTCGGAGAGGACGAGACCTTCTGGTCCGAGGACGGACAGGAGTCCGAGGACGCGGCTGCCTAGCGGCGGCAGTCGTCGGGCGGACCCCGGAACGCCTTGTGCCGCCCCGAGGACGTACGGCACGGAAGCCGTGCCGAGGCGTGTCGCCTCCCTGTCCCGTGGGCACTCGGCCGGGGAGCGGGGAGGTAGGGACATGAGTACCGGAGAGAAGGTCAAGGCGAAGGCCGAACAGGTCGCGGGGAAGACCGTACGGAAAGCGGCCCACGCGATGCACAAGGAGACCCTCGCGGCGAAGGGTGCCGCCCTGGAGACGCGGGGCAGGCTGCGGGGCGCGAAGGAGAAGGCCAAGGACTCCTTCAGACGCTGACGCGGGCACGGACGTGCCGCACCGCGTGCAGAAGAAGCCCGCCGTGTCCGGACCGGACGGCCACGGCGGGCTTCTCGCGTCCCCCGGCCGGTCCCCGGCCGGATCCCCCCCGGCCGGTCCCGTTCAGCCGGAGGGGTCCGGTGCGTGGCGTATGGCCAGGAGGGCCACGTCGTCGTCGTTGTCCGGGGGGCGGGCGCGGGACAGCAGGAGGTCCGTGAACGACTCCAGGGGGTGGCGGGACAGGGCGGCGGCGTGCCGGCGCAGGCGGTCGAGGCCCTCGTCCAGGGAATGGCCGGGGGACTCGATGAGGCCGTCGGTGTAGAGGAGCAGGGTCGCCCCGGCCGGCACCTCCACCGTCGCGTCGGGGCGGACCCGCTCGGGGGCGACACCCAGCAGGATCCCGTGGCCTTCGGTGAGGTAGTGCGCGGCTCCCTCGCGGGTGACCAGCAGCGGCGGCGGATGGCCCGCGTTGGTCCAGGACAGCTCGCACCGGCCGGCGGCGTTCTCGGTCATGCGGGCGAAGACCAGCGTGGCCATGGAGACCTCGGCGATGTTCAGGGTCGCCTCGTCGAGCCATTCGACGATCTTGCTCGGCGGCCTCTGCTGCGACAGGGCGTACGCGCGCAGCATGTTGCGCAGCTGAGCCATGCCGGCCGCCGCCTCCAGATCGTGGCCGACGACGTCGCCGACGGCGAGAGCGGTGGCGCCGTCCGGCAGGGTGAACGCGTCGTACCAGTCACCGCCGACCTGGGAGGCGTCCGGTGCGGGCAGGTAGCGGACGGTCATGGCGCGGCCCGGCGCGCGCGGGAGCCTGGGCAGCAGATGGCGCTGCATGGTCTCGGCGATCTTGCGCTGGCGCTGGTAGAGGCGGGCGTTCTCCAGGGCGAGACTGGCGCGGCGGGCGATGTCCTCCAGCAGGGCGGTGTCGATGGCGGAGAACCGTTCGGGCTGGTCGGCCCGGCCGAGGGTGAGGGCGCCCATGACCTCGTGCAGGCTGCGCAGCGGGACCATGATCGCCGAGTGCATGCCGGTCTCCTCGAACAGACGCCGCTGTTCCACCGCGACATCGGAGTCGGGCGGCCCCTGGTAGGTCTCCGGGCCGGCGTAGGAGGAAGCGACGCCGCGCAGGGCGCGGGACAGGGGCATCGAGGACTCCTGCGGCACGCGCGGCATGGGCCCCTGGAGGTCGTCCCGGAACACCACGGTGCCGCCCTCCGCGTGGGCCACGGCGAAGCGCGTCACCTCGTCGCTCTCGCCGAGCAGATCGATGACGGCCCAGTCGGCGAGGCGGGGCACCACGAGGCCGACCAGACGGCGCAGCGCCTCATGGATGTTCAGCGTGGAGGTCAGCAGGGTGGTGGTCTCGGCGAGCAGGGCGAGCCGCTCCAGTTCGGAGAGCCGTCCGTCGGCCGGCGGCCGCTGCGGGGGCCGCCCGGGATCTCCCGCGGAGTGGAACAGGACGAGCGTGGCCGACGGGTGCACTCCGGTGTCGCAGGGGGTTGCCAGCCAGGCCACCGGCAGCAGCGTGCCGTCGCCGCGTTCGAGCCATGCTTCGTCGCCCTGGTCCGTGTGCCCGCCGAGCACGCTCCGGCGCAGTCGGCACTGGGCCCGCGGCACCGGCTCCCCCCAGCTGGTGCGGTGCAGCAGGTCATGGGCGTCCTGGCCGACCAGACCGGAGGCGGTGCGGGCGAGAAGCTGTTCGCAGCGCGCGTTGACGGCCACGATGCGGCCCTCCTCGTCCGCCACGTAGGCGCCCGTGCCCAGGCTGTCCAGGGCGCGGGCGACCGCTTCCTCGGAACCGACCGAGCGCGTCATGGCCTGCCTCCCGTCGGGGAACGTGCCGGGGCCGCCCTGCCGTTTCCGGGTTCCCCCTGCGTCACAGGCGATGCCCTGGCCGGGAACGGGTACGGGTACGGGTACACGCCGCAGCCGCACCCCGCCGGCAGCCGCAGCCCGCCGGTGACCGGTCACCGGCGTACCGCCGACCACCCGCCCGGGTGAATCCGCGCGGGCGTCGGGCGCCGGACGTGCGGTGGCGGGAAGGGCAGTCCCGTGCCGGACCAGTCGTACCGGACCAGTCGTGCCGGCCGCGGGCAGGGAGTGTTCCTATGGCGAAGTTCCTCATTCAGGCCGGCTACACGTCCGAGGGGACGAAGGGGCTGCTCGCGGAGGGCGCGAGCGGGCGCCGGGCCGCTGTCGAGCAGGTCGTGGGCGGGCTCGGCGGGACGGTCGAGGCGATGTACTTCGCCTTCGGCGAGGACGATCTCGTGTGCGTCATCGATTTTCCCGACCCGGTCTCCATGGCGGCCGTGGCCCTCCATGTGAAGGCGAGCGGCGCGCTGCGCACGCGCGCCACTCCCCTGCTCACGGTCGAGGAGATCGACGAGGCCGCCCGCCGGCAGGTCGGCTTCCGGCCTCCCGGCGCCTGACGCCCCGGCCCCCGGTCCCGGTCCCGGGGGCGGGTTCCGGGGGTGGCGGGCCCGGGCCTCAGATCAGCTCGGGCTGCGGGTCGGGGCGCGGGGCCGGGACGGGCTTCGGTTCCCAGAGCGCGGTGGTGCGTACGTAGGCGTGGACGACCGAGGCCGTCACCAGGACGAGCAGGGGCCCCGTCAGCCACGGGTGCGCGGCGAGCTGCTGCGGCAGGAAGCGGTAGGACAGCAGGAGCGCGGTGAAGACGACGGCCCCGTGGGCGACCAGGCGCAGACCGCGCCGGTCCCAGCCGTGGTCGTACGTGCGCAGGGCGGCCTCGACCGTGAGGACGAACACCACTCCGGCGAGGAGGTCGGCGCCGTAGTGGTAGCCGAATCCGAGGGTCGCGGTGAGGGTGGCGACCAGCCAGAACGTGCCAGCGAAGCGCAGCACCTGCGGGCCCCTGCGGGAGTGGATGAAGATCGCGGTGGCCCATGCCGTGTGCAGGCTGGGCATGCAGTTGCGCGGGGTGACCTCGTCGAACGGCATGAGCTGCGGAGCGCCGGGCGGCGGCGTCGTGCGCGGCCACAGGTCGCCCACGGCCCATGCCCCGCTGGGCGGCGTCCCGGGTGTCCACAGGCTGACCGAGGCCCAGTGCTCGGTGCCGGTGCCGTAGGCGAAGAGCGGCCCGACCACCGGGTAGATCATGTAGAACGCCGGCCCGATGAGGCCGATCACCAGGAAGCTGCGTACCAGGTGGTGGCGCGGGAAGCGGCGCTCGGCGGCCACGTGGCGCAGCTGGTACAGCGAGACGGCGACCGCGGCCACGGCGAGCTGGCCGTAGACGACGTCGAGGAAGTTGAAGCCGACCGGACCGGTGGCCGTGACGAACCGGCCCACCAGCCACGACGGATCGCCCAGCGCGTGGTCGGCGGTCGCCACGTACTGGTCGAGCACCGTCGGACGGGTCTGCGAGGTGATGAACAGCCAGGTGTCGCCGGTCTTGCGGCCGGCCACCAGGAGCAGCCCCAGGCCGGCGCCCTTCAGCAGCAGGAGGCGTTCGCCTCCGGTGCGGCGGGTGACGGCGACGACGGCACAGCCGAGGATCACCCACAGCGCGCCGTTGCCGAAGGGATGGCCGCCGTCCGTCCCGGCGCCGGTGGTCCAGCGGACCGCCAGGAAGACGACGTCGGCACCGGCCGCCGCGGCCAGCGCGAGAAGACGCTGCCGCCAGGTGAGCACCACCATCGTCAGCGCCAGGGCGGCGTACAGCAGGCCGCCCGACTTGGGGGCGAGGACCAGCTCCTGGGCCTGCTCGGTGAGCGGCCCCGGTGTGTCCAGGCGCCGCGCCACCACCTCCAGCGCCACGAGGAAGCCGAGGGCGACGACAGCCACCGCGGCCCAGAGCGCCGCCCGTGGACGACGCCGGACGGAGAGCGCGACCCTCCGGGACATGCGCGCAAGGTGCTGCGGTGGTATTCGTCTCACGTCTCGGCTGCTTCGCTGGATGTCGGTCGGGTCAAAGCGGTCTGAGCGGTCGGAACGGGTTCGTCCGTCACAGCGGTTCGTCGGAGAAAGACGAAGAGACGGCGGTCCGGGTTGCGGCCGAGCGAAGCACAGCGAATCCGAGCAGGTCAATAACCGTGTGTCCGCCGGGCTCCGCGGCGCACGGGCTCCGGCGCACCGGCTTTTGCGGGCCGGGCCGTGCGGCTGCCGCGGGAGTAGCGTGGAGGCGGGGCCGAGGGGCAGGACGGGCGCCTCCGCCGGCCCCGCGCACGCCGGTACGGACCAGCCGGTGCCGGGTCCGCGCACGCCGGTGCGGACCCGCCGGTGCCGGGTCCGCCGGTACCGGCCCGGTGCAGATCCCCGTACAGACATGGAGCAGACATGATCCACGCGGCCGATGTCCGGGAGTGGCGCGAGTACGCCGTGGTCGACCCCAAGGGGCGGAAGATCGGCACGCTCGAAGCGGTCTACGTGGACACCTCCACGGACGAACCGGCCATGGCGACGGTGCGGACGGGGCTGCCGACCCGGCAGCGGCTGGTCTTCGTGCCGCTCGACGAGGTGGTGCTGGGGCCGGGCTACGTCCGCGTCTCCCACGCCAAGAACACGGTGCGCAAGGCCCCTTGGATCGGTACGGACGACGTCCTGCCGGCCGCGGAGGAGGAGACGGTCTTCCGTTACTACGGCCTGGAGTACCGGCCGGGCGTCCCGGGCGGACGTCAGCTCGCGCGCCGCTGACCGCCGGGAGGGGCTGCGCCGATGGTGACCTTTCTGCTGGTGCTCCTGCTGGCCGTGGCACTCGGGATCATCGGTGCGGCGGCGGACGGGCTGGGATGGCTGCTGGCCCTGGGGATCGTGCTCTTCGTGGCGGACGCGGCCGTCGCCGCGGTGGTGGCTCCCGGCGCATGCGGCGCCCCTCGCGCTGACGCCGCCCGTGCCTGTGGAGCCCGCCCATGCGGGGCTGCCCGCCCGTCCGTCGGTCCGCCCGTCCTCCGCACCGGCGGGCCTCCGCACCGGCGGGCCTCCGCACCGGCCTCGGCGGCGGCTCAGGCCGCTGCCTCGGCCGTCTCCGCGGCCCCCGCCGGGGCCCCTGCCGGCTGCTCGGCCGACGACGGCCGTACGACCCGGCGGCGGCGTGCCGGCATCGGCAGCGGGTGGGCGACGCCCCACGCCGCGCCCTTGCAGATCAGCTCCTTGTACCGGGCGGCGAGCCGGCCGGTGAGGGCCGAGCCGACGGCACGGTCGTCGGCGGTGACGAACTGGATGAGGCCCTCGCCGCGGCCGAGGGAGACGCACTGCTGGAAGTAGCGCAGCGGGACGGTCGGGACCTTGCCGCCGGTGAGGCGGGCCGCGATGGCGTCGGCGGCCTGCCAGGCGGTCGGCACGCCCGAGGCGCAGGACATGCGCAGGGGCTTGTCGGCGGGGCCCGTCGCGAGGGCGGCGTCGCCGACGGCGTAGACGTCCGGGTGGGAGACCGAGCGCATGGTGCGGTCGACGACGATCTGCCCGGTGTCACCGACCTCCAGGGTGGTGGCCCGCGCGATCGGGTGGACGGCGAAGCCGGTGGTCCACACGGTGACCGCGGCGGGGATCTCCGTGCCGTCGGCGGTGACGACGTGGCCGGCCTCCACGGCGGTGACCGCGGCGTGCTCGTGGACCCTGATGCCGAGCCCGGCGAAGACCTTGCGGAGGTGGCCGCGGCCCTTGCCGGAGAGCCAGTCGCCGAAGGCGCCGTGGGCGACGAGGGCGACGTCGAGGTCCGGGCGGGCCTCGGCGATCTCGGTCGCGGCCTCCAGACCGGTGAGGCCGCCGCCGACGACGGTGACGGTCTCCCCGGCCCCCAGGCCCGCCAGTCGCTCGCGCAGACGGAGGGCGCCGGGGCGGCTCGCGATCTCGTGGGCGTGCTCGGCGGTACCGGGGACGCCCTGGTCGTTCCAGCCGCTGCCGAGGGCGTGGACGAGGGTGTCGTACTCCAGTGTCCGCTCGGCGCCGTCCGCGTCGGTGACCGCCACCGACCTGCGGTCCACGTCCACGGCGGTGACCCGCGCCTGCCGGACCTCCACTCCGGTGCCCGCGAACATCTCGTCCAGCGGCCGGGGGGTGAGGTCCTGGCCGGCGGCCAGCTGGTGCAGCCGGACGCGCTCCACGAAGTCGGACTCGGCGTTGACGAGAGTGATGGCGACGTCGTCGGAGTGCAGCCGCCGGGCGAGGCGGCCGGCCGCGACGGCTCCGGCGTATCCGGCTCCGAGGACGACGATGCGATGCTGCATTTCCCTGCTCCTGTCCGGGCGGGTACGCCCTGTCGGTACGCGGTTCCGCCCCTTGAACCGGGCAGCCCCGCGTTTCCTGACAGGAACAGGATGTGAAGCAGGTCACATTCGACGGCTGTCGCTCAGAGGGCGACGAACAGGGGCTCTCCGTGGTCGGCGGCCGCCCACCGGCGGGTGGCGCGGCCGAGCTTGTCGGGGTTGACCTGGTTGCGGACGGCGACGATGCCCTCGGGGGTGACCTGGAGGCACATGACGCCGACGACCCGGCCGTCGACGACGGCGACCACGGCTGGTTCGCCGTTGGCGGTCGTGGCGTACATGCCGGGCCGGCCCCCGATCAGGGCGCGCTTGACCTCGGCGGGCCTGAACAGTCCCCGGAGGAACTTCGCGACCGCGAGGGCGCCCTCGAACGCCTTGGCGCGGGCCGGGATCTTTCCGCCGCCGTCGCCGACGGACACGACGTCCTGGGTGAGGAGCCGTACGAGCGGCTCGGTCCGGCCGCTGGTGGCTGCCGCGAGGAACTCCTCGACGATCCGCCGGGCGGCCGCCTCGTCGATCTCGGTGCGGGCCCTGCCCTCCGCGATGTGCTTCCGGGCGCGGTGGAGGATCTGCTGGCTGGCGGCCTCGGAGAGGTCGAGGATCTCGGCGATCTCCCGGTGCGGGCAGTCGAACGCCTCCCGCAGCACGTACACCGCCCGCTCGTTGGGGGCGAGGCGCTCCAGGAGGACGAGGACGGCGTACGAGACCGACTCGCGCTGCTCGGCGGTGTCGGCCGGGCCGAGCATCGGGTCCCCCGCGAGCAGCGGCTCGGGCAGCCACTGGCCGACGTAGGTCTCGCGGCGCGCGCGGGCCGAGGTGAGCTGGTTGAGGCAGAGGTTGGTGAGCACCTTCGTCAGCCATGCCTCGGGCACCTCGACCCGGCCGACGTCGGCGCCCTGCCAGCGCAGGAAGGTCTCCTGCACGGCGTCCTCGGCCTCGCTCGCGGAGCCCAGGAGGCGATAGGCGATGGCCTCCAGGCGGGGCCTGGACGCCTCGAACCGTTCCACGTCATTCATGGTCAGGGCCATGCCCAGATCCTAACGACAGACCCCTAACTCGCAGGCAGCGGGCGGTCGTAGACGTTGTCCGGGGTGACGATCTCGGTGATCGCGCGGGCGACCAGCGAGGACGGTTCCTGCCCGGCGGAGAGGACGTCCGTGTTGAGCAGCAGGACCAGCGTGGCCTTCTTCGACGGCAGGTGCACGGCGACGGTCTCGTAGCCCGGGAGGGAGCCGTTGTGGCCGATCCAGCCGCCGGAGTCGAAGATGCCGAGGCCGTAGGAGGTGCCGGGGACGCCGGTCGGCAGGAACCTGAGCCGCTGCCGCTGGGTCTGCGGGCTGAGCAGCGTGCCGTCGGCGAGGATCCCGGCCCAGCGGCGCAGGTCGCGCAGGTCGGAGATCATCGCCCCGGCGGCCCAGGCCCAGCTGGGGTTCCAGTCGGTGGCGTCCTCGATCTCGCCGGAGAGCGTGTCGTTCGTGTAGCCGCGGGCGTGCGGCTCGGGGAAGCGCGCGTCCGTCGGGAACAGCGTGCGGCGCAGACCGGCCGGGCGCAGCACCCGCCGGTGGACGAAGTCGGGCAGGCTCATGCCGCCGGCCTTCTCCACGACCAGGCCCAGCAGGATCAGGTTGGTGTTGGAGTACTGGAACGTCGTGCCCGGGTCGGAGGTGTTGGCGTGCCGGAAGCCGTACGCCAGGAGTTCCTTCGGCGTGAACGAGCGGTGCGGGTCGCTCAGCAGCGCCTGCACGAAGTCGGGGTCGGACGTGTAGGGGTACAGGCCGCTGCGCATCTCGGCGAGGTGGCGCAGGGTGATGCGGGACCCGCCGGGAACGCCCTCGACGTACCGCGAGACCGGGTCGTCCAGGCCGACGCGGCCCTCGTCCACGAGCCGCAGCAGCGCGGTGACGGTGAAGGTCTTGGTGATGCTGCCGATCCGCTGGCGGAAGCCGGTCCGCATCGGCGCGCCCGTGGCCGTGTCGGCGACACCGGTGGCACGGACGTAGGTGCCCCTGCCGGGCATCCACAGGCCGACGACGAGGCCGGGGATGCCCGCCTCGCGGCGGACGTCCTCGATCGCCCGGTCGAGCCGGGCGGTCAGCTCGGGGCCGAGTCCGTCCGGCGGGCAGTCGCGCCGGGCGTGCCGGTCGGCGCTCGCGTGCCGGTCGGCGCCCACGGACGGCACGGCGGTGGCGGGACTCGCGGCGAACGGGGCCAGCACGGATGCCACGAGCAGCGCCGCCGCGAACGGCCGGCGGGGAGGCGTACGTCGCATGGGGGCGCTTCTTTCCTGTTCAGGAGGCATGTCAGTGGCTCACGAGGCAGGATCACCGACCGGGCGGCCGGGAGGTTCCCCGCCCGCGGCAGGGTCCGGTGAGTCCACTCGTACGGAGCCACGGCCCGGCCGACGCGCCCGGCGGCCACCCGGCCGGAACCAGTCGGTGACAGGTGTCGTGCGCGGCTCCTCGGCGGAAGGCTCGTCGGCGTGGCCGGCTGTTCGGTCACCCTGCGCCCGGAAGACCGCGGACGGACTGCTGCCCCGACGGAGGTCTGCCTGCTCGTGCCGTGCCTGGGGCCGGGGTCCAGGGTCCGGGGTCCGGGATCCGGGATCCGGGATCCGGGGTCCGGGGTCCGGGGTCCGGGGTCCGCTCAGGGTGCCTCGGTCGGCGTCGCGGAGGGCTCCTCGGCGGGTGCGGTGGCGCTCGGTGTGGGCACGGGCCCGCCCGCGCCGGAGCCGGACCCCGGCGGCAGGGACGGCGCCGGGGACGACGTGGCGGAGGACGACGTGACCGGCGACGGCGTGGAACCGGGCCGGGTCGGTGAGCCGGACGCCTCCGCCGGGCGGGACGGACGCGGTGTGACGGAGGGGTGCGGCGTGCCCGACGGGTGCGGTGTGCCGGACGTGGGCGCCGGGGCCAGCGGCGGGGCCGGGCGCACCGGGCTCTGCGAGCCGCCGAGGTACAGCGGGAGCGCAGCCAGGGCGAGCGCCGCGCAGGTCAGTCCCGCGCCCGCCGCGGTGCGCAGCAGCCGGCGGCGGGACGCGGCCCGGCGGACCGTCTCGTAGTGGCCCGGGGGCGGTGCCAGGTGCCCGGCCGGCGGGCCGAGGAGCACCGTGAAGGGGTCGTCGGGGCCGAACTCCTCGTCGTCCTCAAAGCGTGTGGTCAAGGCTTCTCCTCAGGTGGACGCGCAGCAGTTCGCGGGCCGCGTGCAGGTCGGCCTTGACGGTTCCCTCCTTGCGCCCGGTCAGCACGGACACCTCCCGGATCGGCATGTCAGCGTAGTAGTGCAGCAGGATCGGGATACGCAGCCGGTCCGGCAGCGACTGGACCAGCAGCCGCACCGCCGGATCGGCCTGTTCGGCGGGTCCCCGTACCGCCGCCTCCGTGGTGGCCCGGCGCACGGCGTTGCGCTCGCGCTCCAGTCTGCGCCAGTGGTCCCGGACGAGGTTGGCCGCCGTGACGTAGAGGAACCCTCGCGGCTCCTCCACCTTCGTCCAGCGCGCCCACAGCCGGGTGAACGCCTCCGAGGCGATCTCGTGGGCGGTCTCGTCGTCGTCGACGAGCCGCCGGCACCAGCCGGCGAGTCGCGGGTACAGGGCGGCGAACAGCTCGGACGCCGCCTGGTCGCGGGACCGTTTCAACGCTCTCCAGGGTCGTGGGGACAGAAAAGGCCGTGAGGCCGTGCGGACCGGTGGTGCCGCGCGCCGGATCAGGCCGCCGACGAGACCAGCACGGCGAAGACGATCACGTTGTCGCGGTACTCGTCGTCGGTGCGGGGACCGCCGCAGGTGATCAGCCGCAGCTCCGGGCGGCTCACGTCACCGTAGACGTCGTCCACGGGGAACTCGGCCTTGGCCACCGTGCGCACCTCGCGGACGGCGAACACCGCCGTGACGCCGTCCGCCAGCCGGACCTCGATCCGGTCCTCGCGCCGCAGCCGTGCCAGACGGCGGAAGACGCCGTCGCCGTGGTCGCCGACGGTGACATGCCCGAGGACGACGGACGGACCGAGCTGACCGGGTGTCGGCGAGTGCCGGTACCAGCCCGCGCGGTCGTGCGCGGTGACCGGCGGCACCTCCACGGTGCCGTCCGCGGCCAGGCCGAGCCGGATGAGCGGGGTGTCGACACCGGCGGCCGGGATCCGCAGCCGCACCGGCTCGGAGCGCCCGAGCGGCCGGGCGCCCGCACCGGCGGACGCGTCCGCGCGGCCCGGGGCCGCGCGACCGGACGGCGTACCGGCGCCCGGGGGTGTGCCGGACGACGTGCCCGGGCCGCTCGCCCGGTCCCGGGATCCGTCCGCGCCGCCCTGGCCGCCGCATCCCGCGAGCAGCACGGCCGCGCCCGCCGCGGCGAACGCGCGCCTGGACAGTGCGGTCATGCGCCGGTCGCCCTCCGGCGGCGTACGACGAAGACGGCCGCTCCGCCCGCCGCCAGCACCGCCGCGGCTCCGGCCGCTCCGGCCGTCCCGGTCATGGAGGACCCGCCGGTCGCCACCTCGCCGGTGTCGGGCGCGCCGCCGGGCACGACGGACACCTGGCCGCCGCCGGAGCCCGTACCGCCGCCCGAGCCCTGGCCGTTGCCGGGCGCCTGCGTCGGCACGGGCGACGGCGCGGCCGACGGCGCCTCGCTGGGTGTGGCCGACGGCGCCTCGCTGGGCACGGCGGACGGCGCGGCGGTCGGGGGCAGGGTGGGGCTGGCGCTCGCCGCCGGGCCCGAGCCGTCCGCCACGGCGGCCCCGCCGCCGGCCAGTACGGCGGCGCAGGCCACGGTCAGGGCACTCAGCACGATCCGTCGCATCGCTTGGCTCTCCTTCGTCAGGGGTCTGACGCGTCAAAACGCTGTCCGATCCGCCGGGTGACGGATCGTGCGGAGAGACGAAGGAGGGCACCGGCAGGTTGTAAAGAGATGGCAAAGTCACCGGGAGAGCTGAGCACGGAGTGAGGAGTGCTGAGCACGGAGTGCCGAGTGGCCGGTGAGGGGGACGAAATGAACCTCACGGCAGGGTTACGGAGCACTCAACCTCTGGTGTCCGCGGGGTGATACGGCGACCATGGGCGCATGACTCCGGCCCAGCGCGCCCGGGAACGCCTCACCGTCTGGCCCGACCTCATGCCGGGTCCCGCCGGCTGCGGTACGGGCCAGGCGCTTCGCTCCCAGCACGGCGAGATCGTCCACTTCCACTCCGGCCACGACGTCGACCTCCATCTGACCGATCCCGCCCTGCGGCGCTGGTCCGTGAACCTTCAGGCATCCACCGCGATACGGCTGGTGCCCGGCTCCCGCTGGGTGACCGTCCACCTCGACTGCGACACCGACATCGACCTGCTGCTGAGCCTGGTCAGCATCGCCCTCAAGGCCCAGGAGACGGACGGGGCGTGCCAGGACGTGTGCGGCTGCAATCTGCACCGGGTGACCGTGCTGCCCCGTCAGGGCTCCTACGAGGGCTCGTACTGACGCGGCTCAGGGTTCCAGCCGCTCCAGGAAGTCCGCCGACGGCACGTAGAACTGGGTGCCGGTGACCGCACGGGAGAAGTCCAGCAGCGGATCGGGGCCGGTCTCCTCCGTCCCCAGGTACATCCGCCGCAGCATGGTCCCGGTGAGGTCGGGGTCGCGCGCGTACGCGATGAAGTACGTGCCGAACTCGCCGTGCCCCGGCCTGCCGAACGGCATCGCGCCGCGCAGGATGCGCCGCTCGGTGCCGTCGGCGCCGGTGACGGTGTTGACGTCGACGTGGGAGCCGGGGGCGTGGATCTCCAGGTTGGTCAGCTTGGTGCGGCCGATCGTGCGCTCCTGCTCCTCGACGGAGAGCTTCTCCCACGCGTCCACCTCGTGCAGGTACTTCTGCACGACGGCGTAACTGCCCCCGCGGAAGCGGGGATCCTCGTCCCCGACGAGCGCGGCGTCCGCGGCGGCCCCGCCCACGGGGTTCTCCGTGCCGTCCACGAAGCCGAGCAGGTTGCGCGAGTCGAAGTACGCGAACGTCTGCACCTCGTCCTCGACGACGGCCGTGTCGCCGAGCCGCCCCACGATCTCGGCGGTCAGCGCGAAGCACAGGTCGGGCCGCTCGGCCCGCACATGGAACAGCAGGTCTCCCGGTGTGGCCACGGCCCGGTGCCGGGGTCCGGCCAGCTCACGGAAGGGCCGCAGCAGCGCCGGCCGCGGTCCCCCGCAGAGCCGGTCCCAGACCGCGGCGCCGATCCCCGCCACGCACGACAGACGCCCCTCGGGCCGGCCGAACCCGATCGCCCGGGCGAGCCCCTCCAGCTCGCCCAGCAGCGACCGGGCCTGGGCCTCGCCTCCCGGCAGGATGCTCACGACGAGGAACACGGCGGCCGCGGAGGGCGCCTCCAGCAGGGGCTGGGGCGACGGCACAGCCGGCGGTGCCGCCCCGGACTCCTGGTGTCCCCGGGCCGGCGGCAAGGGCAAGGACATAAGCTCCCCTCTCAGTCCGGGCACGCCCGTCGCAGGGCGGGACCCGCCCCCGCCCGGCAGGTGCCGGGCCGGTCTCGCGCAGGGGTCACGATGCCCTGCGTGCGGTCGGCGGACACCTGCCCGCGCCCCTCGCTCCGGAGCACGCCCGCGGGCGCGGGTGCGTCTCAGCGCCCGCGGTGCGCCGTCACTCCCCGGCGGCCCGGTCCCCCTCCGGCCTGCGCCGCAGCGCGGACCGCGTCAGGGAGGCCGGCAGCCAGACGCCGTCGGCCCGGTACAGGTCGGTCCCCGGGGGCACGATCTCGTCGATGCGGTCCAGCACGTCGTCGGACAGTGTGAGGGACGCCCCCTTGAGCAGCCCCTCGAACTGCTCCAGTGTGCGCGGGCCGAGGATGACCGAGGTCACGGCCGGGTGCACCAGCGGGAACGCCACCGCCAACTCCGGCAGCGTAGTGCCCAGTTCTTCGGCGACCTCGATCAGCTGCTCGACGGTCTCCAACTTCCTGACGTTCTCCGGCAGCTCCGGGTCGAAGCGCCCGGGCGTGAGCGCGGCACGCCCCGAGGACATGTCGATCGCGCCGCCCCGGCGGTACTTCCCCGTGAGGTAGCCGGAGGCGAGCGGCGCCCAGGTCAGCACGCCCATGCCGTACCGCGAGCAGGTCGGCAGCACCGACCGCTCCACGCCCCGCGCCAGCAGCGAGTAGGGAGGCTGTTCGGTGCGGAACCGCGGCAGCGCGCGCCGCTCGGCGACGTGATGGGACTCGGCGATCTCCTCGGCCGGGAACGCGGAGCAGCCGAACGTCCGTATCTTGCCCTGCCGTTGCAGGTCCGCGAGGACGCCCAGCGTCTCCTCCACGTCGGTGGCGGGGTCCGGCCGGTGCACCTGGTAGAGGTCGATCCAGTCGGTGCCGAGCCGGGTCAGGCTCTCCTCGACGGCCCGGGTGATCCACCGGCGCGAGTTGCCGCCGCGGTTGCGGCCCTCGCCCATCGGGAAGTGCACCTTGGTGGCGAGGACGACGTCGTCGCGGCGGCCCTTGAGCGCCTTGCCGACGATCGTCTCGGACTCCCCGGCCGAGTACATGTCGGCCGTGTCCACGAAATTGACGCCCGCGTCGAGCGCGGCGTGCACGATCCGTACGCAGTCGTCGTGATCCCTGTTGCCTACGGACCCGAACATCATCGTGCCCAGGCAGTAGCTGCTGACCTCGATCCCCGTGCGCCCCAGCGGGCGATAGCGCAAGCTCATGGGCGCACGCTATGTGCTGGAGTGCACTTCAGGTCCAGAGGAAAACTTCCCCGCGGGGTGCCCGTCCGGGCGTCCCCGGCATGCGGTGAGCGGCGCGCGGAACTTCACTGGAAGGGACTCGTGCACTCTTGGAGGCGACATGTCGGGTTCCCTCACCCGCCGGGCGGCGGGTGCCGTGCTGGCCCTGCTCCTCGGGGCGGCCCTGGCCGGCTGCTCGGACGACGACAGCCCGTCGACGAGCGTGAGCAAGGCCGCCTCGGCCGTGGAGTCGGCCGCGGAGTCCGCCGCGTCGAGGGCGACGGAGGCGTGGGCGTCGGCGACCGCGGAGGCCGGCGACAAGCTCGACGAGATCAAGGGCGGGGCCGACGCGACGAAGGACGTCTCGGTGGGCACGCCGAAGACCGACTCCGACGGCCGCGCCACGGTCGAGCTGACCGTGGACAACTCCGCGGACGACACCAGGTCCTACGCGGTGCAGGTGAACTTCACCGACCAGAACGGCAACATCCTCGACGCGACCGTCGTCACCGTCTCCGACGTGCCCTCCGACAGGACGAAGGACGCCACCGCCCGCAGCAACCGCGACCTGACGGGAGACCTGAAGGCCGAGGTCGCCCGGGCCGTGCGCTACTAGGGCCCTTCTGATGGATCTCCGTGGGAGAAGGAGCGGCGTTCGGTGCGTGCGATCGGTGTGCGGCGCGGAGGGTCATGTGGCGGAGCCACCTGTCCCTCCGCGCCGTGCGGCTGGGGGCACCTCCCGCGCCCTTGAGGCAGTGGGGGAGTGCGTGCCGGGCGTCGCGACGCCGCGGAGATCCATCAGAAGGGCCCTGGGACCGACCGGCCGGGCACGGACGACGAGGACGGAGGACGAGGGACAGTGGAGACCATGAGCAGCGAGGCACCCGAGCCGTTCACCGAGCAGGACTACGCCGACCGCATGCAGCGGGCCGCCCTGGACGCGTCCGCGGCCGGACTGGCCGGGCTGCTGATCGCCCCCGGACCCGACATGGTGTGGCTGTGCGGCTACCAGCCGACCGCGATCACCGAACGCCTCACCCTGCTCGTCCTGGCCCCCGACGCCCAGCCCCGGCTGCTGGTGCCCGCGCTGGAACGCCCCGACGCGGAAGGCGCCCCGGGCGCTCCGGTGCTGCGTCTGACGGACTGGCGCGACGGCCAGGACCCGTACGCGGCGGCGGCCGGGCTGCTGCGCCCGAACGCCCGCTACGGCGTCTCCGACGCGGCGTGGGCGCTGCATCTGCTGGGCCTCCAGGAGGCGCTGCCGATGACGTCCTACCGTGCGCTGACCACCGCGCTGCCGATGCTGCGGGCGGTGAAGGACGAGCACGAGCTGGCCCGGCTGGCCGCGGCGGGGTCGGCGGCGGACGCGACGTACGAGGAGATCCGGTCGGTGCGGTTCGCCGGGCGCAGGGAGACGGACGTGGCCGCGGACCTGGCCCGGCTGCTGCTGGAGCACGGTCATGAGCAGGTCGACTTCACGGTCGTCGGGTCGGGTCCCAACGGGGCCAACCCGCATCACGAGGCGGGCGACCGGGTGATCCAGGACGGCGACATGGTGGTCCTGGACTTCGGCGGGCTCAAGGACGGCTACGGCTCCGACACCACGCGCACGGTCCACGTCGGCGAGCCCACGCGGGAGGAGCGGCGGGTCCACGACATCGTCCGGGAGGCCCAGCAGGCGGCGTTCGAGGCGGTCCGCCCGGGCGTGGCCTGCCAGGTGATCGACCGGGTCGCCCGCGCGGTCATCGAGAAGGCCGGCTACGGCGACCACTTCATCCACCGCACCGGCCACGGCATCGGGGTCACCACGCACGAGCCCCCGTACATGGTCGAGGGCGAGGAGCAGGAACTGGTCCCCGGCATGTGCTTCTCCATCGAGCCCGGCATCTATCTGCCCGGCCGCTTCGGCGTGCGCATCGAGGACATCGTGACCTGCACCCAGGACGCGGGCCGCCGTCTGAACGACACGGACCGGGAGATGGCCCTGGTGACCTGAGCGCCCCCGCCCCCGCCCCCGCCCCCGCCCGTTCCCGGTGACGGGCGGCAGGCGGCAGGCGGCAGGCGGCAGGGCTCGTCCCCCGCGGTGACTCAGCGCCTGCGGGGCCGGGCCCGGGACAGGGCCGCGCTGACCGCCGCCTCGCCCTTGCCGAGGACGGCTTCCTCCAGGCTCTGGTCGTCCCGGCGGGAGAAGCGTTCGCCGCGGGCGACGTCCTGCTCGGTGAGGACGCGGCCGCACCACTCGCCCCGGCCGGCGACATGGTCGTCGAAGGGGACGGCCGCGCCCTCGCCGAGGACGGCCCACTCGCCGTCGTCGCTGCGCAGGGCGAGGAGATAGGTGTGGCCGGTCTCCAGGCGGGGGGCGTCCCCGGTGGTCATCTCGCTGCGGTCGCCTGTCGCCCGGTACTCCCGCCAGCCGGGGGCCGTGACGGTGAAGTCACGGCCCATCGCACGGGCGGGGCGGTCCGCGCTCCACAGGACGCTGTCGGTGCGGAAGGCGACCAGGCGGTCCGACTCGGAGCGCACCGCGCCCCGGTCGTACTCCTGCCGTCCGGTCTCCTTCTCGCCGACCGGGCTCGCGACGACGACGTGGTCGGCGTACGACACCCAGTCCGAGGCGGTCTGCGAGGGCCACGGTTCGCTGCCGCCCCCGCAGCCGACCACCGTCTCCAGTCCCGGCCGGCCCACCAGGACCGCCGCCACCACCCCCGCGAAGGCCAGTCCCGCCACGACCGGCCGTCCCACTCCGTGCCTGGTGAAAGGTGTTGCGCGCACGACTGCCCGGTCCCCCGTGTCACTGAAGGCCCCCGAGGCCGCGCCTCGTTCGGGCCGACGAACCGGGAGGACCCCCACGACCACCCCCGGTGGCAACGGTGTTGCCGGGAGTGAAGACGGTCAAACGGGCTTTTGGGTGGCATTCCCCGGCAACGGGATGCGGAGCGGCCCGCCCCGTGCGCCGCTCAGCACCTCGGCCGTCGACACGTACGGACTCAGCGTGCCTCGATTGTCGACAGGTACAGCGCGACGTAGCGGTCCACGTCGACGTCCAGGGCGACGTCGACGAGGGCCTGCTCGCGGCCGCCGCCGTGGATCTCGGCCTCACCGGGGCGGGGACGGCGGTCGACGACGGTCTGGCCGCGGGTGGGACCCGGGACGAGGGAGACCTCGACGGGCAGGAGACGGGTGGTGAGGCCGTCCGGGTCGGCGACCGCGCAGACCGCGCCCGCGTCGCCGATGCCGCCCGCCGGGTCGTCGCCGTCCTCGTCGGGCGTGGCGGGCCGGTGGGACAGCAGCTCGCCCGCCAGCCGCGCGCCCGGCTCGTCGCTCGCCCGCAGCCGCCGTACGTCGGGGCCGGGCACGAGGACGCGCTGGAACACGTCGAGCCCGTACATGGTGATCGGCACCCCCGCGGTGAGCAGCATCGCGGCCGCCTCCGGGTCGTGCCAGACGTTGAACTCGGCGACCGGCGTGGCGTTTCCGCAGGCCACCGCACCGCCCATGAACACGATCCGCTCGATGTTGCGGGTGACCTCCGGGTGGGTGCGCAGCAGCAGGGCGATGTTCGTCAGCGGCGCGGTGGGGATCAGCGTGACCGGGCGCGGGGAGGCGAGGATCTCGCGCCGCAGCAGCGTCACCGCGTCCGTGTCCGCCGGGGTGCGCGACGGGGCGGGCAGCCCGAGGTCGCCCATGCCGTCCTCCCCGTGCACGTGCCGCGCCGAGCGGGGCACCTCGATCAGCGGCCGCGCGGCCCCCCGGGCGACCGGGATGTCGGGCGCTCCGGCCTGCTCCAGCACGGTCAGGGTGTTGCGGACGACCCCGTCGACGCCGGTGTTCCCCGCGACGCAGGTGACCGCCCGCAGATCGAGTCCGGGATGGCGTACGGCGAACAGCAGCGCGAGGGCGTCGTCGACACCGGTGTCGCAGTCGATGATCACCGGAATGGGCTGACCGGCCACGGCGGGGCTCCTTCCACCGGGCCCGCGACCGCCGGCGGCGGACCACGGACCACTGCGGGCACCTGTGGCAGCGACCCTACGCGGCCCGCCCGCCCCCGGCGCGCGAGCGCGCGGACGCCCGCCACGGGTTCCCGCGGCGGGCGGCTCACCCGGACGGCCCGCCGCGCTGGTGGCGGGCCCGGCCCGATGGTGCCGTTGATCCACATGTGCAGGCCGCGACTCCTCCCGGAGGCAACCCCGATGACCCGCCCCGCGTCCCTTGGCACCTCCCGCGCGCCGCGCGCCGTCCTCGCCTCCGTGCTGTGCACGGGCACGCTGCTGGTGACGGCCGCCTGTTCGGCCCTGGAGCTCGGCACGGGCGACCCGCGCCAGGACGCCACCACCGCTTCGTCCTCCCCGGCGCGGACACGTCCGGCGAAGCCGAGCGCGCCCGCCTCGGCCGCGGCCGCACCCGCCCTCACCGACGCACAGGCGCAGGCCGCCCTGATCAGCGAGGCCGACCTGGGCGAGCCGTGGGTGCCGACGCAGGGCGCGGCCACCTGGCGGGACGCGTTCCTGAAGGTACGGGGGGCGCAGCCCGACTGCGGGCGGCTGATGGAGGCGCTGTACGCGGACGAGCTGCTCGGCGCCCCGGCCCGCGCGGCGGTGGGCCTGGACGACCTGTGGGACGAGGCACAGCTGCGCCACCAGGTCACCGCGCAGTCCCCTGCGGAGGTGGACCGGGCGCTGGCCCGGCTGGCCACGCTGCCGCAGAAGTGCGGCCGGTTCCGGGTGACGGCCGAGCGCGGGGGCGCCCTGGACGTGACGGTCGACGAGGTGGCGCTGCCGCCGGCGGGGGACGCCCGTCAGGGGCTGCTGGTCACGGTGACCGCGGGCGGCGCCGACGACCCGGTGACGCTCACCCTGGTGGCGGCCGCCGTCCGGGTCGGCGAGGACGCGTTCACCGTGACGGGCGGCGGCCTGGGCGACGTACCGCCCGAGGCCGTGGACGCGGCGGTGCAGCTGGGCGCGCTCCGGCTGGCGGAGGTCCGCAGACAGGGCCGCGTCCAGGTGTGAGCGTCACGGCGCCGGGTCCGGCTCGAACCGGATCCGGCGGGCCACGACGTCCCGGGCCGCCTCGGGCAGGGTGCGGCCGTGGGCGAAGCAGTGGGCGCGCAGCCGGGCCAGCGCCTCGTCGGCCGCGATCCGCAGCCGCACCATGATCATGCCGACGGCCTGGTGGACGGCGTCGTGCCCGGCGGCGAGTTCACCGAGCCAGGGCATCTCCTCGCCGGTGTCGTCCTCGCCGAGCCGCAGGGCCGTCAGCGCCACGGTCACCACCCCGGCCATGACCTGCGCGGTCCGCAGATCGCGGGCGCCGAGCCGGGCGGGGGTGTCCCGGCACAGGTCGAGCGTGCCGACGCAGCAGGGGCCGCTGCCCAGCGGCAGCGCGTACAGGGCCCGCACGCCCGCGGCGGCGGCGAGCGGGGCGAACACGGGCCAGCGGCCGGTGTCCCGCCCCCGGGTCAGGTCCGCGGCGAGGACGGGCGTGCCGGTCCTCGCCGCGAGCAGCGAGGGTCCTTCCCCGAGAGTGGCCTGGAGCTCCATCACCTGCTCGGCGCGCGCACAGGTCACGGCCATCGGCACAGGCATCCCGTCGCCGCACAGCAGCACGTCCGCGCAGTCGACCGGCAGCAGGTCCACCGCCACCCGGCAGAGCCGGCCCGCCACCTCGCCGGGTTCGGCCGACGGTCTCCCGGCCGGCACCTGCATCGTTCCGTTCGGGTTCCGCTCGTCCTCGTGCGCCACTGGAGGACCCTCCTCGCGGTCGCGGGCGCTGGTGTTCCTGGGGCTCTCGGGGAGGCGCGGCGGATCACGGCCGTACCGCGGCCGGCGTCACCCGTTCGAGGACGCCGTCCGACTACCCAGGGGCCCGGGACCGAAACGGTTCACAGGGGCGGCTGCGCGGGGGCGGGTCCCAGCGTCGTCGTGCCGGGAGCCGTACGGTGCCCGAGCCCGGTCCGGTACGCGTCCAGGGCGGCCTCCACCCGGCCTCCGCGGCGCAGCAGGTCGCCGAGCAGCCGGCACAGGTCGGCGAGGTCCCCGGCCGCTCCGGCCCGCTCCAGCAGGCTCAGCGCGCGCACGTAGTGCTCCTCGGCGGCCTCGGTGTCGCGGGTGTCCTCGGAGATGATCCCGAGCAGCCGGTGCGCGGCCGCCGCGTGCACGGCGCCCCGCTCGGAGGACAGGTCCCCGAGCACGCCGTGCAGCAGCTCGGCGGCCTCGTCGGACCGGCCGCGCCGGTGCAGGACGTCGGCCAGCTCGACGGCGACCTGGCTGCTGTACAGGGCGGAACGCTGGGCGGAGAGCATGTCCTGGGCGACCCGCAGTTCGCTCTCGGCCCGCTCCAGGTCACCGTTCTGGGCGTAGACGTAGCCGCGCATCCAGTGGCAGTTCGCCAGCTCGGTGCGGATCTTCAGCTGCCGGTACATCTCGGCGGCCTTGGCCAGGGAGGCGTCGGCCTCGGCGACGCGCCCCTCGGCGAGGAGGGTCCGGGCGACGGACCGGTGCATGCGCGCGACCAGCGCGGGATCTCCGGCCTGCGGGGCCAGGGCGAGGGCGAACTCGGCGGCCTGGGCGGCGCGGGCGTGCGCGCCCATGTCCATGTAGGGCGCGATCACCCCGGTGTAGAGCAGCAGCAGCGCGTCGGGGTCGTGCAGCCCGCCCCGGTTCAGCTCGTCGAGCGTGGACTCCAGCAGGTAGACGGCGTAGCGCAGTTCACCGGCGAGGTAGTGGGCGACGGCCCGGCCCCTGAGCGCGGGCACGCGGGCGGTCAGCGGCGCGTCGGCGAGCACCCGCTCGGCCCGCTCGAAGTGCTCCCGGCCGGCCACTATGTCCCCGGTGTCGAGGCCGCACTCGCCGAGCCCGAGCAGCGCGGTGGCCTGCTCCTCCACCAGCCCGTGGCGCTCGGCCTCCTCCAGCAGGCCCGCGTAGAGCAGGGCCGCCTCCTCCGCCTCGCCGGTCGCGAGGGTGCGCTGCGCCTCGGTGAGCCTCAGCCGCAGATCGGTGGCCAGCCGGGCGGGCCGGCCGGTGGCGAGCTCCTCGAACCCGACGCCCAGGCGCTCGGCCAGATGCCGCAGCGCCTCGTCGGAGGGGCGTACGCGTCCGGCCTCCAGCGTGGAGATGTAGGCGGGTGTGTAGGCCGGTTCGGCCACCTGCCGCTGGGTCAGGCCGCGTTCGCGGCGCAGCTGCTGGACTCGGCGACCGATGGTCTCGGGATCGTCCCGCTCAGGCATGCGCTTAATCATGCCAGTAAGTCCAGTTACCCCCGGCACCCTTGACGATCACGGCACCCAACTCCTCTTTCTCCCTTGCCTGTTGTCGATCAACCCCCTAATTTAAGCAGCCACTTAAGCACATTTAACCAATCGCTATCGAGAGGTTGCCGTGCCCCGAAGCACCCGAGGGACCCGACGTACGAGGACACGCCTGCTGGCCGCGCTGGGCGCGGGCGTCACCGCGGCGGCCGTGCTGCTGACCGCCGGCGGCGCGACACAGGCCCAGGCGCAGGGCACCGGCCGGGGGGCCGGGGTCCACGAGGTGGAGTACTTCGCGGGCCCGCACGCCCGGCCCCGCCACATCG
Organism: Streptomyces sp. NPDC093094; assembly: GCF_044754345.1. Taxonomy (NCBI): domain Bacteria; kingdom Bacillati; phylum Actinomycetota; class Actinomycetes; order Kitasatosporales; family Streptomycetaceae; genus Streptomyces; species Streptomyces sp. NPDC093094. The sequence continues at coordinate 209,974 of NZ_JBIVOX010000005.1, read as the reverse complement.
AGGTGGACACCCGGGCCGGCCACGCCTCCGCCGCCACGGACCCGCAGGTGCGGCCGGCCCGGCGGACGGGCCCGACGGCGTCCCGCCTGGACCTCGTCGTCATGGGCGACGGCTACACGGCCGACCGGCAGGCCGACTTCGCGGCGGACGCCCGCGAGAAGCTGGAGGAGATCTTCTCGATCGAGCCGTACCGCAGCTACCGGCCGCTGTTCAACGTCTGGCTGGTGGAGGCGGTCTCCCCGGTCAGCGGTGTCACGGGCGACCCCACGCCGGACGTGATCCGGGAGACGGCCCTCGGCTCCTCCTTCTTCTGCGAGGACATCGAGCGGCTGCTCTGCGTGGACACCGACGCGGTGACGGCGTACGCGAACCGGGCCCCGGCGGCGGACATCGTCTTCGTGATCGCCGACTCCGCCAAGTACGGCGGGGCGGGCTACTCCTTCGAGACTCCCCCCGAGGGCGCGTCCTACCGGGGCATCGCCACGATGTCCTCCGACAACGAGCGGTCCTGGCTCATCGGCGCGCACGAGCTGGGCCACTCGATAGGCAACTTGGCCGACGAGTACCAGTACGCGGGCTACGGCGCCTATCCCGACCCCGAGACCGGCAGTGTCAATCTCTCCGTCCGTCCCGGCCTCGGCACCACCAAGTGGCACCGCTGGCTGGGCGAGCCGGACCCGACGGGCTCCCCGGTCGGCACGTACGAGGGCGGCGGCTACTACGAGACGGGCATCTACCGCCCCACCGAGACCTCGATCATGCGTACGCTCACCTCGACGGAGTTCAACCTCGTCGGCCGCGAGGCGATGATCGCCGGCTTCTACACCTACGCCGACGCGCTGACGTCCCGCGTCCCCACGAAGGCGCCGGTCTCCCGGAACGCCCGTCTCACCGTCGACGTCGCCCCTCTCACGGGTCTCGCCGCACCGCGTCTGACCTGGTACGCCGACGGCCGGCGCGTCGACCGCGCCACGGACGACCGCTCGGTCACCCCGCGCGAGCTGGGCGTCCGGGGCAAGGGCCCGCACACGGTCGAGGCGGTGTTCACGGACGGCTCCGCGTCCCTGCGCGACCCGGGCGCCCGCGCGGCGGCGGGCAACTCCCTCACGTGGTGGATGCGCTGACGACGGCGTTCCCGGAGCCCGACCGGACGTTCCCTCTTCCGGCCGGGCTCCGGTACCCCCTAGGTTAGAAGCGAGTTAAGGGTGCTTAACCCGTCGCTGTATTGCGAGGTTGCCGTGCTCGACCGCCCCACCCCCCGCTACGGCCAGACCCGCCTGCCCCGCGCGTTCGTCGCCGCGGTCATAGCGGCGGCCGCCCTGATCACCGCGTCGAACGCCGTCCCGGCGAGAGCGGTGGAACCGTCACCGGGTGACGGAGTCCAGAAAGTCGCCCCACGCGACACGGGACAGGGTGAGAGTGCCGCGAACGGGGTCCTTGGAATCGCGGACGGCAACGACTGAGGTCAGATCGGCGACCTCGACACACTCACCGCCGGTGTTGCCGCTGTACGAGGCTTTACGCCAGCGCGCGGTTCCGAGCGGGGCGCGTTCCACGCAATCACCTCCGTCGGGACCGCTGTAGGACGACTTACGCCACACCGTGTCCATGACGCTCCTCTGTCACTTGGCGAGGGAGCCGAGAAAATCACCCCACGCCCCGTGGGACAGGGTGAGGGTGCCGTGTGCGGGGTTCTTGGAGTCACGGACGGCGACGACTGAGGTCAGATCGGCGACCTCGACACACTCACCGCCACTGCTGCCGCTGTACGACGACTTACGCCACTGTGCGTGCCTCAGATCCTGACTGCTTCCCATAGCGGTCCTCCATCACGCGGGTGATCAGCGCCGCTGACTCCCTCGGCGAGAGCGCCTCGGCCTGGAGGCGAGCGTAACCGACCGAACGCCCCCTAATCACGGTCGGATTGGCGGTCATGTGCCCCGCGTCGTAGTTCTCGCTGTAGTGGAGATCGGGGTGGTCGTCGAAGCGCATGAGGGTGAAGGAGCCCATCATCCCGGTGTGCTCCCCGGTGGAGAACGGCAGCACCTGCAGTTCGAGCCACGGCCTGCCGAATAGATCGATCAGGTGGGCGAGTTGCTCGCGCATCACCTGCGGGCCGCCGATCTGCCGATGCAGGACGGCCTCGTCCAGGACGGCCCAGAGGACGGGCGGCTGCTCCCGTTGCAGTATGCGCTGGCGTTCCAGCCGAGCAGCGACCATCTGGTCGAGCCGCTCGGAATGATCCACGCTCAGCACCGCCCGTGCGTACGACTCCGTCTGGAGAAGTCCGTACACCAGCTGGCACTGATAGGTGGAGATGTAATCCGCGCGGGCCTCCATCTCGGCGAACGGCTGGAACCAGCTGGGCAGCTGGCTTCTCAGGACCAGGCCGACCAGCCGGGAGAAGAAGCCGTCCGTCAGCAGGGCCGCGTCCACGCGTTCCGCGAACTCTCTCTGCGGGACCTTCAGGGCCGTCTCGATCTGGCCGACCAGCGAGCCCGTGCAGAAGACGATCCGGCCCAGTTCCTTCTGGGTCAGCCCCGCCTCCTCCCGCTTTCTGCGGAGCTCGTAGCCGAAGTAGTCCAAGGGCGATGCGTTCGGGTCGAGTTCCCGCACATGAACCATGTAACCCAGAGTAGTGAAGCGACTCCGTACCGCGTGCGGTAATCACAGAACTGCGAGCCGCCCCCGCACGTCCTCCAGCGCGCCCTGCCGCCGCCCGGGCACCCGCGAGCGCAGCTCCACCAGCACGGGACCCAGTTCGCGGGCGCGGGCCGGGTCGTCGATGCGGCCCCACTGGTGGTGAGCCCGGTCCGCCGCGGCCTCCACCGCGGGCGCGTCCGGAGCCTGCCCCGCGGCGAGCCGGGCCGCGGCCACGGACAGCCAGGTCCGGCAGCTGCGCACCGGGTCGCCCGCGAGCATCGCCAGGTCGGCCCGGACCTCGGTCCAGTGCAGCGCCTCGGCGGACCCGGGCCCGTGGGCCCGTACGGCGGCCGTCTCCCACCGCGCGGCCAGCGCGTCCGCGTCGGCGTGCCGCCCGGACTCCACGGCGGCGGCGAGCGCGACGTGCGGGTCGCTGTCGGCGGGCGTGCCGGTCGCGGGCGTGCTGAGCACGAGCCCGGGCCGCGCCGCCCCGCCCTCCTCGGCGGCCGCCCGCCCGAGCGCCTCCAGGTGCAGCCGCTCCAGCGGCGGCCGGTGTCCGCTGCGCAGCACCGTGGCGACGGCCTTCATGTACGAAGGGCGGCCCAGCGCCCGCCGGGGCGGCGGCGGGACCACCCGGCCGTACACGGCCGTGCCGGTGCCGCAGTCGAGGGGATGCGTGCTCAGGTGCTCCCAGGTGTCGGCGTCGCTGTGCAGATCGAGCAGCAGCGTGGTGGTGCCCGGCGAGCGCAGCCGCAGTTCCTCGCGGAACCAGTGCCAGGGCAGCGCGGTGTAGCGCACGGTCACCGGGGTGGTGCGGGCCAGTGCCAGATGGGGCAGGCGCTGGCGGCGGTCGAGCTGGAGCTGGCCGGTGACGTAGACGGTGAGCGGTCCGGGAGCGGCGGCGGCCGCGCGCAGCCGGGTCAGCACGGCCTGCGGGTCGAGCGGGTCGGCGAGTTCGACGACGTTCGCGGTGTCCGTGCCGGACAGCACGGCGGGCGCGACGGCCGCGAGCACGGGCAGCACCCCGGCCGCGTCCACCAGCCGTCCCCGGCCGGCCGGCGAGGCCGCGAGCAGCAGCACGGTTCCGGGCATGGTCGCCTCCCTGTGGATCACTAAAAGCGTCCTCACCGTAACGGGTCGCGACCGCGCGCCGTCCCGGCCGGTGCGGTCAGGTCCGTCTCCGGACGGCGAACACGGTGGTGTCGTCGGCCAGTCTGCCGCCGCAGTGCCGCAGGGTGCCGTCGCGGACGAAGGCGACCAGGCGGCGCGGCTCGGCGGTGCGCGGATCGGCGGCGACCGCGCGGGTCACCTCGTCGGTGAGGGGATAGAAGGTGTCGTGCGTGTCACGGGCCTCGGTGACGCCGTCGGTGGTCATCAGGACGGTCTCGCCGGGTCGGAGGGCGACACGGTGCACGGGCGGGGGCCCGGTACCGGGGGTGAGTTCGGCGAGACCGAGCGGCAGGGTCTCGCCGGGCCGGAGGGCACGGACCCCTTGGGCTCCGACGATCAGCGGGGGTTCGTGGCCGAAGACGACCACCTCGACGGTGCCGGGGGCGTCGTCGGGGAAGCCCAGCAGGACGGCGGTGGCGAAGCGGTCTCCCTCGCGGCTGCCGAGGGCCTGGTGACGGACCCGGTGGCGGACCATCCGGGCCTCCAGCCGGTCGGCGACCGTGCCCAGGTCCGCCTCGTGGTAGCCCGCCTCGCGGAAGGTGCCGAGCAGCGCGGCGGCCGTGTCCACGGCCGCGAGACCCTTGCCCTGGACGTCGCCGAGCAGGACGCGTGTGCCGTGCGGGCCGGGCTGGATGTCGTAGAAGTCGCCGCCGACGCGGGCCTCGGTGTCGGCGGTGAGGTACACGGAGGCGTGTTCCAGGCCGCCGAAGCCCGGTGGCAGCGGGCGCAGGACGGTGCGGCGGGTGGACTCGGCGATGTCGCGCATCCGCAGGATGCGGTGCTCGTTGCGGATCCGGACCACGCAGGCCAGGACGGCGAGGGTGCCGCCGAGAGCGGCGAGGATGAAGTCGGCGAGCCCCGCGTTGTACTGGTGCGGCAGCAGGGCGTCGGCGACGAGGTAGACGGCCGGCGCGAGCACCGCGAAGGCGGCCGTGCCCTTCACCCCGCAGATCGCGGCGGCGATGCCCGGCACCAGCACGACCCAGGAGATGATCCGGAAGTCGGGGCCGGTGTAGTAGTCGGCGACGACGATGCCGGCGAGCAGGACCAGCGGCGGCACCCAGGCGACGCTGTGGCCGCGCAGCCGCAGCAGCTGCTGCCGGTGCAGGGCGTCCCGGCGCCCGGCCCGGGGGTACCGGTCGAGCAGCCGATGCCCGCCGCCACTGCTCACGGGCCCAGCGAAGCACGGGCCCGCACGCACCGCATCCGGTCCGCCGCGGGCCGACTTGCCGTCCCACCCGCCGGGGTGTGCCCTGGAAGGCGGGGGCGAGGAGAGAGAGGAGTCCTCTCATGGCTCATGCGGCACCCGCACCCGGCAGGGCCCGGCGGTCGTCCGGCTCGTCGGGTCTTCCCGATGTCTTCAGCGCGCGCACCCACCGGATCGCCCACTGGGCGATCCCCGTCACGCTCGGCCTGGTCTACGGCTACTGGGTGGCGGCGAACAACCGCGCGGGCGGCCCGATCACCGGCTACAACCTGCTGCTCGGCTTCGTCAGCGCCTTCGCGTTCATGGCGCTGTGGATCGGCGTGCGCGCACTGGCCGAGCGCATGCCGCGCGAGATGCACGCCGCCCTGTGGGCCGTGTTCTCGGGCTGCGCCTTCGGCTTCCTGTACAGCCAGGCGAACAACACGGTGCTCAGGTCGACGGGAATGGCGCTGGCGGTCGCGGTGACCACGTTCCTGTTCCTGTTCTACCGCTTCTACACGCACGAGGACGGGGAGGGCCATCGCATCTCCTGAGGTCTCCGCAGGTCTCCCGCGGGAGACCTCCTGAGGCGGGCGTGGACCCCGGTGAGATCACCGGGGTCCACATTTCCCTCATCCCTCCACTCACCGGCCGGCGGGAGCTAGTCCCAGCCGTCCGACGAGGCTCCGGTGACGGTCCAGCTCCAGGAGCCGGACACGCTCCACGACCCGGACCCGGAGACACTCCAGGAGTCGCTCGTGAACGGGTCGTTCCAGTTGGTCCAGTCGCCGTTCTTCCACTCGGGACAGGGGTCGGCGCAGGTCGGCACATGGTGCCGGTCGGTCTGGACGAAGGCGGCGCTGGCCCATGCCTCGGCGCCGACGAGCCAGTACCAGTACGGGTTCCCGTTGACGCTCTGTCCGATGACCTTGCACTGGACGCGGTCCTGGCTGCCCGGGGAGAGCGAGCCGACGGACGGCGCGTGGGTGGTGGGTTCCTGCCTCAGGTTGAGGTCGGTGCGGGAGACGACGGTGCCCCAGATCGGACTGCCGGATCCGTGTCCGCCGCCGTCCGGACCGCCGGACGCCGGTAGGGCCGCCGCTGCCGATGCGGCTCCCGCCGTGACGGCGAGGGTGGTGCCCGCGAGCAGGGCTGCGGTCAGGGTCCGCAGGGCCAAAGTGGTGCGCATGATCGGCCTCCTTTCCCCAGCTCCAGGAAACACCCGTTCGGGTGAACCCTCCACCGGAGGCGGGAATCCCCAGATGGGAGGCCCTCCAGGGGCAGTTCCGGCCGATGCCGGCGCTGTCGCGCCCGTACGGGCGGCACCCGGGCACCCGTACGGGCGGCGGCCCGGACCCGCACGGGCGACACCCCGGCACCCGTACGGACGTCCCCGATGGCGCCCGCACCCCGCGGCGCCTTGCCTGGAAGGGTGTCCTTCCGCCTGCGGACCGCCCTGTCGGCCGCCCTCGTCGCGCTGTCCTGTCTGCTGGTGCCCTTCGGGGCGTTGGCGGCCTGGGCGGCGTACGGCCTTGCGGACACCGGGCGTTACGTGCACGCGATGGCTCCGCTGGCCGGCGACCCGGCCGTCCGGGACGCGGTCGCCGACACCGTGGGGGACACGCTGTCCCGTGAGCTGGACCCCGGGATCCCCCGCACCCAACTGCGCGCGTCGGTCAGGTCGTTCACCGGGACAGCCGCCTTCCGCGCGGGCTGGGACCAGGCCAACCGGTCCGCGCACGACGCCGTGCTGCACGCGCTGCGCGGCGAGGGCACCGGGCCCGTCACCGTCGATCTGGCTCCGGTGACGGCCCGGGTGAAACACCGTCTGGCCGCCGACCACGTGCCGCTGGCGCGGTTCGTCCCGGTCGCGCACCGGGAGGTCGCGGTGCTGCCCGCCGGTGAACTGGCGGGGATGCGGAAGGGGTTCCGGATGCTGGAGATCGCAGCGTTCTGGCTGCCGGCGGCCGCCGCCGTCCTCGCCGTCGCCGGGATCGCGGTCGCCGCCCGCCGCCGCCGCGCGGTCACCGCGACGGCCCTCGGCACGGCCCTCGGCGGCGCGCTCCTCGGCCTGGCGGTGGCCGTGGGACGGCACCTCACCGTCACCGGCCTGCCCGCCGACGTGTCCTCCGCGGCGGCCGGAGCGGTCTACGACGCCCTGACGTCGACCTTGCGCACGGTGTCCTGGCTGCTGCTGGTGCTCGGTCTGACGGTCGCCGCGTTCACCCGGTTCACCCGGTCCGCGGACCGGCCCCGCCTGCCGCGACTGCGGCGAGGATCCGCAGCGCCCGGGCCAGATCGTCCTCAGGAGCCGACGCGAGCCCGAGCCTGACCGCGTCCGGCGTGCGCGCGGGGTCGACGGCGAAGGCGGGGCCGGGCGTGACGGAGATGCCGTGCGCGGCGGCCTCGGCGGCGAAGGTGTCCGCGCGCCAGGGGGCGGGCAGCTCCCACCAGGCGTGGTAGGCGTGCGGGTCGGACCGTACGGCGAACCCCGCCAGATGCTCCGCGACGAGCCGCTGCCGCCGGGCCGCGTCCTCCCGCTTCGCCGCGACCAGACGCCCGACGGTCCCGTCCCCGATCCACCGCACGGCCGCCTCCAGCGCGAACCGGCCCGCGCCCCAGCCGCCCGAGCGCAGCGCGGCGCCCACCGCCTCCGTCCGGCCGGGCGGCACGACGAGGAAACCGGCGGTCAGCCCGGGCGCGACCCGTTTGGACAGGCCGTCGACGACATGCGCCAGATGCGGGACGTGCGCGGCGAGCGGGACGTCACCGGGCCGCAGGAAGGACCAGATGCGGTCCTCGACGACCGGCACGTCCAGGGCCGCGGCCACGGCGGCGAGTTCACGTCGGCGCCGGTCGGGCATCGTCCGGGCGGTCGGGTTGTGCAGGGTCGGCTGGAGATAGAGCGCGGAGAGCGGGGCACGCCGGTGGGCGGCGGCGACGCCGTCGGGGAGCGGTCCCTGCGCGTCGCACGGCAGCGGGACCAGGACACTGCCGAGCCGCGCGGCGATCTCCTTGACCAGCGGATACGTCAGCTCCTCGACCCCCACGCGGCCGCCGGGCCGGACCAGGGAGGCGAGCACGGCGGCGATCGCCTGACGGGCGTTGCCCGCGAACAGCATCTGCCCGGGGGCGGGCCGCCAGCCGGGCACCGCGAGCAGCGCGGCGGCCGCCTCACGGGCGGGCGCGGTGCCGGCCGCGGCGGCGGGCCGCAGCGCCTCGGCGAGCACGTCGGGCCGGCGCAGCTCCTCCAGGGCCGGGGCGAGCAGCTCCGACTGGCCTTCCGCGAAGGGGTAGTTGAGCTCCAGGTTCACCGGGGAGGAGGTGTCCGCCTCGGTGAGCGCGCGGCCTCCGGCGGCGGGTGCCGCGGCCCGCACGAAGGTGCCCCGGCCGACCTCGCCCACCACCAGTCCGCGGCGCACGAGTTCGCCGTAGACGCGTCCCGCGGTGGAGGCCGCGATCCCGTGGCGGCGGGCGAACTGCCGCTGCGGCGGCAGCCGTCGGCCGGGCGCGAGCCGCCCGGAGAGGATGTCCGCCGCGATGCGGTCGGCTGTGCGCCGGTAGTCGTCCACAGATTGCTCCGTCCTTCCCGACTCCCTGTTCATTGCACCGAGGGCAAAGATCTTATTGCGCCGAGCAGTTGGCCCGCCCTAGGGTCGCAGTCATGGCACTCTTCCTCTCGTACGAGGACAAAGGCACCTATACCTCCCGGGTCCCGCTCGTCCTCGTCCACGGCCATCCCTTCGACCGCACCATGTGGGCCCCGCAGATCGAGACGTTCTCGCGCGGTCGCCGGGTGATCGCCCCCGACCTGCGCGGATACGGCTCCTCGCCCGTGGTCCCCGGCATCACCCCGCTGCCGCTGTTCGCCCGGGACATCGAGGAGCTCCTGGACGGACTGAAGGTGGACACCTTCGTGCTCGGCGGGCTGTCGATGGGCGGCCAGATCGCCATGGCCTGCGTCGACCTCCTCGGCGACCGGGTGCGCGGCCTCCTCCTCGCCGACACCTCCGCCGCCCCGGAGACCGAGGAGGGCAGGAGGGGACGCGCCGCCATGGCCGACCGGCTGCTGCGCGAGGGCTTGGACGGCTACGCCGACGAGGTGCTGGAGAAGATGGTCGCCCCGTACGCCGACCCCGGCGTGAAGGCCCATGTCCACCGCATGATGACCGCCACGGACCCGCAGGGCGCCGCGGCGGCCCTGCTCGGCCGGGCCGAACGCCCCGACTACCGGCCCCTGCTCACCCGGGTCGCGGTCCCCGCGCTGGTCGTGGTCGGCGCGGACGACGAGTACACCCCCGTCGCCGACGCCGAGGCCCTGCACAGCGCCCTGCCCGACTCCGTCCTGCGCGTCGTCGAGGGCGCCGCCCATCTGCCGAACCTGGAACGGCCGGCGGAGTTCGACCGGGCCCTCGCGGGGCTGCTGGAGCGGGTGGACGGCCAGGAGTCCGGCAGCACGGGCCGACCATAATGGGCGCATGCCTCGCGAGTTCCCCGTCGGCCTGACCCCTCCCGACTGGCTGGTGCGGAACCTGAAGTCCCAGCCCGCCGCGCCCGTGAACCGGGCCGCCGTCGCCCGGGCCGCGATCGCGATGACGCTGCCGCTGGCCGTGGGCCTCGCGGCGGGCCGGCCGGACTACGGGGCGCTCGTCTCGATGGGCGCGCTGTCCGGGGTCATCAGCGACACCGCCGACGCCTACCGCATGCGGATCCTGAACATCGCCGTCCCGCAGGCGTTCGGCGCCGTCGGCATCACCCTCGGCGCCCTCGTGTACGGCCACGACTGGACCGCCGTCGCCGTGGTCACCGCCCTCGCGCTCGTCTCCGGGATGATCTCCACGATCGGCGCGGTCGCCTCGGTGTCGGGGCTCCTGCTGCTGCTGAACGCCGTGGTCGGGGCGGGCCTGCCGATGCCCGGCCCGTGGTGGCTGGCACCGCTGCTGGTGACCGGCGGCGGACTGCTCGTGCTGGTGCTCGCCCTGCTGGCCTGGCCGCTGCGCTCCGGGGTGCCCGAGCGGGCCGCCGTCGCCGACACCTACCGCACGGTCGCCGAGCTGCTCGCCGCCTGCGCCACCGACCGCTACGACGACGCCCGGCACGAGGTCACCCAGTCGCTGAACCAGTCGTACGACCTGGTCCTCGCCCGGCGTACCCGCCACCACGGCCGCAGCCCGGACCTGACCCGGCTGCTGGCCCAGCTGAACTCCCTCACCGCCGTGGTGGAGGCCGCCCCTGCCGCCCATCTGCGCGGCAGGCCGCTGCCCGCCGAGGTGCCGGAGGCGGTACGGCACCTCGCCGAGGCCGTGCGCACCGGTTACACCGGGCCCGTCGCCCTCGGCCTGCCCCTCCCGGCGGACGAGACCAGCCGGGCCGTCGACCACGCCCTGCGGCACGCCGCCGCCGTCGTCACCGCCCCGGACCTGGACCCGTACGGCCTGGAGGACCGGCTGGGCCGCCCGGCCGCGCTGCGCATCCGCGCGGGCCGCGCCGCCCGCGGGGTGATGCTGTCCGCCGCCTCCTGGCGCTACGGCCTGCGGCTGGCCCTGTGCATCGGGATCGCCCAGGTGCTGGTGTCGACCGTCCCGGTGGCCCGCTCCTACTGGGTCGCGCTGACCATCACCTTCGTCCTCAAGCCCGACTTCGGCTCGGTGTTCTCGCGCGCCCTGCTGCGGGCGCTCGGCACCGTCGGCGGTCTGGTCGTCGCGGCGGCCGTGCTCTCCCAGGTGCCCCGCGGCTGGTGGGACGTGCCGGTGATGCTGGTGCTCGCCCCGCTGATCCCGGCCCTCACCCCGCGCGGCTACGGCTACCAGACCGCGGCCATCACCCCGGTGATCCTGCTGCTGTCGGACATCCTCAACCACCAGGGCACCGGGCTGCTGCTGCCCCGGCTGGTGGACTCCCTGATCGGCTGCGCGATCGCGCTGGTGGTCGGCTATCTGCTGTGGCCGGAGAGCTGGCACACCCGCGTCGGCGACCGGCTCGCGGACGCCGTCGCGGACACCGCCCGCTATGTGGAGTCCGCGTTCGGGGAAACCGTGGAGCCCGCCGAGCGCGCCCGGATGCGCCGCCGTCTGTACCGCGACCTGTCGGTGATCCGTACGGAGTTCCAGCGGGCGCTGACCGAGCCGCCGCCCACCGGACGCCGGGCCGCGGCGTGGTGGCCGCTGGTCGTCGCCGTGGAACGCATCGTGGACGCGACGACGGCGGCGCGGGTCCGCGTCCGGCACGGAGCCGCGCCGCCGTCCCGGGCGGAGATCTCCCAGGCCGCCCTCCAGTTGCGCGAGCTGTCCGAGGGCGTGCGCGAGGCGGAGGTCCTGATCGCCGTCCGCACCGACCTCACGGGCCCTGCGGGCAGCGTCCTGGAACCCCTGCGCCAGGAGGTGGCGGCGGCGCGGGCGATCGCGTCACCGCGGTAGGTCCGCCCCCTCCCGGCAGGCGCGGGTCAGAGACCGATGTCCTCGCCGTCCCGGCGGAACACGGCGACGACGGCAGGACGGTTGATCTTCCCCGGCCCGTCGGGCCACGCCGACAGCGGCTTCTCGGCGGTCGCCCCGTCGATCTCCCCCGGGTGCTGCACGGCGACCAGCACCCGCCGGCTCTGCACCAGCGGCCCGCAGGTCTCCGCCCCGGACGGGACCGTGAGGAACTGCTTCAGCTCGCCCCGGCGCGCACCGCGCGTGGCGACGCCGAAGAGACCGTCGTGCGAGCCGAGCTGGTTGCCGTCGGTGGAGATCCACAGGTTGCCGTGCGGGTCGAAGGCCACGTTGTCCGGGCAGGAGATCGGGCTGACCTGGTCCTTCGGGAAGCCCGCGAAATAGGTGGCCGGGTCGTTCGGGTCACCGGCGACCAGGAACAGCTTCCAGACGAACTTCTTGCTGTCGGCGCTGTTCCAGCGCTCGGTCAGCTCCAGGATCTGGCCGTGCTTGTTGCCGATGCGCGGGTTGGCCTCGTCCACGGGGGCGCTGCCGGCGGTGCCGCGGCGGGTGTTGTTGGTGAGCGCGACGTACACCCGGCCGGTGTGCGGGTTGGGCTCGATGTCCTCGGGGCGGTCCATCTTCGTGGCGCCGGCCTTGTCACCCGCGAGGCGCGTGAAGACGAACACCTCCTCGGCGGTCATGCCGTCGACGTGCGAGACGGCGCCGTGCGCGCCGGTGGTCGCCAGCGGGATCCACTCGCCGGAGCCGTCGAACTCGCCGTCGGCCGGCAGCCTGCCGGTGCCGTCGATCTCCACGGCCGGGGAGTCGCCGGTCAGCTTCGCGACGTACAGGGTGCCCTCGTCGAGCAGCGAGAGGTTGTGCTCGCGGGCGGCGCGGGACCTGCCCTTCCTCATCCGCTTGGTGCCGACGAACTTGTAGAAGTAGTCGAACCGCTCGTCGTCGCCGGTGTAGACGACGGGACGGCCGTCGTCGGTGAGCCGGACGGTCGCGCCCTCGTGCTTGAAGCGGCCGAGCGCGGTGTGCTTGCGGGGCGTGGAGGCCGGGTCGTACGGGTCGAGCTCGACGACGTAGCCGAAGCGATGGACCTCGTTGGGCTCCTGGGCGACGTCGAAGCGCTTGTCGAAACGCTCCCACTTGCGCTCGCTGGGGCCGGCGACCAGGCCGTAGCGCTTGTCGTTCGGGCGGGTGCCGTTGGCGAAGTACTGGTTGAAGTTCTCCTCGCCGTGCAGGGTCGTGCCCCACGGCGTCGTACCGCCCGAGCAGTTGTTGAGGGTGCCGAGCACCTTGGTGCCGGTCGGGTCGGCGGAGGTCTTCAGCAGGTCCGAGCCGGCCGCCGGGCCGGTCAGCCGGAACGCGGTGGTGGCGGTGACCCGGCGGTTCAGCGGGTGGCGCGGCACGGGGACGAGCCTGCCGTTGCGGCGGTTGCCCTCCACCACGACGGCGGACAGACCGTGCGCGGCCCAGGCGGTCTCCACCTGCTCGCGGGTCGGGTTCGCGGCGTCGTAGCCGGCGAACATGAGGATCTCGTCGGTGTACTCGTGATTGGCGACGAGCACCTGGCGGCCGGGCTCACCGGGCAGCGGCAGCAGGGAGAGAAAGTCACAGTTGTACCCGAACTGTCCGGCCTGGGCGGCGGCGGACTGCTTCTTCGGGTCGAAGGCGGGCGCACCCCGCAGAATCGGTTCACCCCAGCGGATGACGATGTTCTGGTCGTAACCCTCGGGGACCGTGACCCGATCGGCGGTGTTGGGCGCGACGGGCTCGAAGCGCAGACCGCGCGCGGCACGGGCGGCCGGACCGCGGGCCGCTCCCGCCGACCCGGCACCCTCGGCGGCCCGGGCCTGCGGGGCGGCGACGGCGGAGACGGCCGTTCCGGCGGCGGCGGCCGCGGTGACGACGGCGGCGGCGCGCATCACCGTGCGGCGGCTCAGCGCGGCCGCGACGACGTCCCCGACGTATGCGTTGGCGCTGGTGTTGGGCACCTCGTGGAAACAGGCGTCACCGCAGCGGAAACGGCAGGTCAGGGCGGACCGGCCCCCCGGGTGCGACGCGTCGGACGTACTGATGAGCGGCAACGGAATGCGCACTTCGTTCTCCCCTGACTTCCCTCGGACTCGGCGTCACGGACGCTAGGAGCACGTATGTGCGGAAGGGGGGCTTTGGGGTGAACTGGGGGTGAACGTGACCCATCCGAACGTCCGTTGGAAATGGAGGCCGCCCCTCCCCAAGATTTTCGAGCGGGGCCGCTAACCTTACGTGTCCGTCCTGGCCAGCGATCGACGGGCTACACAACTCACGCGAAGGGTTGCGCATATGGGCATTCTCACTCTCCTGCGAAACGCTTTCGGCCGGTCTCGCAAATCCCGACCCGCCGAACTGGAGGGTGCGACCCCCACGCCCTCCGCCTCTGCCACCACCGAACCGGCCACCGCTCACGTCCCCGAGCCCCGCTCCGAGGAACACGAGCTGGTCTCGGCCGCCTTCGACAACGTAAACATCCCGAACCCGACACATCCCGGCTCCGCCGAGGAGCCCTCCGCGCCGGAGGCCCCCGCGGCAAAGGTGCCTGCACCCGCGACGGAGCCGACTCCTGCGGAGAAGCCGGCCGCCGAGAAGGCACCTGCGGCGGCGGAAGAGCCTGCCGCAGCGGAGGAGCCTGCCGCAGCGGAACCCGTCGCTGAGAAGGCACCCGAGGCCGAGGAGCCCGCACCGGCGGAAGAGCCCGTCGCAGAGGAGGCACCTGCGGCTGCGGAGGAGCCCGTCACGGCGGCGGAGCCCGTCGCCGAGAAGGCACCCGAGGCCGAGGAGCCCGCCCCCGTGGCGGAGCCGACCCCCGCGGAAGAGCCCGTCACGGCGGAAGAGCCCGTCACGGCGGAGGAGCCGGTCGAGGCCGAGGCGCCTGCCGCGGCGGAGGAGCCCTCAGCGGCGGAGCCGGTCAAGGAAGAGCCTGCGTCGGAGCCGGAGCCCGCACAGGCGGCCGCCGAGGAGCCCACCCCGGAGCCCGAGCCCGAGCCCGTCGTGGCCGAAGCCGAGCCCACCCCCGAGCCCGTCGAGGAGCCCGTCGCGGCGGCCGAGCCGGAGCCTGCGGCCGAGCCGGAGCCCGCCCCCGAGCCCGATGCACAGGCTCTCGCCGAGCTCGTGGCAGTCGTCGAGCAGGGTGCGGAGGCGGAGCCCGCCACCCCTGAGCCCGCGGCCGCCGACGGCGGGGACGCACCGCAGGGGCCACCGGCAGCCGACGACGAGAGCGGCACGGGTGGTGCGGGTGGGAACACCGAGGCCGAGGGCGAAGCCGAGGCCGAGGCCACCCCCGCCCTCACCCTCGCCCGCCTGAAGTCCCACGCCCCCTCCCTGGCCACCGCCTACAAGGCAGCCACCGGCACCCTCAAGAAGAACGACCTCACCGGCACCCGAGCCAAGGTCTACCTCGTCCTGGACCGCTCCGCGAGCATGCGTCCGTACTACAAGGACGGCTCCGCCCAGGCCCTCGCCGACCAGACCCTCGCGCTCTCCGCCCACCTCGACCCCGAGGCCACGGTGCACGTCGTCTTCTTCTCGACGGAGCTCGACGGCACCGCCGACCTCACCCTCACCGACCACGAGACGAAGATCGACGACACCCACGCCGGTCTCGGCCGCATGGGCCGCACCAGCTACCACGTCGCCGTGGACGCCGTACTCGCCCATCACGAGAAGCACGCCGCCCCCGGCACCTCCGCCCTCGTGGTCTTCCAGACCGACGGCGCCCCGGACGCGAAGACCCCCGCCACCCAGTCCCTCACGGACGCCGCGGGCAACCACCCCCACGTCCACTTCGCCTTCGTCGCCTTCGGTGAGCACGACAACAAGGCATTCGACTACCTCCGCAAGCTGAAGACCGGCAACACGTCGTTCTTCCACGCGGGCCCCGCCCCCCGCGAGCTCACCGACGCCGAGCTCTACACCGGCGTACTCGCGGACTGGCGCCCGTAGCCGAGGCCGAAGCCGAAGCCGAGGCAGAAGCGAAAGCCGAAGCCGAAGCCGGAGCCGGAGCCGTAAAAGCACCACCCCCGGCCGCCCCCTTCCCACCCATCAGAACGGGAAGCGGGCGGCCCACCCATCTCGGCTACGATTTCAAGGTTCGCAAAACAACCGACCTGGGAGCAGCCAAGCCATGGCTCGACACCTCATCACCAGCGCCCTTCCGTACATCAACGGGATCAAGCACCTGGGCAACATGGTGGGGTCCATGCTCCCGGCGGACGTGTACTCCCGTTACCTGCGCCAGCGCGGCCACGACGTGCTCTACATCTGCGCGACCGACGAGCACGGCACCCCCGCCGAGCTGGCCGCGAAGGAGCAGGGCCTGCCGGTCGACGTGTTCTGCGCGCAGGCGCACGACGCCCAGAAGGCGGTCTACGACGGCTTCGCACTGGCGTTCGACTACTTCGGCCGCAGTTCCAGCACGCAGAACGTCGAGATCACCCAGCACTTCGCCCGCCGCCTCAACGAGAACGGCTTCATCGAGGAGCGGGCGATCCGCCAGGTGTACAGCCCGGCCGACGGCCGCTTCCTCCCGGACCGCTACGTCGAGGGCACCTGCCCCCACTGCGGCTACGACAAGGCCCGCGGCGACCAGTGCGAGAACTGCACCCGGGTGCTCGACCCCACCGACCTGATCAACCCCCGCTCGGCGATCTCCGGCTCCACCGACCTGGAGGTCCGCGAGACCAAGCACCTCTTCCTCCTGCAGTCCAAGCTCCAGCACGAGGTCGAGGCATGGGTCTCCCGCCATGAGGCGGACTGGCCCCAGCTCGCCTCCTCCATCGCCCGCAAGTGGCTGAACGAGGGCCTGCACGACCGCGCGATCACCCGCGACCTCGACTGGGGCGTCCCCGTCCCCGCCGACACCTGGCCGGAGCTGGCGGCGGAGGGCAAGGTCTTCTACGTCTGGTTCGACGCCCCGATCGAGTACATCGGCGCGACGAAGGAGTGGGCCGACCAGGACCCGGAGAACCGGGACTGGAAGGCGTGGTGGTACGAGGCCGACGACACCGTGCGCTACACGGAGTTCATGGCGAAGGACAACGTCCCCTTCCACACCGTGATGTTCCCGGCCACCGAGCTGGGCGTGCGCGAGCCGTGGAAGAAGGTCGACTTCGTCAAGGCGTTCAACTGGCTGACGTACTACGGCGGCAAGTTCTCCACCTCGCAGAAGCGCGGCGTCTTCACCGACCAGGCCCTGGACATCCTGCCCGCCGACTACTGGCGCTACTTCCTGATCGCCAACGCCCCGGAGTCGGACGACTCGTCCTTCACCTGGGAGCACTTCACGGCCACGGTGAACAAGGACCTCGCCGACACCCTCGGCAACTTCGTCAACCGTGTCCTGTCGTTCTCCCGCAAGCGCTTCGGCGACGACGTCCCCGCGGGCGGCGAGCCGGGCGAGGCGGAGGCACGCCTCGGCGAGGAGATCGCCCGGCTCCTCGCGGAGTACGAGGAGCACATGGAGGCCCTCCAGTTCCGCAAGGCCGCGGCCGCGCTGCGCGCCCTGTGGTCGGCCGGCAACTCCTACCTGGAGGAGAAGGCCCCCTGGCTGGAGATCAAGACCGACAAGGACGGCGCCGCCCTCACCCTGCGCACGGCGATGAACCTGATCCACCTCTACGCGGTGGTCTCGGAGCCCTTCATCCCGGCGACCACGGCGGCCATGCGCCAGGCGTTCTCCCTCGCCGACGACACCGCCACCTGGGTCTCCGCCGACGAGGCGAAGGCGCTGGCCTCCGTCCCGGCCGGTACGCCCTTCACCGTGCCGCCGGTGCTGTTCGCGAAGCTGACGGACGAGGACCTGGCCACGTACAAGGAGCGCTTCGGCGGGGAAACAGCCGCGTAACAGCCCTTTTCCGACCCCTCACTCACCAGGTATATCTGGCCAAGATCATGTGACACCGGATGTCATATGACCTTCGAGTGGGGGGTCCTCTCATGGCTCTTTTCGGAAACGCGCACCCGATCGACCCGGCGCAGGCGGCGCAGGACTACGCCCGGCTGCTGGGCCAGGGCGAGACGGTGCACGCCGCGTACCTGCTGATCCGCGACACCATCCTGTTCACCGACCGCCGCCTGATCCTGGTCGACAAGCAGGGCATCACCGGCAAGAAGACGGAGTACCACTCGGTCCCGTACCGCAGCATCACGCACTTCGCGGTGGAGACGGCCGGCACCTTCGACCTCGACGCCGAGCTGAAGATCTGGGTCTCCGGCGCGCAGCTGCCGATCACCAAGACCTTCACCAAGGGCGTCGACATCTACGAGGTCCAGGCGATCCTCACGCAGTACGTGGCGCGCTAGTCCCTCCCGTCAGGATTCGCCCACTTGTGCGAGAGCTGGGGCTCTCGCGGGGAGGGTTCTCACGTGGGCACGTCTTGAGACGGGCGGCCTTGCCGTCCTCCCGACGGAGGACGGCAAGGCCGCCGTCGGCACCACCGGAATCGGGGCGCGTGCAGTCGACCGAGGGGTCAGCTCCCCGACGCGTACGCCACGAAGTCCGCCCATGCCTCCGGCGCGAGGGCGAGGCGGGGGCTGGTGTCGCGGTACTTGGAGTCGCGGACGTGGACCGTGCCGGGGGCCGCGGCGACCTCGACGCAGGAGTCGCCGTCGGGGCCACTGCTGTAGCTGCTCTTGAACCACGCCAGGTCGGAGGCATCACCGGCGGAGGGCTTGCGGATCATGTTTCTCCCAGCAGTTGCTCGATGAAGGCCAGCGACTCCCCTGGCGGGAGAGCCTGCGCCCGGATGGTGCCATACCGCAGCTCAACGATGCGCAGCTGCCGCAGATCGGTGACGGGGCGGCCGTTGAACGCGCCGTCGGAGCGCCCAACAGCGGTGCCGTCCTCGAATTTCAGCAGCTCGATCCTGCCGCTCAGGCCCGGGTGCGCCGCACTGTCCATCGGCATCACCTGAAGTGAAACGTTGCTCAACCGCCCCACCTCCAGCAAGCGTTCGAACTGTTGCCGCCGCACCATTGTGCCTCCAACCCTGCGACGCAGAGTCGCCTCTTCCAGGACGAAGCTCAACGAGGGTGCGGGGGAGCGCTCGTAGACAGCACGACGAGCGATGCGGGCAGCCACGCGGCGCTCCAAGTCCTCGGCGGAGTAGGCGGGCTGCCACGATTCCAGCAGAGCCCTGGCATGCTCCGGCGTCTGCAACAGACCGGCGACGTTGCTGTTCTCATACACCCCGATCTCGACCGCACGCGCCTCCATGGCGGCCAGATCCCGCACCTTCTTCGGGTACCGGACCTTCGCCACGTCCTCCTTCATCGCGGACAGCAACCCACCCGCCCCCAGCACCTCGTCCGCCCTGTCCAGATACTCCGGCCGAGGAATCCGCTTCCCGCCCTCGATCTTGTAGACGAGGTCCTCGCCGTACCCCACCGCGTCGCCGAACTCGCCGGCCCGCATCCCCACGGCCTCCCGCCGCAACTTCAACTGCCGCCCCACAGTGGCGACTACAGCCACACCCCACTCGTCGTCCGGATCCACCTCCCACCCCGGCTCGTCAGCCTCCGTCCTGAGCTGCCGAACCTCGCCGTCCACCGACATGCGCGCCCCTCCGTCGTACCGCCACGTACCGCGACGCCCTTACCCGTACACACCACCCCGACAAGCCCGGACACCACCGGACAAGCTCCGGACAGTCACCGTACGCAACTGCGTCGTCACTACTGACGGTAGGCGCATCCAGCCACGCTGAGTGACGTGATTCCAGAAACGGCCCAATCCGACTGCCACATTCGCAACTTCAGCGTCCTGCTGTCGCCCACACCGCGCGGCGCCCGCCTCGCCCGCTTGCTCGCCACGGAGCAGCTGCGCTCCTGGGGCCTCCCCTCGGACCCGGCTGCGCACATCGTCGCCGAGCTGGCGAACAACGCGGCCACCCACGGCAAGGTTCCCGGCCGGAGCTTCCGGCTCCTGCTGTACGTCATCGGCGGAACGCTCCGCATCGAGGTCACCGACACCCGCGGTGACCGGCTGCCGGAGCCCCGGCAGGCCGCCCCCGACAGCGAAGCCGGACGCGGCCTGGCCCTCGTGGCAGCTCTCGCGGACCGCTGGGGAGTCGCCCAGGGCCTTCACCCGCGCAAAACGGCCTGGGCCGAACTCACCCTCCCCGCACCGGAATCACCGAAGCCTGAAACCCCACACCCCGGTCCGACCTGCGCTCCCTATGAAGTACCCACCGGGGAGAAAGCACCCCACCAAGCCCCACCCCTCCCTCCCGCCGGGCAAACTCACTCCCGCGAGTGAATATGCCCAACTCGGCTGGATTCAGGACCGGTTGCCTGCCCTACGCTCAGCGCAAGACAGCACGACCCCCGACATGCGACGGCCCCCGCCGGGACTAGCGATCCCTGCGAGGGCCTGACCACCGAGGAAGTTAGGCCCTTCCTGATGGACACCGAAAACCCTAACGCGCCCGCGTCCGCCCAGGCCCGTATCCCGGGCAAAAACTACCCCCCTGGGCGCCCGAACTCCGGCGTGATCCATGACAACGTCCGCCTCACCGAGAACTTCACGGTGATCGGCAACGACCTCGCCCAGCACCGGGAGCTGTCGCTGCTGGCGATCGGGCTGGGTTGCCACATCCAGTCCGTGCGACCGGGCACGGCGATCGACATCAAGAGCCTCGCCGCCCGCTTCCCGGAGGGCCCCACCCGTATCGCAGCAGCGCTCCGCGAACTCGAAACCCACGGCTACCTCCGCCGTAGCCGCTTACGGGCCCCGACCGGCCGGATCATCACCCGCACGGTCTCCAGCAACAGGCCGGGCCACAGGCCCGCCGCCGACACCCCCGACAGGCCCGTCCGACGCACGGCCCCGGACAAGCCGCCCCCTCGCAAGCGACTGCTCCCACCCGTGCCGCAGCCCACGTACCCCTCCCCTGACCTGCTCCAAACGGCCGTCGACGTCCTCGCCGGCCTCCGCCGCCACGACCCCCGCCTCCTCCTCTCCGCCACCGACGCCGAACACCTCGCCCCCGGCGTCGCCGCCTGGCTGGAGCGCGACCTCACCCCCACCGCCGTACGCCACGCCCTGACCGAGAACCTGCCGCTGGAGCCCCTGATCCGCCCGGCCGCCCTCCTGGCCCACCGCCTGACCGCCCAGCTCCCGCCCCCACCCCCGTTCCGGGTCCCCGCACCTCCACCGGCCGTCCGGCACCCGATCCGGAACTGCGAAGGCTGCGACCGCGGTTACCGGGGCCCCGACCCAGGCCACTGCCGTGACTGCCGGGCACACCTGAAGGAGACGGAATGAGCACGCGGACCCTCGCCGTCGCTCCGAAGATCTCGGCGGCCCCCGGGCTTACCACGCTCCCGCCCGGCCCGGACAGCCTGACAGAGGTACTCCTGGAGGACACCATGAGCACACTGGCCGACCACGGACGCGAGCTGGTCCCCCGTCCCGAGCGAACCCCCGACGCGCTTCGCGCGGCCCTCGCCGTCGTGGCCCCGGGCCGCCTGGAGGAGATGCAGGCCACGAAGGACGAGGCGTTCGCCAAGGCCGTCGAGTGGCAGTCTCTGAGCCCCGTTCAGAGCTGGGTCCTCCTCTGGGCCAGAGATATCGAGATCGCCCGCCGCCCCGAGCGGTCCTCTCGTCTCGAACAGGCGCGGAGCACCCTGGAGGACGCGGATCCTGCCGTCTCCCGACAGGCTCTCCACGAGCTCACCGCCGTACTGGACGAAGCCATGAAGGCAGTGCGCGGTTGAGCTGGAAGTGGGAGTACGCCCTCGCGGCGGAGGAAGCGGCCCGCGCCGCTCTCGCCGGTTCCCTCGCCGGGGTGGACAAGCACGGCGGACGAACTGGTCAGAGCTGCTGAAGCGGTCCACGTCCACGGTCGGTCCCATCGAGGTGCCGAACCGAAGGGCAGCGACGTCATCGTCCCCGGCGGCATGTTCTCGTACCAGGTCGTCGTACGCAGCGAACGTGTCTACGTCGTCCAGATCACCTACCTGGGCTTCTGAAGCGTCGCCGCCCTCCGGCACGGCCGCACCACGGACGCGCACGCGCCGCTTCTCCGGTGCGCCGCCCTCCCGTCACCGCCCGTACAACCAACGGGCGCTGTGACATGTCCCACGTATGAGGGCGGATCGCCCGACGGCCCGGAAGCCGGGGGCCCAGGGCACGCCATGGGGAAGGGGACACAGACATGGGCAGATGGGGCGCGGCCGCGGTCGTGGCCGCCTCGCTGGTCGCGGGGACGCTGCTGCCGGCCGTCCCGGCCGCGGCCGTGCACGGGGCGGTGCCGGGGGACTTCAACGGTGACGGGTACCGGGACGCGGTGCTGCCGGTTCCCGGTGCGGACCTGGGCGACAAGGAAAGGGCCGGTGCCGTCGTCGTGCTGTACGGCTCCGCGTCGGGGGTCTCGGCGAGCCGTCGCGTGGTCATCACCAAGGACTCGCCCGGCGTTCCGGGCGCGGCCGGCCGGCAGGAGCTCTTCGGCAGCGCCACCGCCACGGCCGACCTGAACCGGGACGGATACGCCGACCTCGTCGTCACCGAGCCCTACCACGGTCCGAGCGTCACCGTGCTGTGGGGCAGCAGGAGCGGGCTGACCAAGGGCACTCTTCTGACGGCACCGGACTATGTCCAGTGGTACGGCACGGACGTGGCGGCCATCAGCGCGGGGCCGGGCGCGAAGACCCAGGTCGTGGTCGGCGGGGACAAGGGGACCGTCACCTTCAAGGGCCCGTTCAGCAGCTCCGGCGCCTACGGCTCGGTCGTGCAGACGCCCCGGGAGGAGGAGCTGGTCGGGTCCGTGGCCGTCGGCGACTTCGACCGCAACGGCAGCCCCGACCAGGTCGACTTCGGGTTCCGCCGGTCCGACCTCACCGGCAGCGAGATCCGGGTGAACCAGTCGGGCGAGCGGGTCACGCTGGAGAAGGGCAACGGCTTCATCGCCGCCACCGGCGACGTCAACGGCGACGGGTACACCGACCTCGTGGTCGGGGACCCGCTGACGCCGGTGACGCCGGGTGTCGACGGCGAGCTGGGCGGGCGCGTGCTGGTCTACCGGGGTTCGGCGAGCGGCATCGCGCGCGACGCGGCGCCCGAGGTGATCACCCAGGACACCGCGGGCGTGCCCGGCACGAGCGAGAAGCAGGACACCTTCGGCGCCGGTCTCGCGGTGGCCGACCTCAACCGGGACGGCCTCGCGGAGATCGTCGTCGGCGCGCCGTACGAGGCCGTGGGCAGCGTGCGGCGGACCGGCATGGTCACCGTGGTCCCGGGCCGCCGCACGGGCCCCCTCGGCGCGGGCGGGTACTCCTTCCACCAGGACACCCCCGGTGTGCCCAGCGTCAACGAGACCCGCGACTGCTTCGGCGCGACGGTCTCGGCCGCGGACGTGAACAAGGACGGCAAGCCGGAGCTGTTCATCGGCGCGGCCTGCGAGAACCACTACAACGGCGCCGTCTTCATGCTCCCCGGCGGCTCCGGCCGTCCGACGGGCACCGGCAGCCGCGTCTTCACGCTGGAGTCGCTCGGCATGCCGCAGTGGTACGAGGGCTGGACGGGCGGCAACGGACTGTTCTGGATCATCTGACCGCCGCCCCCGTCCCGCGGCTCAGGTTCCTCTTGTGTGCAGGCGTTCCCGTCATGGGCGGCGAAGCCGGGGACGCACGCCGCCGGGAACACGGGCGGGAGCCGAGGACGAGCCAGGAGACGCGAAGGCGCCCGGGACCCTGAGGTCCCGGGCGCCTTCGGTGGCCGCGCCTACTTCGGCTGGGGCTTGCGCACCGACAGGTGCAGCTCCTTCAGCCGCGTCTCGTCCAGCTCGGTCGGCGCGCCCATCATCAGGTCCTGGGCGTTGCCGTTGAGCGGGAAGGCGATGGTCTCGCGGATGTTGGGCTCGTCGGCCAGCAGCATGACGATGCGGTCGACGCCGGGGGCGATGCCGCCGTGCGGCGGGGCGCCGAAGCGGAAGGCGCGCAGCATGCCCGCGAACTGCTCCTCGACGGTCTCGCGGTCGTAGCCCGCGATCTCGAACGCCTTGAGCATGATCTCCGGCTCGTGGTTCCGGACGGCGCCGGAGGACAGCTCCACGCCGTTGCAGACGATGTCGTACTGCCAGCCGAGGATGTCCAGCGGGTCCTGGGTCTCCAGGGCCTCCAGACCGCCCTGCGGCATCGAGAAGGGGTTGTGCGAGAAGTCGATCCTGCCCGTCTCCTCGTCCTTCTCGTACATCGGGAAGTCGACGATCCAGCAGAACCGGAAGACGCCCTCCTCGAAGTGCCCGGCACGCTTGGCGGCCTCGACCCGCACCGCGCCCATGATCTTCGAGACCTCGTCGAACTCGCCCGCGCCGAAGAACACGGCGTGACCGGCCTCCAGGCCGAGGCGCTCGGTGAGGACCTTGACGTTCTCCTCGGTGAGGAACTTGGCGATCGGGCCGGACAGCTGGCCGTCCTCGCCGACACGGACCCAGGCCAGGCCCTTGGCGCCCTGCGTGATCGCGTACTCGCCGAGCTGGTCGAAGAACTTGCGGGGCTGGTCCTGGACGGCCGGAACCGCCAGCGCGCGCACGTGCTTGCCGGCGAACGCCTTGAACTCGGACGCCTCGAAGACATCGGTGATGTCGACGAGCTCCAGCTTGGCGCGCAGGTCGGGCTTGTCGGAGCCGTACTTCAGCATCGCCTCGCGGAACGGGATCCGCGGGAACGGCGAGGTGACGTGACGGCCGCCGCCGAACTCCTCGAACAGCTCGGTCATCAGCTTCTCGACCGGCTGGAAGATGTCCTCCTGCTCGACGAAGCTCATCTCGATGTCGAGCTGGTAGAACTCACCCGGCGAGCGGTCGGCGCGGGCGTCCTCGTCGCGGAAGCAGGGCGCGATCTGGAAGTACCGGTCGAAGCCGGAGATCATCAGCAGCTGCTTGAACTGCTGCGGCGCCTGCGGCAGGGCGTAGAACTTGCCCGGGTTCAGACGGGAGGGGACGACGAAGTCGCGGGCGCCCTCGGGGGAGGTCGCGGACAGGATCGGCGTCGCCATCTCGTTGAAGCCGAGGGCCGTCATCTTGTGCCGGATGGCCGAGATGACCGCGGTGCGCAGCATGATGTTGCGGTGCATGCGCTCGCGGCGCAGGTCCAGGAAGCGGTACTCCAGGCGCCGCTCCTCGTTGACCCCGTCCTCGGCGTTGATCGTGAAGGGCAGCGGGGCGGCCGCGCCGAGCAGCTCGACCTCGCCGACCTCGACCTCGATCTCGCCGGTGGGCAGCTCGGGGTTGATGTTCTCGGCGCCACGGGAGACGGCCTTGCCGTCGATCCGGACCGTGGACTCCTTGGAGATCTTGTCCAGGGCCTCGTACGCGGGCGTACCGGGACGGGCCACGAGCTGCGTGATGCCGTAGTGGTCGCGCAGATCGATGAAGAGGATGCCGCCCAGGTCTCGCCGATTGTGCAGCCAGCCACTCAGCCGGACGTCGGTGCCGACGTCAGAGGCGCGGAGCTCGCCGCAGGTGTGGGACCTGTACCGATGCATCGTCGTTCATCCAGCCTTCGCGGATCGGGGGCATGTTTCACGTGAAACACCCCCAGGGTACCGGGCACGCGAAGATCGGCTCTCCTCCATTGGGCACGGGCGATCATGGACCCCGGGTCCTTCGGTGGCAGGATCCGAACACCTTTTCCTAAAGTGGGGCAATGCGCACTGGTGAGCCCCTGCCCGCCGTGGAGCAGGTCCTCGCCACTCTCGCGACCGGCCTGTGGCACTGGGACACCTCGACGAGCCTGGTCAGGGTGGACGCGGAGGCCGCCCGGCTGCTCGGGCTGCCCGCCGAGGAGTCGACCCTCACCGAGTCCCAGGTACGGGCCCGGCTGCATCCCGTGGACTGGAACGAGATCACCGGCGTGATCCAGCTCGCGGTCGCCGAGAGCACCCTGGCCGAGGTCCGGATCAGGATCATGGACGAGCGGGGCCGGATCGTCCGGGTCGTCCGCAGCCGCTCCAAGCCGTCGTTCGATCCGCGGAAGCGGGCCTACGAGCTGATCGGCACCCTCCAGGAGGTCACCGAGCCCGCCCCGGGCACCTCGGCGGACCGGTACACGGTCACCGGCGACTGGCGACGCTCGCGCGAGGCGTTCCTGCTGGACGCGGGCCGGGCGCTGGCGGAGGCACGGTCCACCGCGGAGGTGCTGCGGGTGGCGGCCGGGCTGTCGATGCCGGGGTTCTCCCCGGACGGGCTCGCGGTGTTCGGCGTCTCGGGCGACCGTCTGACGATCATCGGCCACCACGGGCACCGGCCCGGCGACGAGGGCCCCTTCGCCCAGATGTCGCTGGACACCGCCTATCCGGCAGCCGACGTGGTGCGCACGGGCCGGGCCGTGTATCTGTCCACGCCGGAGGAGTACGCCCGCCGCTATCCGCTCACCTGGCCGCTGGCCCAGCAGTTCGGCCGCCAGTCCTGGGCGTTCCTGCCGCTCACGGTCGCCGGGCGTCCGATCGGCGCCTGGATGGCCGCCTTCGCCCACCCGGTGGTGTTCACCCCGGACGAGCGGTCGGTGCTGACGACGGTCGCCCGCATGCTCGCGCAGGCCCTGTCCCGCGCCGGGACGGCCGAGTCGGAGCGGGAGCTGACCGACGGCCTCCAGCGGTCGATGCTGCCCTCGCTGGGCCCCGGGATCCCGGGCATGTCGGTCGCGGCCCGCTACATACCGACCGGCGGCGGGCTCCAGGTCGGCGGCGACTGGTACGACGTGATCCCGCTGCCCGGCGGCCCGCCCTCCGGGGGCGGGAAGTTCGCGATGGTCATCGGGGACGTGCAGGGGCACGACGTACGGGCGGCGGGCCTGATGGGGCAGCTGCGGACGGCCCTGCGGGCGTACGCGTCGGAGGGACACCGTCCCGACGCCGTGCTCGCGCGCGCCTCCCGCTTTCTGCACGGCATCGCGCACACCGGCGAGGTCGACCACGCCGACCTGCGCTTCGCGACCTGTCTGTATGTCGAGGTCGACCCGGAGAGCGGGGTCGTGGAGGCCGCCCGGGCGGGGCACCTGAACCCGGTGGTCCGGATGCCGGACGGCACGGTGCTGCTGCGCGACACCGCGGGCGGGCTGCCGCTGGGCATCGACCCGGACTGCGACTACCCGACCACGCGGCTGGTGCTGGAGCCGGGCGAGGTCCTGATGCTGTGCACCGACGGTCTGATGGAGACCGGCGGCCACGACCTGGACAGCGGCTGGAGCCGCATCCGCGGGGTCCTGGAGGCCCACGACGGCGATCTGGAGGAGCTGTCCGACTCGCTGGTGCAGGCCGTGCACGGGCCGTCGTCGCACCACACGACCGGGCCGCTGGCCGACCGCCGCGAGGACGACATCGCGTTCCTGCTGCTGTGCCGGCAGGGCGAGGGCTGCGGCTGCGGGGACCCCGCGCCCCTGAAGCCGCCGGTGCGGCGCACCATGCTCACGGTCGCGCAGGCCGAGCCGGAGCGGATCGCGGTGGCCCGCCGGCATCTGCGGGAGCTGCTGCACGACTGGGCGTCGCCGGACCAGCTGGACTCGGCGGTGCTGCTGGTGTCGGAGATGCTGACGAACGTCCTGGTGCACACCGACACCGACGCGCTGCTGATCGCCGAGATCACCGGGAACGGCGCGGGGCGGCGGCTGCGGGTGGAGGTCGGCGACACCAGCGACGAGCTGCCGCACCGGCGCCACCCCGGGGAGCTGGCGTCCTCCGGGCGCGGCCTGGTGCTGATCGAGCTGCTGGCCGACGTGTGGGGGGTCGCCCCGCGCGGCGAGGGCAAGTCCATCTGGTTCGAGCTGCACGAGGACGGTTCCGGGGCCGAGGGCGCGGGCGCCCGCCTCATGGAGAACGTGCTGGAGGCCGAGGGCGTCGACGGCCTCGACGAGCTGCTGTGACGGCTGCCGCCACGGCGGCGGGGGCAGGCTGCCACCACGATGGCGGGGGCAGGCTGCCACCACGATGGCGGGGGCAGGCTGCCACCACGGCGGCGGGAGCAGGCTGCCGCCACGGCGGCGGGAGCAGGCTGCCGCCACGGCGGCGGGAGCAGGCTGCCGCCACGATGGCGGGGGCAGGCTGCCGCTACGGCGGCGGGGCCGGTCCGTAGCGGGCCCGCAGTTCGCTCAGCACTCCGAACGCGGCGGCCGTCACCGGCACCGCGAGCAGCATGCCGAGGATGCCGGCGACGGAGGCGCCCGCGGTGATGGTGACCATGACCACCGCCGGATGCATCTGCACGGTCCGGCTCTGGATCATCGGCTGGAGCACATGCCCCTCCAGCACCTGCACGGCGAGCACCACGCCGAGCGCCCACAACGCGATCACGAGCCCGCGGTCGGCGAACGCGACGAGCACGGCCAGCGCGCCGGAGATGAACGCGCCCAGATAGGGGATGTACGCGCCGACCAGGACGAGCGCCCCGAGTCCGACCGCTCCGGGCACGCCCAGGATCAGCAGGCCGACGGTGATGCAGAAGGCGTCGATGAAGGCGATGAGGGTGGTGCCGCGCATGAACCCCTCGACGGCCTGGAAGGCCCGCCGGGCCATGGCCACCAGGAGGTCGTCCGTGCCGCGCGGGGCGAGGGCGCGCAGGGCGGCGGCCGCCTCGCCGGAGTCGCGCAGGAAGAAGAAGACCAGCAGCAGGGCGAGGACGGCCATGGCGATGCTCTCGCCGACGACGCTCACCCCGCTGATCACCCCGGAGGCCGCGGTGCCGCCGAACTTCGACAGCAGGTCGCGGGAGTTGGCGGCGAGGTCGTCGAGCGAGGTCCCGGCGGCCCCGAAGTGCTCGGCGAGGGACTTCGCGGCCTCCCTGAGGGAGGTGACGATCTGGTCGCCGGAGTCGATGAGCGCGGCGACGACGATGTAGACGGCTCCGCCGACCACACAGACGACGGCCACGCAGGTCAGCGCGGCGGCCAGCGAGCGGTGGACGTGTGCCTTGACCAGCCGCCGGTGCAGGGGCCGGAGCAGGGCGGTGCCGAGCAGCGCGAGCAGCACGGGCACCACCGCCGTGCGGAACACCACGCACAGCTGGACGCCGACCCAGCCGATGCCCGCGACGAGCAGGGCGACGGCGCACCAGGCGGCGATCCGGCGGACGGGGCGGGGGAGGAGCGCTGCGGGGTCCTGCACCCTTCCAGCGGATCATGCGCCGGGCGGGCTGTCCTGTGCGGACGGCCCGCCCGGGTGACATGCCTGACGTGCTGTCAGGCGCCCGGAGCGTTCCCCGGGCGGGGCGTCGTCAGGCGTCGGGGCCGCTCGCGTCCATGCCGTGCACGGCCGGGACCGTGCCGAGGCGGCCCTTCTGGAAGTCCTCGAACGCCTGCACGAGTTCTTCCTGGGTGTTCATCACGAACGGGCCGTAGTGGGCCATGGGCTCACGGATGGGCTGTCCGCCGAGCAGCACGACCTCCAGGTCCGGGGTGTTCGCGTCCTGCTTCTCGTCCGCGCGGACGGTCAGCGAGGAGCCGGTGCCGAAGACGGCGGTCTGCCCCGTCCGGACGGGGCGCCGCTCGGCGCCGACGCCGCCGCGCCCGGCGAGGACGTACGCGAGTCCGTTGAAGTCCTCGCGCCAGGGCAGGGTGATCTCCGCGCCCGGCGCCAGCGTGGCATGGATCATGGTGATCGGGGTGTGGGTGATGCCGGGGCCCTGGTGGCCGTCCAGCTCACCGGCGATGACACGGAGCAGCGCGCCGCCGTCGGGGGTGGTGAGCAGCTGGACGTTGCCGCCGCGGATGTCCTGGTAGCGCGGGGCCATCATCTTGTCCCTGGCAGGCAGGTTCACCCACAGCTGGAGGCCGTGGAAGAGACCGCCCGAGACGACCAGGTGCTCCGGCGGGGCCTCGATGTGCAGCAGACCGGAGCCCGCCGTCATCCACTGGGTGTCGCCGTTGGTGATGGTGCCGCCGCCGCCCTGGCTGTCCTGGTGGTCGAAGATCCCGTCGATGATGTAGGTGACGGTCTCGAAGCCGCGGTGCGGATGCCAGGGCGTTCCCTTCGGCTCACCGGGCTGATATTCCACCTCGCCCATCTGATCCATCATGATGAACGGGTCCAGATGGCGGTAGTTGATCCCGGCGAACGCTCGGCGCACCGGGAAGCCCTCGCCCTCGAAACCGCTCGGCGCGGTCGTGACAGCGAGCACGGGACGTGCCACGGCGTCGGCCGGGGCGGTCACGCGGGGCAGCGTCAGCGGGTTCTCGACGGTCACTGCAGGCATGTCGGTACCTCCTTGTGCTCCGATTTTAGTTGACTGTTGAACTTTCTGCCACTCCAGAACGAAGAAAGCCCGGAGGGCATTCCCTCCGGGCATCAGATCAGACCTCCAGCGGCGCTCAGCGGTCGCCGCGTGCCTCCCACAGCTCGGGGAAGAACCGGTACGCCGCACGGACCCGCAGATACGCGGCGCCCGAGCTGCCGCCCGTCCCCCGCTCGCCGCCGAGCTGCCGCTCGACCACCCGCACATGCCGCTCCCGCCACAGGGACCAGCCCCGGTCGTACTCCAGCAGCGCGTCCATCAGCTCGCCCACGGCGGTGCCGTCGCGCCCGATCCGGTCGTACGTCCGCATCCGCTCGGCCCGGCAGCCGCACGCGAGGTCCGCCGCCCGCAGCACGGCGAGGAAGGCGTCCCACAGCGACGGCTCCAGCAGCCTCCGGTCCAGCGCGGCCCGCTCGGCGGGGCTCGGCCACGCCCCGAGCCCGAGCCCGACCGGGGCCACGTCCGTGCGGCCCGAGAGCGCCTCGATCTCGTGGAACTGCGCCGACTGCGCCCCGCTGGCGGTGCCGAGCACGCCCCGGAACGCCCGGAAGTCCCCCGGCGCCATCGTGTCCAGCACCTCCAGCGACCCCAGCAGCGTGCTCTCGATCGTCCGGCAGCGCCGCAGCCGCTGCGCGGGGACGACGGTCTCGCCGGCCAGCATCCGGTCGCGGGCGTCGGTGAGTTCGGCCAGCATCAGCTTGAACCACAGCTCGTGCACCTGGTGCACGGCGATGAACAGCTGCTCGTCGTGGGCCGCGCCGCCCGCGCGCGGGACCTGCTGGGCGAGCAGGGCGGGCAGCCGCAGGTACTCGGCGTAGGTGAAGGTCCCGGTGGCGGTGCTGGTCATGCGGTTCATACACGCTCCTCGTGTCCGGCGTCGCTTCCGTCGCCGAGGCCGTGCGCCGCGAAGTGCTCGCGGGCGCCGGGAAGTTCGAAGACGCCCACCGTGGCGTACAGCCGCAGCGTGGCGCGGGCCATCTCGTTCAGCCGCCGGTCCCCGGGGCCCGCCCCGTAGGTGTCGGCCACCACCTGCCTGGCGGTGTCCTCGTCCAGCCCCGCCAGCCGCAGCGAGGCGTGGACCGGGCCGAGGTCCCAGGTCAGCGCGGCCCGGATCAGGGCGGGCAGGGCACGGGCCGTGCGGGCCCGGTCCGCCGGGCCCAGACGGACCCACAGCTCCTTGAAGAACAGGGCGAAGAAACGGTGGTGCCGCCCCTCGTCGCGGGCGTGGTCGCGCAGCAGGTCGCGCACCGGGCCGGCGACCGTCCCGTCGGCGGGCACCTCGTTGAGCACGGCGGTGATCAGCGTCTCGAACACCACCGCCTGGAGCAGTTCCGCCAGTTGCGGTGCGCCGGGAAGCAGCTCGCGCCCGGTCTCCCGCAGCCGCTCCACGAAGCCGCCGTAGTCCCAGCCGGGCACGGCGATGCCGGTCACGGCCGCGACCTGGTCGGCCAGGTCGAGGCTGTACAGGGCGTGATAGCCCTCGTCGCAGTAGACCTTGAAGGCGTCCAGGCGCAGTCCGGCGGGCAGATCCAGTCCGGCCCGGCCGTTGGCGACCGGTTCGGCCGCCGCGTTGACGACCCGGGTCTCCAGATGGGTCGTCGACAGCAGGAACTGGTACAGGTGCCGCACGGTCAGCTCGCGCAGCCGCTCCGCCGGCAGGTCCCGTACGGCCTCGTGGGCGGTGTACGGCACGAGCGCGGCCGGGAAGAAGACCTTGCCGCGCTCGGCGTCCTCGTGGAACATCCGGCGCACGCCGGTCCGGACGCCCGCCTGCTCATACCAGCGGTCGAGCGGACCCGGCGGTGTGCTGTCGTCCCTCACCACGGGCGTCTCCCTTCGCTCCGGGGCCGGCGGGGCCCGTCCTCGCCCCCAGGAACCGGCCGAGCCGGGTCAGGGCCTCCTCGACGACGGCCGCGTCGAGGGTGTGACAGATCCGGAACCGGCCGGGGCGCGGCGCGTGGAACGCCTCACCCGGCAGGATGCTGACGCGGGTGCGGTCGAGGATCTCCCGCCACAGCGCTCGCTCCCCCTCGAAGCCGGGGCCGGGCGGCAGCCAGGCGCCGAGGTCGGCCCAGACGGAGCAGCCCGCCTGCGCGGGGGCGTACGGGATGCCGTGGACGTCCAGCAGACGGACGGCCGCCGCGTACGAGGCACCGAGCCGGCGCCGGTTCTCCGCGAGGAACGCGGCGACACGGCGGGGGTCGGCGAGCAGATCGGCGAGGACGGCCTGGGTGTGGGCGGACAGCGGCGCGAAGTAGGCGAGCGCGCGGGCCGCGTCGCGGACCTGCGGGTCCGGGGTGTGCAGCACGCCCGCCTTGAGGCCGGGCAGCGCGAAGTCCTTCGCGAAGCCCCAGACGGTGTGCACGCGCGGGCCGCGGGTCTCGCGCAGGCTCATGAAGCCGCCCTCGAACACCGACCCCGCGTAGATCTCGTCGGCGATCAGGTCCACGCCGTGCGCGGCCGCGACGGCGGCCAGCTCGTGCAGCACGGCGGGCGGGTGGACGCGCCCGGTGGGGTTGCCGGGCGAGGCGAGGGCGACGGCCCGGACGACCGTCCCCGTCCGCCGCGCCTCCTCCAGCACCCGGCGCACCCCCTGCGGCCACAGCCCGTGCCCGTCGGCGGGGTCGGGCGGCGCGGGCAGCAGCCGGGCACCGGAGCGGCCCGCGAGATCGGTGTCGAAGGCCCCGTAGTACGGCGTCGGCACCACGATCGCGTCGCCGGGGTCGCACAGCACGGTGGCGACGACGTCCAGCGCGGCCGTCGCCCCGGCGACGACGACCAGGTCCTCGGGGTCCAGGGAGCCGCCGAGGTGGGCGGCCACGCGCTCGCGCAGCCCGGCGGTGCCGTACAGGGGCGCGTACCGGGTGGTCGCGTCGGTCAGGGCGGGCGGCCGGTGGCCGCTGTGCAGGTCGGCCAGCAGCCGGTTCTCCGCCGTGCCGAGGTTGAGCCAGCCGTCGGGCCGCAGCCGGGGATGGTAGGGACGGGCCTCCGCGCGGAAATGCGCCTCGGCTATCGCGGGAGTGCCGGCGAGCAGCCGGGCCGCCTGCCCGGAGACCCGCGCGGACGGGCGCGTCATCGGGGGGCTCCGGCGGGATCGGGGGTCACGGGGGAGGAGCCGTCCGCCGACGCCCCGGCCGGCTGCTCGGCGAGAACCGGGCCAGGACGCGGGGCCGGGGCCGTCCCCCCGCCCGCCCCGCGATCGGGCCCGCCCGGCCCCGCGGACGCCGGGGCCGCACGCGAGACCCGCTCCTGCGCCCCGCGGTCCGGCCCGCCCGGGCCCGCCACCGGCTCCGGAAGGACCGGGCCAGGACGCGAGGCCGACTGCCCGCCCGGGCCCGCCACCGGCTCCGGAAGGACCGGGCCAGGACGCGAGGCCGACTGCCCGCCCGGGCCCGCCACCGGCTCCGGAAGGACCGGGCC
>NZ_JBIVOX010000005.1:0-176774 GCF_044754345.1 Streptomyces sp. NPDC093094 | reverse complement strand
GGCCAGGACGCGAGGCCGACTGCCCGCCCGGGCCCGCCACCGGCTCCGGAAGGACCGGCGCAGGACGCGGAGCCCTCTGCCCGCCCGCCCCGCGGTCCGGCTCGCCCGGGCCCGCGGACGCCGGGCCAGGACACGGGGCCGGGGCCGTCTCGTCGGGCGGGGCGCTCCGGCCGGTGAGCAGGCCCGGGTGGGCGCCGAGGCCCATCGACGCGTCGATCACCGCGCCGTGCAGGACGCCCGAACCGGTGCCGGCCAGCCACCACACCAGGTCGGCGATCTCCTCGGGACGGATGAGGCGGCCGCGCGGCAGGGCGGCCTCCAGGGCGGCCCGGCGGTCGGGGGTGAGCCCGGCGAGGGTGCTCGCCTCGAACATCGGCGTCTCGACCGCCCCGGGGCACACGGCGACGACGTCCACGTCCGCGTGCGCGAGCTCGGCGGCCAGATGCCGGGTGAGATAGGCCAGCGCGGCCTTGCTCATGCCGTCGGCGACCCCGAAGCCGGGGAAGGGGGCGACGCCGCCGCCGACGCTGGAGACGTTGACGATCTTGCCGCGGCCCCGCGCCAGCATGCCCGGCAGCAGCTGCTGCACGAGCCAGAGCGGTCCGACGGCGTTGATCTGGAGGAACGCCGCGTCCCTGAGGTGGACGGGCCCGGGGACGTAGTTCTCGACGGTCTTCGAGCCGACCGCCGCGTTGTTGACCAGCACGTCGACCGGGCCGGGCAGCTCCGCGAGCAGCCGCTCGTGGTCGCCCCACTCTCCCTGCCGGAAGGCGAAGGCCCGGACGGGACGGGGGCTGGTGCGGGCCAGTCGCGCGACGAGCTCCGCCGCGCGGGCCTGTCCCGAGTGATATGTGAACCACACGTGGTCGCCGGCCCTCGCGAACCGCTCCACGCACGCCAGGCCGATACCGGCCGAGCCTCCTGTGATCAGTACGTTCCGTGCAGCCACCATGCCGGCTCCAGAGGATGCGCCGTGGATCGCGGTCACTTCACGGGAAATGTAGAAAACCCGTGAAGGAATCGGCCCTGGCATCCCCGGGAGGGGCGGGACTACATGAAGTCAGCCACGAGGGGGCGACTGTCAGCCATACATCCGGCGCATCGCGAACTCCACCATCTGCTCGACGGCCTTCGCGTCGAAGACGATGCGGTGCTCACCCTCCATGTCCAGGACGAAGCCGTACCCGGTGGGCAGCAGGTCGATCACCTCGGCGCCGGTGATGACGAAGTACTTGGACTCCTTGCCGGCGTAGCGGCGCAGCTCCTTCAGCGAGGTGAACATCGGGATCACCGGCTGCTGGGTGTTGTGCAGCGCGAGGAAGCCGGGGTTGTCGCCGCGCGGGCAGTACACCTTCGAGGTCGCGAAGACCTGCTGGAAGTCCTCGGCGACCATCTGGGCGGTCGTGAAGGCACGCACCGCGTCCACGAGCGACGGCGGCGACGGCTCCGGGTACAGCGGCGGCTGCTGGCCGTACCCGGGCATCTGCTGCTGCGGCGCGGCGTACTGCTGCTGCTGGGCGGCACCGGCGTCCATGGGCTGGCCGTATCCGTACATGGAGGCAAGCGTACCGAGCCCGCGACCGAGGCATTCTCGCGTGTGGGTACGTAGACCCTTCTCACACTTGGCGGGGTAGGGGTTGCGTCTTATTACTGGCGGGTAGCATCATCGTAGCTACTTGTTGGTACGTGAACTAGGTGCGAGGAGTCAGTGCCTCGCCGATCTCTCTACGGAGCTGTCGCCATGGGGCACTACAAGTCGAATCTCCGCGACATCGAGTTCAACCTCTTCGAGGTGCTCGGGCGCGACAAGCTGTACGGCACCGGCCCGTTCGAGGAGATGGACACCGACACCGCCAGGAGCGTTCTGGAGGAGCTGACGCGCCTCGCCGAGAACGAGCTGGCCGAGTCCTTCACCGACGCGGACCGCAACCCGCCGGTCTTCGACCCGGAGACCAACACCGCCCCGGTCCCGCCGTCCTTCAAGAAGAGCTACAGGGCCTTCATGGACTCCGAGTACTGGCGCCTCGGCCTGTCCGAGGAGATCGGCGGCACCACCGCCCCGCCGTCGCTGATCTGGGCGTACGCGGAGCTGATCCTCGGCGCGAACCCGGCCGTGTGGATGTACTCCTCCGGCCCGGCGTTCGCCAACATCCTCTTCGAGGAGGGCAACGAGGTCCAGAAGAAGATCGCCCAGATCGCCGTCGAGAAGACCTGGGGCTCCACCATGGTCCTCACCGAGCCGGACGCCGGCTCGGACGTCGGCGCCGGCCGCACCAAGGCCGTGCAGCAGGAGGACGGCTCCTGGCACATCGAGGGCGTGAAGCGCTTCATCACCTCCGGTGAGCACGACATGGAGGAGAACATCCTCCACTACGTCCTCGCCCGCCCCGAGGGCGCCGGACCCGGCACCAAGGGCCTGTCCCTCTTCCTCGTCCCGAAGTACCTCTTCGACTTCGAGACCGGCGAGCTCGGCGAGCGCAACGGCGCCTACGCCACCAACGTCGAGCACAAGATGGGCCTGAAGGCGTCCAACACCTGCGAGATGACCTTCGGCGACCGCCACCCCGCCAAGGGCTGGCTGATCGGCGACAAGCACGACGGCATCCGCCAGATGTTCCGCATCATCGAGTTCGCCCGCATGATGGTCGGCACGAAGGCGATCTCCACCCTCTCCACGGGCTACCTCAACGCCCTGGAGTACGCCAAGGAGCGCGTCCAGGGTTCGGACCTCGCCGCCTTCGGCGACAAGGCCGCGCCCAAGGTCACCATCACGCACCACCCCGACGTGCGCCGCTCGCTGATGACGCAGAAGGCGTACGCGGAGGGCATGCGCGCCCTCGTCCTCCACACCGCCTCCGTCCAGGACGCGATCGCCGTCAAGGAGGCGAACGGCGAGGACGCCAAGGCCGAGCACGCGCTGAACGACCTGCTCCTGCCGATCGTGAAGGGCTACGGCTCCGAGAAGGGCTACGAGCAGCTCGCCCAGTCGCTCCAGACCTTCGGCGGCTCCGGCTTCCTGCAGGAGTACCCGATCGAGCAGTACATCCGGGACGCCAAGATCGACACCCTCTACGAGGGCACCACGGCGATCCAGGGCCAGGACTTCTTCTTCCGGAAGATCGTCCGCAACCAGGGCGCCGCCCTGAACGGCCTCGCCGAGGACATCAAGAAGTTCCTGGCGCTGGGCACCGGCGGCGACGAGCTGGCCGGCGCCCGTGAGCACCTGGCGAAGGCGGCCGTCGAGCTGGAGGCCGTCGTCGGCCTGATGCTCACCGACCTCGCGGCCACCGAGCAGGACGTCAAGAACATCTACAAGGTCGGCCTGAACACCACCCGCCTGCTGCTGGCCTCCGGCGACGTCGTCGTCGGCTACCTGCTGCTGCGGGGCGCCGCGGTCGCCGTCGAGAAGCTGCCCACCGCCTCGGCGAAGGACCACGCCTTCTACACCGGCAAGATCGCCGCGGCGAAGTTCTTCGCCGCCAACGTCCTGCCCGGCGTGACCCTGGCCCGCAAGATCTCGGAGAACGTCGACCTCGACCTGATGGAGCTCGACGAGGCCGCGTTCTAGTCGCTCCCGGCATGTTCCGGCGGGTGCGCCGGACCTGTCCGACAGGTCCGGCAGACACCGGTTCTCCCTGACGAGGGCCCGCTCCCAGAACCGGGAGCGGGCCCTCGTACATCGTTAAGGTGAACCCCATGAGCGAACCCCCCCGCAGCGATCGCGGCCACACCGACGACCTCATGTCCTTCCTCGCGGCGAGCCCCACGCCCTACCACGCGGTGGCGAGCGCGGCCGAGCGGCTGGAGAAGGCCGGCTTCCGCCAGGTCTCCGAGACCGACGCCTGGGACGGCACGAGCGGCGGCAAGTACGTGACGCGCGGCGGCGCGATCGTGGCCTGGTACGTTCCCGAGGGCGCTTCCCCCCACACCCCCTTCCGGATCGTCGGCGCCCACACCGACTCGCCCAACCTGCGGGTCAAGCCGCAGCCCGACGCCGGCGCGCACGGCTGGCGCCAGGTGGCCGTGGAGATCTACGGCGGTCCGCTGCTCAACTCCTGGCTGGACCGGGATCTCGGCCTGGCCGGCCGGCTCACCCTGCGGGACGGCTCGACGCGGCTGGTCAACGTCGACCGTCCGCTGCTGCGGGTCCCCCAGCTCGCCATCCACCTGGACCGCACGGTGTCCTCGGAGGGACTCAAGCTCGACAAGCAGCGGCACCTCCAGCCGGTGTGGGGGCTCGGCGACCAGGTGCGCGACGGCGATCTGATCGCCTTCCTGGAGGAGGAGTCCGGCATCCCGGCGGGCGAGGTCACCGGCTGGGACCTGATGACCCACTCCGTGGAGCAGCCCGCCTACCTCGGCCGCGACCGCGAGCTGGTGGCCGGGCCGCGCATGGACAACCTGCTGTCCGTGCACGCCGGGGTCGTCGCCCTCACCGCCGCCGCGACGGCCGCCGCCGATCTGCCCTGCATCCCGGTGCTGGCCGCGTTCGACCACGAGGAGAACGGCTCCCAGTCCGACACCGGCGCCGACGGCCCGCTGCTCGGGAGCGTCCTGGAGCGCTCGGTGTTCGCGCGCGGAGGGTCGTACGAGGACCGGGCGCGCTCCTTCGCGGGCACCGTCTGCCTGTCCTCCGACACGGGCCACGCCGTGCACCCCAACTACGCGGAGAGACACGACCCGACGCACCACCCGCGGGTCAACGGCGGTCCGATCCTCAAAGTCAACGTCAACAACCGCTACGCCACCGACGGTTCGGGCCGCGCGGTGTTCGCCGCGGCCTGCGAGCGGGCGGGCGTGCCCTTCCAGTCCTTCGTGTCGCACAACTCCATGCCCTGCGGCACCACGATCGGCCCGATCACCGCGGCCCGGCACGGCATCCGCACCGTCGACATCGGTGTGGCGATCCTCTCCATGCACAGCGTGCGCGAACTGTGCGGCGCAAAGGACCCGTTGCTGCTGACCCGCGCTCTGACCGCGTTCCTGGAAGGCTGATCCGCCCCTGCCCGGTGTTCATCGGGCGGCTCCGGGTACCCGGACCCCTCGGAAGCCATGGACACATGGACATCCCTACGAGGGAGGCAGCTCTGATGGGCCTGGGCGGATGCATCATCCTCATCGCCGCGGGAGCGATCCTCACGTTCGCGACCGACTGGGACATGGAGGGTGTCAACCTCGACCTCGTCGGCGTCATCCTCATGATCGTCGGTCTGATCGGCGTGACGACCTTCAGCAGCATCGCCCGTCGCCGGCGCGTGGTGGTCCCGCCGGCGACGCCGGTCGTCGACGACGACGTGCACCACCACCGCCGGGACGGCTACAGCGACGGCTACGGCGTGTGAGTCGCCCGAGGGCGTGCCCCGTCGTCGCGTCGACGTCGCCGGGCACCTCCTCGTGCCGGTCACCGACGGTGGAGGCCCCCGTGGGCTCCAGGACGAGGATCCCGGTGGGGACCGGGGCGTACGGCCGGTGCTCCGTACCGCCGCCGGTCCGCGCGCCCGTCCGCGCCGGGAGACGGGACTCGGCCCATCGGCCTACCGGCGGCGTTTCGGACCGGCCGCCGGGGAACCGGTCACGGCATGAGATTTCTCGTGCGCGACCGGCTGCTCGGCTTCGGTGAGGACTACTGGATCGAGGACGACAGCGGCGAAAAGGTGTACCTGGTCGACGGCAAGGCCATGCGGGTGCGGGACACCTTCGAGCTGAAGGACCGCCAGGGCCGGGTACTGATCGACATCCGCCAGAAGATGTTCGCCCTGCGGGACACGATGGTGATCGAGCGGGACGGCGAACCCCTCGCGACGATCCGGCGCAAGCGGCTGTCGCTGCTGCGCAACCACTACCGGGTGGCCCTCGTCGACGGCACCGAGCTGGACGTCAGCGGCCGTGTCGCCGACCGTGAGTTCGCCGTCGAGTACGACGGCGAACTGCTGGCCGTCGTCTCCCGCCGGTGGCTGCACGTCCGGGACACCTACGGCCTGGACGTCGTACGGGAGGACGCCGATCCGGCCCTGCTGATCGCGGTGACGGTGTGCGTGATCCACCTGTCGGAGAAGGAACGGGAGGACTGACCCCGGACCGGACCCGGACCGGACCTGCCGCCTCTAGAGGACCCGGTCCTTCAGCGCCGGGAAGAGCTCACGGGTGGTCGCGACCCTCTTCGGGTCGAACTCCACGGTGAGCACCTCCTCGCCGGTGCCCGCCGCCTCCCCCAGGACCTCGCCCCACGGATCGACCACGATCGAGTGACCGGCCTGGGGGACCCCCGCGTGCGTCCCGGCCGTCCCGCACGCGAGGACGAACGCCTGGTTCTCCACCGCCCGTGCCCGGGCCAGCAGCGTCCAGTGCCCCAGACGGCGCTCCGGCCAGCCCGCCGGGATCACCAGCGTCTCGGCACCGGCGTCGACGAGTCCGCGGAACAGCTCGGGGAAACGGAGGTCGTAGCAGGTCGCGAGCCCCAGCGTCGTCTCCGGCAGACGGGCCGTCACCAGCTCACGGCCCGCGCTCATCAGCACGGCCTCGCCCTTGTCGAAGCCGAAGCGGTGGATCTTGCGGTAGGCCGCGACGAGATCCCCGGCGGGGGAGAAGACCAGAGAGGTGTTGTACAGCGGCCCGTCCGGATCGCGTTCGGTGATCGACCCCGCGTGCAGCCACACACCGGCGTCGCGCGCCGCCTCGGCCATCGCCTCGTACGTCGGCCCCTCCAGCGGCTCCGCCTCGTCGGCGAACCCCTGATAGGCGAACGCGCCCGTGGTCCACAGCTCCGGCAGCACGACCAGGTCCGCCGCGCCTGCCCGGTCCCGCACCAGGGACGCGGCACGCAGCCTGCGCGCGGCGACCGATTCGCCCTCGTCTACGGCGATCTGGATGAGTGAGGCGCGCACACTACCACCGTCCTGGCATTCGAGCCGTCCACACCGGCCTACGATCGTCACACGAAAGCACTGCCGGGGTGCCTCGGAGCAGCGTAACTTAGCGTCCCAAGACACCCGCCGACAGCCGCCACCTCCCACTGGCAACGCCGCCACCATCTGCCCGTGCACCGACCGCCGAGGGGTCCCGTTCCGTGAGTCTGCATCCCACCCTCCAGCCCTACGCCGACGCCTGGACCCACTCCATCGACGCGATATCCGAGCTGGTGACGCCCCTGGTGGAGGCCGACTGGAACCGCCGCACCCCGTGCCCGGGCTGGTCCGTGCGCGATGTGGTCTCCCACGTCATCGGCCTGGACTGCGAGATGCTCGGCGACCCGCGGCCCATCCACACCCTGCCGCGCGACCTGTACCACGTCACCAACGACCACCAGCGCTACATGGAGATGCAGGTCGACGTCCGCCGCCACCACACGGCCCCGGAGATGACCTCCGAGCTGGAGTACACGGTCATCCGCCGCAACCGCCAGCTGCGCAACGAGTCCCGTGACCCCGGCGCCAAGGTCCGCGGCCCGCTCGGCACGGAGCCGACGCTGGCGGAGGCCATGCGCACCCACGCCTTCGAGATGTGGGTGCACGAGCAGGACCTGCGCACCGCCCTCGGCCGCCCCGGCAACCTCGACTCCCCCGGCGCGCACATCGTCCGGGACGTCCTGCTGGAGGCCCTGCCCGACGTCGTCGCCGTCCGTGCGGACGCCCCGCGCAGCTCCGCGGTCGTCCTCGACGTCCACGGTCCGGTCGAGTTCCTGCGCACCATCCGTGTCGACATCCAGGGCCGCGGCACGCTGGAGACCGCCCCCGCCCTCGGTCCGGCCGCCGCGTTCACCCTCGACTGGGAGACGTACGTCCGTCTCGCCTGCGGCCGTGTGACGCCGGAGGCGGTGAGCGACCGGGTCAAGGCGGAGGGCGACCCGGAGCTGGTCCGGGCGATCCTGCGGAACTTCACGGTGACGCGGTAGGGCCCGGCTCCCGACGGACCGTTCCGGGCGGCGGACGACGAGCGACGGGCGAGGTCCGGGGGCGGAGCCCCCGGGGCCCCGGCATGAACCCCCGGGGCCGGAGGCGGGAGGCCCGGGGCCCGGGCGTCCCTGCCCTCACACGGGGACGTGCACGGAGGAGACCCTGCTCGCGACCAGCCGCTCCCGCTCGCGCAGGGCCGCCCGCCGCCGCAGCCGCAGTATCTGCACCACGCCGAGCGCCTGGAGGACGAACACCACGGAGAAGGCCGACCGGTAGTCGTCCCCGGTCGCGTCCAGCAGCACCCCCACCGCGAACAGGGTCGTCATCGAGGCGACGAACCCGCCCATGTTGGTGATCCCCGACGCCGTGCCCTGCCGCTCGGGCGGATTCGCCGGCCGCGCGAAGTCGAACCCGATCATCGACGCCGGTCCGCACGCCCCGAGCACCCCGCACAGCACGACCAGCAGCCACATCGGCGCCCGCTCCCCCGGCCAGTACAGCGTCACGGCCCACAGCAGGGCCGTCGCCCCCACGGTCCCCAGCGCCAGCGGCAGCCGCGCCCCGTGGTGCCGGGCGACGACCTGGCCGTAGACCAGGCCGACGGCCATGTTGGACAGGACGACGAGCGTCAGCAGCGACCCGGCCGTCCCGCGCGACAGCCCCTGCGCCTCGACCAGGAACGGCAGGCCCCACAGCAGCAGGAACACCATCGCCGGGAACTGGGTGGTGAAGTGCACCCACAGCCCCAGCCGGGTCCCCGGCTCCCGCCAGGACGCCGCGATCTGCCGGCGGACGTACGCCCCGCCCCGGTGCGGGAACGGCTCCGGCTCGTGTCCCTCCGGGTGGTCCCGCAGGAACAGCAGCAACAGCACGAACACGACCACCCCGGCCACCGCGCTGCCGGCGAACGCGGGCGTCCAGCCGATGCCGTGCAGCAGCCGGGCCAGGACGAGGGTGGAGACCAGGTTGCCCGCCATCCCGGCCAGCCCCGCGAGCTGCGCGATCAGCGGCCCGCGCCGGGCGGGGAACCAGCGCGAGCCGAGCCGCAGCACGCTGATGAACGTCATCGCGTCGCCGCAGCCGAGCAGCGCGCGCGAGGCGAGCGCCGTGCCGTACGACGGGGAGAACGCGAAGCCCAGCTGGCCGAGCGTGAACAGCACGACGCCGAGGCCGAGCACCTTCTTGGTGCCCAGGCGGTCGACGAGCAGGCCGACGGGTATCTGCATCCCCGCGTAGACCAGCAGCTGGAGGATCGAGAAGGTCGACAGGGCCGAGGCGTTCACGTCGAAGCGGTCGGCCGCGTCGAGCCCGGCCACCCCCAGCGACGTGCGGAAGATGACGGCGACGAAGTAGACGGAGACGCCGACGCCCCAGACGGCGGCGGCACGCCGGCCTCCCGGAGGGTCGCCCGGCAGGGCCGGGGGGACGGCGGCGCTCATCGCACCTCTCCCCGGGCCAGGTGGGAGAACCAGCCGACGTGCCCGCGGACGAGGCCGACGGCCGCCTCGGCGTCCCCGGCGCGCAGCGCGTCGAGGATCTCCCGGTGCTCGGTGATGTTCTTGGCGATCCGGTCGGGGTGGGAGTGCATCACGGCCACGCCCATCCGCAGCTGGCGGTCGCGCAGCTGGTCGTAGAGGCGGGAGAGGATCTCGTTGCCGCCGCTGCGGACGATCTCGGCGTGGAAGCAGCGGTCGGTGACCGCGACGGCGGCCAGGTCCCCGGCGGCGGCCTCCTTCTTCTGCCGCTCCAGCAGCTCCTCCAGACGCTCGACGAGCCCGGCGGGCGCGGGAACGGCCTTGCGGGCGGCGTGCTCCTCGACGAGCAGCCGGGTCTCGACGACGTCCGCGATCTCCTGGGCGGAGACGGGCAGGACCAGGGCGCCCTTCTTCGGGTAGAGCTTGAGCAGCCCCTCGGCCTCCAGCCGCAGCAGCGCCTCGCGCACCGGGGTGCGGGAGACCCCGACGGCCTCGGCCAGTTCGCCCTCGGTGAGCAGCGTGCCGCCTTCGTAGCGGCGGTCGAGGACCCCTTGCTTGACGTGGCTGTAGACGCGCTCGGCGGCGGGAGGTTGCTTCACGGCCATGCTCATGCCGACAGGATAGATACAACACGTACCCATGAGGAGCCCCGTCCAGGATGCGGACGTCCCGGAAATTGCCGCACAACCCTCGGCACCCTTCGTGAGTCTCATCTGTGCGGCCCAGTCCACCCCCTCTCAACTGAGCTGCACATAAAGGGACTTGACGACAATTCGATCAAAACGGGGTAATCCTCTTGATCACTAGCATTTCGGGCTCACGGATCCGCAGGGCCATCACGGTCGGCCTCACCACGGGTGCCATGCTCACGGCCGGCGCGGCCGCCACGGCCCCCGCGCACGCGGCCGTCGCCGTGCCCACGATCGCGGCCAAGGGCGCCTACGTCACGGACGCGAGCGGCAGAGCCCTCTACTCGAAGGCCGGGACCACCAAGCGTTCCACCGGCTCCACCACCAAGATCATGACCGCGAAGGTCGTGCTGGCGCAGCCGAACCTCAACCTGAACGCCACGGTCACGATCCAGAAGGCGTACAGCGACTACATCGTCTCCAGGAACGCCTCGTCGGCGCGTCTGATCGTGGGCGACAAGGTCACCGTCCGCCAGCTCCTGTACGGGCTGATGCTGCCCTCGGGCTGCGACGCCGCGTACGCGCTGGCCGACAAGTTCGGAACCGGCACCACGCGCGACGCCCGGGTGAAGTCGTTCATCGGCAAGATGAACACCACCGCCAGGAGCCTGGGCATGACAAACACGCACTTCGACTCGTTCGACGGCATCGGCAACGGCTCCAACTACTCGACGCCGCAGGACCTCACCAAGCTCGCCCGCAGCGCGATGACGAACGCCAACTTCCGCGCGGTCGTCAAGACCAAGTCGTACACGGCGAAGACCATCACCAAGACGGGCTCCACCCGCACGATGGCCCCCTGGACCAACACCAACCCGCTGCTCAGCTCCTACAGCGGCGCCACCGGTGTGAAGACCGGCTCGGGCCCGGAGGCCGGTTACTGCCTCGCCTTCGCCGCCACCCGCAGCGGCAAGACGGTCTACGGCGTCGTCCTCGCCTCCACCAACGCCACGACCCGCCAGTCGGACGCGACGAAGCTGCTGAACTACGGCTTCGCCAAGCTCGG
Organism: Streptomyces sp. NPDC093094; assembly: GCF_044754345.1. Lineage (NCBI taxonomy): Bacteria > Bacillati > Actinomycetota > Actinomycetes > Kitasatosporales > Streptomycetaceae > Streptomyces > Streptomyces sp. NPDC093094. Next base: position 165,712 of record NZ_JBIVOX010000005.1, on the reverse strand, counting down.
CTGAGCCCCACCGCACATGGCCGAAGGGGCCCGCCGCGATCCAGCGGCGGGCCCCTTCGGGCGTCTCTGCTACGGCGTCACGCCCAGGTGATCAGCCTCTTGGGCTGCTCCAGGACGGCCGCCACGTCGGCGAGCACCTTGGAGCCCAGCTCCCCGTCCACCAGGCGGTGGTCGAAGGACAGCGCCAGGGTGGTGACCTGACGGGGCTTCACCTTGCCCTTGTGGACCCACGGCTGGAGCCTGATGGCGCCGACCGCGAGGATCGCCGACTCGCCGGGGTTCAGGATCGGGGTGCCGGTGTCGACGCCGAAGACGCCGACGTTGGTGATCGTCACCGTGCCGCCCTGCATCGCCGCGGGCGAGGTCCTGCCCTCGCGCGCGGTGGCGACCAGCTCGCCGAGGCTCTGCGCGAGCTGCGGGAGCGTCTGGTCGTGCGCGTCCTTGATGTTCGGGACGATCAGACCGCGCGGGGTGGCCGCGGCGATGCCCAGGTTCACGTAGTGCTTGAGCACGATCTCCTGGTTCGCCTCGTCCCAGGAGGCGTTGACGTCCGGGTTGCGCTTGATGGCGACCAGCAGGGCCTTGGCGATCAGCAGGAGCGGGTTGACCCGCAGACCCTGCATGTCCTTGTCCTGCTTGAGCTCCTCGACGAGCTTCATCGTGCGCGTGACGTCGACCGTCACGAACTCGGTGACGTGCGGCGCGGTGAACGCCGAGCCGATCATCGCCGCGGCCGTCGCCTTGCGGACGCCCTTGACCGGGATCCGCGTCTCGCGCGCGGTGTCGTACGAGGCGACGGGCGCCGGGGCCACGGGGGCCGGGGCGGCCGCCGGCGCGGGGGCCTGGACCGGAACGGCCGGGGCCGCCTGGGCCGGAGCCGCCGCCGCGTGGACGTCCTCGCGGGTGATGATGCCGTCCGGGCCGGTCGGGACGACCGTGGCCAGGTCGACGCCGAGGTCCTTGGCCAGCTTGCGCACCGGCGGCTTGGCCAGCGGACGGTCCAGGACCGGGGCCGCGGCCGTCGCGGGAGCCGGAGCCTGCGCCGTGGGGGCGTGGCCGTTCAGCTCGCTCTGGATCGCCGTGGACGCCTGGGCCGACACCTCCGGACCCTTGCGCGGGCGGCGCTTGGTGGAGGTGGCGGCCACGCCGTAGCCGACGAGGACCGGCTGGCGGCCCTGCGGCTTCGGCTCCTCGGCGGGCGCGGCCGGCTGCGCGGCGGGCTGCTCGGCCGGGGCCGGCTCGGGCGCGGCCCCGCCGGAGGTGTCCACCGCGATGATCGAGGTGCCCACGTCGACCGTGGTGCCCTCGGGGAAGTGCAGGGAGCGCACCACACCGTCGTAGGGGATGGGCAGTTCGACGGCCGCCTTCGCGGTCTCGACCTCGCACACCACCTGGCCGTCGGTGACGGTGTCACCGACCTGGACGTACCACTTGAGGATCTCGGCCTCGGTGAGTCCCTCGCCCACGTCGGGCATCTTGAACTCGCGCACGGACGCTTCAGTCATCGTCGTCACGTCCCTCTCCTCAGTACGCCAGGGCACGGTCGACGGCGTCGAGCACCCGGTCCAGGCCCGGCAGGTACTCCTCCTCCAGGCGGGCCGGCGGGTACGGGGCGTGGTAGCCGCCGACCCTGAGCACCGGGGCCTCCAGGTGGTAGAAGCAGCGCTCGGTGATGCGGGCGGCGATCTCCGCGCCCGAACCGAAGAACACCGGCGCCTCGTGGACGACGACCAGACGGCGGGTCTTCTCGACGGACGCCTGGATCGAGTCGAAGTCCAGCGGGGAGACCGAGCGCAGGTCCAGGACCTCCAGGGACTTGCCCTCCTCGGCGGCCGCGGCGGCGACCTCCAAACAGGTCTTCACCATCGGGCCGTACGCGGCGAGCGTGAGGTCCGTGCCCTCGCGGGCGACGCGGGCCTTGTGCAGCTCGCCCGGGATGGCGTCGGTGTCGACCTCGCCCTTGTCCCAGTAACGGCGCTTGGGCTCGAAGAAGATGACCGGGTCGTCGCTCTGGATCGCCTGCTGGAGCATCCAGTAGGCGTCGGAGGAGTTCGCCGGGGTGACGACCTTGAGGCCCGCGACGTGCGCGAAGAGCGACTCGGGGGACTCGGAGTGGTGCTCGACGGCGCCGATGCCGCCGCCGTACGGAATGCGGATGACGACCGGCACTTTCACGGCGCCGAGCGAGCGGGCCCGCATCTTCGCGAGCTGGGTGACGATCTGGTCGTACGCCGGGAAGACGAAGCCGTCGAACTGGATCTCCACGACCGGCCGGTAGCCGCGCAGCGCGAGTCCGATCGCGGTGCCGACGATGCCGGACTCGGCGAGCGGGGTGTCGATGACCCGGTCCTCGCCGAAGTCCTTCTGGAGGCCGTCGGTGATCCGGAAGACTCCGCCCAGCTTGCCGACGTCCAGGCCCATGATGACGACCTTGGGGTCGGTCTCCAGGGCCTTGCGCAGCGACTCGTTGAGCGCCTTCGCGAGAGGAAGTGTCTGAACAGCCATGATTACTCGGCCTCTCCGCCCGTGAAGGACGCCTGGTAGGCGGCGAACTGCGCGCGCTCCTCGTCGACGAGCGCGTGCCCGTCCGCGTACACGTTGTCGAAGATCGCCATGTGCTCCGGTACGGGCATGGCCCGGACGACCTCGCGGACGTGCTTGCCGAGCGCCTCGCTCTCCGTCTCCAGCTCCTCGAAGAAGGCCGCGTCGGCGTGGCCCTCGTTCTCCAGGTGGGCCCGCAGGCGCAGGATCGGGTCCTTGGCCTCCCACGCCTCGCGCTCCGCGTCGCGGCGGTAGCGGGTCGGGTCGTCGGAGGTGGTGTGGGCGGCCATGCGGTACGTGAACGCCTCCACCAGCGTCGGGCCCTCGCCGCGCCGGGCGCGCTCCAGGGCCGCGCGGGTCACCGCGAGGCAGGCCAGGACGTCGTTGCCGTCGACCCGGACACCGGGGAAACCGAAGCCGCGGGCACGCTGGTAGAGCGGGACGCGGGTCTGCTTCTCGATGGGCTCGGAGATCGCCCACTGGTTGTTCTGGCAGAAGAACACGACCGGGGCGTTGTAGACCGCCGAGAAGACGAACGACTCGTTGACGTCGCCCTGGCTGGAGGCGCCGTCGCCGAAGTACGCGAGCACGGCGGAGTCCGCGCCGTCCTTGGAGACGCCCATCGCGTAGCCGGTGGCGTGCAGGGTCTGCGAGCCGAGGACGATCGTGTACAGGTGGAAGTTGTTGCTGTTGGGGTCCCAGCCGCCGTTGTTCACGCCGCGGAACATGCCGAGCAGGTTGGTCGGGTCGACCCCGCGGCACCAGGCGACGCCGTGCTCGCGGTAGGTCGGAAAGACGTAGTCGTCGTCGCGCAGCGCCCGGCCGGAACCGATCTGGGCGGCCTCCTGGCCGAGCAGCGACGCCCACAGGCCCAGCTCGCCCTGGCGCTGCAGGGAGGTGGCCTCGGCGTCGAAGCGCCGGGTGAGCACCATGTCGCGGTACAGGCCGCGGAGCTCTTCGGGGGTGATGCCGTCGACGTACTTGTCGTACTCGGCGTTCTTGACTCGTTCGCCCTCGGGCGTCAGCAGCTGCACGAGCTCAGGGTCCGTGCCCTGCTTGGCGCTCGTGCGGGTGGTGCGCTTGGCGCCGGTGGTGCCGGCCTTGCTTCCGGCGCCGCCTCGCGGCTTGCGCGCGGCAGTGCTCTCCACGCTCACGTGTGCTCCTCCGTCGGTCCGGCTGCCCCGGGTTCGCCGGGCTGCCTGGGGGTCCCCCCGGCTCCGTTCAGGAGTCCGGGGGAGCGGCTCACCTGCTTTCCCGCGGACGCACGGGGTGGGTGCGGCGCGAACGGGGACAGGCGTGACAGGTGCCCCGGCGAGCGCCCTGCAAAAAGCACGTTACCCAGTGCTCCACATTTCTGTGAAACCCTTCCTGACCTGCGATTTTGCTTGGATTTCCAAGTAAATCGCGATTGCCGGGAACAACTCCTGGTCACAGCCTTGCAGGGGGCCGGAACTACGGCACGTTATCCCGGTGGACCGGGTCACGGGAAGAGTTCACCGGATGTGTACTCGGCGGAAGAAAAGACTGGACCAACCAGTCAGTAACCGGAAGGGATAAATTCGCCGACCTGACAAAACCGCCTCGGGTTTTATGAAGACTTCGGCACAGACCGAACGAGCCGGCCCGCTGCTGGGCAGCGGGCCGGCTCGTGTGTCGGCTCATGGACCGGCCTGTCTGCCGGCTCGGGCGGCCTCGGGGGCGGCCTCGGGGCGGCGGATCAGCCGCCGACGATGCCGCCGTCGGTGACGCCGCCGGTGTCGGTGCCACCCGTGTCGGTACCGCCGGTGTCCGTGCCGCCGGTGTCCGTGCCACCCGTGTCGGTGCCACCGGTGTCCGTGCCGCCCGTGTCCGTGCCACCCGTGTCGGTGCCACCGGTGTCCGTGCCGCCCGTGTCCGTGCCGCCCGTCTCCGTGGGCTCGGGGTCGGACGGCTCACCGCTCGGAGTGCTCGACGGGGTCGAGGACGGGCTCCAGGACGGGGTCGGCGTGGGCGACCAGTCGCCCCATCCGTTGCCGCCGCCACCGCTGCCGTCGTCCTGCTCGTCCTGCGTCTGCTCCTCGGTCGGCTCGTCGCTCGGCTCCTCGGGGGCGGTCTCCTTCTCGGTGGACTTGGTGACGGTCGGGGTCGGGGTGGTGCCGGGCTGCTTCTCGCCGTTGCCGGTGTTCTTCAGCGCCAGCGCGACACCCGCCGCAATCGCGATCACCGCGAGGACGGCCAGGATCCACAACTTGCCCCGGCCGCTGCCCCTGTTGCCGTGCCCCTCGAAACCGCCGTCGTCGCCATGACCGTACTGAGGCAGGATCGGCTGCGGGATCTGGGCGGTGCCGGCGCCGTCCATCGGGTGCGGCAGCACCGACGTGCCGGCCAGACCGCCGGCCGGGGTGTGCCGGCCCTCGTGCATCATCACCGGGCCGGTGTTCCAGGTGCCGGTGTGGCCGCCCTGGTCGTACAGCATCTGCAGGGCGTACTGCACCAGACCGCGCATCTCCTCGGCGGTCTGGAAACGGTCGTCGGGGTCCTTGGCCAGCGCGCGCATCGCCAGGCCGTCCAGCTCCGGCGGCGAGCCGTCGGAGACCTCCGACGGCGGGACCGGGATGTCCTGGACGTGCTGGTAGACCACCGACAGCGGGGTCTCGCCGACGAACGGCGGGCGCAGCGCGAGGAGTTCGTAGAGGAGGCAGCCGGTCGCGTACAGGTCGGAGCGGTAGTCGACGGCCTTGCCGAGAGCCTGCTCGGGCGACAGGTACTGCGGGGTTCCCATGACCATGCCGGTCTGCGTCATCGTCGTCGAAGCACCGTGCAGGGCGCGGGCGATGCCGAAGTCCATCACCTTCACGGCGCCGTTGTGGGTGATGATGACGTTGGCGGGCTTGATGTCGCGGTGCACGATGCCGTGCTGGTGCGAGTAGGCCAGCGCCTCCAGCACCCCGGAGACGATGATCAGGGCCTGCTCGGGTCCCGGCGCCTCCGCGTTGAGCAGCAGATCGCGGATCGTGCGGCCCTCGACGATCTCCATCACGATGTACGGCACCGACTGGCCGGCCGTGTGGTCCTCGCCGGAGTCGTACACGGCGACGATGGCATGGTGGTTGAGTCCGGCCACCGACTGGGCCTCGCGCGTGAAGCGGGCCTTGGAGACCGGGTCCTCGGCGAGATCGGGGCGCAGCAGTTTGACGGCGACGGTGCGGCCGAGGCGTACGTCCTCGGCGGCGAACACCTCCGCCATGCCGCCCCGGCCGAGCCTGCGGGTCAGCCGGTACCGGCCGTCCCCGACAAGCCCTCCGTTGCCCCAGGTCTCCGGCGCGTCCGACATGCCGCCGCCAGTCGCCTCGGGTTCGGACGGGCCCTGAGCGCGCTGCTGCTGTGCCATCAGTCCTCGCCGTCGTTTCTGCCCGCGGTGCGCGCGGTGTTGTTACGGTCTCCGTCGGCCACGCTACAGCCTCCGCGCGATCCGCCGGTCCGAGATGGCCCCGTCGTGGGCAGGAGACCGACCGGTCATGAAACCGTGATTTCCAGCCGTGGCGCAAATCGTGTGCACCGCTTGTACGGGCGCTGTAACGCTTCCGCGACGCTTCTTTCGCGTACGGTCACGGAACGGGCACCGAGCTTGACGTGTCACTGCCCTGGGGCAGACTTGGCCGGGAATAACTCATTTCGATCACGCGGGAGCACAGCAGCCGCTGTTGCCGGCGCCGATGGGGGACGCAAGACGATGAGCCAGGACGGCGCACAGGACCGCTATACGGCGCGGGCACTCGCCGGCGGCCGCTACCAACTGCGCGACCTGCTCGGCCAGGGCGGCATGGCCTCGGTCCATCTCGCGTACGACAGTGTCCTCGACCGCCAGGTCGCCATCAAGACGCTGCACACCGATCTGGGCCGCGAGGCCGCCTTCCGCGAGCGCTTCCGCCGCGAGGCGCAGGCCGTGGCCAAGCTCACGCACACCAACATCGTCTCCGTCTTCGACACGGGCGAGGACGAGGTCGACGGCATGACGACGCCGTACATCGTCATGGAGTACATCGAGGGCCGCCCGCTCGGCTCGGTGCTCGACGAGGACGTACGGCAGTACGGCGCGATGCCCGCCGACAAGGCGCTGAAGATCACGGCCGATGTGCTCGCGGCGCTGGAGATCAGCCACGAGATGGGCCTGGTCCACCGCGACATCAAGCCGGGCAACGTGATGACGACCAAGCGCGGTGTGGTCAAGGTCATGGACTTCGGCATCGCCCGCGCCATGCAGTCCGGCGTCACCTCCATGACCCAGACCGGCATGGTCGTCGGCACCCCCCAGTACCTCTCTCCCGAGCAGGCCCTCGGCCGCGGGGTGGACGCCCGCTCCGACCTGTACTCGGTCGGCATCATGCTGTTCCAACTGGTCACCGGGCGGCTGCCGTTCGAGGCGGACTCGGCGCTGGCGATCGCGTACGCGCATGTGCAGGAGGAGCCGGTCGCCGCCTCCGCCATCAACCGTGCGCTGCCTCCGGCGGTGGACGCGCTGATCACCCGCGCGCTGAAGAAGAACCCGAACGAGCGCTTCCCGACCGCCGTCGCCATGCGCGACGAGTGCCTGCGCGTCGCCGCCTCCCTCCAGCCGGCCGCGCCGAGCATCGTGCCCGGCGCGCCGACCGCGAGCGGCGCGGGCGTGGGCTCCGCGGTGTTCCCGCCGGTCGACCAGACGGCCCCGGCCCCCACGGGCCCGGTCCAGACGCCGTACCAGCCGACGCCGCCGCCGAACCCGTACAGCACCCCGGTGCCCACGCCCGCGCCTGCTCCGGCGTACGGCTATCCGCACCAGGGCGGCTACCAGCAGCCGCACGCGGCGTCCGGGTACGCGCCGCAGGGTGCCGCGACTCCGCCGCCGTACAACATCGCCCCGCAGCAGGCGCCCGCGCCGGGCGGTGGCCGCAAGAGCAACCGATCGGTCGTCATCGGCTCGATCGTGGTGGCGCTCGTCGCCGTCGGCGGGCTGATCGCCGCGGTGCAGCTGGGCGGCGGCGACAAGAACGAGGGCAAGGGCGGCGACCCGAGCACCTCGGCGTCCTCGTCGCAGAAGCCGGGCTACCGGCCGCCGGACCACTCGCGCACCATCGAGGCGACCGAGTGCAGCGAGCCCACCGAGGCGTACAACGACCCGGACAAGGTCAAGCTCCCCGACTTCCGGTTCAAGGACCTCACCTCGGTGCGGGAGTGCCTCGCGGCGGCGAACTGGAACATGACGAAGAAGGAAGTCGACAACAACACCTGGGGCGACGGCACGGTCCTGGACCAGTTCCCGGCACCGGGCACGGACGTCGACCCGAAGGACCCGGGCGAGATCCAGCTGCGCGTCTCGACGGGCAACCCGGCGTGACGTCCGCGCGATCCGTGGCGTAGGAGGGTCCGGCGGCACTGGGCTGCCGGGCCCTTCGCGTACGCCGGAGTCTTCGCGTACGCCGGAGTCTTCGCGTACGCCGGAGTCTTCGCGTACGCCGGAGTCTTCGCGTACGCCGGAGTCTTCGCGTACGTCTGGCCCCTCGCGTGCGGGGAGCGCGTGTCCGCAGCCCTCGCGTCGAATCTCTTTGCGTTTCACGGACCGCGCCACTTAGTGTGCCCATGTCAATCAAGGTGATCTTGGAGAGATTTATGCGCACATACAAGGCAGGGCTCCTCACCGCAGGCGCACTGGCGGCCGTTCTCGTCCCGCTGGCGGCAAGCCCGGCCGCGGCGGCGGGCGCGAGCGCCTCCTGCTCGGTCACCGGGGGAACCGGGTCCGCGAGCTGGACCTGGGCCAGCAGGACCAAGCTCAACCCGCTGTCGATCACTGTGAAGGACACCAAGGCCGACGGGTACCACCCCGCCGTCCGTCTGGTGACGTACACGGGCAGCACCGTCAAGACCTGGTCCTGGCACCACGTCTACGGCGGCAGCGGCGCCTCCGAGACGTGGAACACCTACGCGGAGGACACCCGCGGCATCAAGCACGCCGGCGTCGAGGTTCAGCTCTACGACGGCAGCGCCGAGGTGAACAAGCCCGGGATCAGCGTCTACTGCTACTCCGGCGGCAAGTTCAACCCGCTGTTCTGACACCTGCGCGGCCTTGGTGCCGCTGAACCGAACGGGAGAGCGAAGGGTCCGGCAGCCTGTGCTGCCGGACCCTTCGGCGATCGTGGACCAGTGGTCACAGGTACGGCCCGCCCGAGCGGGCGCCCGGGTGGTGCTCGCCGTCCTCGTGGCCGCCGACGCCCGGCGGAAGGGCGCGGCGCATCTGCTCCAGCTGCGCCCGGGCGGCCATCTGCTGGGCGAACAGCGTCGTCTGGATGCCGTGGAAGAGGCCCTCCAGCCAGCCGACCAACTGCGCCTGCGCGATCCGCAGTTCCGCGTCGGTCGGGGTGGCGTCGTCCGTGAAGGGCAGCGACAGCCGCTCCAGCTCCTCCACGAGCTCCGGCGCCAGGCCGTCCTCCAGCTCCTTCACCGAGCTGGCGTGGATCTCCTTCAGCCGGACCCGGCTCGCCTCGTCGAGAGGCGCGACCCGCACCTCCTCCAGCAGCTGCTTGATCATGCTGCCGATCCGCATGACCTTCGCCGGCTGCTCGACCTGCTCCGTCACCGGAATCTCGCGGGAGTCCTCGTCCCCGGTGCCGCCGCTGAGCGCCATGCCGTCCTGGCCCACGACCAGGATCTGCGGGTTCTCCGGCGACCTTTCGTTCCTCGGCATCTCCATGCCGCCATTCTCTCGCACTCCTACAGCTCATCATCGTGGTGCCCCCGCGGGGGCGTGATCCACCGTTTCCGTCACGGGTGATTCCTTCACATCCCGTTGTCGCGGCGCTCAGGTCACGTTCCGGCAGACCGGCGTATCCCGGAATGCCGGGAATGTTGGGTGGTGTGAGGGTAGGGATGTGACTCGTTCGATGTCGGTGGCACGGGGGCGGGACGGGGCCGCACCGGATGCGGCCGTGCCGGATGCGGCTGCGCCGGGCCGGTGGACGCGGGGAGCCGCGCTGCGGGGCGTCGGAGCGGCGATGCAGGGGACCGCCCTGCGAGGCGTCGGGGTGAGGGCGCGGAGGACCGCCGTTCGGCAGGGCTTCGGCATGGCGGCGCGGGAGGCTGCCCGGCGGGGCGACGGCACGGGGACCCAGGAGACTGTCCGGCAGGGCTTCGGTATGGCGGTGCGGGAGGCTGCCCGGCGGGGTATCGGCGTGACGGCGCGGGGAGCTGCCCGGCGGGGTATCGGCGTGACGGCGCGGGGAGCTGCCCGGCGGGGCGACGGCACGGGGACGCGGGTGACCGCCCGGCAGGGCGTCGGCCTGAGGGTGCGCGGGGTGGTGCCGGTCGTGCTGATGGCGGGGCTGGCGATGCCCTTGGCCGTCTGCGGCCCGGCCGCCGCCGCGCAGGCCCCGCGCACCTCGCCCGCGAGCAGCTCCGCCGCGGCCGGGCCGGGCCCGCGGGTCCCGGCCGTGGATCCGGGAGCGCGGGGCCCCGCCGCCGGGAACCCCGCCGGTGGGGCGGCCTCGTGGGCCGCTCCCTACGGGGAGTCCGTGCGGTCCTCCAGGCCCTCCGCCTCCGGCGCGCGGGACTCCGGGAACGGCCGGGCCCCACGGCCCTCCCCCTCCGGGGACTCCCGCGCATCCGGCTCGCCCGGCTCGTCCTCTCCCCATGAACCGGTCCGGGTCTCCCCCTCCGCCTCCGCCGGGAGACCGTGGCCGAAGCACTCCGAGGGCGGCGCCGCGGAGGGCGCCCACGGGGCGGGTGTCGTACGGGTGCCCTCCGAGCCCGCGGAAGACGAGCCGTCGCGGGCCGGGAGCCGGGCCGGGGAAGGCAGGCAGCGGCCCGGGCGGCCGCAGGAGAAGGAACGGGAGCCGGGCGAGGAGGAGACGTCGGCGGAGGCGTCCGAGCAGCCGGAGCCGTCCGCGGACGAGAGCGACGCAGGGACCGCCGACAGCGGGGAGCGCGACGGCGGGGACGGACACGACGAGGCCGGCGGCCTTCAGCCCCCTGCCGGCACCGCCTCGGTCGGTCCGACCGAGCCCCAGGCCGCCTCACGGCAGGCCGACCCGCCGCAGGACGGCTCACCCCGGGCCGTCGCACCGCAGGCGGGCACACCCGCCGAACCCATGCTGCACGTCCTGCCCCTCGGCAGCGGCCTGATGCTCGTCGGCCTCGGCCTGGCCCTCGCCTTCCTCGGCCTGCGGCTGAGACGCGACTAGGGGCTGCCGTCCGGGCCGTGCGGGCGCGACCGTGCGGGCGCGGCGGGACCGGCCGGGGCCGGCAGAAGGAGCCGCACCTTCCGGGCCGGGCCGGCCCGGACGCCGCTCCTCGGCTAGCGCCTGTCCGGCGCACGCTCCTCGTCCGGCTGTCCTTCGCCCGCCGGGGTGACCAGCAGCACCTTGCCCACGTGGCCGCTCTCCTCCACCACCCGGTGGGCCGCCGCGGCGTCGCTCATCGGCAGCTCCCGGTCGACGACCGGCCGGACGTGGCCCGCCTCCAGCAGCGGCCAGACATGCTCCCGCACCGCCGCGACGATGGCCGCCTTCTCCTCCGGCGGCCGCGCCCGCAGCGAGGTCGCGCTGATGGCGGCCCGCTTGCCGAGCAGCGCCCCGATGTTCAGCTCGCCCTTGACGCCGCCCTGCATACCGATGATCGCCAGGCGCCCGTTGACGGCCAGGGTGCGGACGTTGCGGTCCAGGTACTTGGCCCCCATGTTGTCCAGGACGACGTCCGCGCCCGCCCCGTCCGTGGCCCTGCCGATCTCGGCGACGAAGTCCTGCTCCCGGTAGTTGATCAGGATGTCCGCCCCCAGCTCGGCGCACCGCTCCAGCTTCTCGGCGCTGCCCGCGGTGACCGCGACCCTCGCGCCGACGGCCTTGGCGAGCTGGACGGCCATGGTGCCGATGCCGCTGGAGCCGCCGTGCACCAGCAGGGTCTCGCCCGGGCGCAGGTGGGCGATCATGAAGACGTTCGACCAGACCGTGCTGGCCACCTCGGGCAGCGCCGCCGCCCGGGTCAGGGACACGCCCTTGGGCACGGGGAGGAGCTGACCGGCCGGGACGGCCACCTTCTCGGCGTAGCCGCCGCCGGAGAGCAGCGCGCAGACCTCGTCGCCGACCGACCAGCCGGAGACGCCCGAGCCGATCGCGGCGATCCGCCCGGAGCACTCCAGGCCGGGGTACGGGGACGCGCCGGGCGGCGGGTCGTAGAAGCCCTGCCGCTGGAGGATGTCGGCCCGGTTCACGGCACTGGCCGCCACCTCGACCAGCACTTCTCCCGGTCCGGGCACCGGATCGGCCACCTCGGCCCACACCAGCGCCTCGGCCCCACCGGGTTCGGGAATCGTGATCGCATACATGAAACGGACGCTACTGCCTCCGCCCGGACGGCGCCCCGCCTTCGGGCCGCCCGGAAAACCCTGTGCGCGACCGATGAGTTTGCGCGACGGTAAAGGTCTTCCCATGCGTGACCCATGAACGCGGAAGGACACCCACCATGAGCCAGCAGACCTCCGGCCTGGCCATCGAGACCGCGGGCCTGGTGAAGACGTTCGGTGAGACCAGGGCGGTCGACGGAGTCGACCTCTCGGTGCCCGCGGGCACGGTCTACGGCGTCCTCGGCCCGAACGGCGCGGGCAAGACGACGACGGTGAAGATGCTCGCCACCCTCCTTCGGCCCGACGGCGGCCAGGCCCATGTCTTCGGCCACGACGTGGTGCGGGAGGCGGACGCGGTACGCGGCCTGGTGAGCCTGACCGGGCAGTACGCCTCGGTGGACGAGGACCTCACCGGCACCGAGAACCTGGTGCTGCTCGGACGTCTCCTGGGCCACGGCAAGAAGGCCGCACGCGACCGTTCCGAGCAGCTGCTGACGGCCTTCGGGCTGTCGGACGCCGCAGGGAAGCAGGTCAAGAACTACTCGGGCGGCATGCGGCGCCGTATCGACATCGCCGCGTCGATCCTCAGCACCCCCGACCTGCTCTTCCTGGACGAGCCCACCACCGGCCTCGACCCCCGCAGCCGCAACCAGGTGTGGGACATCGTGCGCGCGGTGGTCGCCCAGGGCACCACCGTCCTGCTGACCACGCAGTACCTCGACGAGGCCGACCAGCTCGCGTCGCGGATCGCCGTCATCGACCGCGGCAAGGTGATCGCGGAGGGCACCAAGGGCGAGCTGAAGTCGTCCGTCGGCGCCGGATCCGTCCATCTGCGGCTGCGCGACCCCGCACAGCGGCCCGAGGCCGAGCGGGTGCTGCGGCTGGTCCTGGACGCGGACGTGCAGCTGGAGCCCGACCCCGTCGCGCTGACAGCCCGGGTCGGCGGCGCCGCGAACGGACAGGGCGCGGCCGAACAGGCGGCCCGCGCGCTCGCGGAGCTGGCCCGCGGCGGCATCACCGTCGACAACTTCTCCCTGGGCCAGCCCAGTCTGGACGAGGTCTTCCTCGCCCTGACCGGCCACGGCACCCGGACGGGCGACCCCGCGGCCCAGGACGGCACAGCGGACACCGAGGACACCGAAGGCACGGAAGGCGAGGCTGCGGCATGAGCACCGCGACGACGACCGAGACCAAGGAACTCGCCCCCGTCAGCGCCGAGTCGCTGGCCGCGCTGCTCGTGGCCAAGGAGCGCCCGCCGCGCCCCAGCGCCTGGTCGGCCTCGCTGACCTTCGGCTGGCGGGCGGTGCTGAAGATCAAGCACGTGCCGGAGCAGCTCTTCGACGTCACCGCGTTCCCGATCATGATGGTGCTGATGTACACGTACCTGTTCGGCGGGGCGCTGGCCGGTTCGCCGAAGGAGTACATCCAGTTCCTGCTGCCGGGCATCCTGGTGATGTCGGTCGTGATGATCACGATGTACACCGGCGTATCGGTGAACACCGACATCGAGAAGGGCGTCTTCGACCGCTTCCGGTCCCTGCCCATCTGGCGGCCGTCCACGATGGTCGGCTACCTCCTGGGCGACGCCCTGCGCTACACCATCGCGTCCGTGGTCATGCTCGTGGTCGGCATGGTCCTCGGCTACCGCGCGGACGGCGGGGTCGCCGGGGTGGTCGCCGGGGTGGCGCTGCTGATCGTCTTCTCGTTCGCGTTCTCGTGGATCTGGACGATGTTCGGGCTGATGCTGCGCTCGGAGAAGTCGGTGATGGGCGTCAGCATGATGGTGATCTTCCCGCTCACCTTCCTGTCCAACGTCTTCGTCGACCCCACCACCATGCCCGGCTGGCTCCAGGCGTTCGTCAACAACAGCCCGATCACCCACCTCGCCTCCGCCGTGCGCGGACTGATGGCGGGCGACTGGCCGGCCGACGAGATCGCCTGGTCCCTCGGCTGGGCGGGCCTGTTCGTGCTGGTCTTCGGCCCGATCACGATGCGCCTGTACAACCGCAGGTGAACCGGCGGGCTCCGGCCCGCCGGCACCCCGGGACGGCAGCGGCGCAGCACCTCACCTGCCGGTGCCGTTGCCCTCCCGCCGCACGATCGACACGATCCGGTCCATCGGCTCCAGCACGCCGACGGCCGGATCGTCGTACGCCAGCACCCGATGGCCCCGTACGACGCTGACGACCAGGTCGTCGAGATCGCGCGGTCCGCGGCCCGTCTCCGCCTTGGTGACCGGCCTCTCGACCATGTCGAGGCCGCTGCCCTGGCGCATCAGGTCCTCCATGACCAGACCGGCGGCGGGCGTGAGCACGGACAGCCCGAGAAGCCGTCCGGCGGCGCTCGCGCCGGTGACGACCTCGTCCGCGCCGGACTGCCGCAGCAGCGGGGCGTTCTCCTCCTCGGCGACCGCGGCCACGATCTTCGCCGACGGGTTGAGCTGGCGGGCGGTGAGCACGACCAGCACGGCCGTGTCGTCCCGCTGGGTCGCGACGATGATCTTCCCCGCGCGCTGCACCTCGGCCTGGCGCAGCACATCGCTGCGCGTGGCGTCCCCGGCCACCGCCTCGAAGCCCTCCACGGCCGCCGCGGTCATCGCCTTGGCACTGGGGTCGATCACCACGACCTGGTCCTTCTTCAGTCCCGCGCCGCAGACTGTCCGAAGCGCCGTGCGCCCCTTCGTACCGAATCCGACGACGACGGTGTGGTCACGCACGGGGCCTCCAGTGCAGCGGGTGATTCGATGGGTCGGACGTACTGAACCATGGTGCGCGCACTCGCCCGCGACCATGGTGCCGACGTCTTCCGATCACGACCGTGGGGCAGGGCAATGAGGCAGGACGAGAAGACCGCGACCAGACCGGCCAAGACCTCCGTGCTGCGCTACCTCTGGTACCGCTCGCACCGGGAGGCCCGTGACGACGCCGAGGCGGGCCGGTCCATCGAGATGCCCACCCGCAGCTCCCTGCATCCGCTCCAGCAGGTTCTGCGGCGTCTGATGCTGGCCCTCGGGGTGCTCGTCCTCACCACCCTGATCGTCTACGCCGACCACTCCGGCTACAACGACAACTCCGACGGCACCGTCACCTTCCTCGACTCCGCCTACTACGCCACCGTCACCCTCTCCACCACGGGCTACGGCGACATCACCCCGGCCAGTGACGGCGCGCGGCTGGTGAACATCTTCGTCATCACGCCGCTGCGCGTGGTCTTCCTGATCATCCTGGTCGGCACCACCCTGGAGGCCCTCACCGAGCGCACCCGGCAGCAGGTCCGTGTCCACCGCTGGCGGAGCCGGATCAGGGACCACATCGTGGTCGTCGGCTACGGCACCAAGGGGCGCCACGCCGTGCGGACCCTGATCGGGCAGGGCGTGGACAAGGCACGCATCGTGGTCGTGGACTCCCAGCGCAAGGCGGTGACCGCCGCAGGCGACGACGGCCTGGTCTCGATCAGCGGTGACGCCACCCGGTCCGAGACCCTGCTGAAGGCCGAGGCCCAGACCGCCTCCCGGGTCATCGTCGCCCCGCAGCGCGACGACACCGCGGCCCTGATCACCCTGACCGTCCGCCAGCTGAACCGGCACGCCACCATCGTCGCGGCCGCACGGGAGGACGAGAACGTGCCGCTGCTGCGGCAGAGCGGCGCGGACACCGTCGTCACCAGCTCCAGCTCCGCCGGCCGTCTGCTCGGCGTCTCCATGGTCAGCCCGGTCGTGGCCCGCACTCTGGAGGACCTGATGACCCTGGGTGCCGGACTCGACCTGGTCGAACGCCCGGTGACGCAGGCCGAGGCGGGGAAGAACCCGCGCGACTGCACCGAGCTGGTCATGGCCGTCGTCCGCGACCGGAAGGTGCTGGACTACAGCGACGACCAGGTCGGAACGCTCCGGCCGGGCGACCGGGTCGTCACCGTGCGCCATGTGGTGGTGGAGACGGAGGAGTAGATCCTCACCGGGGCCCCTGTTTCACGTGAAACGCACCCTGTTGGCGGCGTTTCACATGAAACGCGCACACTCAACCCTGTTTCACGTGAAACAGGCACCGCTCCCGGCCGACGTCCAGGGCAGTTCGATCAGCTCCGCGTCCTGCCCCTTGACTGCCCCGCCGGGCGGTACGACGGCCAGGGCGTCGGCCGCCGCGACACCGCGCAGCATCGCCGGGCCGTTGTAGTGCAGCGGCATCGCGTGGCCGGTGCGCACGGCGACGGGGACCAGCCGGGTGTCGTGCGGATGCCCCTGCACCGCGTCCCGCAGCGGCAGCCCGTACGGCTCCGGGACAGGGCGGGCGGCGAGCGTGCGCAGCAGCGGCTCGGCCAGGGTGAGCAGGCCGGAGACGGCCGCGAGGGGGTTGCCGGGCAGACCGACGAGGTACTGGTCCTCCTTGGTGCGGGCCAGCAGCATCGGATGACCGGGGCGCACCTTCACCCCGTCGACCAGGAGTTCCGCACCGATGCGGCGCAGGGTGGGATGGACGTGGTCGACGGGTCCCGCCGCGGTGCCGCCGGTGGTGACCACCAGGTCGGCGTCACTTCCGCTCACGGCCTTGTACAGGGCCTCGGCGTCGTCACCCAGCCGTCGCACGGCGACGACCTCGGCGCCCAGTGCACGCAGCCAGGGCGGCAGCATCGGGCCGAGCGCGTCCCGGATCAGACCGCCGTGCGGCAGGCCCTCGGTGAGCAGTTCGTCACCCAGGACGAGCACCTCGACGCGCGGGCGCGGGACGACGGCGAGCGTGTCGTAGCCGGCTGCCGCGGCCAGCCCGAGGACGGCCGGGGTCACCAGGGTCGCCGGGGGCAGGAGGTGGTCCCCGCTGCGGCACTCCTGGCCGCGCGGGCGGATGTCCTGGCCGTGGGCGACATCACGGAGCGGATGCAGACGGCCCTTGTCGTCGGTGCGGCCGTGCTCGCTGCGCAGTACGGCGGTGGTGTCCGGGGGGATCCGGGCTCCGGTGGCGATCCGGGCGGCCTCTCCGTCGTCGAGCCGGACGGACTCGCCGTGTCCGGCCAGCACGCCCTCGTC
Organism: Streptomyces sp. NPDC093094; assembly: GCF_044754345.1. Classification (NCBI taxonomy): domain Bacteria; kingdom Bacillati; phylum Actinomycetota; class Actinomycetes; order Kitasatosporales; family Streptomycetaceae; genus Streptomyces; species Streptomyces sp. NPDC093094. The sequence continues at coordinate 148,805 of NZ_JBIVOX010000005.1, read as the reverse complement.
CCGCACCCTCCACGGGCCCGGTCCGGCGACCGCCCAGCCGTCCATGGCGGACGTGTCGAACGAGGGCAGGTCGGTCCGGGCGGTCAGCGGCTCGGCCAGGACGAGGCCGAGAGCCGCGTCGAGGGACACCGCGACGGGCGGGCGGCGCCGGGCCCCGCGGCTCGCGCGGGCGGCGATCGCACGGGCCTCGGGCCAGGGCGTGGCGTGATGCCGTTCCGCCGCACGCGGCGCGGCCCCGGCGGACGGCTGCGGCACGGCGGTCTCGGTGCCGGCCGGCCGCTTCACCAGGGCGAGGGCCTCCTCGACGTCGAGGTCGTCGGCGTCCCGTCCCAGGCCCCGGGCGGTCATCCGGCGTCCGGGCTCGTGCCGGGGGCGGCGTCGGGCTTCGCGTCGCCGGTGTCCTCCTGGGCCCAGCGCTGCGCCAGGGCGGCGGCCCTGCGGCATGCCTCGGCGACCGCCTCGGGACCGCCTTCGGCGCGGGCGGCGGCATAGCCGACCAGGAAGGTCGTCAGGGGCGCGGCGGGCCGGGCCACTCCGTGCGCGGCGTCCCGGGCCAGGTCGAGCAGGGCGCCGGTGTCGACGTCCAGGTCGATGCCCAGCTCGTCCTTGACTGCGGAGATCCATTCATCCAACACGTGCTCATGCTCCCTGATGCGTGCTCGGGCGATGGCGATGTCGTCCCAGGTGTCGCAGTCGAAGGCCGCGACGGGGTCGGTGAGGCGGGTGAGAACGAGTCCCCCGGTGAGCCGGCGCAGCGGAAGACCGGTCAGGGAGCCGTGCTCGGCGGTGAGTGCGGTCAGTCCGCGCCGCAGGGCGGCCGCCCGGTAGGCCGCCACGAGCGGCTGGTCGCGTCCGTCGGCGTCGGTGAGCAGCACCCCGTCGGCGGTGTCCGCGCGCAGGGCGGCCAGCAGCCGCCGGACCGTGCCCTCCCGCAGGAAGGGCAGGTCGGCGGAGAGCACGATCACATGGGGCGCGCCGCTGTGGCGCAGTCCGGCGTCCAGCGCGGCCAGCGGTCCCCCGCCGGCGGGTTCCTCGCGTGTCCAGCGCACGGCCCGGGCCGTGGGGCGCGGATCGGCGACGACGACGGTGGTGCGGGCGTCGGCGCAGGCGGCCAGCACCCGGTCGAGCAGGGCCCGTCCGCCCACGCGCACGCCGGGCTTGTCGGTGCCGCCGAGCCGCCGCGCGGCACCACCGGCCAGCACGACGGCGTCGTACCCGGGCTCGGCAGGCGCGTTCTCGGTCACCTCCTGAGTATGCGGCCCTGCGCGGTGCGCGAGAACGGCGGAGCCCTGCCGGAACACGCCCGGCAGGGCTCCGTCTCGTGTGCCGCGGTCGCTCAGAGCGTGCGCAGCAGCACCGCCGGCTGTTCGACGCAGTCCGCCACGTACCGCAGGAAGCCGCCCGCGGTGCCTCCGTCGCACACCCGGTGGTCGAAGGTGAGCGAGAGCTGCACCACCTGCCGCACGGCCAGCTCGCCCTCGTGCACCCACGGCTTGGGCACGATGCGGCCCACACCGAGCATGGCGGCCTCGGGGTGGTTGATGATCGGAGTGGATCCGTCGACGCCGAACACGCCGTAGTTGTTCAGCGTGAAGGTGCCGCCGGTCAGGTCCGCGGGCGTGAGCGCGCCGGTCCGGGACGCCTCGGTGAGCCGTGCGAACTCGGCGGTCAGTCCCTCGGCGTCGCGCGCGTGGGCGTCACGCACCACGGGCACGACCAGACCGCGGTCGGTCTGGGCGGCGAAGCCGAGGTGGACCTGGTCGAACCGGACGATCTCGCGGGCCTCCAGGTCGACCGTGGAGTTGAGCTCGGGGAACCGGGCGAGCGCGGCCGTGCAGATCCGGGCCAGCAGGGCGAGCAGGGAGATCTTCGGCCCGCCGGCCGCGTTCATGGCGGTGCGTGCCCGCATGAGCTCCGTGGCGTCGGCGTCCACCCAGCAGGTCGCGTCCGGGATCTCGCGCCGGCTGCGCGAGAGCTTGTCGGCGACCGCGCCGCGGATGCCCTTGAGGGGGACGCGCACCTCGCCGTGGACGGCGGCGGAGGAACGGATCGGTGCCGAAGGAGCGCTCGCCGGGGCCGAGAGCGGGGCCGTGGCGGGCGCGGAGGCCACACGCGGGTGGGGCTCGGTCACCGGCCGGCCGGGCCGGGCCTGCACGGCGGCCGCCCGCAGCGCGTACTCCACGTCCGCCCGCATGATCAGACCCTCGGGGCCGGAGCCCGTCAGCTCCCGCAGATCGAGGTTGTTCTCGCGGGCGAGGCGGCGCACGAGCGGCGAGATCACGGGCAGCGGGCCCTCGCCGGGCGCGGCCGGGGCCGTGGGAGCGGCGTTCGCGAAGGTCCCGGAGGGCGCGGTCGCGGCGGCCGTCGAGGCCACCGGGACGACCGGGCGGCGGACCCTGCGGCGTCGCTCCAAAGGCGCGCTCGTGCCGTAGCCCACGAGGACGTTGCCCGACCCCTCGCCCGAGCCGGGACCCGAGCCGGAGCCGTTGCCGGAGCGCGGGCCCGCCGTGGAGCCGGTGCCCGGACCCGAGCCGGTGCCCCGGGTCGTGTCCGCGGCCGGACCGGCACCCGCCGGCCGCTCACCCGCGGCCCCGTCCGGCCCGCCGGCCAGGGCGTCGGAGGCGTCCGCGCCGACGGCGACCGTCAGCAGCGGCGCCCCGACGGGCAGTTCGGTGCCCTCCTCGCCGAAGCGGGCGGTGACCACACCGCCGTAGGGGCAGGGCACCTCGACCATCGCCTTGGCCGTCTCGACCTCGACGACCGGCTGGTCGATGGCGACGACGTCACCGACCTCCACCAGCCAGCGGACGATCTCCGCCTCGGTGAGCCCCTCCCCGAGGTCGGGGAGCTTGAACTCCAGCACCTGTGCCATCAGCTCTCGGCCTCCCATTGCAGACGCGCCACGGCGTCCAGGATCCGGTCGACGCCGGGCAGGTGGTGCTTCTCCAGCATCGGCGGCGGATAGGGGATGTCGAACCCGGCCACCCGCAGCACCGGCGCCTCCAGATGGTGGAAGCAGCGCTCCGTGACCCGGGCCGCGATCTCCCCTCCCGGTCCGCCGAACCCGCCCGACTCGTGCACGACGACCGCCCGTCCGGTCCGCCGCACCGAGGCGCAGACCGTCTCGTCGTCGAACGGCACCAGCGAGCGCAGGTCGACGACTTCGAGGTCCCACCCCTCGGCCTGTGCCGCCTCGGCGGCTTCGAGGCAGACGGGCACGGACGGACCGTACGTGATGAGTGTGGCGCTCCGGCCCGGGCGCCGCACCACCGCGCGGCCTATCGGCTCAACGCTCTGCGGCTCCTGCGGGTTCCAGGAGTCCTTCGACCAGTACAGCCGCTTGGGCTCCAGGAAGACGACCGGGTCGTCGGAGGCGATGGACGCGCGCAGCAGGCCGTAGGCGTCGGCGACGGTGGCGGGCGTGACGACATGGAGCCCCGGAGTCGCCATGTAGTACGCCTCGGAGGAGTCGCTGTGGTGCTCGACCCCGCCGATGCCGCCGCCGTAGGGGACGCGGATGGTGATCGGGAGCGGCATCCGGCCGCGGGTGCGGTTGCGCATGCGGGCGACGTGCGAGATGAGCTGCTCGAACGCCGGGTAGGCGAAGGCGTCGAACTGCATCTCCACGACCGGGCGCAGGCCGTACATCGCCATGCCGACGGCCGTGCCGAGGATGCCGGCCTCGGCCAGCGGGGTGTCGGTGCAGCGGTCCTCGCCGAACTCCTTGGCCAGGCCGTCGGTGACGCGGAAGACACCGCCGAGGGTGCCGACGTCCTCGCCCATGACGTGCACGGACGGGTCGGCGGCCATGGCGTCGCGCATCGCGCGCGTGAGGGCCTGCGCCATGGTGGCGGGCTTCACCGCGACGGTGGTCATGGCTGCGCACCTTCCTGGGCCTGTGCGGCCTCGAACTCGGCCTGCAGCTGCTCCCGCTGCTCGCGCAGCTGGGGGGTGGGTTCGGCGTAGACGTGGGAGAACAGGTCCATCGGGTCGAGCACCGGGTCCTGGTTCATGCGCTCGCGCAGGGCGGCGGCCATGGTCTCGGCGTCCTCGCGGGCGGCCTGGACCGCCTGCTCGTCGAGCAGGCCGCGCGCGGTGAGCTCCCGTTCGAGAAGCAGGATCGGGTCGTGGTCGCGCCATGCCTCGACCTCCGCGTCACCGCGGTAGCGGGTGGCGTCGTCGGCGTTGGTGTGGGCGTCGATCCGGTAGGTCACCGCCTCCACGAGGGTCGGGCCGCCGCCCGCGCGCGCGTGGCGCACGGCGTCGCTGAGGACCTCGTGGACCGCGGCGACGTCGTTGCCGTCGACCAGGCGGCCCGGCATGCCGTACCCGACGGCCTTGTGGGCCAGGGAGGGAGCCGCGGTCTGCTTGGCGAGCGGGACGGAGATGGCGAAGCCGTTGTTCTGGACGAGGAAGACGACCGGGGCCTGCCACACGGCGGCGAAGTTCAGCGCCTCGTGGAAGTCGCCCTCGCTGGTGCCGCCGTCGCCGACCATGGCGAGCGCCACGACGTCGTCGCCCTTGAGGCGGGCGGCGTGGGCGAGGCCGACGGCGTGCGGGAGCTGGGTGGCGAGCGGGGTGCACAGGGGGGCCACACGGTGCTCGTGCGGGTCGTAACCGGTGTGCCAGTCGCCGCGCAGCAGGGTGAGCGCGTCGACGGGATCCACGCCCCGGGCGACCGCCGCGAGGGTGTCGCGGTAGCTGGGGAAGAGCCAGTCGCGGTCCTCCAGGGCGAGCGCGGCGGCGACCTCGCACGCCTCCTGGCCGGTGCTGGAGGGGTAGACGGCGAGCCGGCCCTGCTTGGTGAGCGCGGTGGCCTGGACGTTGTAGCGGCGGCCGCGCACCAGCTGCGCGTAGAGCCGGCGCAGCAGCTGCGGGTCGGCCTTGGCGGCAGCCTCGGTGCCGAGGACGCGGTAGGGCTCCGGGTCGGGCAGCAACGGCGCGGGGTCGGTGCGGGGCTGCCAGGCGGGCGGCGGCGACGGCCGATACCCGTCCCGCTGCTCCATGACCGTCATGACGGCACCTCCTCGTGGGAGCGGCTAGGAGGCGCAGCTCCTGTGATGCGCCTCACCTACCGATTGTTCGGTCGCCGGCACATTTTGGCTACAGGCGGCACCAGGCTGTGGACAAACGGTTCTCCACAGCCTGAGATGGATGCAGTACGTCCACGGCAGGGAAGCGGGGGGACATGGCACCTGAACAAATGGCCGAGGGACCGGAGGCCGGTGCCGCGTCATCGGCGCCGCGTCCGCTGGACGCCATAGATCAGGACATCCTGCGCATGCTCCAGGCCGACGGACGCGCCTCCGTCCGGTCCGTGGCCGAGCGGGTCCATGTCTCGCGGGCCAACGCCTACGCCCGCATCAACCGTCTCGTCGAGGACGGTGTGATCCGGGGCTTCGGGGCGCGCGTCCACCATGAGCGCGCGGGCCAGGGCACGTCGGCGTACATCACCCTGAAGATCGTCCAGAACTCCTGGCGCACCGTGCGCGAGCAGCTGCGCCGGCTGCCCGGTGCCGCCCACATCGCCCTGGTGGGCGGCGACTTCGACGTCCTGCTGCTGGTGCACGTCTCCGACAACCGGGCCCTGCGCGAACTGGTGCTCACCCGCCTCCAGGCCATCCCGGAGGTCCTCAGCAGCCGCACGCTGCTGGTGTTCGAGGAGGAGGACCTGGAGCCGCAGGGATAGCGCGAGCGCCGGGCCGGCCGGTCCCCCGCCGGTCCCGGTCCGCCGCCGGTGTCAGCCGGTCCCGGTCCGCCGCCGGTGTCAGCCGGTCCCGGTCCGCCGCCGGTGTCAGCCGGTCCCGGTCCGCCGCCGGTGTCAGCCGGTCCCGCCCAGGCCCCCGAAGACCAGCCGGGCCACCGCCTCGCCCACTTCGCGCTCGCTCATGCCGCGGCCGTCGGGGCGGTACCACTCGACGATCGAGTTGATCATCCCGAAGACCAGCCGGGTGGCGAGCCGCACCTCCACGTCACCGCGCACGTCCCCGTCCGCGGCGGCCGCCTTCAGCAGCTCGGCGACCCGGTGGTCGAACTCGCGCCGCCGTTCCAGCGCCCAGCGCTCGGTGGCGGTGTTGCCGCGCACCCGCAGCAGCAGCGTCACGTACGGCAGTTCGGCGATGAGCACCTCGACCATGCGCCGTACGACGTACCGCAGCCGGTCGGCGGCACGCCCCCCGCGCGCGTGCTCCTCCTCCAGGATCCCGAAGAGCCCGTCCAGCGCCCGGCTCACCGCGCGGCGCAGCAGCTCCTCCTTGCCTGCGACATGGTGGTAGATCGACGACTTGGAGATGCCGGCCGCCTTGGACAGGTGCTCCATGGACGTGCCGTCGTAGCCGCGTTCGTTGAAGACCTGGACGGCGACCGACAGCAGCGTCTCGGGGGTGTACGTGTCGCGCTTGGCGGTGGTCATGAGGTGCTCCCCTCCCGCTTGCCGGAGGCGTACGCGTGGCGGTACAGCGCGAGGGAGGGCGCGTAGCGGCCGGAGGGGTCCCGCAGATGCAGGTCGTCCAGCAGGGCGTACGCCCAGTTCCGGCCGAGCCGGCGGCTCCACTCGAAGGGGCCGAGGGGGTAGTTGACGCCCAGCCGCATCGCGGTGTCGACGTCCTCCTCGGTGGCCACGCCCTTGGCGACGGCGTCGTGCGCGAGGTCCACGATCCGGGCGACCGTACGGGCGACGATCATGCCGGGCACGTCCCCGATGACACTGACCTTCTTGCCGAGCGCCTGGAACAGGCCGATGGCCTCGGTGAGGGTCTGTGCGGAGGTGTCCTGGGAGGCGGACAGGGCGATCCGGCCGGCCCGGCGGTAGTCCAGGGCGAGGTCGAAGTAGACGACGTCACGGAACTCCACCGAGGTCTGGCCGTCGGCGAGCGCCAGCTGGCCTCCGCCGGGCAGCACCAGACGGGTGCCGTGATCCTCTTCCTCCTCGCGCACCTGGATGCCCGCCTCGCGGATCAGCGCGAGCAGCTCGGAGGCGGGGCCCAGATCGCCCTCCGCGACGACGTAGGCGGGCGGCCGGGCCTCCTCCGCGGTGTGCGGCTCGGGACGCTCGGCGTCCTCGGCGTGGTCGTACCAGCCGTGCCCGCTCTTGCGGCCGAGGCGGCCGGACTCCACCAGACGCCGCTGGGACAGCGAGGGCGTGAAGCGCACGTCCTGGAAGAAGGACTGCCACACGGAGTGGGTGACGGACTCGTTGACGTCCTGTCCGATCAGGTCGGTCAGCTCGAACGCGCCCATGCGGAAACCGCCCGACTCGCGCAGCACGGCGTCGATGGTGGCGGGGTCTGCGCCCTGTGCCTCGTAGACGGCGAACGCCTCGGCGTAGAAGGGCCGGGCGATGCGGTTGACGATGAAGCCGGGGGTGTCGGCGCAGGCGACCGGGGTCTTGCCCCAGGCGCGGGCGGTCTCGTACGCGCGCGTGGCCGAGGAGACGTCGGTGGCGAACCCGGAGACGACCTCGACCAGCGGCAGCAGCGGTGCGGGGTTGAAGAAGTGCAGGCCCACGAAACGGCCGGGGTTGCGCAGGGCGCCGCCGATGGCGGTGACGGACAGGGACGAGGTGTTGGTCGCGAGCAGGCAGTCGTCGGAGACGACGTCCTCCAGCGCGCGGAACAGCTCCTGCTTGACGTCGAGCCGTTCCAGGACCGCCTCGACGACCAGCGTGCAGTCGGCGAGGCCGGTGAGGTCCTCGACGGGCTCCAGACGGGCGCGGGCGGCGTCCCGGGCGGCGGCGGCGAGCCGGTCCTTCTCGACGAGCCGGTCCAGCCGGGCGCCGATCGCGCCCGCCGCGTCCCGGGCCCGTCCGGGCGCGGTGTCGTACAGGCGTACGGGATGGCCGGCGAGAAGCGCGACCTGGGCGATGCCCTGGCCCATGGTGCCGGTGCCGACGACTGCCACGGGGCTGCTGAGGTCGAGTGCTGTCATGGACGCGATCCTCCCGCACGGGGTTTTCCACAGATGCGGCGGACCCCCTTGAACCGACCGATCGTTCGGTTACTCTAACTCTGACTGCCTGAACCTGCCCATGTTTCTGTCAGGCCGACGAGCTCAAGGAAGAGCTCAGAGACTAGGAGTTGGTCCCGCATGGCCGCCGAACTCACCGCGCACGAGCTGATCGCCCGCCACCGGCCCGCCCTCGACCAGGCGCTGGAGGCGATCCGCACCCGCGCGTACTGGTCCCCGCACCCCGAGCACCCCAAGGCGTACGGCGAGAACGGCAGCCTGGACGCGGCCGCGGGCAAGGCCGCCTTCGACGCCCTCCTCGGCAGCCGCCTCGACCTCGGCCAGCCCGGCACCGACGACTGGGTGGGCGGCGAGGTCTCCCCGTACGGCATCGAGCTGGGTGTCAGCTATCCGCACGCCGACGTCGACGTCCTGCTGGCCGCCATGAAGGCCGGACAGCGCGCCTGGCGGGACGCGGGCGCGGAGCTGCGGGCCGTGGTCTGCATGGAGATCCTCAAGCGGATCAGCGACCGGACGCACGAGTTCGCGCACGCGGTCATGCACACCTCCGGCCAGGCGTTCATGATGGCGTTCCAGGCGGGCGGCCCCCACGCGCAGGACCGCGGCCTGGAGGCCGTGACGTACGCGTACGCGGAGCAGGCGCGCACCCCCGACACCGCCGAGTGGACCAAGCCCCAGGGCAAGCGCGACCCGCTCGCGCTCACCAAGCAGTTCACACCCGTCCCGCGCGGCATCGGCCTGGTCATCGGCTGCAACACCTTCCCGACGTGGAACGGCTACCCGGGCCTGTTCGCGTCCCTCGCCACCGGCAACGCCGTCCTGGTCAAGCCCCACCCGCGCGCGGTGCTGCCGCTCGCCCTGACCGTGCAGGTCGCGCGCGAGGTCCTCGCGGAGGCGGGCTTCGACGCGAACCTCGTGGCCCTGGCCGCCGAGCGCCCCGGCGAGGGCGTCGCCAAGGCCCTCGCCACCCGCCCCGAGATCCGGGTCATCGACTACACCGGCTCCACGGCCTTCGGCGACTGGCTGGAGACCCACGCCCGCCAGGCGCAGGTCTACACCGAGAAGGCCGGCGTCAACACGGTCGTCGTGGACTCCACGGACGACTACAAGGGCATGCTGTCCAACCTGGCGTTCTCGCTGTCGCTGTACAGCGGCCAGATGTGCACCACCCCGCAGAACCTGCTGATCCCCCGCGACGGCATCCGCACCGACGAGGGCCCGAAGTCCTACGACGAGGTCACCGCCGACCTCGCCCGCGCGGTGGACGGCCTGCTCGGCGACGACGCCCGCGCGAACGCGCTGCTGGGCGCGGTCGTCAACCCGGACGTCAAGGCCCGTCTGGAGGCCGCCGCCGGGCTCGGCGAGGTCGCGCTGGCCTCGCGCGAGGTCGCCAACCCGGAGTTCCCGGGCGCGGTCGTGCGCACGCCGGTGATCGTGAAGCTGGACGGCGCCAAGCCGGACGACGAGGCCGCCTACATGAGCGAGTGCTTCGGGCCGGTCTCCTTCGCCGTCGCGGTCGACTCCGCCGCCGACGCGGTGGAGCTGCTGCGGCGCACCGTGCGCGAGAAGGGCGCGATGACGGTCGGCGCCTACACCACCGACTCCGAGGTCGAGCAGGCCGTGCAGGAGGTGTGCCTGGAGGAGGCCGCCCAGCTGTCCCTGAACCTCACCGGCGGGGTGTACGTCAACCAGACCGCCGCCTTCTCCGACTTCCACGGCTCCGGCGGCAACCCGGCGGCCAACGCCGCCCTGTGCGACGGGGCGTTCGTGGCCGGCCGGTTCCGCGTCATCGAGGTCCGCAGGCCGGCCTAGAGCCTGTCGTGGGCGCCGCCCAGGCTCCAGTGGTACAGCGTCATGGCCACGCTGGTCGCGAGGTTGTAGCTGGAGACCTGGGGGCGCATCGGCAGCGCCACCAGGTGGTCGGCCCGCGCGCGCAGCCCGGCCGACAGCCCGGTGCGCTCGGAGCCGAAGGCGAGGACGGCGTCGTCCGGGATCCGGACACCCCGGATGTCGTCGCCGTCCGGGTCGAGCGCGAACAGCGGCCCGGCGGGCAGCTCGGCCGGCTCCAGCCGCTCCACGGTGGTCGCGAAGTGCAGCCCCGCCCCGCCCCGCACCACCGTGGGATGCCAGGGGTCGAGCGTGCCGGTGGTGACCACACCGGTCGCCCCGAACCCGGCCGCCAGACGGATCACCGCGCCCGCGTTGCCGAGGTTGCGCGGGTTGTCGAGCACCACGACCGGGGCGGTGCGCGAGGCCCCGGCGAGCCGCGCCAGGCTGCTCCCGCGGGAGGGCCGCAGCGCGAGCGCGGCCACCGCCGTGGGGTGCGGCCGCGGCACCAGCGACGCGTACGTCGCCTGCGGCACCTCCGCCAGCAGCGCCTGGAGCGCCGGGCGCACGTCGGGCGCCAGTTCGTCGGCCAGGGCGAGCGCGGCGTCCCGGTCGGCGGTGACCGCGACCGGGACCTCGGCGCCGAAGCGCAGCGCGTGCTTGAGGGCGTGGAAGCCGTCGAGCAGGACGCAGGCGTCGGCACCTGCCGCCGCACGGCGCCAGACACCGACGGGGTCGTCCACGAGGTCGTTCATGCCGCGAAGCCTACGTGCGCGCGGAACCGGTGTGCTGCGTGTGCTCACGGGGCTCCGGGACCCGCGCCCCGGACGGCGCGGAGCGCTCCCGGCGCGGAAGCAGCCGTCCACGCGCGCGTGCCACGAGCGCGCCCAGCCGGCGCAGGAACGCGGTGGGCAGGAACACCGCGTCCGCCGCGATCATGGCCAGGGAGAAGAACGGCAGCCCCAGCACCACGGCGATCACGACATGCTCCGTGATCATTGCTGCGAGCAGGACGTTCTTGACCCGCCGGTTGAGCAGCGTGAACGGGAAGGCCACCTGCACGAGCACGGTCCCGTACGTCACGAGCATCACCAGGGTGCCGCTCGCGGACAGCAGGTCCCCGAGCGCCGGCCACGGCGAGAAGTAGTCGAGGTGCAGCGGGTAGTAGACGGCCGTGCCGTCCTGCCAGCGCGAACCCTGGATCTTGTACCAGCCGGCCGTGGCGTAGATCAGGCACGCCTCGACCATGATCACCAGCAGTGCGGCGTTGTGCAGGACGTTCGCCACCACATCGAGCAGGATGCGCGGCTGAGGGTTCCCGGCCCGGCGGCGGACCCACCACCACAGCCCCTGCGCCGCCCACGCGGCCCACAGCAGCGCCGGCACCATCCCGGGCCCGTTGACCGCCGACTCCGCGAACGTCCACGTCAGCCGCGCCACGCCCGTCTCGTCGGAATCGGTCGCCTTCAGCAGCCAGTCCTCGCCGAGCTTCGCGGCCAGGGTGGAGGCGAGGAGCACCAGCCCGGACAGGCCCCACAGCACCGGCCCGGCCCGGTCCGGCACCCGCTCGCCCCGCGCGTGTGCCGCCGCCCGGCGCCGCTCCCGGCGGGCGTCCAGCGACCACACCCGGCCGCAGCGGGTGAACACCAGGTAGATGCTCATCAGGTGCAGGACGTTGTCGCCGCCGTCGCCCACGAGGACGCTGCGGTTCTGGAGCGACAGCACACCGACCATGAACAGCACGGACATCGTCCGGGTGCGCCAGCCCAGCATCAGCAGGGCGGCGGAGAGGGCGGCAAGCAGGTACACCGACTCGAACCAGAACCGGCTGTCCGACCACATCAGCACGGTGAACGCGTGGTTGAGGCCGAGCAGCTGCTGCCCCAGCTCCCAGCTCCAGGGGCCGTCCGGGCCGTACAGCTCATGACGGTGGGGGAACTCGCGCAGCAGGAACAGCAGCCAGGTCGAGGCGAAGCCGATCCGGACGACGGCGGTCTGGTACGGGCCCAGGGCCCTCTCCGTGATCCGGGCGATGGCGCCGGAGACCGCGAAGGAGAAGCGGTTCATCCCTCGACCCCCTCGGCCTCGTCCCGGGACACCGTCCACCAGGGCAGCACCCGGTGCACCGGCTCCAGCGGCACCTTCTCCTCGCTCCACTCCGGCGGCGCCACGTTGGCGGTGCGCGAGCGCATCTGGAGCCGCTCGACGACCGCGCCCGGGCCGACCACGCCCGCCCGGTCCAGGCGCAGCACCCCGATACGGCGCAGATACGACTCGGCGAGCAGGCCGCGCATCCCGGACGCCCGGTTGTCGGCGTCGTGCGTGGCCAGGAAGAAGTCCCAGGCCCGGCGCAGCTCGTTCTGCTGCGTGTGGCTCGGCAGCGGGTTCCCGTCGATCGCCCGGCCGTCCTGGGCCGACAGATCCTGCCAGGCCGTGGTGCGCCGGCTGCCGTCGGGCGACCCGATCTGGGCACGCACCTGCACGGTGATGTTCTGCTGGAGCGGGTTGGGCGCGAACAGCTTCCAGTTCTGCTCGAACTCCGGGTACACCCATTCGTCGATCGTCTTCGCATGCCGCTTCGAAACCGTGTTCGACGGGGCGACGTGCAGAAACACCATGCCGACGTGGACGCAGACGGCGACCGCGACGACGGCGAGCGCCAGCGCCACTCCGACCTGATACCTGGGCGACAGGGCGGCGATCCCGGTACGGGCCCCCTCACGGGGGGAGGGGACGCCCAGGACGGGCGACCGAGGTGCGAAGAGAGGCAGGGAGACGCGCCGGACGGGCTCGGCGAGCACACCTTCCGGTCCGGCAGGCACACCCTCCGATCCGGCAGGCACACCCTCCGATCCGGCAGGCACACCCTCCGATCCGGCAGGCACACCCTCCGATCCGGCGAGCACACCCTCCGATCCGACAGGCACACCCTCCGATCCGGCAGGCACACCCTCCGATCCGGCAGGCCCGGCCCCGGCCTCCGGGACCTCCTCTCTCACGGAACCGGCCCCGGCGGCACCGGCCCCGGGCACGGCGGCCCCGGGCACGGCGTCCCTCTCCGCGGACCCGCCCCCGGAGACGGCATCCACGCCCCCGTCCACGGACTCACCGCCGGACACCGTGGCCGCCTCGCCACGGGGCGCGGCCCCGGGCACGGCACCCTCGCGCACAGACTCGACGCCGGCCCCGAGGCCCTCCGGAACAGCCCCGGCCCCGGCGCCCTCGGCCTCGCCCCTCTCGGCCCCGGCCCCGGCACGCTCCCGAGCAGCCTCGACCCCGGCTCCGGCTCCGGTGCCCTCGTCCGCAGCCCCGGCCCCGCTCTCGGCGCCTTCCCGCACAACCTTGCCCTCGGCCTGGGCGGCCCCGCCCACAGGCCCGGCCTCGGCCCTGGCAGGCTCCCGAGCGGCCTCGCCCCCGGGCCCGACCCCGGCTCCTGCGCCCTCGTCCGCAGCCCCGGCCCCCGGCTCCCGCGCGTCCCTCTGCCGAGGCGCGTCCGCAGGATCCGGCGGCGGCTCGCTCCGGGCGCCGGTGCACCCGTCGTCCGCGTCGTCTGGCCCCTGCGTGCAGTTCACGCCCCGATACCCCGATGTCCTAGTGCTTTCGATGTGCCGTCGACCCCGTCGGTCGCCCCGCCCGGTCGGTCCGGTCGGCCGGTCCGGTCGCCCCGGTCGGTCCGGCAAGCCGCCGACGGGCCCGCCGCTCGCACGCGGAACGGTACTCAGCCCCACCCGCCCGGCACAGCCCCTTCCGGCAGCCGCGGCCCCCCGAAGGCCGACGGGCCGAGCCGTGCCGGTCATCCACAACGGTTGACACCATACGGCGCCCGTCCCACCATGGAATCGCACGGACCGAACGATCGGTCGGGACAAGCTCACCGCAGAGCCCGTGGTCGAGGGGGACCTCATGGCTACAGCAGCCGCGCACCAGACGGCCCGCACACCGGCGCGCCCAGGCACGGACGACACCGACGCCGAGGCGTACCAGCGTGTGTTCGACGCCGCCGTGGAGGCCGACGAGCGCATCGAGCCGCGCGACTGGATGCCGGACGCCTACCGCGCGACCCTCGTACGCCAGATCGCGCAGCACGCGCACTCCGAGATCATCGGCATGCAGCCGGAGGCCAACTGGATCACCCGCGCGCCCTCGCTGCGCCGCAAGGCGATCCTGATGGCGAAGGTCCAGGACGAGGCGGGCCACGGGCTGTACCTGTACAGCGCCGCGGAGACCCTCGGCACCAGCCGCGACGAGCTGCTCGACAAGCTGCACAGCGGCCGCCAGAAGTACTCGTCGATCTTCAACTACCCCACCCTGACCTGGGCCGACGTCGGCGCGATCGGCTGGCTGGTGGACGGCGCCGCGATCACCAACCAGGTGCCGCTGTGCCGTTGCTCCTACGGACCGTACGCACGCGCGATGATCCGCGTCTGCAAGGAGGAGTCCTTCCACCAGCGCCAGGGGTACGAGCTGCTGCTGGCCCTGAGCAACGGCACTCCCGAGCAGCACGCGATGGCCCAGGACGCGGTGGACCGCTGGTGGTGGCCGTCGCTGATGATGTTCGGCCCGCCGGACGACGAGTCGCAGCACTCCGCCCAGTCGATGGAGTGGAAGATCAAGCGCCACTCGAACGACGAGCTGCGCCAGCGCTTCGTCGACATCTGCGTCCCCCAGGCCGAGTCCCTGGGTCTGACCCTGCCCGACCCGGACCTGAAGTGGAACGAGGAGCGGGGGCACCACGACTTCGGCGCGATCGACTGGACGGAGTTCTGGGACGTCCTCAAGGGCAACGGCCCGTGCAACGACCAGCGGATCAACCAGCGCAGGCGGGCCCACGAAGAGGGCGCCTGGGTACGCGAGGCGGCCGCCGCCTACGCGGCCAAGCACAGCACCAAGCACACCGGTGAGCGCGAGGAGGCGCACGCATGAGCACCACCGACTGGCCCCTGTGGGAGGTCTTCGTGCGCTCGCGCCGCGGCCTGTCCCACACCCACGCGGGCAGCCTGCACGCACCGGACGCGGAGTTCGCCCTGCGCAACGCCCGTGATCTGTACACCCGGCGCGGCGAAGGCGTCTCGATCTGGGTGGTGCCGTCCTCCGCGATCACCGCGTCCTCGCCGGACGAGAAGGACTCCTTCTTCGAGCCCAGCGCCGACAAGCCGTACCGGCACCCCACGTTCTACGACATCCCGGAGGGGGTGAAGCACCTGTGACCACGCCCGACACGACGACGACCGCCCCCGCCGCGGCGGCCCTCGCCCTCGGCGACGACGCCCTGGTGCTCTCCCACCGCCTCGGCGAGTGGGCCGGCCACGCCCCCGTCCTGGAGGAGGAGGTCGCCCTCGCCAACATCGCGCTGGACCTGCTCGGCCAGGCCCGTGTGCTGCTGTCGCTGGCCGGCGACGAGGACGAGCTGGCCTATCTGCGCGAGGAGCGCGCCTTCAGCAACCTCCAGCTGGTGGAACAGCCCAACGGGGACTTCGCCCACACGATCGCCCGCCAGCTGTACTTCTCCACCTACCAGCACCTGCTGTACGCGGAACTGGCCGCGGGGAACGGCCCGTTCGCGCCCCTCGCCGCGAAGGCGGTCAAGGAGGTCGCCTACCACCGCGACCACGCCGAGCAGTGGACCCTGCGCCTGGGCGACGGCACCGGCACCAGCCATGAACGCATGCAGCGTGCCTGCGAGGCGCTCTGGCGGTTCACCGGCGAGATGTTCCGTCCGGTGCCGGGGGTCGACGTGGACACCGAGGCGCTGGAGGCGGCCTGGCTCGACTCCGTGCACGAGGTGCTGCGGCGGGCCACCCTGACCGTCCCCGAGGGACCGCGCACCGGCGCCTGGGCGGCCGGAGCCGGCCGCGAGGGCCTGCACACCGAGTCGTTCGGCCGCATGCTCGCCGAGATGCAGCACCTGCACCGCAGCCACCCGGGGGCGTCATGGTGACCGTCACCCCGCTGGAGGCGGAGCTGCTCGCCGTCGCCGGTTCGGTGCCCGACCCCGAACTGCCGGTGCTCACCCTGGAGGAACTGGGCGTCCTGCGCGCGGTGCACGTGCACGGCGCGGACACGGTCGAGGTCGAACTGACCCCGACCTACACCGGATGCCCCGCGCTGGAGACGATGTCCGCGGACATCGAACGCGCCCTGCACGAGCACGGGGTGCGCGAGGTCACCGTCCGTACGGTGCTCTCGCCCGCCTGGTCCACGGACGACATATCGGCCGAAGGCCGCCGCAAACTGCGGGAGTTCGGCATCGCGCCCCCGCGTGTAAGCCACGACCACGAGCCGGTGGCCCTGACGCTCGGCCCGACCCGCACGGCCGTCCCCGCCACGGACCGGCCGGAGCCCGTGGCCTGCCCGCACTGCGGCTCCGCCGACACCGAGCTGCTCACCCGCTTCTCCTCCACGGCCTGCAAGGCCCTGCGCCGCTGCCTGTCCTGCCGTGAACCCTTCGACCACTTCAAGGAGTTGTGATGGCCCGCTTCCACACGCTCCCGGTGGCCGCGGTCGACCGGCTCACCGACGACTCCGTGGCCCTCACCCTCACCGTGCCGCCGGAACTGCGCGAGGCGTACCGCTACGCCCCCGGCCAGCACCTGGCGCTGCGACGACAGGCCGACGGCACCGAGCTCCGGCGGACGTACTCGATCTGCGCCCCCGCCCCCGAGCCCGGCGGCGACGGCCCCCGCACCCTGCGCGTCGGCGTACGCCTGGTGGACGGCGGCGCCTTCTCGACGTACGCGCTGAAAGAGGTGAACCCGGGCGACGAGCTGGAGGTCATGACCCCGGCCGGCCGCTTCACCCTCGACCCGGCCCCCGGGCTGTACGCGGCGGTCGTCGGCGGCAGCGGGATCACCCCGGTGCTCTCGATCGTCTCCACGCTGCTGGCACGCGAACCGGAAGCCCGGTTCTGCCTGATACGCAGCGACCGTACGACGGCGTCGACGATGTTCCTGGAGGAGGTCGCGGACCTCAAGGACCGCTACCCCGAGCGGTTGCAGCTGGTCACGGTCCTCTCCCGGGAGGAGCAGCAGGCCGGACTGCCCTCCGGACGGCTCGACCGGGAGCGGCTGACCGGGCTGCTGCCGTCGCTGCTCCCGGTGGCGGAGGTCGCGGGCTGGTTCCTGTGCGGGCCCTACGGTCTGGTGCAGGGCGCCGAGCAGGCCCTGAACGGCCTGGGCGTGCCCCGCACCCGGGTCCACGAGGAGATCTTCCACGTCGACGCGCAGGCGTCGGTCCGGGCCCGTACCGACGCCCCCGCGCACAGCAGCGTCACCGCCCGGCTCGACGGCCGCGGCGGCACCTGGCCGGTGCAGGACGGGGAGTCCCTGCTGGACACGGTGCTGCGCAACCGCCCCGACGCGCCGTACGCCTGCAAGGGCGGCGTCTGCGGCACCTGCCGGGCCTTCCTCGTCTCCGGCGAGATCCGCATGGACCGCAACTTCGCGCTGGAACCGGAGGAGACGGAGGCCGGCTACGTCCTGGCCTGCCAGTCCCACCCGGTGACGGAGAAGGTGGAACTGGACTTCGACCGCTGACCGGCCGCGCCGCCTGACCGGCCCCACCCCGGCGGACGGCCGGGAGGCGGGAGCCGGTCCGGCGGCAGCATTCCCTTCTTCTAGAACCTGTTCTATCTTGACGCCCCGTCAGGTCCGGCGGCCCCGCCGGACCGGCGGAGTCGTCGGGAGGACGGGACCGTGGACTTCACCTTCACCGAGGAGCAGCAGGCGGCCGCCGAGGCGGCGCGCGGGGTGTTCGCCGACGTCGCGCCCGACTCCGTGCCCAGCCCCGCGCTCACCCAGGGCGCCGTCGCCGAGGGCTTCGACAGGGAGCTGTGGGCGAGGCTCGCCGCGGCGGACCTGCTGAGCCTGCTGCTCGCCCCGGAGCACGGCGGCGCGGGCCTGGACGCGGTCGCCCTGTGTCTGGTGCTGCGCGAGTCCGCCCGGACGCTGTCCCGTGTGCCCCTGCTGGAGAGCTGCGCCGCCGCGGCGGTGCTCCAGGCCCACGCCGAGCCGGAGCTGGTGTCGGAGCTGCTCGCCGGGACGGGCCGCGGCGAGACCGTGCTGACCGTGGCCGCGCACGGCCGCACCGGGCACGACCCGGCCGACCGGGCCGTCACCGCCCGCAGGGACGGCCCGCAATGGGTGCTGGACGGTGTACAGACCGCGGTGCCCTGGGCGTTCGACGCCGATCACGTCCTCGTCCCCGCGCACACCGCCGGCGACGGCACCGACCGCACCGTCCTCGCCCTGGTTCCCCGCGGACACCCCGGCACCGCCCTGTCCGGGCAGATCTCCACCACGGGCGAGCGCCTCGGCGAACTGCGCCTGGAATCGGCACGGCTGGCGGACCGGTACGTCGTACGGTCGGACGGGGCGTGGGAACGGCTGCGGGACCTGCTGGCCACGGGGACGTGCGCGCTGGCGCTGGGGCTCGGTGAGCGGGTGCTGCGGATGACGGCCGAGTACACCGGCGGGCGGAAGCAGTTCGGGCATCCGCTCGCCACGTTCCAGGCGGTCGCCGTGCAGGCCGCCGACCGTTACATCGACCTGCGCGCGATGGAGGTCACGCTGTGGCAGGCGGCCTGGCGGATCGGCGCCGGAGCGGCGGGCGCGCTGCCCGTGCACGGCGATGTGGCCGTGGCGAAGATCTGGGCGGCGAAAGGCGTGCGGCGCGTCGTCCAGACGGCACAGCATCTGCACGGCGGCTTCGGCGCGGACACCGACTACCCCCTGCACCGCTATCACGCCTGGGCCAAGCAGCTGGAGCTCTCCCTCGGCCCCGCCGCGGCCCATGAGGAGACGCTCGGCGATCTCCTGGCGGCCCACCCGCTCGGCGGCTGAGCCGCCCGGCTCACAGCACGAAGCCGGGCTTGCCCTCGTCCGTCACCACGGGGCGTCCCGCCGCCTCCCACACCTGCATGCCGCCGTCGACGTTCACCGCGTCGATGCCCTGCTGGGCGAGGTACATGGTGACCTGGGCCGAACGCCCGCCGGACCGGCAGATCACATGGACACGGCCGTCCTGCGGCGCGGCCTCGGTCAGCTCGCCGTAGCGGGCCACGAACTCGCTGATGGGGATGTGCAGCGCGCCTTCGGCGTGGCCGGCCTGCCACTCGTCGTGCTCGCGGACGTCCAGCAGGAAGTCGTCGTCCTTGAGGTCCGCGACCTCGACCGTGGGCACTCCTCCGAAATTCATGCCTCCGACGCTACCCGACCTCGGGACTCGTGCGGCCCTGGAGCTCCGCCAGCTCCGCCTCCCGCTTGGCGACCTCCGCCAGCAGCTGCTCGGCGATGTCGTCCAGAAGCCGGTCGGGGTCGTCCGGCGCGAGCCGGAGCATCGAGCCGATCGCGCCCTCCTCCAGGTCCTTGGCGATCACGGCGAGCATCTCCTTGCGCCGGGCCAGCCAGTCGAGGCGGGCGTAGAGCTCCTCGCTGCGGCTCGGGCCACGCTCCGCGGGGGCCGGTCCGGCCTCCCACTCCCGCGCCAGCTCACGCAGCTGGGCCTCGTCGCCCCGGGCGTAGGCGGTGTTCACACGGGTGAGGAACTCCTCACGCCGCTTGCGCTCGCCGTCCTCCTGCGCGAGGTCGGGATGGGCCCTGCGGGCCAGCTCGCGATAGAGCTTGCGGGCCTCCTCGCTCGGCCGCACCCGCTGCGGGGGCTGCACGGCCTGCTCGGTGAGCATCGCCACGGCCTCCGGGAACAGCCCGTCGCCGTCCATCCAGCCGTGGAACAGCTCCTCGACGCTGGGCATCGGCAGCACCCGGGCGCGCAGCTCCCGGGCCCGGCGCAGATCCTCCGGGTCACCGGTGCCGGCCGCCCTGACCTCGGCTATCAGCGCGTCCAGCTCCTCCAGCCGGGCGTACACGGGGCCGAGCCGCTGGTGGTGGAGCCGCGAGAAGTTCTCGACCTCGATCCGGAAGGTCTCCACCGCGATCTCGAACTCGATCAGCGCCTGCTCGGCCGCCCGCACGGCCCGCTCCAGCCGGTCCTCGGGCGCGGCCTCGGCCGCGGGCGAAGCCGCCCCGGAGGACGAGGCCCCAAAAGCCCCCGGCGCCTCAGAAGTCCCGGAGGCATCAGGAGCCCCGGAGACACCGGAAGCGCCGGAAGGCGCCGCCGAAGGCGTCTCCGCGGCCGTTCCCTCCGGCGCCTCGGCCGCTGCGGCCGCCGACGTACCGTCCTCGGGCGCCGCACCGGTCGCACCGGTCACGCCCTCACCCTGCTCAGCTTCCGAGCTAGTCACCCGCCCAGCGTAGGCCACGCCCCGACGACCTCCGGAATCCTGAAATCCGCCCCGAGTACCCCACACCCTCACACGCCGGTCTCCGCCGCGATCCGCCCCGCCCGCACACCGGCGACCAGTTCCGCGTGATCCGCCTCGGTCCGGTCGGCGTAGGCGACGGCGAACGCGGCGATCGCCTCGTCCAGCTCCTCGTTCTTGCCGCAGTACCCGGCGAGCAGCCGGGGGTCCGCGCTGTGCGCGTGGGCACGGGCCAGCAGGGCGCCGGTCATCCGGGCGTAGTCGTCGACCTGGTCGGCGGCGAGCGCGGCCGGGTCGACGCTGCCCTTGCGGTTGCGGAACTGCCGGACCTGGAAGTCCCGCCCGTCGACGGAGGTCCAGCCCAGCAGGATGTCGCTGACGACCTGCATGCGCTTCTGCCCCAGCACCACCCGGCGCCCCTCGTGCCCCACCGGCGGCACCTCGATGCCGGCCGCGGCCAGATGCGGCAGCAGCGCCGACGGACGGGCCTCCTTCACCTGGAGGACCAGGGACTCCCCACGATGGTCGAGAAGCAGTACGACATAGGAGCGCGTGCCCACACTGCCGGTGCCGACTATGCGGAACGCCACGTCCTGCACGGCGTACCGGGCGAGCAGCGGCAGCCGGTCCTCGGAGAGCGTGCCCAGGTAGTCCCCCAGGGACGCCGCCACCGCGGCGGCCTCCGCGTCCGGCACCCGGCGCAGCACCGGCGGGGCGTCCAGGAAGCGGCGTCCGCCGTCGGGGGCCGGCTCGGTCGACCTGGCCGCGAAGCGCCCGCTGGTGTTGGCCCGGGCCTTCTCCATGACCCGCTCCAGGGTGCCGAGCAGGTCATGGGCGTCGGTGTGGGAGACGAGCTCCTCGTCCGCGATGGCGTTCCACGCGTCCAGCGCCGGCAGTTTGGCCAGCAGCCGCAGGGTGCGCCGGTAGGCGCCGGCCGCGTCATGGGCGGCCGCACGGCAGGTGTCCTCGTCGGCGCCGGCCTCCCGGCCCGCCAGCACCAGCGAGGCGGCGAGCCGCTTGAGGTCCCACTCCCAGGGGCCGACGACCGTCTCGTCGAAGTCGTTCAGGTCGATGACGAGGCCGCCGCGGGCGTCGCCGTAGAGCCCGAAGTTCGCCGCGTGGGCGTCGCCGCAGATCTGGGCGCGGATCCCGGTCATCGGCGTACGGGCCAGATCGTGGGCCATCAGCCCCGCGGAGCCCCGCAGGAAGGCGAAGGGCGTGGCGGTCATCCTGCCGACCCTGATCGGCGTCAGCTCGGGGATGCGGCCGAGGCCGGACTCCCGCACCGCGCTCACGGCGTCGGGCCGGGCGGCGTCGAGGTCGAGGGCGGCGTGGGCACGGCGCGGCACCACCTCGCGCAGTTCCTTGCCCTCGTCCTTGGGCGATCCCGCGGCAGGCCACTCGGCGAACCCCCGCACCCGCGGCAGCCGTCGCTCCGCACCGGACTCGGTCACCCGGACCGCCTCCCCCGTACTCGCGGCCGCCCACGCGCCCGCACCGACACGAACATCAAGTCGTGCAGACCGTACAGCCGGTGGCCGAAACACGTCAGACCCTGTGGACAACTCCACGCAGGTGGACAGCCCCAACCCTCCGGCGGGGGACGGCCGGCCGCACCACCGTGGCCTTCGTCACAGGAGAACCCCGGACGCGGGAAAAGACGAGAGCCTCGACACAGGGAAAGAATCAGAACGAAGAATCAGAACAACGCGAAACGGCCGCCATCGTTTCCGATGACGACCGTCTCGTCCGGTGCGCGAGGGGGGAGTTGAACCCCCACGCCCTTGCGGGCACTGGAACCTGAATCCAGCGCGTCTGCCTATTCCGCCACCCGCGCATTGGGTGTGTCCTCCGGCTCCGTTCCTTGCGGTGCGGCGCCTTCCGACATGCAGAACATTAGCACGCTGGACAGGGTGGCTTCACATCCCTTTCCGGCGGGCGCCCACGGCGGCTCCGGGAGGCAGGTGGCACGTATCAACCCTGTACCGGTCCTGTCCGTCCTCCCAGGAGCCGGACCGAGACCACAGCCGGGTGCGGGACACTGGTCGGGGGCCGCCTCTACGATCCATGGCAGGAGGGGGCCCGGGCGGAGTTCGAAGAAGGCCCGCGGGGGGAACTGTCGCAGGCGTCGGCAACCAGTCGGCGCCCGTGCCGGACCTGTGGGCGTCCACCGGCGCCCGTCGACACCTGTCGGCCGGTTCACCAGGGGGAACCAGCCGATCCACCCTTGCGTGGATACGATCAGTAAGCAGTACCAAGTACGAAGCAGCCGGGTAAGCAGCAGAAGCACGCAGGACGACAGCGACGGAGGAGGTGCCCCATGGGAGTCCTGAAGAAGTTCGAGCAACGCCTCGAAGGTCTGGTCAACGGCACCTTCGCCAAGGTGTTCAAGTCCGAGGTCCAGCCCGTGGAGATCGCCGGCGCGCTCCAGCGCGAGTGCGACAACAACGCGACCATCTGGAACCGCGACCGGACCGTCGTGCCCAACGACTTCATCGTGGAGTTGAGCACACCCGACTTCGAGCGGCTCAGCCCCTACTCCGGCCAGCTCGGCGACGAGCTCGCGGGCATGGTCCGCGACTACGCCAAGCAGCAGCGCTACACCTTCATGGGCCCGATCAAGGTCCATCTGGAGAAGGCCGACGACCTCGACACCGGTCTGTACCGGGTGCGCAGCCGCACCCTGGCCTCCTCCAGCAGCCAGAACCCGCCTCCCGGCCCCGGCGGTCCCGCCGCGGGCCAGCGCCAGGGCGGTGGCGGCTACGGCTATCCCCAGCCCGGCGCCGCACCCGGAGCCGCACCCGGCCCCTCGTCGGCCGGCGCCCCTCCCATGCCGTCCGCGCCGCCGCCCGGCGCCCGGCCCGGCGGTTACGGTTACCCTCAGCCCGCGGCCGCCCAGCGGCCCGGCGCGGCATCCGGCGGCCCCGCGGCCGGCGGACGCACCCGCTACTGGATCGAGATCAACGGCACCCGCCACCAGATCTCCCGCTCGACGCTCGTGCTGGGTCGCAGCACCGAGGCCGACGTGCGGATCGACGACCCCGGTGTGAGCCGTCGGCACTGCGAGATCCGGACCGGAACGCCCCCGATGATCCAGGATCTCGGCTCCACCAACGGCATCGTGGTGGACGGGCAGCACACCACCCGCGCTACGCTCCGCGACGGCTCGCGGATCGTCGTGGGCAGCACCACCGTTATCTATAGGCAAGCCGAAGGGTGATCCGGGGGCAATGTCAGAGCTGACCCTCACGGTCATGCGGTTGGGTTTTCTGGCCGTACTGTGGCTGTTCGTGATCGTGGCCGTGCAGGTCATCCGCAGCGATCTGTTCGGCACGCGCGTCACACAGCGCGGGTCGCGACGTGAAGCCGGGCGGCCGCAGCAGGCCGCGCGCCAGGCGCCGCCCCAGCAGCGCCAGCAACCCGCCGCCGCAGGCGGCCGGGGCCGCCGTAACGCTCCCACCAAGCTGGTGGTGACCGAAGGCACACTCACGGGCACCACCGTGGCCCTCCAGGGCCAGACCATCACGCTGGGCCGCGCGCACGACAGCACGATCGTGCTGGACGACGACTACGCCTCCAGTCGGCATGCCAGGATCTACCCGGACCGAGACGGTCAGTGGATCGTCGAGGACCTCGGCTCCACGAACGGCACCTACCTCGACCGCGCCCGGCTGACGACTCCCACACCGATTTCGCTGGGTGCGCCGATCCGCATCGGCAAGACCGTCATCGAGCTGCGGAAGTAGTACGACAATGAGCGAGCGGAGCGAGCGAGCAGCGGTGGCCGGCACCCCGGGCCCCGGCGCGCTCCCGACCGGAGGGTGGGCAGTGTGGCTCGACACGACCGGCTGCATGCGGAGCCGACGGGCGAGGTGGGCATGAGTCTGTCACTGCGCTTCGCCGCCGGATCGCACAAGGGCATGATCCGCGAGGGCAACGAGGACTCCGGTTACGCCGGTCCGCGCCTGCTCGCCATCGCCGACGGCATGGGCGGCGCCGCCGCCGGTGAGGTCGCCTCCTCCGAGGCCATCTCCACCATCGTCGCCCTCGACGACGACATCCCCGGCTCCGACGTGCTGACCTCCCTCGGCGCCGCCGTGCAGCGCGCCAACGACCAGCTGCGCTCCATGGTCGAGGACGACCCCCAGCTCGAAGGCATGGGCACCACGCTCACCGCCCTGCTGTGGACCGGCCAGCGTCTCGGTCTCGTCCACGTCGGCGACTCCCGCGCCTATCTGCTGCGCGACGGCGTCCTGACGCAGATCACCCAGGACCACACCTGGGTGCAGCGCCTCGTCGACGAGGGCCGGATCACCGAGGAAGAGGCCACCACCCACCCGCAGCGCTCCCTGCTGATGCGCGCGCTGGGCAGCGGCGACCATGTCGAGCCCGATCTGTCGATCCGCGAGGTACGGGCCGGCGACCGGTATCTGATCTGCTCCGACGGCCTGTCCGGCGTGGTGTCCCACCAGACGCTGGAGGAGACCCTCGCCAGCTACCAGGGCCCGCAGGAGACCGTGCACGAGCTGATCCAGCTCGCGCTGCGCGGCGGCGGCCCCGACAACATCACCGTGATCATCGCAGACGTCCTCGACCTGGACACCGGGGACACCCTGGCCGGCCAGATCTCCGACGCCCCCGTGGTGGTCGGCGCGGTCGCCGAGAACCAGCACCCGCTGCACGACAACGGCATCATGCAGACCCCCGCCGGCCGCGCCTCCGGCCTCGGCCGCAGGCCGCAGCAGGGCGGCGGCGAGTTCGGCCCGCCCGGATCCGGCGACGTCACCGGCTTCATCCCCACCGACGGCTTCGGCGCCTACGGCGACGACGACTTCGTCAAGCAGCGCCCCGGCCGCAGGTGGCTGAAGCGGTCGCTGTACGGCGGACTGGCGCTCGCCGTGATCGGCGGCGGTCTCTACGGCGGCTACCGCTGGACGCAGACGCAGTACTACGTCGGCACCAACGGCGAGCACGTCGCCCTCTACCGCGGCATCAGCCAGGACCTGGCCTGGGTGTCGTTGTCGAAGGTGGAGCGGGACCACCCCGAGATCGAACTCAAGTACCTCCCGCCCTACCAGCAGAAGGCGGTCAAGGCGACCATCGCCGAAGGCGGACTGAAGAACGCCCAGGCGAAGATCGACGAGCTGTCCGTGCAGGCATCCGCCTGCCGGAAGAAGGCCGAGCAGCACGCGGCCGAGATCGAGAAGAACGCGAAGACCGGAGAGGGCGAGGCCGGCGGCACCATGGGAACCACTCGCGCCTCGTTCACGTCCAAGGCGTCGCCGACACCGACACCGTCGGCATCGTCCCCGAAACCGTCAACGTCCCCGACCGCGACCACTCCCAGCCCCGGCCCGAGCCTGTCGGAGGAAGAGCAGAAGGTCGCCTCGCTGTGCGGTAAGCAGTAGGCGAGCCGTGAGAGGCCCCGTCACACGATGAGCAGTACTACCAACCAGTCGACGCATCACACGTCCACGATCGGCGCCATCGGCGCGCCCAGCAGGCGCAACACCGAGCTGGCGCTCCTCGTGTTCGCCGTCGTCATCCCGGTCTTCGCCTACGCCAACGTCGGCCTGGCGATCAACGACGAGGTCCCGTCCGGCCTGCTGGCCTACGGCCTCGGCCTCGGCCTGCTGGCCGGCGTCGGCCACCTCGTCGTCCGCAAGTTCGCACCGTACGCGGACCCGCTGCTGCTGCCTCTGGCGACGCTGCTCAACGGGCTCGGGCTCGTGGCGATCTGGCGGCTGGACCAGTCGAAGCTGCTGCAGTCGATCGGGCAGGCCGGCACGGCCGCGCCCCGTCAGCTGCTGTACACGGCGATGGGCATCGCGCTGTTCATCGTGGTGCTGATCTTCCTCAAGGACCACCGCGTCCTGCAGCGCTACACGTACATCTCCATGGTCGGCGCGCTGTTCCTGCTGCTGCTGCCGCTGGTGCCGGGCCTCGGCCAGAACATCTACGGCGCCAAGATCTGGATCTCCGTCGCCGGTTTCTCCATCCAGCCCGGTGAGTTCGCGAAGATCGTCCTCGCGATCTTCTTCGCCGGCTACCTGATGGTGAAGCGCGACGCGCTCGCGCTGGCCAGCCGCCGCTTCATGGGCCTGTACCTGCCGCGCGGCCGCGACCTCGGCCCGATCATCGTCGTCTGGATGATCTCGATCCTCATCCTGGTCTTCGAGACCGACCTCGGTACGTCGCTGCTGTTCTTCGGAATGTTCGTCATCATGCTGTACGTCGCCACCGAGCGGACCAGCTGGATCGTCTTCGGCATGCTGATGTCCGCGGTCGGCGCCGTCGGCGTGGCGAGCTTCGAGCCGCACATCCAGCAGCGTGTGGACGCCTGGCTGGACCCGATGCGCGAGTACACGCTCTCCCGCCAGGGCGTGGGCGGCCACTCCGAGCAGGCCATGCAGGCGCTGTGGGCGTTCGGCTCCGGCGGCACCCTCGGCACCGGCTGGGGCCAGGGCCACTCCGAGCTGATCCGCTTCGCGGCCAACTCCGACTTCATCCTCGCCACCTTCGGCGAGGAGCTGGGCCTGGCCGGCCTGATGGCGGTCCTGCTCGTCTACGCACTGATCGTGGAGCGCGGCGTGCGCACCGCCCTCGCCGCCCGCGACCCCTTCGGCAAGCTGCTCGCCATCGGCCTGTCCGGCGCGTTCGCCCTCCAGGTGTTCGTCGTCGCCGGCGGCGTCATGGGCCTGATCCCGCTGACCGGTATGACCATGCCGTTCCTGGCGTACGGCGGTTCGTCCGTCATCGCCAACTGGGCTCTGGTGGGCATCCTGCTCAGGATCAGCGACACCGCGCGCCGCCCGGCACCTTCCCCCGCCCCCAACCCCGACGCCGAGATGACGCAGGTGGTCCGACCGTGAACAAGCCCCTGCGCCGGATCGCGATCTTCTGCGGACTGCTCATCCTGACCCTGCTGCTCCGCGACAACTGGCTCCAGTACGTCAAGGCGGACGAGCTGGCCACCGACGACGACAACCGCCGCGTCAACATCGCGCGCTACTCGATCCCGCGCGGCAACATCATCGTCGACGGCAAGCCCATCACCGGCTCGACCGAGAACAAGTCGGGCGACTTCAAGTACAAGCGGACCTGGACGAACGGTCCCATGTGGGCACCGGTCACCGGCTACTCCTCGCAGGCGTTCGGCGCCAACCAGCTGGAGAAGCTCCAGGACGGCATCCTCTCCGGCACCGACGACCAGCTGTTCTTCCGCAACACCCTCGACATGCTCACGGGCAAGGACCGCGAGGGCGGCAGCGTCGTCACCACCCTGAACGCCGCCGCGCAGAAGGCCGCGTTCGAGGGACTCGGCAACAAGAAGGGCGCCGTCGCCGCGATCGAGCCGGCCACCGGCAAGATCCTCGCCCTGGTCTCCACGCCGTCGTACGACCCGTCGAAGTTCGCCGGGACCTCCGGCGACGACGAGAAGGCGTGGAACGCCGTCCAGAAGAAGAACAACCCCGACGACCCGATGCTGAACCGGGCGCTGCGCGAGGTCTACCCGCCCGGTTCGACCTTCAAGGTGGTCACCGCGGCCGCGGCCCTGGAGAACAAGATCGTCAGCGGCATCGACGAGAAGACCAAGACGCCGGACCCGTACAAGCTGCCGCAGACCACGACCGACCTCACCAACCAGCACGGCGAGTGCAAGAACGCCACGCTGCGGTACGCGCTCATGGTCTCCTGCAACACCGTCTTCGCGAAGCTGGCCGACTCGGTCACCAACAAGGGCATGATCGAGCAGGCGGAGAAGTTCGGCTACAACAACAAGGAGCTGGACACCCCCGTCCGCGCCGCGGAGAGCATCTACCCCGAGGACAACGCGCCGCAGAACGCCATGGACGGCATCGGCCAGGCGTCCAACCGGGCCACCCCGCTGCAGATGGCGATGGTGGCCGCGGCGATCGCCAACGACGGCAAGCTGATGAAGCCGTACATGGTCGACCAGCTCAAGGCCCCGAACCTCGACACCCTTGAGACCACCGAGCCCGAGGAGCTGTCCCAGGCGGTCTCCGGCGACACCGCGCAGATGCTCCAGGACATGATGGAGACGGTCGTCAACGACCCGCAGGGCACCGGCTCCAGCGCGAAGATCGAGGGGGCCACGGTCGGCGGCAAGACCGGTACCGCCCAGCACGGCCTCAACAACAGCGAGAAGCCGTACGCGTGGTTCATCTCCTACGCCAAGGTCGGGGACGGTGCGCCGGTCGCCGTCGCCGTGGTCGTCGAGGACGGCGCCGCCAACCGTGACGACATCAGCGGTGGCGGTCTGGCCGGCCCCATCGCGCGGGATGTGATGAAGGCGGTCATCGACAGCAAGAAGTGACGCCGATCACGCCCCCCTCGCATCGGTGCACGTTGCGATACCGGTCCTGTATCGGGTGAAGGGCTTGACCGGATGGCACAAACAGAGCCGGGTACGGTAGGGCCGGACGGCAGCCTCCACCCGCACAGACGTGCGGGGCGGGACCGACGGAGAGGGCTGGTAGGTAGCTATGGAAGAGCCGCGTCGCCTCGGCGGCCGGTACGAGCTGGGCCAAGTGCTCGGCCGTGGTGGCATGGCCGAGGTGTACCTCGCGCATGACACCCGTCTGGGCCGCACCGTTGCGGTGAAGACGCTGCGCGCGGATCTCGCGCGCGACCCGTCCTTCCAGGCCCGGTTCCGCCGGGAGGCCCAGTCGGCCGCCTCGCTCAACCATCCCGCGATCGTCGCGGTCTACGACACGGGCGAGGACTACATCGACGGGGTCTCGATCCCGTACATCGTCATGGAGTACGTCGACGGCTCCACACTCCGGGAACTGCTGCACAGCGGCCGCAAGCTGCTGCCCGAGCGGTCCATGGAGATGACCATCGGCATCCTCCAGGCGCTGGAGTACTCCCACCGCAACAACATCGTCCACCGTGACATCAAGCCGGCGAACGTCATGCTGACGCGCAACGGCCAGGTCAAGGTGATGGACTTCGGCATCGCGCGGGCGATGGGCGACTCCGGCATGACGATGACCCAGACGTCCGCCGTCATCGGCACCGCCCAGTACCTCTCCCCGGAGCAGGCCAAGGGCGAGCAGGTCGACGCGCGCTCCGACCTGTACTCCACCGGCTGTCTGCTGTACGAGCTGCTGACCGTGCGTCCCCCCTTCGTGGGCGACTCCCCGGTCGCGGTGGCGTACCAGCACGTCCGTGAGGAGGCGCAGCCGCCGTCGGTCTTCGACCCCGAGATCACGCCCGAGATGGACGCGATCGTCCTCAAGGCCCTGGTCAAGGACCCGAACTACCGATACCAGTCGGCCGACGAGATGCGCGCCGACATCGAGGCGTGCCTGGACGGGCAGCCGGTCGCGGCCACGGCCGCGATGGGCTCGGTCGGCTACGGCGGCTACCCGGACGACCAGCCGACCACGGCCCTGCGCCAGGCGGACGGCGGCGCGACCACGATGCTGCCCCCGACGAACCCGGACGACGGCGGCTTCGGCTACGACGACCGCCCCGACCGGCGGCGCCAGAAGAAGTCCAACACCTCCACGGTCCTGCTGGCGGTGGCGGCCGTCCTGGTCCTGGTCGGCGCGGTCCTGATCGGCAAGTGGATCTTCAGCGGCAACGGCGTGGGGAACACCACCGCCAAGGTGCCCAACTTCGTCGACCTGACGCAGGCACAGGCCGAGGAACAGGCCGGCAACGTCCACCTCAAGCTGTCCTTCGACCCCAAACCGTGCGAGGAGACGGCCAAGGGCAAGATCTGCGACCAGGACAAGGCGCCGGGCACGGAGGTCGAGAAGGAGTCGACCGTCACACTCGTGCTGTCCACGGGCGCGCCCAAGGTCGTCGTGCCGAACGTGACCGGCGACAGCCTGGAGGACGCGAAGGCGGAGCTCTCGGACGACAAGTACAACTTCGACGTCAAGGTGACGTACGAGGAGTCGTCGACCGAGGAGAAGGACACGGTCCTGGAGCAGGACCCGGGCCTGGGCGAGGAAGTGGAGAAGGGCTCCACGATCACGCTCACCGTGGCCAAGGAAGAGGCCAAGGAGACGGTGCCGGACGTCATCGGACGCTCCTGCGACGAGGCCAAGGCCCAGCTCGAGGCCAGCAACCTCGTCGGCAACTGCACCGACACGCCGGTCCAGGACGACAACCAGGACGGCAAGGTCGTCAGCACCACCCCGCAGGCCGGCCAGGAGGTCGAGCCCGGCTCCAGCGTGAACATCAGCGTCGGCAAGAAGGAGAAGCAGGAGATCCAGGTCCCCGAGGTCCGCAACCGGACCGTGGCGGAGGCCAAGGCGATCCTGAACGCCGCCGGGTTCACGAACATCCAGTTCGACGGCGACGGCAGCGACACCGCGTTCGTCATCGACCAGGACCCGAAGCCGGACAAGAAGACCGAGGACCCGGCGGGGACGCAGATCACCCTGAAGACCGTCAGCTTCGGCCAGGGCAACAACCAGGGCGGCAACAACCAGGGCGGCACGATCGTCTTCGGCGGCCCGGCGGGCTAGCCCCGATCCGCACACGACAAAGCCCCGGTCCCCTCACAGGGGGCCGGGGCTCCGTGCTGTCAGCCGAGTTCCTTCGGCGGGGTGCGGGCGTTGTCGACCTGCTGCACGCGGACCAGTTCGCCCCAGACGACGTAGCGGTGGCGCGAGGTGTAGACCGGGGTGCAGGTGGTCAGGGTGATGTACTTGCCGGCCTTCTTCGTGCCGGAGCCCTCGGGGACGGCCTTCAGCACGGCGGTGTTGTACTTCGAGGTCTCGGGCAGCGCCGCGTAGACCTTGTAGACGTACCACTTGTCCTTCGTCTCGAAGACGATCGGGTCGCCCACGTCCAGCTTGTCGATGTTGTGGAACTTGGCGCCGTGTCCGTCGCGGTGGGCGGCGAGGGAGAAGTTGCCGTTCTTCCCGGAGGCGGGGAGGACCGCCTTGACCGGATCGGTGTAGTAGCCGGCGACGCCGTCGTTGAGGAGCTCCGCCGAGGTGCCCTTCTTGACGAGGATCTCGCCCTCGCCCATGGCGGGGACGTGCAGGAAGCCGATGCCGTCCCTGGTGTCCAGGGCACCGGGACCGGTGGCGGCGTCCTGGGCCCACTGGTCGCGGACCTTGTCGCCCTCCTTGTGCGCCTTGCGGTCGGCGAGGACGTTCGTCCACCACAGCGAGTAGACGACGAACAGGCCGAGGACCAGCCCCGCGGTGATGAGGAGTTCGCCGAAGACGCTGACCGCCGTGGCGATCCGGCCGGCACCGCGGCGGCGGCGCCTCCGGGCGGGGGCGTACCCGGGGGCCGCGGTGTGCTCTTCGGTGCCGTCGGTCGTCGCTGCCACTGTTGCTCCGCCCTTAACTGAACGCGTCGGCCTGCGCCCTAGCTGACGAGCGCATCGGGCTTGCCCTTGCTGCGCGGCCGTTCCTCGACCATCTTGCCCCAGACGATCATCCGGTACTTGCTGGTGAACTCCGGCGTGCATGTCGTGAGGGTGATGTAACGCCCCGGACCGGTGAAACCCGAGCCCTTCGGCACGAGATCGAGGACGCTCACGTTGCTCGGCGAGGTGACCGGCAGGATCGACGCCATCTTGTAGACGAAGTACGTGTCCTGGGTCTCGACGACGATCGGGTCGCCCGGCTGGAGCCGGTTGATGTACCGGAACGGCTCGCCATGGGTGTTGCGGTGCCCCGCCAGCCCGAAGTTGCCGGTCTTCGCGTCCGGCATCGCCGTCTTCAGCGGCTTCTCGCCGTAGTGGCCGACCATGCCCTTGTCGAGCACCTTCTTGCCGCTGACGCCCTCGGCGATGGGCACCACCACGTCCAGCTTGGGGATGCGCAGGATCGCGAAGCCCTCGCCGGGCTCGAACACACCGGGGCTGCGCCTGCCGCTGGCCCAGTCCTTCTGGAGGTCCTCGGCCTCGCTGCCGGCCTGGGCGTGCGCCCGGACGTTGGTCCACCACAGCTGGTAGGTGACGAACAGCAGCATCAGCACACCGGTGGTGATGAACATTTCACCGATCACCCGGCTGGCGATCACGGCCGGTCCCGGCCTGCGGGCCCGCGCCTGCCGGCGGGCCTCGACGCGGGAGAGCGAGCGGTCGGGGGCCGGCGCGGTGTCCGCGGTGTCGGTGGTGTCATCGGTGTGGGAGGGCCCGGTGGTGCCGCCGTGACGCCCGTGACGGCGCTTGGCGGCCTTTCTGCGGGCCGCACGCCCGCCCGCCGGGTGCTCATCACCCCCGGGGGTCCCGGAGGCGCTCAGAGGGCCCGGTATGGACTCGCCGGGGACGGGAGGCATCCGCAGGGCGACCGTCTCGTCGTCGAGACGCGGCGCCGCGGGGGCGCCGGACAGCGGACCGGGGTCGGGCTCGTAGGGATGCTCCTGGGCGCCGTAGGCCCCCTCCCGGCCCCCGTACGAGGGGGCCTGCGCCTCGTACGGCTGCGGCTGCGGCTCGTACGGCTGCGGCTGCGGCTCGTACGGCTGCGGCTGCTGCCGGGCGTCGTACGGCTGCTGCGCCGCATACGCCTGCGTCTGGGCCTCGTACGACGGCTGCTGCGTCCCGTACGG
Source organism: Streptomyces sp. NPDC093094 (assembly GCF_044754345.1). NCBI lineage: Bacteria > Bacillati > Actinomycetota > Actinomycetes > Kitasatosporales > Streptomycetaceae > Streptomyces > Streptomyces sp. NPDC093094. The sequence goes on along the minus strand of NZ_JBIVOX010000005.1, from coordinate 116,206 downwards.
CTGCCGCTGCGTGTCGTGCACCTGCTGCTGCGCCTGGTACGGCGCGTCCGGCGGGTACGGGGCGTACGGCTGCTCCCGCGCTCCCGCGTATCCCTCCGCGCCGTACCAGTCCGACGTCACGCGGTGGCCCTGCCCACCACGGGGGCGAGCCCCGCGGACCGCGCCACCGCCCCCGGATCCCCGCATTCCGTCAGCCAGTTGGCGAGCATCCGGTGGCCGTGCTCGGTCAGCACCGACTCGGGGTGGAACTGCACGCCCTCCACGGGGAGTTCCCTGTGGCGCAGCCCCATGACGATGCCGTCGTGGGTGCGGGCGGTGACCTCCAGCTCGGCCGGGACCGTGGCGGGTTCGGCGGCGAGCGAGTGGTAGCGCGTCGCCGTGAACGGCGAGGGCAGTCCGGCGAAGACACCCTTGCCCTCGTGCTCGACCGGCGAGGTCTTGCCGTGCAGCAGCTCGGGCGCGCGGTCCACGACACCGCCGTACGCCACCTGCATCGACTGCATGCCCAGGCAGACACCGAAGACGGGGACGCCGGTGGCCGCGCAGTGGCGGACCATCTCGATGCAGACGCCGGCCTGCTCGGGAGCGCCGGGACCGGGCGAGAGCAGGACGCCGTCGAAGCCGTCCTGGGCGTGCGCGGTCGACACCTCGTCGTTGCGCAGCACCTCGCACTCCGCGCCGAGCTGGTACAGGTACTGCACGAGGTTGAAGACGAAGCTGTCGTAGTTGTCGACGACGAGAATGCGCGCGCTCACTGGTTGTCCACCGTCACATCGTTGAAGGGAAGCAGCGGTTCGGCCCACGGGAAGACGTACTGGAACAGGACGTAGACCGCGGCCAGGAGCAGCAGAAGTGAGATCAGGGCCTTCACCCACGCGTTGCCCGGCAGATGCCGCCAGATCCAGCCGTACATGCCGTCCCTTCCGTCCGCACCACGGCACCAGACTCACGCCGCCCGGACCAGATTAACGGCGCAGCGCCTCCGGTTCGCCTTGCTCCACGGGCCGGGTCCTGTCGAGGTGGGCCCAGACGATCAGCCGGTGGCTGTGGCCCCACTCCGGGTCGCAGGTCGTGAGCGTGAGGTAGCGGCCGGGGCGGGTGTAGCCGGACGCGCGGGGGACGGGGTCGACGACGGCCACATCGGCGGGGACGGTCCGGTGGGGGCCTCTGTCGACGCGGTAGGTGAACCAGGTCGTGCCGTCGGTGAGCACCACCGCGTCCCCGCGCCGCAGCCGGGGGAAGTCCTTGAAGGGATCACCGTGGGTGCGTCGGTGGCCGGCGACGGCGAAGTTTCCCCGCTCCCCGAGCCGCGCGGTGGCGGCGTAGTGGCCCAGGCCCTTCTTCAGGGTGCCGGTGGACGTTCCTTCGAGGACCGGCTTGTTCCACGTGGGACCGAGCCGGGGGATGTACATGACCGCGAAGGGCTGCCCGTTCCGGTACGGCGCCGGCCGCGCAGGGGCCGTGGCGGCGGGACGGGCGGGCTCCCCGGTACCCCGGTCCCGGACTTCTCGCTCCTGGGCCCATCTCTCCTGGAGCCGGTCGATCTGCTCGTCCATGACGTCGTCGGCGCGCACCCCGGTCCAGAACAGCGCGTAGACGACGAACAGCACGACGACGGTGCCGACGGTGATGCAGAGCTCGCTGACGGTCCTCACGACGACGCGCACCGGCGCCTCCAGAGGGGAGTCACTCCACGGGCTTGGCGTAGTGCAGGTCCACTGTGCCCGAATAGCCCGGCAGAGTCACCGTCCCGTTCTCCTCCGCTTTCCAGCCGAGGCCGTAGACGTTGACGTACACCATGTAGTTCTGGATGGCCGGGCTCGCGCTCAGGGCCTTCTGGAGCTTCTCCGGGTCGCCCACCGCAGTGATCTTGTACGGCGGCGAGTAGACGCGGCCCTGGAGGATCAGGGTGTTGCCGACGCAGCGCACCGCGCTGGTGGAGATCAGCCGCTGGTCCATGACCTTGATGCCCTGGGCGCCGCCCTGCCACAGGGCGTTCACCACGGCCTGGAGGTCCTGCTGGTGGATGACCAGGTAGTCGGGCTGCGGCTCGGGGTAGCCGGGCAGCCTGGCGGTGGCGTCGGGCGGGGCGTCGTTCAGGGTGACGGTGAGGGCCTCGCCCGTGAGCTTCTGGGTGCCGGCGTTCTTCTCCAGCGCGGCGAGCCGGGCGTCCTCGGCCTCGGTGCTGCCGTCGTCGCGGTCGGCGAGGGAGTCCACCTCCTCGCGCAGGGCGGCGTTCGACTCGTCCAGTTCGCCGTTCTTGTGGCTGCGCTCCTGGATCAGGTCGGAAAGCTTCAGCAGGGACGCGTCCGTGCGGATGTTGGTGCCCTTGGCGGTGTTGAAGCTGGTGAAGAAGATGAGGCCCGCCAAGGCGAAGACGGCGACCGTGAGCACACGCACGGGACGGAAACGTCCTCTGCGGTCGGGACTGGATCCCGGCTGGGGGAAGTCGGCAGAATTGCTCAACGTACCCTTATCTCCTTCGGCGCCACGGAAGCACTACGCTAACGGACGCCCGGGGGAGCACTCAGTGTCCCCTAGTACGCTGCCCCGAGCCCGACCCAGACCCTGCGCGGCCACGCAGCGCATCGACAGGAGAGACCCTCGTGCCGAAGTCACGTATCCGCAAGAAGGCCGACTACACGCCGCCGCCCGCGAAGCAGGCGCAGGCCATCAAGCTCACGAACCGCGCCTGGGTCGCGCCCGTCATGCTGGCCATGTTCCTCATCGGTCTGGCCTGGATCGTCGTCTTCTACGTGACCGACGGATCCCTGCCGATCGACAGCCTGGACAACTGGAACATCGTGGTCGGTTTCGGCTTCATCGCGGCCGGGTTCGGCGTCTCCACGCAGTGGAAGTGACGGCGCACTCCCGCTGAACACAGCTCTGCCCAGGGCTATCCACTGAGTTATCCACAGCCACCTTCCACATGCTGGGGAAAAGAAAAAACGATCTGTGGATAACCTCCCCGAGGTTGACGTCCATGTGACGGAATCGTCGGTCTCGACATGCGATCGAAAATCTGTTCGCCCCCTGCCTGACCTGCGGAAACACGGGTCAGCGACAGGGGGCACAGTCGTTCGTGCACACTGTGCACAAGATTCGCGACCGGCTGTGGACAACCTAACGCTCAGGTGAGCTGGACAGTTCTCAACAGGGTGCTCAGGACGATCACCGCCAGAACGAGTGCACAGGTTCCGTACTGCACCAGCGCCCGCCGCTCACGCGGGGCGTGCACCATGGCGTACGCGATCACGGTGCCGGCGACCAGACCGCCGAGGTGGGCCTGCCAGGACACGTTGGACCCCGGGCTGAAGGCGAAGACCATGCTGATCACCAGCAGGACCACGATCGGACGCATGTCGTAGTTCTGCCGGCGCATCAGCACGGCCGTCGCGCCGAAGAGGCCGAACACGGCACCGGACGCGCCCAGCGTGGCCGTGGCCGGCGCCTCCAGCAGATAGGCGACGGTGCTGCCCGCGATGCCGGAGATCAGATAGAGCGCGAGATACCGGGCCCGGCCGAGCGCCGCCTCCACATGACCGCCGAGCAGCCACAGGTTGAGCAGGTTGAAGCCGATGTGCCAGAACTCCTCATGGGTGAACGCCGAGGTCAGCAGCCGGTACCACTCGCCCTCCGCGACGCCCTCCGTGGCCGTCCAGGGCGCGGGCGGCCAGGATCCGATCAGGACCAGATCGTTCAGGAGGGCGGGCCGCACCTGAACGGCGATGAACACCGCGAGGTTGATCCCGATCAGGATCTTGGTGACCAGCCGGGTGTCACCGACGACGGTGGCGCCCGCGATGGTGCGGGGAGCGGCGGCACGGGCGGCGGACCCGCCACCGGCCCCGCGCACGCACTCGGGGCACTGGAAGCCCACGGAGGCACTGATCATGCAGTCGGGGCAGATGGGGCGCTCGCAGCGGGTGCAGTGCACACCGGTCTCACGGTCCGGGTGGCGATAGCACCGCGGGACCTGCTGGGCGTCCGGCGCCTGCTCCATGGGCTTCCCCTCGGTCGGAGTGGGTGGGCGTGACAGTCGGCGTAGCAAAAGCCCCGCCCATCCCTACGGACGAGCGGGGCGATTGGTTCCCGGCGGGAAAAGTCGGTCAGCGCTTCTCGACGACGACCGACTCGATGACGACGTCCTCGAGCGGACGGTCCGTGCGCGGGTTGGTCTGCGCGGTCGCGATGGAGTCGACGACCTTCTGGCTCGCCGCGTCGGTGACCTCGCCGAAGATGGTGTGCTTGCGGGTCAGCCACGCCGTCGGGGAGACGGTGATGAAGAACTGCGAGCCGTTGGTGCCCGGGCCGGCGTTGGCCATGGCCAGCAGGTAGGGCTTGTCGAACCGCAGGTCCGGGTGGAACTCGTCCTCGAACTGGTAGCCCGGGCCGCCCGTGCCGTTGCCCAGCGGGTCGCCGCCCTGGATCATGAAGCCGCTGATGACCCGGTGGAAGACCGTGCCGTCGTAGAGCTTCTCCTGGGACTTGGCACCGGTGGTGGGGTCGGTCCACTCCCGCTCGCCCTGGGCGAGCTCGACGAAGTTCCTGACCGTCTTCGGCGCCTGGTTCGGGAACAGACGGACCTGGATGTCGCCGTGGTTGGTCTTCAGGGTGGCGTAGAGCTGCTCGGCCACGATCTGCCTTCCGTTGTCTTCCTTTGCCCTCCGATCCTCGCACGGCGGGATCCTCGCGTCGCCCGAGACGGGCGTTCCCCAGCACTCCGGGGCAATCCGTGGCATTGTCGACGACAAGCTCCTGTTGCCCCGGATTCAACCGCTATCTCACTTGATCACATCCGACGGAACCCGAATGCCCGCCCTCACATGCCGCGGAGCGTTCCGGCAGGCATGATCCGTAAAAGGGTGGAAAGTCGAAATACCGTAACGCCACCGAGGAGGAGGATCCCGTGACCCGCATCGACAGCGTGCGCGCCGCGACCGGCTCGGCGAAGGACAGCGTGCTGCACGCCGCGGAAGTGGTGGCGCCCTACGCCGACACCGCCAAGGAGAGGGCCGCGCAGTACGCGCACGAGGCACGCGTCCGGCTCGCACCCAAGGTCTCCCTGGCCGCCGAGCAGGCCCGTGTGCAGTACGAGTCCCATCTCGCGCCCCGGCTGGCCGAGGCGCGCGCACATGTGCCGCCCAAGGTAGACCAGGCCGCCCAGGAGGCCGCCGCGCGGACGGTTCTCGCCGCACGGCAGGCTGCCGAGTACTCACGGCCGATGATCGAGCAGGCAGTGGCGGCGGCCGGTCCCGTGAAGGACGAGGCGGCCGCGCGCGGTGCCGCGGCCCTGGCCGCCCTGCGCAGCCCGGTCACGGCGGAGGAGATCCGCAAGCTGGCCCGCAAGCACGAGCGGCGGGGCAGGACGGGCCGCGCCGTGAAGTGCGTGGCTGTGCTCGGCCTGATCGCCGGGGGCGCCTTCGCCGCCTGGAAGTGGTGGGACAAGCAGGCCAACCCCGACTGGCTGGTCGAACCCCCCGCCGCCACGGAGGTTCCCGAGGCCGCTCCGCTGACCTCGGTGGACGGCAGCGGCCCCCTCGACCCCGAGGTCCAGGCGAAGGAGGCCGAGGAACAGGCCGCCCGCCCCGACGACCAGCGCTGAGCCCGGACCCCTCGCCCCTGCCCGCTCACCCGGCGGCGAAGGCCCCGCGCCCCCGCGCACCGAACCGCCGCACGGCCCACGCGAAAAACCCCGCCTGGTCTGCGTTTCCGCAGACCAGGCGGGGTTTTCTCTGTGGAGCCTAGGGGAGTCGAACCCCTGACATCCGCCATGCAAAGACGGCGCTCTACCAACTGAGCTAAGGCCCCGCGACAAGCGTCCCGCCGGAAAATACCTCGTCCCGGCAGGCGCCGCAGACCAGAGTACCGGGTCACCCCGGGGATCTCGCAAAAAGATGGGGGCTCCCTGTGACCGACCACTCTCCGTAAGATGCTCGACGTGGTTCGCTACAGCGAACCGCGGTTCATGGGGTAGGGATGGGGAGACGCAATGGACGCCGCACAGCAGGAAGCCACCGCGAGAGCGCGGGAACTGCAGCGGAACTGGTACGGGGAGCCGCTGGGGACGCTCTTCCGTAAGCTCATCGACGATCTTGGTCTCAACCAGGCTCGTCTCGCGGGGGTACTGGGACTGTCGGCGCCGATGCTGTCCCAGCTGATGAGCGGTCAGCGGGCGAAGATCGGCAACCCCGCCGTGGTGCAGCGGGTGCAGCTGCTCCAGGAGCTGGCCGCGCAGGTCGCCGACGGCAGCGTGAGCGCCGCCGAGGCCACCGAGCGCATGGACGAGATCAAGAAGTCGCAGGGGGGCTCCGTGCTGAGCAACGTGACGCAGACGGCGAGCACTTCGGGTGCTCCGACGGTCAAGCGGGTCGTCCGCGAGATCCAGTCCCTGCTGCGTTCGGTGGCCGCCGCCGGCGACATCATCGAGGCAGCCGACTCCCTCGCGCCCACGCACCCGGAACTCGCCGAGTTCCTCCGCGTCTACGGCGCCGGCCGGACCTCCGACGCCGTCGCCCACTACCAGTCCCACCAGAGCTGACCGCCCGGCCCGGCCCGCCGAAAGGGGTTCGGCGGGCCGGGCCGGCAGCAGACCGGGGAGTACCGACGGGATGCCGGGGGAGTAAGGGGAGCAAGAGGCCAGGCCGGGTGGGCTGGTGGCCGCAGGGGGAGGAGCAGCGCACAGCGATGGGTGAGGTCTTCGCCGGCCGGTACGAACTGGTCGACCCGATCGGGCGCGGCGGCGTCGGCGCCGTCTGGCGTGCCTGGGACCACCGCAGGCGCCGCTATGTCGCCGCCAAGGTGCTCCAGCAGCGCGACGCCCACTCGCTGCTGCGCTTCGTGCGCGAACAGGCGCTGCGGATCGACCACCCGCATGTCCTCGCCCCCGCCAGCTGGGCCGCCGACGACGATCAGGTGCTGTTCACCATGGATCTGGTCGCAGGCGGTTCACTGGTCCATCTCGTCGGCGACTACGGCCCCCTGCCTCCCCCCTTCGTCGCGGTCCTTCTCGACCAGCTCCTCTCCGGTCTCGCCGCGGTGCACGCGGAGGGCGTGGTGCACCGTGACATCAAGCCCGCCAATGTCCTGCTGGAGGCCACCGGAACCGGACGCCCCAGGCTGCGGCTGTCCGACTTCGGCATCGCCATGCGGCTGGGCGAGCCGCGGCTGACGGAGACCAATCTCGTGGTGGGCACACCCGGCTATCTCGCGCCCGAGCAACTGCTCGGCTCGGAACCGGACTTCCCCGCCGACCTGTTCGCCGTCGGGCTGGTGGCGCTGTATCTGCTGGAGGGCGCCAAGCCGGACGCCAAGGCCCTGGTCGACCACTTCACCGCGCACGGCACACCGGGTGCGCCCAAAGGTGTCCCCGAACCCCTGTGGCAGATCGTGGCGACCCTGCTCCAGCCCGATCCACAGGCCCGCTTCCGCACGGCCACGGGGGCGAGGAAGGCGCTGGCGTCCGCCGCGGAGCTGCTGGCGGAGCCGGGGCCCGACGACGAGCTGATCGAGATCTTCGACCAACTCGGCCCGCTCCCAACGGGATTCGGGCCCGGCGGGCCGCTGAAGCGGGCTCCCGGCGTGGAGGAGTCTTCCGGCGAGCTGCCGACGGCCGATGTGCCGTCTGCCGATGTGCCGCCGGCCGCCCGGCCGGGCGGCGGTCCTCGGCCGGACGGCGCTCCCCGGCCGGCCGACCCCCGGCAGGGCACGGGCTCCACTCCGTCGGCCCCTCAGCCCTCCATGTCGGACACCGGCAGCTTCCATCTGCCGCCCCCGCCGACGGCTTCCCGGCAGCAATCCCCGCCACAGCCGCAACCACAGCCACACGCACCACCACACGCTCCGGCGCACAGCGACAGCCGACATCTCCAGGCGCCGCCGCACGCTCCTGGCCCCCGCCTCGCGCCGGTCCCCCACGAACCCGCCCACGCCCCGTTCTCCCTCCCGCCGCGTACCGATGCCTCTACTGCTTCGTACACCGCCCGGGAGCCGCAGGTTCCCCTCCCCGCGCCGGGAATCGCGCAGCCCGTCCCTCAGCCCCGCGCCGACGGGCCCGGGCACCGTCGTCGCCGCCGTCGGCGCCCGGGCCCGCCCGCCAAGGTGACCGTGCCGGTGCTGCTGCTCGCCCTGGCCCTCTACGCCGTGGGTTTCTGGGCCCTCACCCGCATCTGACGCCGACGGGCCGGCGGCCCTCCCTCTCCCCGGCCTTTCCCGACCTCTCCCGGGCGTCGTCCGCCTCTGCTCCCGTACGCCGTCGTCCGACTCTGCTCCCGTACGCCGTCGCCCGTCCGGCTACCGCTCCGCCGGCCGTCGTCGCGCACGCACCGTCCACACCCCGAGCCCGGCCAGCAGGGCGGTCCCGCCGCCGAGGCCGCCCACCGCCAGCGCGGTCATCGCGGCGTCGTCCCCGGTGGAGGCCCCGTCGGCGGAGCCGGCGCCCGGCCCCCCGCCCGGCAGCGACGGCAGCCCGGCCGGCACCTCGAACACGCCCTTCGGCCGGGGCTCCCCCGCGTACCCGGGCCCGGACCCGGCCGATCCCGTCACCCGCAGGCGCAGGGTCAGCCCGACCGGGCCGTCGCCGAAGCGGTCCGCCACCTGGCTCGCGAGATGGACGACGAGGTAGTACGACCCGGCGAACCGCATGCCGCTCACCCGGTCGGCGACCGCGAACCGGTTCTCGTGGCCGACCGGGGGCAGCGGATGCAGGTCGGCCGACTGCTGCCGGCCGTAGTAGCCGGCGTGCGTGTCCTCGACGGGGCCGCGCGCCGGATTGAGCAGGGCCAGGTCGAGGGCCCCCGCGGTCGCGCCGGACCGCCCGGGGGAGCTGCCCAGCTCGGCGGCGACGTGCAGCTGCATGCCCCAGTCCAGCGGCACCTCGTAGAACAGCGTCTGTCCCGGACGGATGCGGTCCTCCCAGACTCCGTGGCCGAGCCGTGTCGCGCGGGCGAAGCCGGCGCCGCCGGCGCGGGGGACGGGGTCGCCGGTGAGCTCGGCGGGCGGAGCGGAGTTCCAGCTCTCGGGTGCCTCCGTGGCGCCGGTCCGGGACAGTCCCGGCTCCGAGACGGTGGTCAGCTCCAGCTGCCAGTCGTCCGGCCGCAGCTCTCCGGAGCCGATCACGCCGGCGGAACCGGCCGATCCCTCCGGCCCCTCGGAGCCCGCCGAACCGTCCGGGCCCGCCGAGCCGTCCGAGGTGCCGGAGCCGTCCGAGGTGCCTGAGCCGTCCGGGGCGCCTGAGCCGTCCGCGTCCGGACCGTCCGAGGACGCCGGGGCTCCTTCCGCCCTCGCCTCCACCACGACGTAGTACGTCCCCGCCTCCTGGCAGCGTGACCTGCGGGAGGTCAGTTCCCGCATGCCCCACGCGGTGACCGGACGGGCGCTGCGGACGCTGCCGAAGGTCTCGGTGTCCAGGGAGCAGATGCCTCCGTCGACATCCTGGACCGACACCCTGACGCCGTCGAGGGCGGAGACCTCGGCTCCCGGGGCCGGGACGGCTGTGGCGGAGACGTAGGCGTTGACGGCGTCGTCGAGTTCCAGGCGGTAGTAGACCTGGGCACCGGGCGGCAGGGTGCTGCGGTAGGTGGCGCCCAGGTCCAGGCGCTCGGCCTCGGTGGTGTCCCTCGCCGCGGGGACGCGCCGGGCACCCTCGTCGAACGCGTAGCCCTGCGGTGCTCCGGCGGCCCGGGCCGCCGGAGCGGCGGGCGAGGTCACCGCGCCGATCGCCGCGACGCCGCACAGCACCACGACGGCCAGGCGACGCCGGGCCCGGGCGGGCGTACCCGCCGAAGGCGGCCGGGACGGCGGAGCGGACGGGAGTCGCGGGGACGGCGGGGACGCGTGTTCCAGGAGGCGAACGCGATTCGCCCTCGTCGGCCACCACGCCGTGCACCGCCGCCCCATCACGCGCCACCCCTCCTCGTCGGACGAGGCCCCATCCTGCCGCGCGCCCCGGACACACAAAACCCCGGCCGCGCAGGCGGCCGGGGTCTGTCGGGGATCAGGTACTCACGAACCCGTGGGCACGGAGTCAGTCGCCTCCGTCCACAGATCCTGCTCGGCGCGATCCGCCTGGATCTGGCGGTACACGAGGAGCCCGCCGATGGCGGCCAGTGCGACCAGGAGAAGCTTCTTCACCGCGCTACCTCGTCTTTCCTTGACGTAGGGGACCTCTGGCGCCCGACTATACACACCGACCGATATCGATCGGTGACCTGCTCGGGCCCCCCAACTCCGTTCCCGTGCAGCGCAGTAGACGGCGGCCGGCCGCCGCGATCCGAGGGTGACCGCACCCCCACGGACGGTGATATTTCGTACCACCTTCTGCCGCCTCGCGCACTCTCAGGCGTTTTTCAGCGGTTTTCCGGGCCCCCTGCACCCATCCGGGTGGTGTTCATCCGAAGATCGACGCGCCATGGGCGTCGGTCCCCCACTTCGAGATCCGCATACACATCATGAGGAAAGTACGCAAATCGCCCAACCCGAAAGTGAGGAATCATGGCCCGGAACAAGGTCATGCAGCTCTGGACCGCCTTCGTCACCGCCTTCCTCGCGCTGTGCTCGGCGCTCGGCCTCGTCACCACCGCCGCCGCCACGGCCGACGCCGCGTCGGTACCGCAGACCGAGGCCGCCCGCAACAGCAGCGCACCGCTCACCCCGGCGGCGGTGCCTCTCTGGGCCTGGGCACACGCCAAGTCATTGCCTCCCACGATGAAGCAGCGCATCCGCGCCGAGGCACACGGCAAGACCCCGGGCTGCCGCCACCTTCCGCAGCCGGACACCGAGGAGGCGGCCGACGCGAGCACCGCCTCCTGCTCCCCCGGCGACCACCCCGAGAGCCCGGACGGGCAGAGCCCGGAGAACCTGAGGGACCAGCGGTCCGCCGCCGGCACCGTCCCCCTCCAGCGATGAACCGGACGACAGCCCCGAACCGCACGGCAGCGCTGAACCGCACGGCAACGACGATCCGCAGGACAGCGACGATCCGCGCGACAGCACCGAGACGCGCAGCGGCGATACCCCGCAGCAGCACCGAACCGCACGACCGTCCCCAGGCCCCGCCGTGTCAGCCCGGCTCGTCACGACGCGTACGCCTCATGAGGCGACGGCCGAGAACGGCCACGGTCCCCGACCGGAACGTCCCGCAGCAGCACGCACCCTCTTCAGCACGCCCTCACGGCGCCTTCCGTGACGCGCCCATGCCGTCACGGCCATCGGATCTGCGAACAGCACATGGGCAGGGCCCGGCCGCACCCTTCTGCGGCCGGGCCCTCGTGCGTGCCCGCCCCCACAACGGCTCGCCCGGCACACCCGCCCCCTCAGGACCGGCACCGGAGCCACCAGGACCGCCGGGACGCCGGGACCACCGGAGCCACCAGGACCACCAGGGGCGCCTTCCGGCCGGGAGGCGCCCCTCCGCGTGTCCCGTACGACGAGCGTCCGTAGGCTGAGGCCGTCGACCCGAGCCCGTACGAACTCCGGCAACCAAGCCTCTCCTCCTGCCTGTTGCCGCCGAACCGGAAAGGTGGTGCATGCCGCCGTGACCCGGCGCGTCACCGTCGTCACCGCAGTCCACGCCCCCTCCGCTCCCTACCTCCGGGACGCCTACGAGTCCCTGTGCGCACAGGAGTTGCCGGACGGCTGGGAATGGCACTGGCTCGTCCAGGAGGACGGCCGGACGGACGAGGTGGCCCACCACGTGCCCGAGGACAGGAGAGTGACGTTTCGTCAGGGGCGGCCCGGACGCCCGGCGGGCCCCGGTGTGGCGCGCACCCTGGCGCTGGCGCGCGCCGACGGCGTCTATGTGAAGGTCCTCGACGCCGACGACCGGCTCGCTCCGGGAGCGCTCGCCCGCGACCTGGCCGCGCTGGAGGCGGACCCCACGCTCGGCTGGGCGACCTCGCGCGCCCTGGACGTCCTGCCGGACGGTTCGGCCGTGGGCTTTCCGGGCGATCCGCAGGCCGGCCCGATCGAGCGGGGCACGGTGCTCGCCTCCTGGAGGGCCGGCGGCTTCCGCGCCCCGGTCCACCCGGCCACTCTCTTCGTACGGCGGGAGCTGCTGCTCGCCCTCGGCGGCTGGATGGCGCTGCCCGCCTCCGAGGACACCGGGCTGCTGCTGGCGCTCGACGCGGTGAGCCGGGGGTGGTTCTCCGCCGAGGTGGGGCTGCTCTACCGCAAGTGGGACGGACAGGTGACCGGCCAGGCGGCCCATGTCGACCCGGCCGAACGGGAGGCCCGTACGGCCGTGGCGGAGGCCAGGGCGCTGGCGCTGACGGACCTGCGGTGGCACGCCGCCGAGCCGCGGCGCCCGGGCGAGGCTCAGCCCTCGATGCGTATGGCCTGCGACGGGCACTTGTCCGCCGCGTCCCGCACCAGCGGATCCGCGCCGGTGCCCTCCCGGCCCGGCAGCACGGCCCCGAACCCGTCCACGACCGTGAAGACGGTCGGCAGCCGGTACACGCAGTCGCCCGAGCCGTAGCAGAGTTCCGGGTCGACGGTCACCTTCATCAGCACTCCTGCCCCTGGGGTCGTCACGAGGTGTGACTGCCCAGCGGCCCGTCCGCCGAACCGGCCGAGGACAGCCACTGTGCGACCCGGCGCAGGGTGCTCTCGTCGAGCCGGTCGACGAGCGCCTCGACGGCCAGCTGGTCCTGCGCCGTGAGGTCGTACAGGCCGGCGCGGCTCAGTCCCGCCATGAGGACCTGCTGCCGCCGGTCGCCCATGCGCTCGGACAGCCTGCCGGGCGTGGGTGCGGGCGCCGGCTCCGGGGAGGTCTCCTCCCGTGCGGCGGGAGCCTGCGCGGCCGGGAAGTGCCGCCAGTGCCCGTCCTGCGGGCCCCACAGCTCCATGTCCGCCGCCTCGCCGCGGGCCCGCAGCGTCCGGGCCATCTGACCGGCGGCGTACAGCACGGGTGTCCGGTACGGCGACTCGGCGCCGGCCCTCCAGGAGCCGTCGGACGGCCGGTGGAACATCGCGACCCACCGGGGCGGACCCGGCGGCTGCGGGCAGGGAGGACGTGTCTGCATGGCACACCCCTTCGGCGGAAGGCAGGGCAGGGCACTGCGCCGGACGGTAACTGACGAACCGTCAGATGGACAGCCATGTACACGAAAAAAGGCCCGGTCGCTGGCGACGGGGGATGCACCAGCGACCGGACTGACAACAACACTAACAAGGCTGTCAATCCTCCGGCAGAGGGTTGCTCGACCCTGTCTCAATCCTCTCCGCACGGGGCCGAGTACGACAGCCTCGGCAGGTACTCCCGCCACTTCTCGGGCGTGAGCACCCCGCGTGTGACCGCGCAGATACGGCGGACCGCCGTGTCGACGTCCAGATCCCACAGCCGGACCGTGTCCGTGCCGCTGGAGACGCCGAGCATATGGCTGCCGGGGCCGAAGGCCAGGAAGGTGCCGGTCCTGGCGTTGGGGCTCATCGACTGCCCGATCGCACCGGCCTCGGACGGGTCCGTGACGTCCCACAGCCGGACCGTGTCGTCGTTGCCGCCGCTGGCCAGCGTGTGTCCGTCCGGGCTGAACGTGAGGGACACGATCGCCTCGGTGTGCCCCCGCAGCGCGGACAGCGGCGCGGCCTTCAGCGGGTCGGCCATGTCCCACAGGCGCACGGTGTTGTCGTCACTGCCCGCGGCCAGGGTCCGCCCGTCGGGACTGTACGCGAGCGCGTTGACCGGCCCCGAGTGCCCGGTCAGGGGCGCCCCGAGCCGCGTGGCACGGCGCGGGTCGGCGACCCGCCACTGCCTGATCGTGCCGTCGGCGCCGCCACTGGCCAGGGTGTGCCCGTCCGAGCTGAAGACCAGCGCGTTCACATAGCCGGTGTGACCGCTCAGGGGAGGCCCGTAGGGGCGGGGACGCGCCGGGTCGGAGACGTTCCACAGCCGTACGGAGCGGTCGTCGTAGGCGGTGGCGAGGGTACGGCCGTCGGGGCTGAAGGCCAGGGTGCTCGGCCCGGCGAAACGGGTGCGCAGCGGCAGGGGCCGGCCGTGCGCGACCGGGCGGGCGGGGTCGGAGACGTCCCACAGCTGGACCGCGCGGCTGCCCGTGACCACCGCGAGGGTACGGCCGTCGGGCGAGAAGGCGGGCGCCTGGGCGTCGCCCTCGGCCGGCAGGAACGGCCGGCCCAGCAGGACGGGCCGGCCGGGCCGCCGGATGTCCCACAGCCGCACCCGCTCGTCGCGCGAGGCGGTGGCGAGCACCCGCCCGTCGGGACGGAACGCCCCGGCCCGGCCGACCATGTCCGAGGTCGGGATGGACCACAGCCGCACCCTGCTGTCCCCGCTGCCCGTCGCCAGGGTCCGGCCGTCGGGGCTGAACCCCACGGCGTACATCTCGCCGCTGCTGCCCGCCAGCGGCTCGCCCACCTGCGAGGGAAAGGCCGGGTTGCGGACGTTCCACAGGCTCGCCGTGCTGTCCGCGCTGCCCGCCGCGAGCATCGTCCCGTCGGGGCTGAACGCCACCGACCACACGGGCCCGGTGTGCCCGGTCAGCGGCGTGCCGAGCGCCCGGGCCCGGCGTACGTCCCACAGCTGGATCGTGTCGTCCGCGCTGCCGGAGGCCAGGGTGCGCCCGTCCGGGCTGAACGCCAGCGAGTGCACGGTGCCCCGGGGCCCCGCCAGCGGCCTGCCCAGCGCCGTCGGCCGGCGCCGGTCGGCGGTGCTCCACAGCCGTACGGTGTCGTCGTCGCCGCCGGAGGCCAGGGTGCGCCCGTCCGGGCTGAAGGCGACGGTCCGCACGGCGTCGGTGTGCCCGGTCAGCACCGCGAGGGGCTGCGGCCGGTCCCGGTCCGCCAGGTCCCACAGACGGACGACGCCCTTCTCGGTGGCGGCGGCCAGCGTGCGTCCGTCGGGGCTGAAGGCGAGCAGGTACACGGTGCCGTCGTCGCCGGTGACGGGCGTGCCCACCGGCCGTGGGCGGGCCGGCTCGGTGACGTCCCACAGCCGGACGGTGCCGTCGTCGGAGGCGCTCGCCAGGGTGCGGCCGTCGGGGCTGAAGACGGCCGTGCTCACCCAGCTGGTGTGCCCGGTGAGCGGCTTGCCCAGGGGCTCGGGGCGGGTCGGGTCCGCCACGTTCCACAGACGCACCGTCCGGTCGTAGCTGGCCGTGGCCAGGATCCGCCCGTCCGGACTGAAGCTGGTCAGGTACACGGCGCCCCGGTGGCCCTCCAGCGGCGTGGCCAGCGGGGCGTTGACGATGGAGACCAGGCGGTTTCCGGTGCCCTCGTCGCCGGGCCGCAGCCGGTGGGCGACCAGGTCCAGCTGGGCGGAGAGCGAGGGGTCCGTGTACTGCACCCGGTCGGCCTCGGCCAGGACGTGCTCGAACACGGCGTCGTCGCGCTGCTGCCAGGCCACCACCGCCGAACCGACGGCCACCACCGCGAGGACGAGCAGCGCCGCCACGGCCGCCCGGCCGAGCCACACCGTGCGCCGGCGCAGCCGGACCGAGGCGGCCAGGAACTCCACGGCGCTGCGGGTCAGCAGGGTGTCCCCGGAGGATCCGGCCCAGCCGTGGGCCTGTTCCAGCCGGGAGCCCCGGTAGAGCAGGGCGTTGTCGCGGCGGGATTCCTCCCAGGCGCGGCCGTCCTCCTCCAGGCGCTGGCGCAGCAGGTTGCCGGTGCGGTCCTCGTCGATCCAGTCGCGCAGCCTGGGCCAGGCGTGCAGCAGCGCCTCGTGGGTGATCTCGACCGTGTCGGCGTCCAGCGTCACCAGCCGGGCGCGGACCAGCGCCTCCAGGGACTCCTCGGTCTTGTCCGGGTCGGTCGACTCCTGCGCCAGCTGGCGCCGGGTGCCGCGCCGGCGGGTGGCCTGGGTGTCCTCGCCCAGCCTGACGAGCCGCAGCAGCAGCAGCCGGGCGGCCGCGCGGGCGGCCGGGTCCAGGCCGGACCAGGCCCGTTCGGCGGTCGCCGCCACCGCGCCCTGGATGCCTCCGGCCGCGCGGTAGCCGGCCAGGGTGAGCCGTCCGCCCTTGCGGCGCTGCCAGGTGGCGAGCAGGGCGTGCGACAGCAGGGGCAGCACCCCCGCGTCATGGGTGCCGCGCGGGCCGTCCGCGCTCACCTCACGGACGATCAGCTCGGCCAGCCCCGGTTCGAGTTCCAGGCCGACGGCCCTGGCCGGTCCGGTGACCGCCTCCCGCAGCTCGGCGGTGGTCAGCGGGCCGAGCACCATGTGCCGGTGCTGGAGGGCGTCGGCGAGCTCGGGATGGCTCAGGCACTGCTCGTAGAAATCGGCGCGTACACCCAGGACGACCAGTGCCGGCGCCGGTACGCCGGGCGCGCGGGGGGCGGCCGCGGCGTGCAGCGTCCCGACGAAGGCACGCCGGGCGGCCTCGTCGGAGCAGAGGGTGAACGCCTCCTCGAACTGGTCCACGATCACGACCGGCCGCCCGCCCGGCGAGTCCTCCCGCCGGGCCCACGCGCCGACGGCCTCCTGGACCGCCTCCGTGAACCCCTCGGCACCGGGTTCGGGTACGGCGGCCAGGCCGGGGACCCGGCGGGTCAGCTCGACGGCCGGGTCGGTGCCCGGCACGAGCTGGAGCACCGTGCGCGGCTGTCCGCCGCCGTCCCGCAGCGCGGGCACCAGACCGGCGTTCAGCAGCGAGGACTTGCCCGCGCCGGAGGCGCCCACGAGCATCACCAGGCCGCCGGTGTCCTCCGCCTCGCTCAACTGGGCGACCAGCGCCGCCGTACTGCGGTCGCGGCCGAAGAACCAGCGGGCGTCCTGGTGCCGGTAGGAGGCCAGGCCCCGGTAGGGGCACACCCCGGCGACCGGCTGCTGCGGCTCCGGATCCTCCCCCGGCGCGGCCGGGCCGGACACCGCGCGCTCCCACAGCCGCTGCCAGTGCGCCAGGTCGTACAGCCCCGGCGAGACCGGGGTGGGCCTGGAGCGGCGTGCCTGGGGTATCAGCACCTGCAGCACCGCCGCGAGCGCGGCGAACTGGGCGGGGACGTTCGTGGCACGCCGCCAGTCGCTGATGCGCTGGGCGGACACCCGTACCGGACGGCCGCGTTCGTCGGCCCGCTGCAGGCGCGTGACGGCCTCGGACACACGCTTCAGCGGCGGGTTCCCGGCCTCCCTGTACAGCAGCGCCAGACGTTCGGCGAGGGCTGTGCGCGCCCCTGAGTCGCCGCTCAAGGTGTCCACCCCAGCTTCCCTCCGCACCTGGACGTCCGGACCGGAAAACTCACTCTATATGGCTGACCTGCGACAAAGGCCCGAACCGGACACCGGACGCTCCTCCCGGCAGGCATCTGCGGGCAGGATCATGCAGCGGCCTCGAACGCGCCGGCAGACGGCCCGAGGACGTCCGTTCGATCCACGCCGACAGGATCGACCCGAACCCGCCCGTCCGGCACCGGTCCCCACGAGGGGAGGGACCGGCGCCGGACGCCGGGGGCCCGCGCACCGGACGGCCCGCCGCCCCGTCCCCCTCGTGACGCACCACGGC
This sequence comes from Streptomyces sp. NPDC093094, assembly GCF_044754345.1. Classification (NCBI taxonomy): domain Bacteria; kingdom Bacillati; phylum Actinomycetota; class Actinomycetes; order Kitasatosporales; family Streptomycetaceae; genus Streptomyces; species Streptomyces sp. NPDC093094. The sequence continues at coordinate 98,759 of NZ_JBIVOX010000005.1, read as the reverse complement.
TCACGGCGTACGACACCTCATGGAGCACAACGCAGATCGGGCGCCTCCCGTAGGGGAGACGCCCGATCTTTTCTGTGGGGCTAACAGGATTTGAACCTGTGGCCTCATCCTTATCAGGGATGCGCTCTAACCAACTGAGCTATAGCCCCGCCGCGCTTTGCGGTGTGTCCCGCGCGCTGACTCCTGAAGATTAGCGCACGACCGGCGCAGTCCCAAAATCGGTTCCCTGCGCCGGTCAGCGGGGGCGTCCCGCCCGCCCGCTCACTCGTCCTCGGCGAGCGTCAGCTCCACACCGCCCACGAAGCCCGCGGACAGGTTGTAGATGAACGCGCCGAGCGTCGCCAGCGCCGTCGCCAGGACGACGTCGATGACCGCGATGATCGTCGTGAACATCAGGACGTTCGGCAGCGACAGGAACGACTGGAGGTCGAAGCCGTTGGACTCGTTCGACCCGGTCGCCTCGGAGATGGTGCCGCCGACCGTGGAGAAGACGCCCATGGCGTCCATGACCATCCACAGCACCGCCGAGGCGACGATGGTGCAGATGCCGAGCGCGATGGAGAGCAGGAAACTGACCTTCATCACCGACCACGGGTCGGCCTTGGCCACCCGCAGCCGGGCCTTGCGCACCCGCGGCGTGGTGCGCGCTCCGGTGCGCGGCCTGCGCACCGCGCCGGGGGCCTCGCCCTCGGTCTGGTACGCCTGCGGCGGGTGGTACGGCCCCGCCGGCTGCTGCGGCTGCCGTTCGCCCGGAAGCGGGGACACCGACTGCGGGTCGGTGCCCTGAGCGGCCGGGCCCGCACCAGCCGCGTAGTGCTGGGTCTGCGGGCCTCGGGTGTCCGTCACAGTTCCCCCCTGGGATCCATGAATGTCGTACGAGGAAGTGGGCGCGGGGTGTGCGCCGCTCGCGGCGGAGCCACGGCCGCCGCCCGTTCCGGCAGAAGTACCGGCCGACGTACCGGACGATCCGGCGCCCGTGGCTCCACTCACGATGACTCACTCCTCGTGCTACTCGGCCGAGGGCGCCTCACCCTCGTCCGTGCCGGTGGCCGCGGCGCCTTCGGCGGTCTCGTCGACGGCATCCTCGCCGTCGACCTCCTCCGCCTCGCGCCCCGCCTCGGCGTTGCGTGCGATACCTACCACGGCATCGCGCTTGCCAAGATTGATCAGTTGGACGCCCATGGTGTCACGGCCCGTCTCCCTGACCTCGTTGACTCGCGTACGAATCACACCGCCGCCGAGCGTGATGGCGAGGATCTCATCGGTCTCCTCGACCACCAGCGCACCGACGAGCGAACCGCGGTCCTCCACGATCTTGGCGGCCTTGATACCGAGGCCGCCGCGTCCCTGGACGCGGTACTCGTCGACAGGGGTCCGCTTCGCGTACCCGCCGTCTGTGGCAGTGAACACGAACGTACCGGGTCGAACAACATTCATCGAGAGCAGCTCGTCGTCCTCGCGGAAACTCATGCCCTTCACACCGGAGGTCGCACGGCCCATGGGGCGCAGCGCGTCGTCCGTCGCGGTGAACCTGATCGACTGCGCCTTCTTGCTGATCAGCAGCAGATCGTCCTCGGCCGAGACCAGTTCGGCGCCGATCAGTTCGTCGTCGCTGCCGTCCTCACGCTCACGGAGGTTGATGGCGATGACGCCGCCGGAGCGCGGGGAGTCGTAGTCCTTCAGCGAGGTCTTCTTCACCAGGCCGGCCTTGGTGGCGAGCACCAGGTAGGGCGCGGCCTCGTAGTCGCGGATCGCGAGGATCTCGGCGATCGCCTCGTCCGGCTGGAAGGCCAGCAGGTTGGCGACGTGCTGGCCGCGCGCGTCCCGGCCGGCGTCGGGCAGCTCGTACGCCTTGGCCCGGTAGACGCGGCCCTTGTTGGTGAAGAACAGCAGCCAGTGGTGGGTGGTGGAGACGAAGAAGTGGTCGACGATGTCGTCTTCCTTCAGCTTCGTGCCGCGCACGCCCTTGCCGCCGCGCTTCTGGGCGCGGTAGTCGTCCGTCTTGGTCCGCTTGACGTAGCCGCCGCGGGAGACCGTGACGACGATGTCCTCCTCGGCGATGAGGTCCTCGATGGACATGTCACCGTCGTAGGGGACCAGCTGGGTCTTGCGGTCGTCGCCGTACTTCTCGACGATCGCGGCGAGCTCCTCGCTGACGATGCCGCGCTGGCGGGCCGGGGAGGCCAGGATCTGGTTGTACTCGTTGATCTTCGCCTGGAGCTCGTCGTGCTCCTGGACGATCTTCTGCCGCTCCAGGGCCGCGAGACGGCGGAGCTGCATCTCCAGGATCGCGTTGGCCTGGATCTCGTCGATCTCCAGCAGGTCCATCAGGCCGTGCCGGGCGATGTCCACGGTGTCACTGCGCCGGATCAGCGCGATGACCTCGTCGATGGCGTCCAGGGCCTTCAGCAGACCGCGCAGGATGTGCGCGCGCTCCTCGGCCTTGCGCAGCCGGAAACGCGTACGGCGGACGACGACCTCGATCTGGTGCTGCACCCAGTGGCGGATGAACGCGTCCAGGGACAGCGTGCGCGGCACCCCGTCGACCAGCGCCAGCATGTTGGCGCCGAAGTTCGACTGGAGGTCGGTGTGCTTGTACAGGTTGTTCAGCACGACCTTGGCGACCGCGTCCCGCTTCAGCACGATGACCAGGCGCTGGCCGGTACGGCTGGAGGTCTCGTCGCGGACGTCGGCGATGCCGCCGATCTTGCCGTCCTTGACCAGGTCGGCGATCTTCTGGGCCAGGTTGTCGGGGTTGGTCTGGTACGGCAGCTCCGTGACCACCAGGCACTGGCGGTTCTGGATCTCCTCGACCTCGACGACCGCGCGCATGGTGATCGAGCCGCGGCCGGTGCGGTACGCCTCCTCGATGCCCTTGCGGCCCACGACGAGCGCGCCGGTCGGGAAGTCGGGACCCTTGATCCGCTCGACGAGGGCGTCCAGCAGGTCCTCGTGGGACGCCTCGGGGTTCTCCAGGTACCACTGGGCGCCGGCCGCGACCTCGCGCAGGTTGTGCGGCGGGATGTTGGTCGCCATGCCGACCGCGATACCGGCGGAGCCGTTGATCAGCAGGTTCGGGAAGCGGGCGGGCAGGACGGTCGGCTCCTGGGAGCGGCCGTCGTAGTTGTCCGTGAAGTCGACGGTCTCCTCGTCGATGTCGCGGACCATCTCCATCGACAGCGGCGCCATCTTGCACTCGGTGTAGCGCATGGCGGCCGCCGGGTCGTTGCCCGGAGAGCCGAAGTTGCCGTTGGAGTCGACGAGCGGCATCCGCATCGCCCAGGGCTGCGCGAGGCGGACCAGGGCGTCGTAGATGGAACTGTCGCCGTGCGGGTGGTAGTTGCCCATGACGTCGCCGACCACGCGGGCGCACTTGTAGAAGCCGCGCTCGGGGCGGTAGCCGCCGTCGTACATCGCGTACAGCACACGCCGGTGGACGGGCTTGAGGCCGTCACGGACGTCCGGCAGCGCGCGGGAGACGATGACGGACATCGCGTAGTCGAGATACGAGCGCTGCATCTCGGTCTCGAGCCCGACGGGCTCGACGCGCAGCGAGAGTGCCTCTTCGCCCGGCGTGACGGGAGTGTTCTCGTCGGTCATTGCTGGTGGGGATCCTTCCTGGTGCGGTCAGCTGAGACCGACTCAGATGTCGAGGAAGCGGACGTCCTTGGCGTTGCGCTGGATGAACTGGCGGCGTGCCTCGACGTCCTCGCCCATCAGGACGGAGAACAGGTCGTCGGCCTGGGCGGCGTCGTCGAGGGTGACCTGGCCCAGGACGCGGTGCTCCTGGTCCATGGTCGTCACGCGCAGCTCCTCGGCGTTCATCTCGCCGAGGCCCTTGAAGCGCTGGATGGAGTCCTCGCGGATGCGCTTGCCGCGCTGGCGGCCCATCTCGGTCAGGGCGTCGCGCTCGCGGTCGGAGTAGGCGTACTCCACGTCCTCACGGCCCCACTTGATCTTGTACAGCGGGGGACGCGACAGGTAGACGTGGCCGGCCTCGACCAGCGGCCGCATGAAGCGGAACAGGAAGGTCAGCAGCAGGGTGTTGATGTGCTGGCCGTCGACGTCGGCGTCCGCCATCAGGATGATCTTGTGATAGCGGAGCTTCTCGATGTCGAAGTCCTCGTGCACGCCCGTGCCGAAGGCGGAGATCAGCGCCTGGATCTCCTGGTTCTGCAGGATCTTGTCGATCCTGGCCTTCTCGACGTTGAGGATCTTGCCGCGGATCGGGAGGATCGCCTGGACCTCGGGGTTGCGGCCCGACTTGGCCGAACCGCCGGCGGAGTCGCCCTCGACGATGAAGATCTCGCACTTGGTGGGGTCGTTCGACTGGCAGTCGGAGAGCTTGCCCGGCAGGGACGCGGTCTCCAGCAGGCCCTTGCGGCGGGTGAGGTCGCGCGCCTTGCGGGCCGCCACGCGCGCGGTGGCCGCCTGGATGCCCTTGCGGACGATGTCCGCCGCCTCGACCGGGTTGCGGTCCAGCCAGTCGCTGAGGTGCTCGTAGACGGCCTTCTGCACGAAGGTCTTCGCCTCGGTGTTGCCCAGCTTGGTCTTGGTCTGGCCCTCGAACTGCGGCTCGCTCAGCTTGACCGAGATGATCGCCGTCAGACCCTCGCGGATGTCGTCGCCCGTGAGGTTGTCGTCCTTCTCCCGCAGCAGCTTCTTGTCGCGCGCGTACTTGTTGATCAGGCTGGTGAGCGCCGCGCGGAAGCCCTCCTCGTGGGTACCGCCCTCATGCGTGTGGATGATGTTGGCGAACGAGTACACACCCTCGCTGTAGCCGCTGTTCCACTGCATGGCGACCTCGAGGGACAGGCTCTTCTCCTTGTCCTCGCCCTCCAGGTCGATCACCGTGGGGTGCACCATGTCTCCCTTGCGGGAGTTGAGGTACTTCACGAAGTCGACGATGCCGCCGTCGTAGCGGTACGTGACGGTCTTGGCCTCGTCCTTCTCGTCCGCGCCCGCCTCGTCCGCGCCGGCCGTGGCCTTCGCCGACTCACGCTCGTCGGTGAGCCGGATGGTCAGGCCCTTGTTGAGGAACGCCATCTCCTGGAAACGCCGCGAGAGCGTCTCGAAGGAGTACTCGGTGGTCTCGAAGATGTCCGGGTCGGCCCAGAAGGTGACCGAGGTGCCGGTCTCGTTCGTCGCCTCGTGCTGGTCGAGCGGAGCCGTCGGGACGCCCAGCTTGTAGTCCTGCGTCCAGCGGTGACCGTCGGTCCTGATCTCGACGGCGACCTTCGACGACAGGGCGTTCACCACGGAGACGCCGACACCGTGCAGACCGCCGGAGACGGCGTAGCCGCCACCGCCGAACTTGCCGCCCGCGTGCAGCACCGTCAGCACGACCTCGACGGCCGGCTTGCCCTCGGAGGGGACGATGCCGACCGGAATGCCACGGCCGTTGTCGACGACCCGGACGCCGCCGTCGGCGAGGATCGTGACGTCGATGGTGTCCGCGTGGCCGGCCAGCGCCTCGTCGACGGAGTTGTCGACGACCTCGTACACCAGGTGGTGCAGTCCTCGCTCACCGGTCGAGCCGATGTACATGCCCGGCCGCTTGCGGACCGCGTCCAGACCCTCGAGGACGGTGATGGCGCTGGCGTCGTAGGACGACGCCGCTGAGGCCTCAGCGGCTGCGGCCGGGGCCTCGGTGGACGGGATGTTCTCGTTGGGGTTGCCGGAATCGGCCACGAAGCGCCCTTTCTGGCACAGCACGAGCCGAGCTCGTCGGCGTTCGCCGGAGCGGCTGCGGCATGTTGCGTCGGTAAGCCTTGATCAGCGTTGCTCAGCTTCTCCCGGGCGTCCCCACGTCGTGGGGCGGGATTGTCTTCCAGTCTACCGGTAGCACTGACACTGATGGGGGTTTGCCGGTACCTGAGTCCGCATGTGCCGCCCTGAACCCGGCTCGCCCGACTCCCGATATGCGGATGGGGGCTCCAAGAGGCTCACGGAGCCGTCCAGCGCTTCGAGCCGTCAACCCCTCGCTACTCCGGGGTCACATCAGGATTCGCACCCACGTGCGGTTGCACGACAAAGCTGCGGACCCTGTGCAGAAAGGATCCGCCCAGAGGCCGCACTGTGAGGTCGGTCACGTCCGGCGCACCGGGCGGGTCAGCCCCCTCGGGGCGCCCACGGCCCGGTCCACGCGCCCTCCGTCAGCCGTAGGTGTCGCCGGGCCCGGTGCTCCCCGGGGCACGCAGCGGGCCGTACCGGCGGGGCGCCCCGCCGGGGCCGAGGACCTTCAGCAGACGCACCGCGCCATGACCGAGATCCTGGTTCAGCCGGGCGACCAGGGTCGGCGCGAGCAGCCGCAGGTTCGTCGCCCAGGCCGTCGAGTCGCAGCGCACGACCAGCACCCGCTCGTCCTCGTCGTACCGCTCCGGCACACAGTGCTTGGCCACGTCCTCGCCGACGATCTGCGGCCAGCGGCCCATCACCCCGCCCACCGCGGCCGGTGTCTCCCAGCCACGGTCGCTGAGCAGCCGGTTGATCGCCGCACCGAGCGCCATCGGGTCACGCCCGTCGGCGCGCGCGCCGGAGCGCAGACCGCCGCGCCGCGCCTGTTTCTTCTGCTGGGCCGCGTCCCCACGCGCGCGTGCCGCCTCCTTCGCCGCGCGCAGCGCCACACGCGCGAGATCGACACCGGAGGGCTCGGGACTCTTCGGGCGGTCGGGGCCGTCGTGCCCGCGGGACTCGCTCATACCCGCTCCACCACCCCGCCCGACACCGCGTAACGGACACCGCTCAGCACATGCGGCACGTCGTCGTCGACCGCGGCCGTCACCAGCACCTGCTCGCCCGGTGCCACCAGCTCGGCGAGCCGCTCCCGGCGCCGGGCGTCCAGCTCGGCGAAGACGTCGTCGAGGACCAGCACCGGCTCGTTGCCCTCGGCCCGCAGCAGGTCGTAGGAGGCCAGGCGCAGCGCCAGCGCGTACGACCACGACTCCCCGTGCGAGGCGTAGCCCTTGGCGGGCAGCCGGCCGAGTCTGAGGACCAGATCGTCGCGGTGCGGTCCCACCAGGGTGACGCCCCGCTCGACCTCCTGCTTGCGGGCGTCCCCGAGCGCGGCCATGAGCTGGGCACAGAGCTCCTCGCGCGTGTGCGCCTCGCCGGGCGCCGACGACTTGTACTCCAGCGCGAGGGGGCCGCCGCCGGGGGCGAGCTGCTCGTACGCCTTGTCGGCCAGCGGCTGGAGCGCGGTGATCAGGTCGAGACGCCGGGCGAGCAGCTCGGCGCCCGCGCGCGCGAGGTGCTGGTCCCACACGTCGAGCGTGGACAGGTCCATGGAGCGCCCGCCGTGCCTGCGGGCCAGCGCGGCCGTCTTCAGCAGGGTGTTGCGCTGCTTGAGGACCCGCTCGTAGTCGGAGCGCACGCCCGCCATCCGAGGGGAGCGCGCGGTGATCAGCTCGTCCAGGAAGCGGCGCCGCTCGCCGGGGTCGCCCTTCACCAGCGCGAGATCCTCCGGCGCGAACAGCACCGTCCGCACGATTCCCAGTACGTCACGCGGTCTGACCTGCGACGACCTATTGATGCGGGCGCGGTTGGCCTTGCCCGGGTTCAGCTCCAGCTCCACCAGCTGCTGCCGCTCGTCCTGGCGGATCTGCGCCCGGATCACCGCCCGGTCGGCGCCCATGCGCACCAGGGGCGCGTCGGAGGCGACACGGTGGCTGCCGAGGGTGGCGAGATAGCCGACGGCCTCGACGAGATTGGTCTTGCCCTGGCCGTTGGGGCCGACGAAGGCCGTGACGCCCGGGTCCAGCGGGACCTCGACCCGGGCGTAGGAGCGGAAGTCGGCCAGCGACAGATGCGTGACGTGCATGGTCGTTCGCCGACCTCCCCGGGCGTTTCGGACGGTGCTGGTTGCTACTTCTTCTCGACCGCGTGGCCGCCGAACTGGTTGCGCAGGGCCGCGATCATCTTCATCTGCGGGGAGTCCTCCTGACGGGAGGCGAACCGCGCGAACAGCGACGCCGTGATCGCGGGCAGCGGCACGGCGTTGTCGATGGCGGCCTCCACCGTCCAGCGTCCCTCGCCGGAGTCCTGGGCGTAGCCGCGCAGGCCGTCCAGGTGCTCGTCCTCGTCCAGCGCGTTCACCGCGAGGTCGAGCAGCCAGGAGCGGATGACGGTGCCCTCCTGCCAGGAGCGGAAGACCTCGCGGACGTTCTCCACGGAGTCGACCTTCTCCAGCAGCTCCCAGCCCTCGGCGTAAGCCTGCATCATGGCGTACTCGATGCCGTTGTGGACCATCTTGGCGAAGTGGCCCGCGCCGACCTTGCCGGCGTGCACCGCGCCGAGGTCGCCCTCCGGCTTGAGGGCGTCGAAGACCGGCTGCACCTTGGCGACGTCCTCCGCGTCACCGCCGTACATCAGCGCGTAGCCGTTCTCCAGGCCCCACACACCGCCGGAGACACCGCAGTCGACGAAGCCGATGCCCTTGGCGGCCAGCTCCCCGGCGTGCTTCTCGTCGTCCGTCCAGCGGGAGTTGCCGCCGTCGACGACCACGTCGCCGGGCTCCAGCAGCTCGGCGAGCTCGTCGATCGTCGACTGGGTGGGACCGCCGGCCGGGACCATCACCCAGACCACGCGCGGGCCCTTGAGCTTGCCCACAAGCTCTTCCAGGCTGTGGACATCGGCGAGGTCCGGGTTGCGGTCGAATCCGACGACGGTGTGGCCGGCGCGGCGGATCCGCTCGCGCATGTTGCCGCCCATCTTGCCGAGGCCGACGAGACCGAGCTCCATCAGTTGTTCCTTAGGTTGCTGTGGCGTGAGGGGCACCTTCGTACCCATGTCCGAGCCTAAACCCGGACGGTCACGCACATCTGTGGGCACACCCGCTCACAGGTACACCCACACCCGCGGCCTCACCTGCGGGTTTCCCCACAGGCCGGGGACACTTTCTCCACGGCCTGTGGACAACTCCCGGCGACTCAGCCGCTCAGCCGCTCAGCCGCACCGGCATGATCAGGTACTTGTACGCCTCGTCCGCCTCGGCGTCCAGGGCGGGCTTGCCGCTGAGCAGCGCCGGCTTGGTGGACGTCGTGAAGGACAGCCGCGCCACCGGCGAGTCGATCGCGCTGAGGCCGTCCAGCAGGAAGGTCGGGTTGAAGGCGATCGAGATGTCGTCGCCCTCCAGCTGGGCGTCGACCCTCTCCACAGCCTGTGCGTCGTCGCTGGAGCCGGCCTCCAGGATCAGCACGCCCTGCTCGAAGCTCAGGCGCACCGGGGTGTTGCGCTCGGCGACCAGGGCCACACGCTTGACGGCCTCCACGAAGGGGGCGGTCTCGATCACGGCGACGGAGTTGAACTCGGTCGGGAACAGCGTGCGGTACTTCGGGAGGTCGCCCTCCAGCAGCCGGGTCGTGGTGCGGCGGCCGGCGCCCTCGAAGCCGATCAGGCCCTCGCCCGAGCCCGAGCCGGACAGCGCCAGCGTCACGCTGTCGCCGCTCGTGAGGGCCTTGGCGGTGTCCAGGAGCGTCTTGGCGGGCACCAGCGCGACCGCGGAGGCGTCCGGGTTCTCCGGCTTCCACAGGAACTCGCGGACCGCGAAGCGGTAGCGGTCGGTGGAGGCCAGCGTGACGGTGTCGCCCTCGATCTCGATGCGCACACCGGTCAGGACGGGCAGCGTGTCGTCACGCCCGGCCGCGATCGCGACCTGGGAGACGGCCGAGGCGAAGACCTCGCCGGGGACGGTGCCCGTCGCGTTCGGCATCTGGGGCAGTGCCGGGTACTCCTCCACAGGCAGGGTGTGGAGGGTGAACCGCGAGGAGCCGCAGACCACGGTCGCCCGTACACCGTCTGTGGAAATCTCCACCGGCCGGTTCGGCAGCGCCCGCGAGATGTCCGCCAGCAGGCGGCCGGAGACGAGGACCGTGCCCTCCTCCTCGACCTCGGCCTCGACGCTGACGCGCGCCGAGACCTCGTAGTCGAAGCTCGACAGGCTCAGCTGCCCTTCCTCGGCCTTCAGCAGGAGGCCGGCGAGGACAGGCGCCGGCGGGCGGGCCGGGAGGCTGCGCGCCGCCCAGGCAACTGCCTCCGCGAGTACGTCGCGTTCCACCCGGATCTTCACCGTAAGCCGCCTCCTGCTGTTGCCGGCGCTTCTCGCCCTGCTTCGCTTCGTCGTCTGTCTCGGCGCCGCTGCCCCCTGGGACGGGAACGGCACCGGGGACCAGTCTGACGCACGGCACTGACAGTCGGTGCCCCTCGGGGTCAAGTCGTGACGAGGCGCGGACAAGCACCGGAGAGCAAGTTGTGCACAGGCCCCGCTTCAAATCGATTCCCGGACTCTCTCTAGTCGGGAGTAGTAGTAGGGGCTGTGGATACCGTGGATAACTGCGTTTCCGCAGGTCAAGGCAGGAATTTTGTCCCCATGTCCTGTGGGTGGAGGCGGTGGACAACCACGGCTTTCTGTGGAGAACAGAAAGTTCTGCACACCCCATGCACAGGGAGGGCCGAGTTCTCCCCAGCCTCGTCCCCAGCTTTCCCCGGCTTTCCCACAGCCCAAACAAGCAACTTCATGTGACGGCTTTCACTCGACCCGGTGATCGGTCGCGCCAGGTTGCCGAACAGTGGACAGCGGTGTGGAGAAGCCGGGAATCATTGGGGACAACCGGCTCCGACCTGTGGGTTGCCGGTGGAAAACTTTGCGCACAGGCTGTGGATCCTTGCTTCCTCCACAGCCTGTGGAGAACTTTTCTCCACGAATCCACAGCCACTTGACCTGGCCTGATGCCCCTTCAGCAGCCTGGCCTGTGGATGAAGTTCGGGACAACTTCCCAGTCCCCAGGATGTGGACGGGAGAAAGTAGCCGAATCTGTGGAGGGCGGCCGTAACCTCGCCGCGATTCGAACAGAGGATGACGAGCGGGAAACGAGAAGGGCGCCCCGGGAATCGCTCCCGGGGCGCCCTCGAGGCTCCTGACGGCCGCTGTCAGCCGGCCTTGATGCGGTTGGTGAGCTCCGTGACCTGGTTGTAGATGGAGCGGCGCTCGGCCATCAGATTGCGGATCTTCCGGTCGGCGTGCATGACCGTGGTGTGGTCGCGGCCGCCGAACAGCGCACCGATCTTCGGCAGGGAGAGGTCCGTCAGCTCGCGGCACAGGTACATGGCGATCTGCCGCGCGGTGACCAGCGCGCGCCCGCGCGAGGTGCCGCACAGGTCCTCGACGGTCAGGCCGAAGTAGTCCGCCGTGGCGCTCATGATGGCCGTGGAGGTGATCTCCGGGGCCGAGTCCTCGCCGCCGGGGATCAGGTCCTTCAGGACGATCTCCGTCAGGCCCAGGTCCACCGGCTGCCGGTTCAGCGACGCGAACGCCGTCACCCGGATCAACGCGCCCTCCAGCTCACGGATGTTCCGCGAGATCCGGGAGGCGATGAACTCCAGCACCTCCGGCGGGGCGTTGAGCTGCTCCTGGACCGCCTTCTTGCGCAGGATCGCGATCCTGGTCTCCAGCTCGGGCGGCTGGACGTCGGTGGTCAGACCCCACTCGAAGCGGTTGCGCAGCCGGTCCTCCAGTGTCACCAGCTGCCGGGGCGGCCGGTCGCTGGAGAGCACGATCTGCTTGTTGGCGTTGTGGAGCGTGTTGAAGGTGTGGAAGAACTCCTCCTGCGTCGACTCCTTGTCCGCGAGGAACTGGATGTCGTCGACGAGCAGGATGTCCATCTCGCGGTAGCGCTTGCGGAAGCTGTCGCCCTTGCCGTCGCGGATGGAGTTGATGAACTCGTTGGTGAACTCCTCCGAGCTCACGTACCGCACCCGCGTGCCCGGGTAGAGGCTGCGCGCGTAGTGCCCGATCGCGTGCAGCAGGTGCGTCTTGCCGAGCCCCGACTCCCCGTAGATGAAAAGGGGGTTGTACGCCTTCGCGGGGGCCTCGGCGACGGCCACCGCGGCCGCGTGCGCGAAGCGGTTCGACGCGCCGATGACGAACGTGTCGAAGAGGTACTTCGGGTTCAGCCGCGCGGTCGGCTCGCCGGGACCGCCCGCCGACGCGGACTGCCCGCCGCCGAGCAGCGGGCCGGAGCCCTGGGACGACGGACCCGTGCCGCGCTGGGCCGGCCCGGGGCCGGACGGCGGCTCGGGCAGCTCCCGGCGGCCGTCGCGCTGGTCGTAGCTGCCGCGCCCGCCGTCGTACTCCCCGCGCTGCTCGTACGAGGGCCGCTCCGGCGCCGGCGGCCGGTAGTCCGGGGATCCGTAGGGGTCGCCCGCGGGCTGCCCGTAGGCGTCCTGGGCGGCCGAACCGTAGGGCTCGTGACCGCCCTTGCCGTACTCGTGGCCGCTCTTGCCGTAGGAGTCCTGGGCCGACGAGCCGTAGCCGTCCTGCGAGGAGGGCGAGGCGTACGGGTCCCGGTCCCGGTCCGCGTAGGTGTCGCGGTCCCGGTCCTTGTAGCCGTCGCGGTCCGCGTAGGGGTCACGCTCGGGGAAGCCGAGACGCGGCTGCTGCCAGCCGCTGTACTCGTCCTGCGCGGGGCGCGGCCAGGCGCCCGGCTCGGGGCGCTGGTACTCGGCCGGGTAGGCGGGGCGGGCCGAGGGAAGCTGCTCGCCGGTGCCCGGCAGCGGCTCGGCGCGATGGCGGCCGTAACCCTCGTAGGGGCCCGGTTCGGGCTCGTCGTAGCGCGGCTGTGGCTGTGCCGGGGCCGGGCCGGCGGGAGAGGCCGGCGGGAGAGGGGGCTCGCCCGCGGAGTCGTCGACGGTGATCGCGATACGGATCGGACGGCCGCACTCGCGGCTCAGCGTCTCGCTCACGATCGGCGCGAGGCGGCCTTCGAGCACGTTCTTCGCGAACTCGTTCGGCACGGCCAGGAGCGCGGTGTCGGCGACCAGCGCGAGCGGCTGGCAGCGCCGGATCCAGTGCTCGTCCTTGGCCTCGACACCCGGCCCGCGGCTCTCCCCGAGAAGCTGCTCGAGTACGCGTGGCCACACTGCGGCAAGATCGGCAGGTACGTCAGCCACAGGGCACGCTCTCTCACAGGTCCCACGTACGTGTGGTGTGCGGGACGGATCGGGATACAGCTCGGGAAACTCGGCGGGAACAAACCCGCTGGGCGGGGGACAAGGGAACGAATCGGAGTTCAGCCACGGTAGTCAGCGCGGCGGGTACGGTTCAAGTTGTTGTCCCCAGCCTGTGGACAGTGTCTCCCGACGACCGCTGGTTTGACCGGATGGCGTAGCCCCGCGTACCGTAACCAGGTCGAGTTGTCGATGGCTGCTGCCGCCTGCCTCCGATGGGCACAGATCGCGTCTAGGTGATCGGAAAGCGGTGCACTCGGGCGTAACGCGAGCTACTCGTGGGCGCACGGTGACAGCCAGGACGGCACCCCGCCACTACCGAATCTTTCTGGAGCCCCCGAGTGAGCAAGCGCACTTTCCAGCCGAACAACCGTCGTCGCGCCAAGACCCACGGCTTCCGGCTGCGGATGCGTACCCGTGCCGGCCGCGCCGTTCTGGCGTCCCGCCGCAGCAAGGGCCGCGCCCGTCTGTCCGCCTGATTCCGGTCAGGTCATGACGTCGTGCTGCCCACCGAGAACCGGCTGAGGCGGCGCGAGGACTTCGCGACCGCGGTACGGCGAGGACGCAGGGCTGGACGCCCTCTTCTCGTCGTCCATCTACGAAGCGGTGCCACGGACCCGCACGCGCCTGGGGAGAGCGCTCCTCCGACGCGTGCGGGTTTCGTCGTGAGCAAGGCAGTGGGCGGCGCAGTCGTGCGCAACAAGGTCAAGCGCAGACTTCGTCACCTCATGCGCGACCGGGTGGCTCTGCTGCCCCCCGGTAGCCTGGTAGTGGTACGGGCGCTGCCCGGTGCGGGTGACGCCGATCACGAACAGCTGGCCCGAGACCTGGACGCCGCACTCGAGCGGCTCCTGGGAGGGGGCGCGCGATGAAGTACCCGCTGCTGGCACTGATCAAGCTCTACCAGTGGACGATCAGTCCGCTGCTCGGGCCGGTGTGCAAGTACTACCCCTCGTGCTCTCATTACGGCTACACCGCCATCGACCGGCACGGTGCGGTCAAGGGCACCGCCCTGACTGCCTGGCGCATCCTCCGGTGCAATCCGTGGTCGCTGGGCGGCGTGGACCATGTCCCGCCGCGCAAGCGTCCGCGATGGCACGAGATGCTGCGCAACGCCTGGCGCGCACGCAAGGGCGGGCCCTCCTCCGCCGAACCGGCCACCGAGGGACACAATTCAGCCGGTCCTTCGGGCCCGGCCGCAGAGACCCCGTCCCATGCCCAAGGAGCATGATTAGTGGACACGATTGCCAGCCTCTTCAGCTTCATCACCACACCCGTCTCATGGGTCATCGTGCAGTTCCACAGTCTGTACGGTGCGATCTTCGGTCCTGATACGGGCTGGGCCTGGGGCCTGTCCATCGTGTCCCTGGTGATCCTGATCCGTATCTGCCTGATCCCGCTCTTCGTGAAGCAGATCAAGGCGACGCGGGCGATGCAGACGCTCCAGCCGGAGATGAAGAAGATCCAGGAGCGCTACAAGAACGACCGGCAGCGCCAGTCCGAAGAGATGATGAAGCTGTACAAGGAGACGGGTACCAACCCGCTCTCCTCGTGCCTTCCCATCCTGGCCCAGTCGCCGTTCTTCTTCGCCCTGTACCACGTGCTCAACGGCATCGCGAACGGCGAGACCGTCGGCGTCATCAACCAGAGCCTGCTGGAGAGCGCGCAGCAGGCGCACATCTTCGGGGCCCCGCTGGCCGCGAAGTTCACCGACAGCGCCTCGGACCTCGCCGCGCTGGACGCCTCGCCGGCCAACGTGCGCATCGTCACGGCGGTCATGATCGTCCTGATGTCCCTGTCGCAGTTCTACACGCAGCGCCAGCTGATGACGAAGAACGTCGACACCACGGTGAAGACGCCGTTCATGCAGCAGCAGAAGATGCTGATGTACGTCTTCCCCGTCATCTTCGCGGTCTTCGGCATCAACTTCCCGGTCGGTGTCCTCGTCTACTGGCTGACCACCAACGTGTGGACCATGGGCCAGCAGATGTACGTCATCCACAACAACCCGACCCCGGGTTCCAAGGCTCAGGGCGCCTACCTGGAACGGCTGTACAAGCACGTCACGAACCACGGCAAGACCCGCAACCGCCGTGAGCGCGCCATCGTGAAGGCCATCGTCGCCAAGGGACGGGACCGCAACGACTTCGAGCGCAAGTTCATCAACGGTCTGTCCAAGGCGGGCCTCGCCGCGCAGACCGACGGCACCGTGATCAAGAGCGAGGGCGGCGTCGCCACCGTGACCGAGGACGGCACGCCGACGACCACCACCGCACCCGCCAAGCGTCAGCAGCCCAAGCGGCAGTCGAAGTCCCAGCGCCAGTCCGGCGGCCCGAAGGCCGACGAGCCCACCTCGCTGGAGAAGACGGACGCGCCCACGTCGCTGGAGAAGTCCGACGCGCCCCAGGGCACCGCCGCGGCCGCCGAGAAGAAGGCCGCCCCGAAGCCCGCCTCCGGTACCCGCAGCAAGGCACAGTCCGGGCAGCGCAAGGGTCCGCAGCGTCCCAAGTCCCCGTCCAAGAAGTAAGAAGGAGTCCATCCCGTGACGGAAGGCACCACCTCCGCCGCTGCCGAGGGTGCAGACACCCTGACCCGCCTGGAGCAGGAGGGCGACATCGCGGCGGACTACCTCGAGGGTCTGCTGGACATCGCCGACCTCGACGGCGACATCGACATGGACGTCGAGGGCGACCGCGCCTCTGTCTCGATCATCAGCGACGCGGGGAGCCGTGACCTGCAGAAGCTGGTCGGCCGGGACGGCGAGGTGCTGGAGGCGCTCCAGGAGCTCACGCGCCTGGCGGTGCACCGTGAGACCGGGGACCGCAGCCGTCTGATGCTGGACATCGGGGGCTACCGGGCCAAGAAGCGCACCGAGCTCGCCGAGCTGGGCGCCAAGGCGGCTGCCGAGGCCAAGAGCACGGGTTCACCCGTGAAGCTGAAGCCGATGACGCCGTTCGAGCGCAAGGTCGTGCACGACGCGGTCAAGGCGGCGGGTCTGCGCAGCGAGTCCGAGGGCGAGGAGCCGCAGCGCTTCGTCGTCGTGTTGCCCGCCTGATCGGTTCATGCGTTCCACCGGCCCCGTCTGTAGCGCAGACGGGGCCGAGTTTTGTCAGCCTGATAGTTCTGGTGGTTCTGGTGCCGGCGCCTGATCGCGCCGGCGCGGTACGGAAGGACGGTCCCCCGTGACGGAGGCAGCGGAGCTCCCCCCTGCGCCCGAGCAGGCACGTGAGGTGTTCGGCGATCGCTACGCGGATGCGGTCCGCTACGCCGAGCTGCTCGCCGAGGCGGGCGTGCAGCGCGGCCTGATCGGCCCGCGTGAAGTGCCCCGCCTGTGGGAGAGGCATCTGCTGAACTGTGCGGTGCTCTCCGAGGTCGTCCCCGAGGGCGTCACGGTCTGCGACGTCGGTTCGGGCGCCGGCCTGCCCGGCATCCCGCTCGCGCTCGTCCGTGAGGACCTGAAGATCACCCTCCTGGAGCCGCTGCTGCGGCGTACGACCTTCCTGACCGAGGTCGTGGAACTGCTGGGCCTGGACCATGTCACGGTCGTCCGCGGCCGCGCCGAGGAGGTCATGGGCAAGCTCACACCCGTCCATGTGGTCACGGCCCGCGCCGTGGCACCGCTGGACCGGCTGGCCACCTGGGGCATCCCGCTGCTGCGGCCCTACGGCGAGATGCTCGCGCTCAAGGGCGACACCGCGGAGGAGGAGCTGAAGAGCGCGGCGACCGCGCTGAGCAAGCTCGGTGCGGTGGGCACGTCCGTCCTTCAGGTGGGCGAGGGGGTCGTGGATCCCCTGTCCACCGTTGTCCGGGTGGAGGTCGGCGAAAGCCCGGGCGGCGTGCGCTTCGCCGCGAAGCGGGCGAAGGCGGCGCGCACGGGGCGGACCCGCCGACGCCGCTGAGCGGGCACGGCCCCGGGCACGGACCCGGGGGTGCCTGCGGGCCGTGGCTCTCGGGTACGGCTTTCGGGTGGCGTCTTCCCCGCAGACGGCCTACGAGTGGCGTCTTCCTCGGAGGTGGCCTGCGAGCGACGCCTTCCCCCGCAGGCGGCTTCCGGACGGCGCCTTACGGGGGCGGTCCTCGGAGGATGACTTCTGGGAAAGCCGTACTCCACCCAAGCTGCCCGTCCTCCATGTGACGGAGTGTCGCGACAGTTCGGCTGCGGGTGCGCTGCATCGTGTTTCACGTGAAACGTCGCTCACTGCTGCAAGGCATCATCAGCCGGGGCCGCGCCGCGGCCGAACCTCGCGAGCGCAAGCCTCTCGGCTCCCTCGACCGGCCTGCCGCTTCACTCGGGACACCCGTGGCTTCCGAAACGCCCGTGGCGTCGCTCGACGAGGGATCGGAGTTGTCCACAGAGGTGGATTTCTCCACAGAAGCCCCGGCCTCACTGGTTCACGACCCCGAAGGCATGGCAGGCTCTGTTCATTGCGAGCCTGAAGTCGAGGAAGGTGAATCCTTGCGGTCCGACGCCAACATCGCGGGACCGATGACCGATCCGGTCCCCGGTCCCCGAACCGAGTCTCCGGGGACGGATGTTTCACGTGAAACACCGCCCCCGATGGACGACACCCCCATCGGTCGAGCTGCCCAGCTGGCGGTCGAGGCTCTGGGACGTGCCGGTGAGGGTCTTCCGCGGCCCGAGCAGACCCGGATCATCTGCGTGGCCAACCAGAAGGGCGGGGTCGGCAAGACGACCACCACCGTCAATCTCGCCGCCTCGCTGGCCCTTCACGGTGCCAGGGTCCTCGTGATCGACCTCGACCCTCAGGGCAACGCCTCGACCGCTCTGGGAATCGACCACCACGCCGACGTTCCCTCCATCTACGATGTGCTGATCGAGAGCAAGCCGCTCGCCGAGGTCGTGCAGCCTGTTCTCGACGTCGAGGGTCTCTTCTGTGCCCCTGCCACGATCGATCTCGCCGGTGCGGAGATCGAGCTGGTGTCCCTGGTGGCGCGGGAGAGCCGGCTGCTGCGGGCCATCCAGGCATATGAGCAGCCGCTCGACTACATCCTCATCGACTGTCCGCCCTCCCTGGGGCTGCTGACGGTCAACGCGCTCGTCGCGGGCCAGGAGGTACTCATCCCCATCCAGTGCGAGTACTACGCGCTGGAGGGTCTGGGGCAGCTGCTGCGCAACGTGGACCTGGTGCGGGGGCACCTCAACCCCACCCTGCATGTCTCCACGATCCTGCTCACCATGTACGACGGCCGGACACGCCTGGCGTCCCAGGTCGCGGACGAGGTGCGCAACCATTTCGGCGAAGAGGTGCTGCGAACCAGCATTCCCCGCTCGGTCCGTATTTCCGAGGCGCCGAGCTATGGGCAGACCGTGCTGACCTACGATCCTGGATCGAGTGGTGCGCTGTCCTACCTTGAGGCCGCGCGAGAGATCGCGCTGAGAGGCGTGGGGATCAGCTACGACCCGACCCGCGCCCATATCGGCGCCCAGAACAACCCGAACATGGTGGAGGGGATCCAGTGAGCGATCGACGGAAGATTGGTCTCGGCCGGGGCCTCGCTGCGCTGATCCCTGCTGCCCCGACGGAGAAGGCACCCGCCGCCACAGCGCTGGGAGGCACCGGGGTGCCTGCTCCGGTCAGTGGGTCCGTTCTCACCTCGGAGCGTGGCGTGGCAGCGAGCAAGCTGATCGATGCTCCGGCTGTTTCACGTGAAACAGAAGAGTCGGCGGTGTCCGCCACCTCGGAGCTGCCGACGCCGCCCATCGGTGCCCACTTCGCCGAGATCCCGCTGGATGCCATCACGCCGAACCCGCACCAGCCGCGTGAGGTCTTCGACGAGGACGCGCTGCATGAGCTGATCACCTCCATCCGGGAGGTCGGTCTGCTGCAGCCGGTCGTCGTGCGGCAGGTCGCCGCCGGCCGCTACGAACTCATCATGGGTGAGCGTCGCTGGCGGGCCTGCACCGAGCTGGGGCTTGAAGCGATCCCGGCGATCGTGCGGCACACGGACGACGACAAGATGCTCCTGGACGCGCTCCTGGAGAACCTTCACCGGGCGCAGCTGAATCCGCTGGAGGAGGCGGCCGCGTACGACCAGCTCCTGCAGGACTTCAACTGCACCCATGAGCAGCTGGCGGAGCGCATCGGGCGCTCTCGTCCGCAGATCTCCAACACGCTGCGGCTCCTTCAGCTCTCTCCCATGGTCAAGCGCCGTGTCGCGGCCGGTGTGCTGTCGGCGGGCCATGCCCGGGCGCTGCTGGCTGTCGACGACGCGGAGGAGCAGGACCGTCTGGCGCACCGGATCGTCGCCGAAGGGCTCTCGGTGCGCTCGGTCGAGGAGATCGTGAACCTGATGGGGTCACGGGAGCAGAAGGCGCCGAGGGCCAAGAAGCCCCGGGCCGGCGCGCGTCTCTCCCCGGCGCTCACGGATCTCGCGACCCGGCTGTCGGACCGCTTCGAGACCCGGGTGAAGGTCGACCTGGGCCAGAAGAAGGGCAAGATCACGGTCGAGTTCGCTTCAGTGGATGATCTTGAGCGGATCCTCGGCACGCTGGCTCCCGGGGAAGGGCCCGTACTGCAGAAGAGCCTGTCGGACGGCGAATCCGAGGACGCGGAGGACTGAGCCGCGACGTGTCGAACGCCGTGAGAGCGAGCCGTGTCCGGTGTACCGGAACACGGCTCGCTCTTTGCTTTCTGTCGGTATCGGCGGAATCTCCAGATGGATACGATGCGATCAGGAATGGCGCATCCACCTGGCATTACCTCAGAGGAGAGGCGGGGCTGTGCGCACGATGAGCCGGACCGGACTGCTGAGCGCGGGACTGGGCCTGGGCGCGATCGGCGGATTCGTCGGCAGCCTGCTCAAGGAACGCAGCGCTCTGACTGCCGCCCGTGGTGCCGCGGGCGAAGGAAGCGAGGAACAGCCTTCATGGGCCGTCGGCTCGTACCGCTCACGTTGGACAACCTTCAGGACCTTCCCCGGCGCTGCCGCTCGTGTGTCTTCTGGGAGCTCGACCCGGTCAGCGGTGAGGCTGCGGTAAAGGCCGGTACGGCCGCTGAGGAGAAGGAGGCGTGGATCTCCTCGGTGCTTCTGGACTGGGGCTCCTGCGGCAGGGTCGTCTACGTCGACGATGTTCCGGTGGGCTTCGTGCTCTATGCGCCTCCGGCGTATGTCCCCCGCTCCGCGGTGTTCCCCACGAGCCCTGTGTCGCCGGATGCCGTGCAGCTGATGACGGCCTTCATTCTTCCCGGCCATCAGGGGCAGGGGCTGGGCCGGGTGATGGTGCAGACGGTGGCCAAGGATCTTCTGCGGCGTGGCTTCAAGGCGATCGAGGCGTTCGGTGACGTCCGCTGGAAGGAGCCCGCCTGTCTGCTGCCCGCCGAGCATCTCCTCGCGGTCGGCTTCAAGACCGTGCGGCAGCATCCCTCCCATCCGCGGCTGCGGCTGGAGCTGCGGACGACGCTCTCCTGGAAGGAAGACGTGGAGATGGCGCTGGACCGGCTGCTGGGGGCGGTGCAGAAGGAACCGGTGCTGCGGCCTCTGTGAGGGCCTGACGCACCATGAAGGGGGCCGACCCGGACGGGTCGGCCCCCTTCATGTTTCACGTGAAACATCGGTTTGTCTCACCGCGAGATCACTCGGCGATGAAGTCCTCGAGGTCACGCAGGATCGCAGCCTTGGGCTTGGCGCCGACGATGGTCTTGGCGACCTCGCCGCCCTGGTAGACGTTCAGGGTCGGGATGGACATGACGCCGTACTTGGCGGCCGTACCCGGGTTCTCGTCGATGTTCAGCTTGACGATCTCGATCTTGTCACCGTGCTCGGCGGCGATCGCCTCCAGGGACGGGGCGATCTGGCGGCAGGGACCGCACCAGGCGGCCCAGAAGTCCACCAGGACGGGCTTGTCGCTCTTGAGGACGTCCTGCTCGAAGGTGTCGTCGGTGACGTTCTTCAGGGTGCCGGCCACGGGGGGCTCCTTTTGACTGGTTGTGCGTGAGGCGGGGTGGAGGAGGGGGATCAGACAGCGGTCTTCTCGGGCTCGGCCTGCTCGCCGTCCGCGAGAGCCGCGAGGAAACGCTCGGCGTCGAGAGCGGCGGAGCAGCCGGTGCCGGCCGCGGTGATCGCCTGACGGTAGGTGTGGTCCACGACGTCACCGGCGGCGAAGACACCGGTCAGGTTCGTCCGGGTCGAGGGGGCGTTCACCTTCAGGTACCCCTCCTCGTCCAGGTCCAGCTGGCCCTTGAACAGCTCGGTGCGCGGGTCGTGGCCGATCGCGATGAACAGGCCGGTCACCGCCAGGTCGGAGAGCTCACCGGTCTTGAGGTTGCGCAGCTTGAGACCGGAGAGCTTCTGGTCGCCCTGGACCTCGGCGACCTCGCTGTCCCAGACGAACTTGATCTTCGGGTCGGCGAAGGCGCGCTCCTGCATGGCCTTGGAGGCACGCAGCGTGTCCCGGCGGTGGACGATCGTCACGGACTTGGCGAAGCGCGAGAGGAAGGTGGCCTCCTCCATCGCGGTGTCGCCACCACCGATCACGGCGATGTCGTGGTCCTTGAAGAAGAAGCCGTCGCAGGTGGCACACCAGGAGACACCACGGCCGGAGAGGGCGTCCTCGTTCGGCAGGCCGAGCTTGCGGTGCTGGGAGCCGGTGGTGACGATGACGGCCTTGGCCCGGTGGACCGTGCCGGCGGTGTCCGTGACGGTCTTGATCTCACCGGTCAGGTCGACGGAGACGATGTCGTCCGGGATGAGCTCGGCACCGAAGCGCTCGGCCTGGGTGCGCATGTTGTCCATGAGCTCGGGGCCCATGATGCCGTCCTGGAAGCCCGGGAAGTTCTCCACCTCGGTGGTGTTCATCAGCGCACCGCCTGCGGTGACGGCGCCCTCGAACACCAGGGGCTTCAGCGACGCGCGCGCGGTGTAGAGCGCCGCCGTGTAGCCGGCGGGCCCGGAGCCGATGATGATCACGTTACGGACGTCGCTCACGGCTTGTTTCCTCGTCTCTGGACTGCGTCGTTCGACCGGTGGGAGCACCTCTCGGAACTCTCACCCCACCCAACGGATCCTAAGGGGCGTGCATTCCCACTGTGTCCGGGCACACGAAGGGACGACACACGGGTGTCGCAAGAGACGAGGTGAGGCTTCAGGGACGGGTGTAGGAGTCCTTCAGCAGAACTTCCGCCTTGGCGTTGGAATCCTGAGCCACACAGGCGGTGTCCACGACATAGACGGTCACCCTGCTGGTGTCGGAGGCGTCCGGCAGCACCACGAGCAGAGCCTCGCGCCCTTGGTAGACGCCTTGCTCCGCGGCCAGCGCCGCGTCTTTGCGACCGATGCCCTGCCGGACGCAGTCGGGGATGGTGGGCTGCTGGAAGACCTTGGGCTCAGGAACGGTCCGGTCGGTCTCCGGGCCGCCCTCCACACCGAAGCTCTGACCGGTGCGAGGCGGGGTGCTCGTGCTCTCCTTCTCGGCGAGGAGATCGGCGACCTGGTGCTGGAGAGTGCCTGCGGCGAAGGTGTCCGACGCGGACGCCTGCTCATCGCGCCCGGACGAGCCGGTGGGTGAGTCACCGCCCCATGAGGACAGCAGAACGGAACCCAGCCCGAGGGCGGCCGCCGTGAAGGCAGCGCCGAGCACGGCGATCCTGCGCCTGCCGGAGCGCCTCTCCTTGCGGCCGGGTCCGGTGGTGGCCCGGGGGCGGCCTGCGGGGCGCGACGACGCGGGCGATGTTTCACGTGAAACACGCACGCCGTCGTGCCCTGCAGCATGCTCCGGTGGTGTGGAAGCAAGGGGTTCATCGTGTTCGGAAGCGTCTGTGGGGGAGACGGACGCCCCGGACGTGGTTTCGTCGGCCGGGGTTTCGTCGGACGCCCCGGACGCAACCGCCTCCAGCGAGACCGCCTCGGAAGCATCGGTGGACGTCTCGGGCGTCTCCCGGGAGGCCAGGAGGGCCTCCGCGGCCAGGGCCGCGTCGATCCGTCCGGCCACCTCGGCGGGCATCCGTGGCGGGCCGGGCAGCGTGCCCAGGAGCCCTCGGATCTCCTCCAGGGAGACGTAGACGTCGGCGCACAGCTCGCATGTGTCGAGATGGGCTCGTAGGTCCGTGCTCCGGGACGGAGGGAGGAGTCCCTCGACGAGGTCGGAGATCTCGGCGACGTCCGGGTGCCCGGCCGTGTCCGTCGTGGAAGTCACGCTCGCCCACCTCCGCCCTTCACTGCAGCTGAGTCGCTTGGCCCGGAATCCTGCGGACCGGCAGAGCGCGGTCTCGCTGCCGGTGGGACGGATGGCCCCTGCGTCCGGTTCCGTCCTTCCTCCGTCCGGGTGCCCTCGTCGGCGCTTTCCGGCCGCAGATGGGTGAGGAGCGGCAGGAGTCTGGCTCTGCCGCGCGCACATCGGCTCTTCACCGTCCCGGTCGGCACATCGAGGACGCGCGCGGCTTCGGCGACGGGGTAGCCCTGCATGTCCACCAGGACGAGAGCGGCCCGCTGATCGGGCGGCAGGGTGCCGAGCGCCTCGATGAGCTGCCGGTGGAGGTCGTTGCGCTCGGCGGGCGCGGCGGCCGACTCGTGCGGCTCCAGCAGCTGCTCCAGGCGCTCGGTGTCGTCGACGTGCGCGGTCTTGCGTGAGGCGGCCTTGCGGGCGCGGTCCAGGCAGGCGTTCACCGTGATCCGGTGGAGCCAGGTCGTGACGGCTGCCTTCCCCTGGAAGGTGTGCGCGGCCCGGTAGGCCGAGACGAGCGCGTCCTGCACCGCGTCGGCGGCCTCCTCCCGGTCCCCCAGTGTCCGCAGGGCCACGGCCCACAGCCGGTCGCGGTGACGCCGGACAAGCTCACCGAAGGCATCCGGGTCACCGGCGACATGCCGGGCCAGAAGAGCCTCGTCCGGTGGATCCTGCCGGTCACTGCACACGCCCCCGCCCCCGCTCTCTCAGCTGGTCACCTTGATGTCGACCACCCTGCCGCGGAACTCGCCGCTGGGCTGCAGCGGCAGCTCGGTGAGCCACACCAGTACGTACCGGGCCTTGAGCGCCTTGGCCGGCTTGAGGTCCACCGTCTCCCCGGAGCCCTCGGCGACTTTGGTGAAGCTGTCGAAGGTCTGCGGCTCGACGTCCCCGTCCGCGGCGAGGAGCTGCACGGGAGTGCTGCCCTCGAAGGTGACGCCCACCTTGCCGACCTCCTGGACCTTGCCCAGGTCGAGGATGACGCCGACGCCGGACTTGAGGTTGCCGAAGTTGGCGCCGGCGTAGTGGTCCGTCTGCCAGTAGGTGCCCGGAGCGCTGTCGTAGACCTTGTCTATGTCCCCCGGCTTCTCGGAGCGGTCCTGGCCGAAGGGGTCGAAGTCCCGGGCGTCCTGGATCGCGATCGGCCGGGGCGGCTCGGGCTTGTTCTTGTCGCCGTTGTGGGTCGTCTGCGTCTTGCCGGGCTCCTCGGACTTGCCGCCGCGCTGGTCCATGAGGGCGTCCGCGAGCTGCCAGCTGCCCAGGCCGAGCGCCGCGATGAGCAGCGCGGAGACGGCCCACTTCAGGGCCTTGCCGGTGCGGCTCTGCAGCGGGGGCGGCGGAGTGGGCACCGGTTGGGTGACCCCGAGGTGCGGCGCGGGACGGCCGTAGTTGCCCTGCTGGTACGTCGTGCGCTGGTACTCGGGCGGCGCGGTGAACGCGGGCTCCGGCGGACGGATGCGGGGCATCTCGCCGATCGCCTTGACCAGTTCCTCCGGCGTGGTGCACGCGGCCTCGTGCCGCGAGGCCGTCGCGCCGTCGTTGGCCAGGGCGCGCATGGCCAGCTCGGACAGCCCGCGGTGCACACCCGCCCGTACCTGGTCGGGGGCGATCAGCCCGATGTCCTTGGGCAGCCCCGCGAGGCCGTAGGCGTCGTTCTCGTACGGCCAGCGCTGGGTGAGGGCGGCGTACAGCAGAGCGCCGATCGCCTCGGTGTCGGTGCGCTGAGGGGTGTCGGAACTGATGCCGCGCAGCGCGGCGTTGACCGCGAGGCCGCGGACACGCCACTGCCCGGTGGAGGTCCGCAGCACGGCGCTGGGGCTCAGCCGCAGATGAGCCAGGCCCTCGCGGTGCGCGGCGGCCATGGCGGAGGCGATCTGGCTGACCAACTGGTAGGCGTCGTGCGGCTCCAGGGGCCCGGCGGCGAGCAGCGCGGCGAGCTCGGTGGCGTCGGGCAGCCACTCGTGCACCACGTACACGAGATCGTTCTCCTCGACGGCGTCGAGGACCTGGACGAAGCGTGGGTCGCCGAGCAGCGCCGAGGAGCGGGCCGCGGCGAGGACGGCGCGGGCACGCGCATGGTCCGCGGGCAGGATGTGGACGCCGACGGCACGGCGGAGTTTCTCGTCGACCGCGCGCCAACTGCTGAAGCCGTCCAGACGGGTGAGGCACTCTTCCAGGCGGTAACGCCTGGCCAGTTTGTGGCCGCTGTGCAGTTCGGGCGGTGAGGCCTTTCCGGGACTCTCCGTCCCGCCGCTCCCCTGTGCCTCGTCGTTCTTCGTGTCCCGCTCCCCGTTCTGGTCCGCCCCGTCGGCCGTGGACTGGTCCGCCTGGTCCGCCTCGGCGGTCAGCGGCTCGTCACCGCTGTTGTCTGCCACGTCGACGGCAGCCCTGCTCCGTTCCGCCACCGTCGTCCTGCCTCCCCATCCATTGCGCGCCGTCCGACGCCGAAACCAATTGTGCCCACAGTCCGTCGCTGTGCACGACACACAAGAGCGGACGATGGTTGTGCGAGTACCTCCCCCGCTTCAGCGACCCAGTCGCCCGCGGACCATGCCGACCATCGAGTTCAGCTCCTCGATACGCATCCGGCGGGCCGCTGCGTAGAAGATGCCGAGCAGTACGGCCCCGCCCGCCAGCAGTGAGGCGAAGGAGCCGGCGACGCCGTGGCCGAGCGTCCTGGTGATTCCGTAGCAGACCGCGCCGCTGAGCAGCGCCGCCGGAACCGAGGCGATGCACAGCCGTGCGTAGGTGCGCAGCACGCGAGAGCCGTCCAGGTCGCCGCCGAGCCGCTTGCTCAGCCGCCGCCAGGCGACGCCCACGCCGATGACGTAGGCCAGCCCGTAGGCGGCGGCCATGCCGACCACGGCCCAGCGGGCCGGCAGCAGCAGGTAGCACAGGGCGGAGGCACCCGCGTTCACGGCGGCCACGATGACCGTGTTGTAGAAGGGGGTGCGGGTGTCCTCGTACGCGTAGAAGGCGCGCAGGACGACGTACTGGACGGAGTAGGGGATCAGGCCGAGGCCGAAGGCCATGAGCATGTAGCCCATGTTGGTGGCGGCCGAGCTGCCCGAGGAACCGAAGATCAGGGTGCACATCGGGACGCCGAGGGCGACGAACCCGAAGGCGAGCGGGACGATCGCGACGGCCGTGGTGCGCAGGCCGTGGGAGATGTCGTCCCGGACGGCGCCCGCGTCGTCCTCGGCGGCCGAACGGGAGATGCGCGGGAGCAGGGCCGCCATCAGCGAGACGGTGATGATGGCCTGCGGCAGACCCCAGATGAGCTGGGCGTTGGCATAGGCGCTGAAGCCGGTGCCCTTGATGCCGGTGTCGACGATCGCGGCGGTGGCGAGCTGGGTGACGATCAGCGCGCCCGCCTGGTTCGCCAGGACGAACAGGATCGTCCACTTGGCGAGCATCGCGGCCTTGCCGAGGCCGTGGCCCTTCCAGTCGAAGCGCAGCCGCAGCTTGAACCCGGTCTCCCGCAGGTACGGGATCATCGCCAGGGCCTGGACGACGAGGCCGAGGAGGATGCCGATGCCGAGGAGCCGCACCCCGTCCGCCGGGATGTTCTGCACCTGCATCCGGGAGTCGGCCGAGCTGCCGTACACCCACAGGAACATGCCGAGCGTGATGATGATGACGATGTTGTTCAGGACCGGGGTCCACATCATCGCGCCGAAGCGGCCGCGGGCGTTGAGGATCTGACCCATCACCACGTGGATGCCCATGAAGAAGATCGAGGGCAGGAAGTAACGGGTGAAGGTGACCGCGACCTCGTTGGCCGCGGGATCGCCGGCGATGGGGTTCGACAGCGCCCGGACCAGCAGCGGCGCCGCGACCATCGCCAGCCCGGTGAGCGCGGCGAGGGCCACCATGACCAGGGTGAGCAGGCGGTTGGCGTATGCCTCGCCGCCGTCCTCGTCGTCCTTCATGGCCCGCACGAGCTGGGGCACGAACACCGAGTTGAGGCCGCCGCCGACCGTCAGGATGTAGATCATCGTCGGCAGCTGGTACGCCAGCTGGAAGGATTCGCCCAGCAGGCCGAGACCGAGCGCCGAGACGATCATCGCCGAGCGGATGAACCCGGTGAGCCGGGAGACCATCGTGCCCGCCGCCATCAGGGCGCTGGACTTCATCAGACTCGAGGCGCGGCCGCCCTTGCGTGCCGCGGGAGCGGCGGGCGCGGACGTCGCCGCGGGAGGTTCGGCGGGCGCCGGGACGGGCGCCTGGTACTGCTGCGGGCCGGCCGCCTGCTGCTCCGGCGCCGGTGCCTGGGGCACGCCGTAGGACGCCGCCGCGCCCTGGCCCGGATACGGCGCGGCCGCGGGGCCGGGCACGGCCGGGTGGTGGTCCGCCGGCCGGCTGCCGCTCTGTTCCTGGTCGCGGAAGAGGTGCGCGAAGGCGTCCGCCTCGTGGTGCTCCTGGCCGGCCTGCGTCACCAGGTCGTCCACGCCCACGTACTCGGTGGTGCGCGGGTCGTCGCCGTAGGGCAGGTACTGGTTGGGGCCGTCCGGCTCGGGGGCCGGTGTCTGGGCCCACACCCGCGGGTCCGGTGCGTACGGCGACTGCTGCGGCTGGGCGTACAGGGGCTGCTGGGGGTAGGTGCCGGGGGGCGGCGGCGGGTGCGCGGCACGGTCGTACAGCGCCTCGGAGACCGGATCCTGGGCGGCGAGGTCCTGCGCGCGGTAGGGGTCCTGGTCGTAGGCGTCCTGGAGGTACATGTCCGCCGGGTGCTGCGGCGGTACCTGACCGTGCTCGGGCGGCGGGCCCTCGGGGTGGCCCGAGCCGCCCACGGCCCGGCCGCGGTCACCGTCGTACGGCGCGTTCATGGTTACCCCACCTCATCGTCCCGGGCCCACCGGCCACGCCATCCTCAACGGTCCACTCTCTCACCCGTGCCGGACGGGTCCGTGTTTTCCGCTGCGGTGTCCGGTGTCGGGTCACTCGGCTGCTCCGGCTCGTCTGCCCCGGACCGGATGAGCGACTCGCCCGTCTTCCCGTTGAGACGGTTGTTCGGCCCCTCGGGGTTCTGCGGTCCGTCGGAGCTCTCGCGCGTGTTCTGCGGGCCGTCGGTCCCGGCCAGGCCGCCGGTGGACTCCTCGGGCGCCCCGTCGGCGGTGAGGGCGTCAGCGTACTCGGCCGGCTCGTCCCTCTCGTCGGACCGCTCGCCGTCCTCGCCGGGCTGCTCGCCGTCCTCGGGGACATCGCCCTCGGCGCCGCGGGCGGCCGCCCGCTTGCGCTGGGTGTACATCCGGAATCCCGCCAGGACCAGCAGCAGCACGCCTCCGCCGATGACCAGCATGACGGTGGCGGTGAACTCGGTGACCTTCACGTCGAACGTGACCGGGTCGCCGTACGCCTCGCCGTCCTCGGTGAACAGCTGGGCGATCACCGTGACGCGGCCGTTGGCATTGGCGGA
Organism: Streptomyces sp. NPDC093094; assembly: GCF_044754345.1. NCBI lineage: Bacteria > Bacillati > Actinomycetota > Actinomycetes > Kitasatosporales > Streptomycetaceae > Streptomyces > Streptomyces sp. NPDC093094. The sequence continues at coordinate 70,158 of NZ_JBIVOX010000005.1, read as the reverse complement.
CGTGGTGAACTTCACCGACTGACTGTGCCCGCCGGAGACGCTCACCGGCTGCTCGTCGTACGCCTCGCCGCCGATCTCCAGGCGGGTCGGGCTGGTGGAGGTGAGCCGCAGGACGAGGTGCTCCACGCCCTGCACCAGGTTGTTCTGGACCGTGACGGGGATGGTGGCGCTGCGGCCGGAGAGCTTGGTCTCCGACTTGTCGATCAGGGAGACCTGGTCGGCCAGGTCGTCGAGGTAGCGCTCCACCCCGTCGCGGAAGTTCCGTGCGGCGACGACATGTCCGCGCCAGGACGCGGACATCTCCCGGTTCATGGCCCGGCCGAACGGGGTGACCACGCGGGACTTGTCGCTGAGGATCACCTGGAAGTTGTCGAGCTTCTCCTGCGTGGTCGCGATCTGTCCGAAGGCCGTGCGCGGCAGTTCCTTCCTGCGCAGCGAGGCCGGGTACGACGAGGCCGACGGCACCTTGGTGTTGGCTTCCGGGTCCGGCCTGGACGCGGCCGCTTCCGTGAGGCTCTGCGACTCGTGCCAGGGGCTGCCCTGGAGGGTGGCGAGCGCCTGGGCCATCGTGTGGGCCTGGGTGGCGCTCGGCATCCGCTGCGGGGCCACCACGACGCTGCGCTGCTTGTCCGTCTGGAGGTTCACGGTCAGGCTCTGCGCGAGGAAGCGCTGCACGGCCAGCGTCCCGGCCGACGCGGACGTCAGGTCGCCCTGGAAGGCCGTCGACAGCCGGGCGTCGGCGACGAGCGCGGTGGTGCCGCCGCCGATGGGACGCGGCGCGGACGGCGTGTAGGACAGCGCGTCGGTCTCCTGGAGGCTGTCGCTGCGGGCGATCACCGTGTCGGCGCCCGCGGAGGTGGCGACCTTGACGATCGAGGGATCCACGGCGCCGTTGACCGGCCAGGCGAAGTCGGTGGAGGGCTTCACATGGAGGACCGTCTCCACCGTCTCTCCGGCGGCTTCCGTGGCCTCCTTGAGGTGGCTCAGCGAGCCGGTGACACTCGTGCCGTTGTGCGCGAGGGACGCGAGGTCCGTGTCGCCGAACGGCAGGGCGACGATCTCCTTGCCCTCGACGGCGTCCTGCAGCTCGGCCAGCCACCGGTTGGCGACCGACTGGCCGCGGCCCGGCGTGGTGGTGTCGCCCTCCCCCTGGACCTCGTAGCTCTCCGTCATGGCGTCGACGGAGGCCAGCAGGTCCGGATCGATCACCCAGGTGATGTCGAGGTCCTTGCCGAGGGACACGAGCTGCTCCAGGCGGCCGCCGGGCGAGAGCTCCTTGGTGAGGTCGTCGTTGCGGAAGACCGGTGTCTGCTTCTCGTCCGAGTCCGTCTGCGCGGTCATGTAGGACTCGGAGATCAGCGGCCACAGGAACGTCGTCCTCGTGGTGGTGTCCGCCTCGCCCGGCTGCCAGGGCAGGAAGGTCCGCTGGAAGCCCAGCACCTGGTCCCACTGCTGTGCGTCGGTCTCCCCGGACAGGGCGACCCCGAGCTGATAGACCCCGGCGTCGCCCAGGTCCAGATCCTCCACGGGCACGGAGACACTGAAGTGCTCGGCGACTCCCGGGGTGAGCTCGGGCAGCTTCTGCCGGTGGTCGTCGCCGATCTCCGAGCCGTCCGCTCCGGCGACGTACTCGCCGCCCCGGGCGGCGTCGTCGATCCCCGAGCGGGTGTCCAGCTCGGGTCCGAGGCGCAGATCCACATGGGTGTCCGTGATCGTCTGCCTGCCGTTGTTGGTGACGGTGCCCGAGACGGTCAGTGTGTCGTCCTCGGTGGGGACGGCGGGGCTGAGCGAGTCCAGCGAGACGGAGACCGTGCCGGAACCGGAGGCGGCCCTGGCCGAGGTCTGGCCGGCGGCCTGCGCCGGCGGCACGGCGGTCAGCTGGAGCAGTCCGGCCAGCAGAGGAGCGGTCGTGAGCACGGCCGCGGTGCGCCGCAGCAGGCGGCGGGCAGGTGAGGGACTGGTCCCCTGGAAGTCTGCCGCCTCGGCCACGCGCTCGCCCGTCCCTCGTCGTCGTCAGTGGTCGTCGCAATATGCGTCCACGCATGGTAACGATGCGCGCTGAGGGGAAGTGCCGCGGACTGCTCCACACGATCGGTGCGGCCCGGCTGTCGACTCCTTATGGGCGCTTGGCCTGCACAGGTGTGGATTGTGTTGAGATACGTCACAAGAGATGGCTTGCGGGCATGTGACGCTTCGGAGCCGGACGGTCGCCCGGAGCGGATGACCGGGCGGTCCCGTGCCTCTCGGCGGAGGCCGCCGCCTCTTAATGGAGGCGCTCGGCGGGGCCCGGGACACGTACTCTCTTCTGTTGTGCCGAACGCCAACGAAGACCACCTCATCGCCCCGGAGCGCGACCTCGCGCCGACCGAGCCGCTGGAGGTCGCTCCAGTCGCCGTGGACCTCGCCCGCCGTTTCCAGGGGGCCGGGTTCGCCCTCGCCCTGGTCGGCGGCTCGGTGCGGGATGCGCTCCTCGGCCGGCTCGGCAACGACCTGGACTTCACCACGGACGCGCGTCCCGAGGACGTCCTGAAGATCATCCGCCCCTGGGCGGACGCCGTGTGGGACGTCGGCATCGCCTTCGGCACGGTCGGCGCCCAGAAGGACGGCTTCCAGATCGAGGTGACCACCTACCGGTCCGAGGCGTACGACCGGACCTCCCGCAAGCCCGAGGTGTCCTACGGCGACTCCATCGAGGAGGACCTCGTCCGGCGTGACTTCACCGTGAACGCCATGGCCCTCGCGCTCCCGGAGAAGACCTTCATCGATCCGCACGGCGGTCTGGACGACCTCGCCGCGCGGGTGCTGCGGACCCCGGGCACGCCCGAGGCGTCGTTCTCGGACGACCCGCTGCGGATGATGCGTGCGGCGCGGTTCGCGGCGCAGCTCGACTTCGAAGTGGCTCCCGAGGTCGTCACGGCCATGCGGGAGATGTCCGAGCGCATCGAGATCGTCTCCGCCGAGCGGGTGCGCGACGAGCTGAACAAGCTCGTCCTGTCCGCGCACCCCCGCAAGGGGCTGACTCTGCTGGTCGACACCGGGCTCGCCGGGCATGTGCTGCCCGAGCTGCCGGCGCTGCGGCTGGAGCGCGACGAGCACCACCGGCACAAGGACGTCTACGACCACACGCTGATCGTCCTGGAGCAGGCCATGGCGCTGGAGGAGGACGGTCCCGACCTGACGCTCCGGCTGGCCGCGCTGCTGCACGACATCGGCAAGCCGCGGACCCGGCGCTTCGAGAAGGACGGCCGGGTCTCGTTCCACCACCACGAGGTGGTCGGGGCGAAGATGACGAAGAAGCGCATGACCGCGCTGAAGTACTCCAACGAACTGGTGAAGGACGTCTCGCGTCTTGTCGAGCTCCATCTCCGCTTCCACGGCTACGGCACCGGTGAGTGGACCGACTCCGCGGTCCGCCGCTACGTCCGTGACGGCGGTCCGCTTCTGACGCGGCTGCACAAGCTGACCCGCTCGGACTGCACCACGCGCAACAAGCGCAGGGCGGCCGCGCTGTCCCGTGCGTACGACGGGCTGGAGGAGCGCATCGAGCAGCTCAAGGAGCAGGAGGAGCTGGACGCGATCCGGCCCGACCTCGACGGCAACCAGATCATGGAGATCCTCGGCGTGAAGCCGGGGCCCGCCGTCGGACGCGCCTACAAGCACCTGATGGAGCTGCGCCTGGAACATGGCCCGATGGGTCATGACGCGGCGGTGGAGGCCCTCCAGGAATGGTGGGCCAAGGAGCAGGAAGCCTGAGCCCGGACAACGGAAGGGGGGTCGTGTTTCACGTGAAACACGACCCCCCTTCCGTTGTTTCACGTGAAACACAGCTTCCGTGAAACGCTCGGACCGGTGTCCGAGAGCCGGATCAGGCGTCCGAGAGGCAGAGCAGGAACTCGGCGCCGTCGCCGGTCTCGGCGTAGAAGCTCGTGGCTTCCTTGACCTTGCGGCACTCGGTCTCGGCGCTGAACGAGGTGAAGTGACCGTCGATCTTCTTCAGCACCTTGGACTCGGCCTCGGAGGAGGTGCAGTCCACGACCTCCATGCGGTCCGAGGAGGACGAGGCGGACTTCAGGCAGTCGCCCACCTTCGCCTGGTCGGCGTCGTCACGGCTCGCTATCCAGCCACCGATGATCGCGCCGACGACCGCGATGCCCACGACGACGTTCTTGATGGTCTTGAACTTCGGGCGGCGGCTCTGCGGCTGCGGCGGAGCCGGCGGGAAGGGGGCGCCGCCCTGGGGCGGGAACGGAGCCTGGCCCGGGGCGCCCTGGCCCTGGGCGAAGGGGTTCTGGCCCGGGGCGCCCTGCGGCTGGCCCTGGGCGTACGGGTTCTGGCCCTGGGCGAACGGGTTGCCCTGGGAAGGCGGAGTGGACATGCGAGGGTCCCCCTAGATGCGATGTCGTGCGACGCACACATGCAGTGGAGCGGATAAGACCCACGTAAGTTATCGGCCGCCTAGGACAATGCCAGCGGCGGGAGCGTCTCTGTGTCACTGATGTGACACTCAGCGGCGTTCAAACCGGGCCATAGCCGCCCCAACGGCTCCGTAGATCACGGCCACGGTGAGGACGAGCGGCACCGAGCGGCCGTCCGGCGGCAGCATCAGGGCGGCCACCGCCGCCGCTCCCACGAAGGCGACGTTGAACAGGACGTCGTAGACGGAGAAGACCCGGCCGCGGAAACCGTCCTCGACCGAGGACTGCACGATCGTGTCGGTGGAGATCTTGGCGCCCTGGGTGATCAGCCCCAGGACGAAGGCGGAGGCCAGCAGCGGACCGGTGGCGAACGGCAGCCCGAGAGCGGGCTCCAGGACGGCCGCGGCCCCGGCGCACACGGCGATCCAACGCCCGGCCCCCAGGCGCCGCACCGCCCAGGGCGTCAGCAGAGCCGCGGCGAAGAAGCCCGCCCCCGACAGGCCCAGCGCCAGCCCGAGCAGCGCGAGCCCGTCGTCGGTGTCGGACGTCAGGGCGTACCGGCAGAGCATCAGGACCATCACCGTCAGGGCGCCGTAGCAGAACCGCATCAGGGTCATCGCACCGAGCGCCCGGGCGGCCCCCCGGCGCTGCGGTGCCGCCAGATGCCGTACACCCGCGGCCAGGTCCCGGGCCGTGCCGGACAGGGCCGCCGCCAGCCGCGGCTGCACCTGGGCGGGGTCCGGGCCCAGCAGCTCGCGCGGGATGCGCAGCGCGGCGAGAGCCCCGCACAGATACAGCCCGGCGCCCAGGAACACCACGGCCGCGTCGGAGTCGGCGGCCGCCAGCCGTACGACGAAGGCGAGGCCACCGCCCACGGTGGCGGCGAGGGTGCCGGCCGTCGGGGACAGGGAGTTCGCGACGACCAGCCGCTCGCTGTCCACCACCCGCGGCAGCGCCGCCGACAGGCCCGCCAGGACGAACCGGTTGACGGCGGTGACGCACAGGGCGGAGACGTAGAAGAGCCAGTCCGGCACCTGGCTCACCATCAGCACGGCGGTGACGGTCGCGAGCAGTGCGCGCAGCACATTGCCGAAGACGAAGACCTGGCGGCGGCGCCACCGGTCCAGCAGGACACCGGCGAAGGGGCCCACGAGGGAGTAGGGGAGCAGCAGGACGGCCATCGCGGAGGCGACCGCGGTCGCGGAGGTCTGCTTCTCCGGGGAGAAGACGACATAGGTGGCGAGGCCGACCTGATAGACGCCGTCGGCGCCCTGGGAGAGCAGTCGTACGGCGAGCAGACGCCGGAAGTTCCCGAAGCGCAGCAGGACCCGAAGATCGCGTACGACGGCCATGGGGCACAGCCTCACATACGGCGAGGGTCCCCGGGGCGCAATGCCTCAGGGACCCTCGCACAGGCCGTGCCGGGCGCGTCGTGACGTGCCCGGGCCGGGTCGATCTAGCGCTCGACCTCGCCCTTGATGAACTTCTCGACGTTCTCACGGGCCTCGTCGTCGAAGTACTGCACCGGCGGGCTCTTCATGAAGTAGCTCGACGCGGACAGGATCGGGCCGCCGATGCCGCGGTCCTTGGCGATCTTCGCGGCGCGCACGGCGTCGATGATGACACCCGCGGAGTTCGGGGAGTCCCAGACCTCGAGCTTGTACTCCAGGTTCAGCGGGACGTCACCGAAGGCGCGACCCTCCAGGCGGACGTAGGCCCACTTGCGGTCGTCCAGCCAGGCCACGTAGTCGGAGGGACCGATGTGGACGTTCTTCTCGCCGAGCTCCCGGTCGGGGATCTGGGAGGTGACGGCCTGCGTCTTGGAGATCTTCTTGGACTCCAGGCGCTCGCGCTCGAGCATGTTCTTGAAGTCCATGTTGCCGCCGACGTTCAGCTGCATCGTGCGGTCGAGGATGACACCGCGGTCCTCGAACAGCTTCGCCATGACGCGGTGCGTGATGGTGGCGCCGACCTGGGACTTGATGTCGTCACCGACGATCGGGACGCCCGCCTCGGTGAACTTGTCCGCCCACTCCTTGGTGCCGGCGATGAAGACCGGGAGAGCGTTGACGAAGGCGACCTTGGCGTCGATCGCGCACTGCGCGTAGAACTTCGCCGCGGCCTCGGAGCCGACGGGCAGGTAGCAGACCAGGACGTCGACCTGCTTGTCCTTGAGGACCTGGACGACGTCGACCGGGGCCTCGGCGGACTCCTCGATGGTCTCGCGGTAGTACTTGCCGAGACCGTCGAGGGTGTGGCCGCGCTGGACGGTGACACCGGAGTTGGGCACGTCGCAGATCTTGATGGTGTTGTTCTCGGAGGCGCCGATGGCGTCCGCGAGGTCGAGACCGACCTTCTTCGCGTCGACGTCGAAGGCCGCGACGAACTCCACGTCACGGACGTGGTAGTCGCCGAACTGGACGTGCATCAGGCCCGGGACCTTGGACGCCGGGTCGGCGTCCTTGTAGTACTCGACGCCCTGCACCAGCGACGCGGCGCAGTTGCCCACGCCGACGATGGCTACGCGAACCGAACCCATTCCGGTTGCTCCCTGTGTGTGTACTAGGTGAAGCCCTTTTGGGGCCTTCACGTGGCGGTGTCGTCGGGCGTATCCGGCCGGGGCGTGTTCCCGGACCGGGGCAGGCCGCCCGTCGCTCCATGAGTGGTGTCCTGCTGAGCGGTCTCCCCGGTGCCGGAACCACGAAGGTCCCGACCCGCCCGCTCGCTCTCGATGAGCTCGTTCAGCCAGCGCACTTCGCGCTCCACGGACTCCATGCCGTGGCGCTGGAGCTCAAGGGTGTAGTCGTCGAGGCGCTCCCGGGTGCGCGTCAACGAGGCGCGCATCTTCTCCAGGCGTTCCTCGAGGCGGCTGCGGCGGCCTTCGAGCACGCGCATGCGTACGTCGCGCGAGGTCTGCCCGAAGAACGCGAAGCGGGCGGCGAACGTCTCGTCCTCGTACGCGTCGGGCCCCGTCTGCGACAGCAGCTGCTCGAAGTGTTCCTTGCCGTCCGCCGTCAGTCTGTAGACGATCTTGGCGCGCCGGCCCGCGAGGGACGCGGCCAGGGCGTCCTCGGGGGCGCTCCCCGGCTCCTCGATCAACCAGCCGTTGGCGACCAGCGTCTTCAGGCAGGGGTAGAGCGTCCCGTAGCTGAACGCACGGAAGACACCCAGTGACGTATTGAGTCGTTTGCGCAGTTCATAGCCGTGCATCGGGGATTCGCGGAGCAGGCCGAGTACGGCGAACTCAAGGATCCCGGAACGCCGGCTCATCGTCGCCTCCTCTCTGCCGCGACCCGTTGTGGCGGGTCCCGTGACGGTCTTTATGTCGTGCTGATGTATCGACTCGATACATCAGCACGATAGAACGGTGTTGCGGGTGCGACAAGGGGGGAAACCGTGAGCGGCGTCACATCGCCGATTCGGTGGTGGCAAGTTGCCTGATTTGGGATGAACTTCGGAGCTAGGTGGGTTTTGGCGGTGCGTAGTCTGTGCGGCATGCATACCGCCGGGAACCGCGTGACGCCTGGGGACGTCATGGTCCCCGGTGCAGTACGGGTGAATGCGGGACCGACCGCGTCCGTACTTCGGGGGGACCGGAAATCAGCCGCCGCTTCCAGGCGCGCATAGGTGCGCCTGCCCGAGGAGTAGTCGTTCGATGAGCGAGCACCGTCGCAAACCGCAGCAGCCGCAGGGAGGCGGGCGTGCCGCGGACAGACGCGGCCAGTCCGGCGAGCCCTCCGGCCGCCGAGCGGCACCGCGAGGCGCCACCGGGTCTCCCTCCGATGCGTACGGGACGGGAGGCGGGGAGCCTCTGTACGGCAGCCGGGCCGAGGCCCGCCGTGCTGCCCAGCGCGGCGGGGGTACCGCCGGACGCCGCCGCGCGCCCGAGCCGGGCGGCGGCCGACGAGGCGTCCCGGGAGGTCCCGGCCGCGGCCGCGCACTGGCCGCCGACCCCGGCCGCAGGCGCATCATCGACTACCCGCGCGCGGGCAAGGACGGCTGGCGGCGCTGGACGCCGTCCTGGAAGCTCGTCTCCGGCCTCAGCCTTGCCTTCCTCGGCAGCATGGTCGCCATCGCGGGCGTCGGCTACGCCCTGGTGAGCGTCCCGAACGTGCAGCTGACGGCCACGGCGCAGAACAACGTCTACTACTGGTCCGACGGCAGCGAGATGGTGGCCACGGGCGGCGAGACGAACCGGCAGATCATCAATCTGTCGCAGATCCCCGAGGAGATGCAGAACGCCGTCATCTCCCAGGAGAACAAGACGTTCCGCACCGACAGCGGCATCGACCCCAAGGGCATCGCCCGCGCCATGTTCAACATGGCCCGGGGCGGCGACACCCAGGGCGGCTCCACGATCACCCAGCAGTACGTGAAGAACGCGATGCTGGACGACCAGTCCCAGACGGTCTCCCGGAAGTTCAAGGAGCTGTTCGTCTCCATCAAGGTGGGCACCTCGGTCACCAAGGACGAGATCATGGAGGGCTACCTCAACTCCGCCTACTACGGCCGCAACGCCTACGGCATCCAGGCGGCGGCCCGGGCGTACTTCAACAAGGAGGCCGTCGACCTCGACGCCGGCGAGTGCGCCTTCCTGGCGGCCACGCTCAAGGGCGCCACGTACTTCGACCCGGCGGGCGCGACCAACATCGACCCCGCCGCCCGGCCGGAGGACAACCAGCGTCGCGCCCTGCGCCAGATGCAGGACACGCTCGACAAGATGGTCGAGTACGGCCACCTGGACCCCGCCGAGCGCGCCAAGTACACCGAGCTGCCGAAGACGCAGAACCCGCGCTTCAACACCGCGCTGAGCGGCCAGACCGGTTATCTCGTCGACCTCGCCAACGGCTACATCGTCAGCCACAGCGAAGAGACCGGGATCAGCCAGAACGATCTGCAGCGGGGCGGCTACTCGATCTACACGACCTTCGACAAGAAGAAGGTCAACGCCCTGGAAGCCGCGGTCAAGAAGGTCCGCAAGGAGAACATCGACCCCAAGAAGCGCCCGACGAAGGACACGCACGTCCAGTTCGGCGGCGCCTCCGTGGACCCGGCGACCGGTGCCATCAAGGCCATCTACGGCGGCACGGACGCCACCACCCACTTCACCAACAACGCCGACGAGACCGGCGCCCAGGTCGGTTCGACGTTCAAGCCGTTCGTCCTCGCGGCGGCGATGACGTGGGGCGTCCGGGACCCCGAGGGCCCCGAGACGCAGCCGCAGGACGAGCGCACCGTGGTGTCCCCGAAGAGCCTCTACAGCGGCCAGAACGACCTCAAGATCAAAAACTATGACGGGTCGGTCTGGACGAACGAGGAGGGCAAGGAGTGGCTCCAGGAGAACGACGGCCGGGAGTCGGTGGGCGATGCGCCCGACTACCAGATCGACCTGCGTGAGGCGATGCGCCAGTCGGTGAACTCCGCCTTCGTGCAGCTCGGCATGGACGTCGGCCTGGACAAGGTGAAGGAGGCCGCGGTCAACGCGGGCCTGCGCGAGTCCAGCCTGGCCGGTACCGGATTCCCCTCCTTCTCCATCGGCATCTCCGACCCCAGCGCCATCCGCATGGCCGGCTCGTACGCCACCTTCGCGGCCAGCGGCAAGCAGCGCGAGCCGTTCTCGGTGCAGAAGGTCACCAGCAAGGACGGCACCGTCTTCACGCACGAGACGGAGACGGAGCAGGCATTCACCTCGAAGGTCGCCGACAACGTCACGGACGTGCTGAAGACCGTGGTCGAGGAGGGCACCGGTACCAACGCGGCGCTGCCCGACCGCGAGGTGGCGGGCAAGACCGGTACCACCGACGACAACAAGTCGGCCTGGTTCGTGGGCTACACGCCGCAGCTGTCCACCGCGATCACCATGTTCCGGTACCCGGACGACGAGAAGATCAAGAACCGTACGTTCCTTCCGATGTACGGGACCGGTGACCAGGACTCGATCCACGGTGCCTCGTTCCCCTCGGAGATCTGGCACGACTACATGGCCCAGGCGCTGAAGGGACAGCCCGCGAAGAAGTTCCCGGAGCCCGAGCCCATCGGCGAGATCGTCAACGCCGAGCCGTCCCCGACGCCCACCCCGTCGCCTTCGGAGACGGAGGAAGAGGAGGAGAGCCCGACTCCGACTCCGACGCCCACCCCGACCAAGCCGACTCCGACGCCCACGCCGACCGAGACCTGCACCAACTGGTGGAAGTGTGACGACGACACGACCACGGGCGGGGGCACCGACACCGGTGGCACGGACACCGGAGGCGGCAGCACCGACGGAGGCGTGACACCGTCGCCGACGGCCTCGCCCACCGACACCAGCACCGGCGGCAACGGAAACGGCAACGGGAACGGCTCCGGCGGAGGCATCTTCGAAGGCACGACCGGCTAGCGCCGTTTTCGCCCGGCACGGGTGTTTCACGTGAAACACCGAGGGCCGCCGCACCCACCCGGGTACGGCGGCCCTCGGTGTTTTCCCAGGCATGTACGGCAGGATGTGCCCCATGCCCAGTGCAGAAGGAACGCAAGCGAGCGCGCGCCGCCCTGACCGGGTGCCGCCGACCCGGGCCGACGCGGTCGCGGCGAACGGCAGCGAACTGATCGGCGGACCCATCGGGCGGCACGCCCTGTTCGGGACGTCCTGGTGGACGCCCGTACGGATCATCGCGCTCGTGGCGATCGGCGTGTTCGCCCTCGGGCTGGTCCAGAAAGCCCCCTGCTACAACGGGGCCTGGTTCTTCGGCGCCAGCTCGCAGTACACCCACGCCTGCTACTCCGACATCCCGCACCTCTACAACGGGCGTGGTTTCGCGGACGGGCTGGTGCCGTACTTCGACCGGCTGCCCGGTGACATGGAGTACCTCGAATACCCGGTGCTCACCGGTGTGTTCATGGAGGTGGCCGCCTGGCTGACGCCCGGCAGCGGCAGCATCCAGGACCAGGAGCAGTGGTACTGGATGGTCAACGCCGGGATGCTGATGGCGTGCGCGGCGGTCATCGCCGTCTGCGTCACCCGCACCCACGCGCGCCGGCCCTGGGACGGTCTGCTGGTCGCCCTGGCGCCCGCCTTCGCCCTCACCGCCACCATCAACTGGGACCTGCTGGCGGTCGCTCTGACGGCCTCGGCGATGCTGATGTGGTCCCGGGGGCGGCCCTTCGCCTTCGGCATCCTGCTGGGGCTCGCCACGGCCGCCAAGCTGTACCCGTTCCTGCTGCTCGGGCCGTTGCTCGTGCTGTGCTGGCGGGCCGGGAAATGGCGGGACTTCGGCACGGCGCTCGCCGCCGCCTCCGGTGCCTGGGTGGTGGTGAACCTGCCGGTGATGGTCTTCGCCTTCGACGGGTGGTCGAAGTTCTACACCTTCAGCCAGGAGCGCGGCGTCGACTTCGGTTCCTTCTGGCTGATCATGGCCCAGAACTCCAAGGACCCGCTGAGCACCGAGACCGTCAACACGCTCGCCACGCTGCTGATGCTGCTGTCCTGCGCGGGCGTCGCCGCGCTCGCGCTGACCGCTCCGCGGCGTCCCCGCTTCGCCCAGCTGGCGTTCCTGATCGTCGCGGCGTTCATCCTCACCAACAAGGTCTACTCGCCGCAGTACGTGCTCTGGCTGGTGCCGCTGGCCGTACTCGCCCGGCCCAGGTGGCGCGACTTCCTCGTCTGGCAGACCTGCGAGGTCGCCTACTTCCTCGGCATCTGGTTCTACCTCGCCTACACCACCAGCGGTGAGGCCCACCGGGGTCTGCCGACCGACGGCTACCACTGGGCGATCGGCGTGCATCTGGCGGGGACGCTGTATCTGTGCGCCGTGGTCGTCCGCGACATCCTCATGCCGGAGCGGGACGTGGTGCGCCGGGACGGCGACGACGACCCCTCGGGCGGCGTCCTCGACGAGGCACCGGACGTCTTCGCCCTCGGCCCCGCGGCCCGTCCCCGGAGGCACGCTGCACGCTTCGAGGGCCCGCAGGTGGAATGGGGCACCACCCCGGGCGCGAGCGCCCCGAAGGGCAGTTCGCTCTGAGCGAACAAGATGGGGCGCGGTCCCGCGCGAACTGGGCACGGTGACACGAAAGGCCGTACACGAAGACTCCGTGTACGGCCTTTCACCTGCTTGCGGGAGCGCCCCGCGGGGCTCAGCGGTCCAGGATCCGGTCGAACTGCGTGGTGGTGTGCCGAAGGTGGGCCACCAGTTCGTCGCCCACCTTCGGCTCGGGGGCGTCGGACGGCACGAACAGGATCGAGACCTGCATGTGCGGCGGCTCGGCGAACCAGCGCTGCTTGCCGCCCCAGACGAACGGGGACAGGTTCCGGTTGACCGTGGCCAGGCCGGCCCGTGCGACGCCCTTGGCGCGCGGCATGACGCCGTGCAGCGCCTTCGGGGCCTCCAGGCCCACCCCGTGCGACGTGCCGCCCGCCACGACGACCAGGAAGCCGTCCGAGGCCGCCTTCTGCTGGCGGTAGCCGAACCGGTCGCCCTTGGTCACCCGGGTGACGTCCAGGACCGCGCCGCGGTACTCGGTCGCCTCGTGGTCCCCCAGCCACAGCCGTGTGCCGATCCGGGCGCGGAAACGGGTCTGCGGGAACTGCTGCTGGAGCCTGGCCAGTTCGTCGGCCTTGAGATGACTCACGAACATCGTGTGCAGCGGCAGCCGGGCGGCCCGCAGCCGGTCCATCCAGCCGATGACCTCCTCGACGGCGTCCGAGCCGTCCGTGCGGTCCAGCGGCAGATGGATCGCGAAGCCCTCCAGGCGGACGTTCTCTATGGCGGAGTGCAGCTGCGGCAGGTCCTGCTCGCTGATGCCGTGCCGCTTCATGGAGGACATCACCTCGATGACCACCCGAGCGCCCACCAGGCCGTACACGCCGTCGACCGACGACACCGAGCGGATGACCCGGTCCGGCAGCGGCACCGGCTCCTCGCCGCGCCGGTACGGCGTCAGCACCAGCAGATCACCGCCGAACCAGTCCTTGATGCGCGCGGCCTCGTACGTCGTGCCGACGGCGAGGATGTCGGAACCGAGCCGCGTGGCCTCCTCCGCCAGCCGCTCGTGCCCGAAGCCGTAGCCGTTGCCCTTGCAGACCGGCACGAGCCCCGGGAACTGATCCTGCACGTGCTTGTGGTGCGCACGCCAGCGCGCGGTGTCGACGTAGAGCGTGAGCGCCATGGCCGGACCTGGAACCTTTCTCGTGGCTGGGGTGTATCAGAGGTATGGGAACTGACGACGGTACCGAAGTCCGTGACGTCCGGTCGGCTGCGCGACGGATGTCAGGGGCAACTCCTGGGTCAGCGGCGCGACATGTAGATGTCGAGAGCCTTGTGCAGCAGCTTGTTCAGCGGGAAGTCCCACTCGCCGAGGTACTCGGCGGCCTGACCGCCCGTGCCCACCTTGAACTGGATCAGACCGAAGAGGTGGTCGGACTCGTCCAGGGAGTCGGAGATGCCGCGCAGGTCGTAGACGCTCGCGCCCAGCGCGTAGGCGTCGCGCAGCATCCGCCACTGCATCGCGTTCGAGGGCCGGACCTCACGGCCGATGTTGTCGGAGGCGCCGTAGGAGTACCAGACGTGCCCGCCGACGATCAGCATGGTCGCCGCGGACAGGTTCACACCGTTGTGACGGGCGAAGTACAGCCGCATCCGGTTGGGGTCCTCGGTGTTGAGGGCCGACCACATGCGCTGGAAGTACGACAGCGGGCGGGGCCGGAAGTGGTCGCGCACCGCGGTGATCTCGTACAGCCGCTGCCATTCCTCGAGGTCGTGGTAGCCGCCCTGGACGACCTCGACACCGGCCTTCTCGGCCTTCTTGATGTTGCGGCGCCACAGCTGGTTGAAGTTCTTGTGGACCTCTTCCAGGGAGCGGTTGGCCAGCGGCACCTGGTAGACGTAGCGGGGCTGCACGTCGCCGAAGCCGGCGCCGCCGTCCTCGCCCTGCTGCCAGCCCATGCGGCGCAGCTTGTCGGCCACCTCGAAGGCGCGCGGCTCGATGAAGTCGGCCTCGATGTCCCGCAGGCGCTTCACGTCCGGGTTCTGGATGCCCTGCTTGATGGAGTTGGCCTCCCAGCGCCGGATGATCACCGGCGGGCCCATCTTCACGGAGAACGCGCCCTGCTGCTTGAGGTGGGCCAGCATCGGCTGGATCCAGTCGTCGAGGTTCGGGGCGAACCAGTTGATGACCGGGCCCTCGGGCAGATAGGCGAGGTAGCGCTTGATCTTGGGCAGCTGCCGGTAGAGGACCAGACCCGCGCCGACCATCTCGCCGGTCCGCTCGTCGAACCAGCCGAGGTTCTCCGAGCGCCACTCGGCCTTGACGTCTGCCCATGCGGGGACCTGCATGTGACTGGCCGCCGGCAGGCTCTGGATGTATGCCAGATGCTGCTCGCGGCTGATGGTCCTCAGGGTCAGGCTCATGTCGGGGCGCTCCTCGGGCTGGTGTGTCCCCATGGGTACAGGGGCTCCGGCTCTCGCGCCGAAGCCTACTGCGCCCGGCGAGCGGCCCGACTGGCGCGTACGGCACCTTTGCCCCGGCAGCAGGGCCTGTCCGTCCGCCCCTCTCCTCCCCCGGGGCGGGCGGGTGCGGCCACCGCCGCACCCGCCACGGCCGTCGTGAGGGGCCCGCCCCTCGGGCGCACGGCACCCCGGGGCGGGTCCTCCGGGACCCGACGGGTGGGTGCCCGTCGGGTCCCGGAAGCGCCGGCGGCGGTCAGAAACCGCCGAACAGGCCGCCGTGGGCCATGCCGAGGAAGAAGCCGACGGCGGAGGCACCGAGGCCCAGGATCAGCCCGAAGCGCTCACGGGTGGTCTCGGAGATCCACTGTCCGTAGGCGCCGGTGAAGATCCCCACCAGACCGGTCCAGGAGCTGAGCAGATGGAGGCTGTGGAACATCGCCGTGATGAAGGAGACCGCCCCGAGCACCAGGGTCACGGCCATCAGCGTGTCCTGGAGCGGATGGGGCCTGCCGTCAGTGGCGAGGAGAGATCCGGCGGTGTTGGGTCGCAATGCTTGTGCCATGTGGCACCTCCTGCGGAAAACGGCGCATCGTAGCGCCATACACACCCGATGTGTACAGATTGAGGGTCGTGGGGGCCTGATTTCAACCGGAAGCGGGTGTGCGGGTACTCTGTACCGTCTGCACCGGTGTCTGCCCAGGCCGCGGCCGGGATCTCCCCGCGAGACCCCCGATTGTCAGTGGCGGCTGTTTTACTGACAGGCATTGGTGCGTACGCATCACAACCCTCCTGCCACGGAACGACCGTGGCCGCTGAGTCCAAAGGAGGTGGGTTCCACATGCGTCACTACGAGGTGATGGTGATCCTCGACCCCGAGGTCGAGGAGCGCTCTGTCTCCCCGCTGATCGAGAACTTCCTTTCTGTCGTCCGTGACGGCGGCGGAAAGGTCGAGAAGGTCGACACCTGGGGCCGTCGTCGTCTCGCGTACGAGATCAAGAAGAAGCCCGAGGGCATCTACTCGGTCATCGACCTGCAGGCCGAGCCTGCGGTCGTCAAGGAGCTCGACCGCCAGATGAACCTGAACGAGTCGGTCCTCCGGACCAAGGTCCTCCGTCCCGAGACCCACTGAGCTCTCCCGCTCAGCTGATCTCGGGCCACGAGTAGTACCGCAAGCAGCCCGCAGCAAACCCGCCGAGAGGTTCCCCCATGGCAGGCGAGACCGTCATCACGGTCGTCGGCAACCTTGTCGATGACCCCGAGCTGCGCTTCACCCCCTCCGGTGCGGCGGTCGCGAAGTTCCGTGTCGCGTCCACTCCCCGCACCTTCGACCGTCAGACGAACGAGTGGAAGGACGGCGAGAGCCTGTTCCTGACCTGCTCGGTCTGGCGTCAGGCGGCGGAGCACGTCGCCGAATCGCTCCAGCGAGGCATGCGCGTGATCGTGCAGGGCCGGTTGAAGCAGCGGTCCTACGAGGACCGTGAGGGTGTCAAGCGCACGGTCTTCGAGCTGGACGTCGAGGAAGTCGGCCCCAGCCTGCGCAACGCCACGGCCAAGGTCACCAAGACCGCCGGCCGCGGTGGCCAGGGCGGTGGCGGCGGCTTCGGCGGCGGTGGTGGCGGCGCCCAGGGTGGCGGCGGCTGGGGCGGCGGCTCCGGCGGCGGCCAGCAGCAGGGCGGCGGCGCTCCCGCCGACGACCCGTGGGCGACCGGCGCTCCTGCCGGCGGCGGCCAGCAGCAGGGCGGCGGTGGCTGGGGCGGAGGCTCCGGCAACGGCGGCGGCTACTCGGACGAGCCCCCCTTCTAGACCCTCGGGTCAGGGGCGGGCCCGCACCCACACTTCTTGATCACACAGGAGAAACACCATGGCGAAGCCGCCTGTGCGCAAGCCTAAGAAGAAGGTCTGCGCTTTCTGCAAGGACAAGGTCACGTACGTGGACTACAAGGACACGAACATGCTGCGGAAGTTCATTTCCGACCGCGGCAAGATCCGTGCCCGCCGCGTGACCGGCAACTGCACGCAGCATCAGCGTGACGTCGCCACGGCCGTCAAGAACAGCCGTGAGATGGCGCTGCTGCCCTACACCTCCACTGCGCGCTAAGGGAAGGGTGACCGAAACATGAAGATCATCCTCACCCACGAGGTCTCCGGCCTCGGTGCCGCCGGCGATGTCGTCGACGTCAAGGACGGCTACGCCCGCAACTACCTGATCCCGCGGAAGTTCGCGATCCGCTGGACCAAGGGCGGCGAGAAGGACGTCGAGCAGATCCGTCGTGCTCGCAAGATCCACGAGATCCAGACCATCGAGCAGGCCAACTCCGTCAAGGCCCAGCTCGAGGGCGTGAAGGTCCGTCTGGCCGTTCGCTCCGGCGACGCCGGCCGTCTCTTCGGCTCCGTCACCCCGGCCGACGTCGCTTCCGCGATCAAGGCCGCCGGTGGTCCCGAGGTCGACAAGCGCCGCATCGAGATCGGTTCGCCGATCAAGACCCTGGGCGCCCACGAGACGTCCGTGCGTCTGCACCCCGAGGTTGCCGCCAAGGTCAACGTCGAGGTCGTCGCGGCCTGATCGCCGCGTCCCGGCTCGAAGAGCTGACAGGAAGGGGCCGTACCCGCCAGGGTACGGCCCCTTCCGCATGAGGACGGTGCCCCGCTCTCGCACGGAGCCGGGGAAAGGTCAGCGCGTCGCGCCGGTGACCGTCCAGAGGCCCGAGCGGGTGCGCAGCCACAGGGTCGCCATACGCAGCACCATCATCAGCGTCATGGCGCCCCACAGAGCGGTGAGACCACCGCCCAGCACGGGCACGAGCAGCGCGACCGGGGTGAAGACCGCCAGCGTCACCAGCATCGCCCAGGCGAGATACGGGCCGTCGCCGGCACCCATGAGCACACCGTCGAGGGTGAAGACCACACCGCACACGGGCTGGGACAACGCCACCACGATCAGCGCGGGCAGCGCGGTGTCCGTCACGGTGGAGTCGCCGGTGAACAGCGGCAGGAACACCGGCCGCGCGGCGATCACCAGGACGCCGAGCACGATCCCGACCCCGATGCCCCACTCCACCATCCGGCGGCAGGCGTCACGGGCGCCCCGGGCGTCACCGGCGCCGAGGTGGCGGCCGATGATGGCCTGTCCGGCGATCGCGATGGCGTCGAGGGCGAAGGCGAGCAGGCTCCACAGGGACAGGATGATCTGATGGGCGGCGACCTCTGCGTCGCCCAGCCGGGCCGCCACGGCGGTGGCGATCATCAGGATCGCCCGCAGCGAGAGCGTGCGCACCAGCAGCGGGACACCCGCGTGCGCGGAAGCCTTGATCCCGGCGAGATCGGGACGCAGGGAGGCGCCGTGCCGGCGGGCCCCGCGGACCACCACCCAGAGATAGGCGGCGGCCATTCCCCATTGGGCGGCGACCGTGCCCCAGGCGGATCCTGCGATGCCGAGGCCGGCGCCGTGGACGAGCGCCACGTTGAGGGCGGCGTTGGCCACGAAACCGGCGACGGCGACGTAGAGGGGAGTCCTGGTGTCCTGCAGACCGCGGAGCACTCCGGTGGCGGCGAGCACGACGAGCATGGCCGGTATGCCCAGGGCGGAGATCTTCAGGTAGACGGTGGCGGAGGGAGCGGCGGTCGGGGAGGCGCCGAAGAGATCGACGAGGGATCCCGCGGCGGGGAGGACGACGGCTATGACGCCGGCTCCGAGCAGCAGAGCGAGCCAGACGCCGTCCATGCCCTGGCGGACAGCGGCCTGGAGATCGCCCGCGCCGACCCGGCGGGCGACGGCGGCGGTGGTGGCGTAGGCGAGGAAGACGAAGACGCTGACGGCTGTGCCGAGGAGGGCGGAGGCGATGCCGAGCCCGGCCAGCTGCGGAGTGCCCAGGTGACCCACGATCGCGCTGTCGGCCAGGAGGAAGAGAGGCTCGGCGACGAGCGCGCCGAAGGCCGGGACGGCCAGCGCGAGGATCTCTCGATCGTGCTGTCGCCGGGTGGCCCTGGGGGGCGCGGGAGCCTGTGTCATGAGGCTCAATGTAATCGTCCACAGGTAAGAGATGCAAAGCCTTTTAGACCCTTACTGGTCGTCACTGTGGGTGTGCTTGCCCACAGTGCTCGGGTCGATCTTGCGCCGACTGGGAAAGTTTTTCTTCTGCACAGCCGGTGGATGGTAAAGATGCAGGTCAGCGGCGTCCGTGTGGAGACTGTGGGGGCTTGTTCACAGGGCTGTCCACCGGGTCGTGCACAGGTTTCGCGGAGTTCTCCACAGCATCTGGGCCGTCGTCCACATGCCCTGTGGATAACCAGATTGGCTGTCGCTGCCCGGGGGCCTACCGTGGTCCGGCGCCCGCTCCGTCCGTCGGCCGTGGAAACGCCATAAAACCGACGCGCCATCAACGGAGTCGGGCTCCTCGATTTGTCAGTGCCGTGCCGTAGAAAGAGGGGCATGGCGAGGTCCGCTCGGCGGACGGGAGGAGGTGGCTCGGTGAGCATTTCCGAGCCCTTGGACGACCCGTGGGCCGACAGCGGGCCGGGTGATCGCCTGCCGGTCTCCCGCGGTCGCGGCGACCAGTCGCGCGGTCGCGAGGAGCGGCACGACCGCGGTGAGTGGGAGGGCGGAGGCTCCGCCTTCGAGCGGGTGCCGCCCCAGGACCTCAACGCCGAGCAGTCGGTTCTCGGCGGCATGCTCCTGTCCAAGGACGCCATCGCCGACGTCGTGGAGATCCTCAAGGGCCACGACTTCTACAAGCCCGCCCACGAAACGATCTATCAGGCGATCCTCGACGTCTACGCCAAGGGCGAGCCGGCCGACCCGATCACCATCGCCGCCGAGCTCACCAAGCGCGGCGAGATCAACAAGGTCGGCGGCGCATCGTATCTGCACACCCTCGTCCAGACGGTGCCCACGGCCGCCAACGCCGAGTACTACGCGGAGATCGTCCATGAGCGGGCGGTCCTGCGGCGCCTGGTCGAGGCAGGCACTCGCATCACCCAGATGGGATACGCGGCCGACGACGACGTCGACGAGATCGTCAACCGGGCCCAGGCGGAGATCTACGCCGTCACCGAGCAGCGCACCAGTGAGGACTACCTGCCGCTCGGCGACATCATGGAGGGCGCGCTCGACGAGATCGAGGCGATCGGCTCGCGCAGCGGTGAGATGACCGGTGTGCCCACGGGCTTCACCGACCTGGACTCGCTCACCAATGGTCTGCATCCGGGCCAGATGATCGTCATCGCCGCGCGTCCCGCCATGGGCAAGTCCACCCTCGCGCTGGACTTCGCCCGCGCCGCGTCGATCAAGCACAACCTGCCCAGCGTCATCTTCTCCCTCGAAATGGGCCGCAACGAGATCGCGATGCGTCTGCTGTCCGCCGAGGCCCGTGTCGCCCTGCACCACATGCGCTCGGGCACGATGACGGACGATGACTGGACCCGCCTGGCGCGGCGGATGCCCGAGGTGTCCTCGGCGCCGCTCTACATCGACGACTCCCCCAACCTGTCGATGATGGAGATCCGCGCGAAGTGCCGCCGACTGAAGCAGCGCAGCGACATCAAGCTCGTGATCATCGACTATCTCCAGCTGATGCAGTCCGGCGGCTCCAAGCGCTCCGAGAGCCGTCAGCAGGAGGTCTCGGACATGTCCCGTAACCTCAAGCTCCTGGCCAAGGAGCTGGAGGTCCCGGTGATCGCCCTGTCGCAGCTCAACCGTGGTCCCGAGCAGCGCACGGACAAGAAGCCGATGGTGTCCGACCTGCGTGAGTCCGGCTCCATCGAGCAGGACGCCGACATGGTGATCCTGCTGCACCGCGAGGACGCCTACGAGAAGGAGTCGCCGCGCGCGGGCGAGGCCGACATCATCGTGGGCAAGCACCGTAACGGCCCCACCGCGACCATCACGGTGGCCTTCCAGGGCCATTACTCGCGCTTCGTGGACATGGCACAGACCTGATCCACGGTGCCCTCGCCGCCCAGGACGAAATGGGCTCGACGGGACGGCCCGCGGCAGGTGGACTGGGGGGCATGACACCACCGCAGGAAGACCTGCTCCCCGCCACCCGCCGTGCCCTGCTGCACCGCATCGCCGTCGCGCAGTCCGAGGGCCGGACCCCGTCCCTCGTGGCGGCGGTGGTCCGCGGCGGACGAGCCGTGTGGCACGGGGCGAGGACGTCCGTCGACGGCCACGGCCCGGACGAGCAGGTGCAGTACCGGATCGGCTCGATCACCAAGACCTTCACCGCGGTACTCGTCCTGCGGTTGCGCGACGAGGGAGCGCTCGACCTCGGCGACCCGCTGGAGAAGCATCTGCCGGGCACCGGGGCCGGAGAGGCCACGATCCGTGAACTGCTCGCCCACACCGGTGGTCTGGCCGCCGAGTCGCCGGCGCCGTGGTGGGAGCGCACCCCGGGGTCGCTGCGCCCTGAGCTCTCCGACGTGCTGGGGGAGCGGCCCCTCCTCCACCCGGCGGGGCGGCGTTTCCACTACTCCAACCCCGGCTACACCCTGCTCGGCGCGCTCGTCGAGAAGCTGCGCGCAGCGCCCTGGGAGGACGTGCTCCGGCGTGAGGTGCTGGAACCGCTCGGTCTCGCCCGTACCGGTGGCCGGCCGCAGGCCCCGCACGCGGGCGGCTGGGCGGTGCATCCCTGGGCCGACGTGATGATGCCCGAACCTCTGGAGGATCTCGGCCGGATGGCCCCGGCGGGTCAGCTCTGGTCCACCACCGGCGACCTGGCCCGTTTCGCGGCCTTCCTGGCACGCGGCGACGAGCGGGTGCTGAGCGCGGAGAGCCTTCAGGAGATGCGGACTCCCGCGGCTCCGGCCGAGCCGGCCGATCTGGCGGACGGGGCCGCGTACGGGCTCGGGCTGCAGATCCAGCACCGCGACGGCAGGCTGCTCGTCGGCCACTCGGGATCGCTGCCCGGCTTCCTGGCGAACCTCGTGATCAGCGTGGCGGACGATGTGGCGGCCGTGGTCCTCGCCAACTGCACCTCTGGCCCGCTGCTTTCGTCCGTGGGAGCCGATCTCGTCCGCATCGTCGCCGAGGCCGAGCCCCGTCTCCCCGAGCCGTGGCGGCCGTTGCGGGAGGCCGATG
Organism: Streptomyces sp. NPDC093094; assembly: GCF_044754345.1. NCBI lineage: Bacteria > Bacillati > Actinomycetota > Actinomycetes > Kitasatosporales > Streptomycetaceae > Streptomyces > Streptomyces sp. NPDC093094. Next base: position 48,241 of record NZ_JBIVOX010000005.1, on the reverse strand, counting down.
CGGCCCCGCTGGAGCTGGCCGGACAGTGGTACTGGGGCACCAACGGTTTCGGGCTGAGGCTGACCGCCGACGGGCTGCTCTCCTTGGGGCCGCTGTCCGGAGTGGGCCGCCGCTCACGGTTCCGGGCGAACGGCGACGGCACCTGGACCGGGCTGGAGGGCTACTTCGCCGGGGAGATCCTGCGCGCCGTGCGCCGGGCGGACGGATCCGTGAGCCATCTGGATGTGGGCTCGTTCGTCTTCACCCGCACGCCCTACGACGAGACGGCCGATGTGCCCGGCGGGGTGGACCCGGACGGCTGGCGGGGGATCGGCTGAGGCCGGAAGAACCCCCGCGCCGGGACGGACGGGAGGAGGGGCTGTGTTTCACGTGGAACGACGCGGACCACGGCCCCTCGGCACAGCCGGCCGGAACTCTGTCGTCAGAGCTGGAGCTTGAAGCCCACATGGGAGGCGGTGAAGCCGAGCCGCTCGTAGAAGCGGTGGGCGTCGGTACGGGTCGCGTCCGAGGTCAGCTGGACCAGTCGGCAGTCCTGGCGGCGGGATTCGTCGACCGCCCACTCGATGAGCAGCGTCCCCAGCCCGCTGCCCCGCTCGTCGGCGTGGACACGGACGCCCTCGATGATCGACCTGGTGGAGCCGCGCCGGGAGAGCCCGGGAACGATCGTGAGCTGGAGCGTGCCGACGACGCTGCCCTCGCGCACCGCCACGACGAGACGCTGATGGGGGTCGGACGCGAGCCGTTCGAACGCCGTCAGATACGGGGTCAGGTCGTCCGGTGACTCGCGCCGGGCTCCCAGCGGGTCGTCCGCGAGCATGGCGACGATCGCGGGGATGTCCTCGGGCGCGGCCCGCCTTATCTCAAGATCTCCCATGACCGCACCCTACGCGGGCACCTTCAGCGACTCCACGACGCGTACCAGGGGGGTCAGTTCGGGGTTCCTGGCAGCCTCGTCGAGCGCCTCGCGCAGGGCGGTGTCGTTGGTCGGCCGCGCCTCCTCCAGCAGCTGGAGACCGGCCTCGGTGACGTTGGTGTAGATGCCGCGCCGGTCCGTGGGGCACAGATAGCGCTCCAGGAGCCCGCGGTCCTCCAGGCGGGTGACCAGCCGGGTGGTGGCGCTCTGGCTGAGGACGACCGCGTCCGCCACCTGCTTCATCTGAAGATGGCCGCCTTCGCCGTCGTGCTGGCGGCTGAGCACGTCCAGCAGGGAGTACTCCCGCACGCTCAGGTCGTGCCCGGTCTGCAGGGCGCGCTCGATGTGGGCCTCGATCCTGCCGTGCAGCAGGGAGAGGGCGCACCAGCCCTGGGAGAGGGCGGTGAGCGCGGGGTCCGTCGCTGTCATGGGCGTTTCCTCCTCCAGGAGCGGCTGCATCCAGAGTAGAGCACCGGCGCAATAGCCAGCTCTTGCAATTATTAGGCGTCTGCAATTATTGTTGAAGCACGTAAGACGCACATGCAAACATCTGGGAAGGTGTACTCCATGCCTCTCGCGCTCCTGGCCCTGGCGATCGGGGCCTTCGGGATCGGCACGACCGAGTTTGTGATCATGGGCCTGCTGCCCGAGGTCGCGAGCGACTTCGGGGTCTCCATCCCCACAGCCGGTTTCCTCGTGACCGGCTACGCGCTGGGTGTGATGCTCGGCGCCCCGCTCATGACGGTGCTCGGCACCAAGATCTCGCGCAAGCGGATGCTGATGGTCCTGATGGGCCTGTTCGTCGTCGGCAACCTGCTCTCCGCACTGGCGCCGGCCTTCTCCCTGATGCTGGCCGGACGCGTGGTGGCCTCGCTGGCCCACGGAGCCTTCTTCGGCATCGGCGCGGTCGTCGCCGCCGAGCTGGTCGCGCCGGACCGGAAGGCCGGCGCCATCGCGATGATGTTCACCGGTCTGACGGTCGCCAATGTCGTCGGTGTCCCGCTCGGCACCCTCGTCGGACAGTCCCTCGGCTGGCGGGTCACCTTCGCCGTCGTCGCCGCCCTCGGCGTGATCGGTCTCGTCGGCATCGCCCGGCTGGTGCCGGACCTGCCCAGGCAGGAGGGCGTCCGACTGCGCCACGAACTGGCCGCCTTCAAGAACGTGCAGGTACTGCTCGCCATGGCGATGACCGTTCTCGGCTTCGGCGGTGTCTTCGCGGCCATCACCTACATCGCGCCGATGATGACCCAGGTGGCGGGCTTCGCCGAGGGCTCGGTGACCTGGCTGCTGGTCCTGTTCGGGCTGGGCATGGTCGGTGGCAACCTTGTCGGCGGCCGGTTCGCCGACCGGGCCCTGATGCCCATGCTGTACGTCTCGCTCGGCGCCCTCGCCGTTGTCCTCGCCCTGTTCACGCTGACCGCGCACGACAAGGTCCTGGCCGCCGTCTCGATCACCCTGATCGGCGCCCTCGGCTTCGCCACCGTGCCGCCTCTGCAGAAGCGCGTCCTGGACCAGGCGCACGGGGCGCCCACCCTGGCCTCGGCCGTCAACATCGGCGCCTTCAATCTGGGCAACGCTCTGGCCGCCTGGCTCGGCGGGCTGGTCATCGCGGCCGGCCTCGGTTACACCGCCCCGAACTGGGTGGGGGCCGTCCTCGCCGCGGCGGCCCTGGTCCTCGCTGTCCTCTCCGCCGCCCTGGAGCGCCGCGGCAGCTCCCGCAGCACGGTGGTCACGGGGGCCGCGCCCGTGAAGGAGCAGGCCGTGCTGCGCGGCTGATCCGTTCCCGCACACGTCAGGAGCGCCCGTCCCGGCCAGGGGACCGGCGCTTCTCGCGCGGATGCGGTCAGCCCGCGGCCACCGTCAGCGGGGCGAACCTCCGGCTCCAGTCGCCGGGCAGTTCCCCGATCCCGTACGTCATGACCGAGTTGAAGGCGACCGACGTCAGGCCGCGCTCCTTGACCCAGCCGATCAGCTCCGTGTGCCGTACGTCGATGTCGGTGCGCAGGGGGCGGTCGGTGCGGGCGGCGAGCGAGCTGATGAGAGCCTTCGCCGTGTCCGTGTCCCGGGCGATCAGCGGTCCCACGACATGGGTATCCATGTTGGGCCAGGCGGCGGCGTAGCCGATGATCCGGCCGCCCTCCTCGGCGACATGCAGCAGATCCGCGAAGGCCGGGAGCCGCGTGATCATCTGGGTGCGGTCGGCGCCGAACACCGGCTCGTCGAGCCGCAGCAGCGAGGTGACGTCCTCGGCGGTGGCTGCCCGGGTGGGGACGGCGGGCGTCTCGCCGTCAGGGCTGAAGCGCCCGCGCAGCATCTCTGCCTGCCCGGTGACCTTGAAGCCCAGCTCCTCGTAGAGCGGACGTCCGCCGGGCGTCGCGTGCAGCGTCAGGGGCGTGGTGTCCATGGCTGCGACGACGTGCCGCATCAGCCGGCGGCCCACCCCCTGGCGGGCGTACCGCTCCGCCACCAGAACCATTCCGATGGCCGCGAGATCGGGGCGGTCCTGCGGGCCGTACTGCGTGACGACGCAGGCGCTCAGCAGTCCGCCGTCGGGGGCGTCGATGCCGTACCCCCTCCCGGCCGTGAGGAGAAGGCCCCACTTGTGCTCCTCGCGTGGCCACCCCCTGTTCTCGGACAAGTCGGCGCAGGCGGTGAGATCGCGGAGCGTCAGACGGCGGATGGGGAGAGAGGAGAGGGAAGGTGTCGGCACGCAGGTCAGGCTGTCCGACAGTGGCCCCTGGCGTCCACCTGTTTGGGTCGAGACACAGGCTCTTTTGGCCACGCTGTGGCACACCCCACGGCGGGCCGACGGATATGCCGTGTTTCACGTGAAACGGCGGCGAACACCGGGCGACGAGGAGACCGCCGCAGGGCGGACGCCCCGGCCACCCCGAGCGGCGGCCCCGCTAGCCTCAGGGCTCATGGCACGCCTTCATCTCTTCGACCTGGACGGCACCCTGCTGCACGGCACGAGCGCTCCGCGGGAGATCTCCCGTCAGCTCGGGCTGGAGACGGAGGCGGTGGCCCTGGACCGGGAAATCTCCGCGGGGCTCATCGGGCCCCCGGAGTACGCGGTGCGTGTGCACGCCCTCTGGGCGAATCTGACCGAAGAGCATGTGGCCGCCGCTTTCGACGGCGCGCCGTGGCTGGAGCGCATCCGTGAGGTGTGGGCCGAGATCAGGAGCCGGGGCGAGTACTGCGCCGTCGTCTCGCTGTCGCCGTCGTTCTTCGTGGAACGGCTCACCGGCTGGGGTGCCCACGCCGCCCATGGCTCTGTCTTTCCCGCCGTGCCGTTCGCCGAGCCCGTGGATCCAGCCGGAGTGCTCAGTGCGGCGGCCAAGGTCCTGGTCGCCGACCGGCTGTGCGCGCAGTTCGGGGTGAGCAGATCCGACTGCGTCGCGTACGGCGACTCCCTGTCGGACAAGGAGCTGTTCGCGGCGGTGCCGACCTCCGTCGCGGTCAACGCGGACGGCCATCTGGCGGGCCTGGCCACCCACGCGTACACGGGCCTGGACCTGTGGGACGCCTATGCGCTGGTCAAGGACGCACGCCTGTAGAGGAGCGGGTCAGCCCAGATCGGGGGCGTGCATCGCACGTACGCCCTCGATGTTGCCGTCCAGGTAGTGGCGCAGAGACAGCGGCACGAGATGGACCGAGGCGATGCCGACGCGGGTGAAGGGGATCCTGACGATCTCGTACTCACCCATGGGTTCGTCGACCTCGGGGCCGTGGCGCAGGCTGGGGTCCATCGACTCCAGCCGGCAGACGAAGAAGTGCTGCACCTTCACGCCGGTCGCGCCGCCGTCCTCGCCGATGTGCTCGACGGTGTCCACGAAGCAGGGGACCACATCGGTGATCTTGGCGCCCAGCTCCTCGTGGACCTCGCGGTGCAGGGCGTCGACGACGGTCGGGTCCTCCGGCTCCACGCCCCCGCCGGGGGTGAGCCAGTAGGGATCCACACCGGGCTTGGTGCGCTTGATCAGGATCAGGTCGTCGCCGTCCAGGAGCACGGCTCGGGCGGTGCGCTTGACCACGGGTCTGACGGTCATGGGAGAAATGTGGCCCGGCTGGTTCCACGTGAAACATCATGCGGCGTCCTCGCACGGGATCACCCGGCGACAGGCCCCGGCCGTCGGCTCCGGCCGACGGGGACGTCCTTCCCCGGCCGGCCCGAACTCCCTGCTCAGGACCAGTCGGCGGCCGTGCGGAGCAGCCATTCGTGCGCCCGGGCGATGTGCGGCATCGCCAGTGTGCCGGTGCGCACGACGAGAAAGTACGTCCGCAGCGGCGGTACGGCCGGATCGTGCAGCGCGACCACGTCCCCGTGTTCCAGGGCGGACGCGCACAGATAGCGGGGCAGCACAGCGAGACCGGCGCCCGCGATCGCGCAGGTGAGCACGGCACGCAGATCGGGCACGACGACCGTGCCCGAGGCGGCCGGGCGGCAGTCGAAGACGGAGGCCCAGTAGCGGGAGACGAAGGGCAGCGACTCGTGCACCTCGACGACCGGGAGGTTCTCCAGGGCGGACGCGCCGCTGCCGCGCGGCGCGACAGGGCCGATCGTCTTCGCCCAGCGCGGGGCGGCCACCAGGACATGCTCCTCGTCACACAGCGGAGTCGCCGTGAGCAGCGCACCGCGTGGCCGGGCCGTGCTGATGGCCAGATCGTGATGTCCGGCGGACAGCCCCTCCAGAGCCTCGTCGGCGTTCCCGAAGGAGGCGCGCAGGGAGAAGCCCTGCCCGTCGTCACCGGTCAGTTCCACCAGGGCGGGCAGCGCCCGCTCGGCGGTGAACTCGGGCGGCCCGGCCAGATGCAGGGTCCTCAGGGAGGACTCGTCGTCGAGGCCGCTCTCGGCTATCTCGACGAGGGCGTCGAGATGCGGTGCGGCCTTGTGGGCCAGCTCGTCGCCGATGGTCGTCGGCGTCACCCCGCGGGCCTGGCGCAGAAACAGGGGCCGTCCCAGCTGCCGCTCCAGCGTGCGGATCTGCGAGGTGACGGCGGGCTGGGAAAGGCCCAGCAGGGCGGCGGCACGGGTGAAGGAGCCGGCCCGGTGCACGGTCACGAACGTGCGCAGCAAGGCCAGATCCATGGCACGCCCTCCCTTTCCCCGCCCTTCTCCGGCCTCGGACAGGGCCAACTATAAATATGTCGATAGGTCGCTGTCGCTACTGTGATTGGACACTGACACAGAGTCAACTAGCCTAGTGCGCGCGGTTCTTCGCGCGCAGAACCGGGGGCGGTCCGAGCCACGAGGGGGGAGGCTCGGACCGTCCGTTCGCCGTAGCCGGTCCTGCGCAGGCGCGGGCGGTTACCGCACCGATTCGGCCAGCGCCCGCCGCACGTCCGCGACCAGGTCGGCGGCGTCCTCTGCGCCCACCGACAGACGGACGAACCCCTCCGGCACGGCGTCGCCGCCCCAGCGCCCGCGCCGCTCGGCGGTGGACCGTACGCCACCGAAGCTGGTGGCGTCGTCCACGAGCCGCAGAGCCTGCAGAAAACCCTCGGCACGCTCGCGCGTGGGCAGCGTGAACGACACCACGCAGCCGTAGCGGCGCATCTGCCGCGAGGCGATCTCGTACGACGGGTCGCCCGGCAGTCCGGGGTAGCGCACGCCGAGGTCCTCGGGCCAGTCGCGCAGTGCTTCGGCGACGGCCAGCGCGGTGGCGCTCTGCCGCTCCACACGCAACTGGAGCGTGGCGATCGACCGGTGTGCCAGCCATGCCTCCATCGGCCCCGGGATCGCCCCCACGATCTTGCGCCAGCGCCGTACGGCCGTCATGGCCTCGCCCGCGCGGCCGACGACATAGCCGAGAAGGACGTCGCCGTGCCCGGTCAGCTGCTTCGTGCCGCTGGCCACCGCGAAGTCGGCACCCAGGCCGAGCGGCCGCTGGCCGAGCGGCGTGGCGAGGGTGTTGTCGACCGCGACCAGGGCGCCACGCGCGTGGGCCGCCTCGGCCAGCCGGCGGACGTCGCACACGTCGAGCCCCGGGTTCGACGGCGTCTCGATCCACAGCAGCCGTGCTCCGTCCAGCACGTCGAGCTGGGCGTCGCCGCCCGTCGGGGCGGTGCGCACCTCGATGCCGTACGCCTCCAGCTGCGCACGGACCAGGGACAGCGCCTGGTAGCCGTCGCCGGGCAGCACGACCGCGTCGCCGGCGCGCAGCTGGGAGAAGAGCACCGAGGAGACGGCGGCCATTCCGGAGGAGAACACGAGCGTCTCGACGCCGTCCTGCCCGGGCGCCTCCAGCTCGCCGACGGCCCGCTCCAGACGGGCCCAGGTGGGGTTCTCGTCACGGCCGTAGGTGTACGGCCCGGTCGGCTCGCCCGGCAGATGGAAGTGCGCGGCGAACACCGGCCCCGGCAGGGCCGGTTCGTACTTCACCGGCTCGGGCAGGCCGGCCCGCACCGCGCGCGTGCCCTCGCCCTGCGGCGGGTGCCCGGAATCGTTCATGCCGCCCGGCCCTCCACCTGCTCACGGACCGCGGCGAGCAGACCCGTGCTCGCCGCCTCCACCATCTCCAGACACTCCTCGAAGCCGTCCATGCCGCCGTAGTACGGGTCCGGCACATCGAGATCGTCGCCCGCGGCGGGGTCGTAGGAGCGCAGCAGCCGCACCTTCCGCGCGTCCTGCTCGGTCGGGGCGAGACGGCGCAGGGCCTTGAGATGCCCGGAATCCAGGGCGATCACGAGGTCGAGCCGGGAGAACCAGGAGGCGTGGAACTGCCGTGCCGTGTGGCCGCCGTCGTAGCCGTGCTCCTCCAGGACGGCCACAGTGCGCGGGTCCGCCGGGTCCCCCTCGTGCCATCCGCCCGTGCCGGCGCTGTCGACCTCCACCTCGTCGGCCAGGTCCGCCTCCGCCACACGCGCACGGAAGGCGGACTCGGCCATCGGGGAGCGGCAGATGTTGCCGGTGCAGACAAAACAGACGCGGTACGTCATGACCGTTCAGTCCTTGTCGGGCAGGACGACGTTGAGCGCCCAGGAGACGATCGAGATGATCAGGGCGCCCACGACCGCGGTCCAGAAGCCCTCCACATGGAAGCTCAGGTCCAGCTTGTCGGCCAGCCACGACGTCAGCAACAGCATCAGCGCGTTCACGACCAGGGTGAACAGGCCGAGCGTCAGCACCAGCAGGGGCAGGCTCAGCAGCTTCACCAACGGCTTGACCAGTATGTTCACCAGCCCGAAGAGCAGCGCCACCAGCAACAGCGTGCCGACCTTCTTGCCGGTGCTGTCCCCGGTCAGGGTGATCTTGTCGAGCATCCACACGGCGACCGCCAGTGCGCCCGCGTTGGCGATCGTCTTGACTACGAAATTCATCATGTGTCTGATCGTGGCAGACGAGATCCGCTACGAGCAGGGGCGTGAGGGCAACAACGCGATGAAGGCATTCCGGCTGGACGAACTGGAGGCGGAGCGCGCCGCCAACGAAGGCGCCTACCTGCAGTTTCTGCGGGAGCGGAACATGTCGGTGGGTCTGTACGCGCTCGACGCGGGCGAGCACGACCCCCAGCAGCCGCACAACCAGGACGAGGTGTACTTCGTCGTGAGCGGCCGCGCCTCGATCACGGTCGGCCTGGGGACCACCCAGGTGGCCCGGGGCAGCGTCGTCTACGTCCCGGCCGGAGTGGCGCACAAGTTCCACCACATCAGCGAGGACCTGCGGGTTCTCGTGGTGTTCTCTCCGCCCGAGAGCTGATGTCCGGCCCCCGGATTCCCTAGGGGACCGGTCAGGGGAGGACAAGGGACGCGAGGCCCCCGCCGGCCCCCTCGCCCGCCCTAGCATCGAGGGCAGGAGATACGAAGGACCGAAGGGCGGACAGAGCCCGACGGACGAGAGAGAAGGGCTGGGGCGATGCGAGAGATCTTCGCGGGGCTGCCGTGGTGGGTGAAGTGGGTCGCGGTGCCGGTCATCGCCCTGGTGGTGTTCGGCGGGCTGATAGCCAGCGTCGTCGGCTTCGTGATCGGTCTGCTGTTCAAGCTGCTGGTCTTCGTGGCCCTGGTCGGCGGACTCATCTACGTCGTCAGGAAGTTCACCTCCAGCTCGGCGTCGCGCAGCGACTGGTGAACGGCACAGGGAGCCGGTGGGTGACAAGGAAAACCACCGGTTCCCTCGGGCGAGGGAAGTTTGCCGGGCAGCCCGCCCTCAGGCGGAGACGGGCCGTTAGAGTCCGGAACTCGACGTGGGGACGGACGCCCCGCGAACGGCGTACACCCCCGTACACCCCGTGTCCCCCCGCACGGGCAGCACCCTCGCCTTCGGGAGTGACCCCTTGGCCACGGTTGACACCACCCCCGCCGGACCTCATGCACCCCCCGCCCCTGCCGGGATCCTCACCAGACCGCCCGAACAGCCGGTCCCGCCCGGAGCGCGGGCCCCGCACCCGGCCACCACGCTCATCGGCTCCGTCCAGCGGGCGATGCGCCTGCTGGAGTGCACCGCCGGGCACGAGCACGGGGCCCCCGCCAAGCAACTGGCCCGGGAGACGGGCCTGGCCCTGCCCACCGCCTACCACCTGCTGCGCACCCTGGTCCACGAGGGCTATCTGCGGCGCGACAAGGGGCTGTTCTTCCTCGGTGAGGCGGCGGAGCGGCTGAGCAGCAGCGGAGCGAAGCAGAAACGTCGCAGCACGGTGGTCGAGGCGCTCGCCCAATGGCGAGATTCCATCGGTGTCCCGGTGTACTACGCCCAGTACCGGGACGGCGAGATCGACGTCGTCTGCGTCTCGGACACCCCCGGCAACCCGGCCGTCGTGGAGTGGGCCGACTTCCGCGAGACCGGGCACGCGCACGCCATCGGGCAGTGCCTGCTGTCCCAGCTGGGACAGGACGCCCGGCTCGACCACCTCGAACGCTACCCGGTGCAGCCGATCACCCCGTACACGGTGCGTGACCGGGCGTCCCTGCTGCGCCGGATGGACCGGATGGGGCGCATGGACCTGGTGGTCGAGCGTCAGGAGTACGCGCTGGGCACCGTGTGCGCGGCCGTTCCGATCACCGTGGGCAGCGCGGCGGCCACGATGGCCATCTCCCTGCCGACCCAGCACTCCGGACGGCTGCTGCCTGCGGCGCGGCAGCTGCAGAGCGAGGTCGGGCGTCTTCTGGGATCCCTCGCGATCTCTATCAGTATCTGAAAACTCACTCCTTGTGATCTGGTGTGCACGTTGAGCAAGATGCCACCAGGATCAGAGGTTCATTCCCGGCCAGTCGACGGCAATAGACGGGGTAGGCGATGCGCGAGTCGGTGCAGGCAGAGGTCATGATGAGCTTTCTCGTCTCCGAGGAGCTCTCCTTCCGGATTCCGGTGGAACTGCGCTACGAGACCTGTGATCCCTATGCCATCCGTCTGACCTTTCATTTGCCCGGTGACGCACCGGTGACCTGGGCGTTCGGGCGGGAGCTGCTCATCGACGGCGTGGGCCGGCCGAGCGGGGAGGGCGATGTACGGGTCGCGCCCGTGGAGCCGGAGTCCCTCGGCGAGGTGCTGATCCGGCTCCAGGTCGGCAGCGACCAGGCGCTGTTCCGCTCCTCCACGGCGCCGCTCGTGGCCTTCCTCGACCGCACCGACAAGCTGGTGCCGCTCGGTCAGGAGACCTCGCTCGCCGACTTCGACACCCACCTCGACGAGGCCCTGGACCGCATCCTGGCCGAGGAACAGAGCGCCGGCTGAAGCGTTCGCCGACCACGGTGCCGTAACGCTTCACCAGGCGGCCGACGCGGCCCTCGGCGGCGCGTTCACGGCCGCGGCCCGGGCTGCGGCCGCGGGGTGCCGGCGGACCGGGCACGGCCCGTGCCCGGCTGCTTCCGGCGCCCCCGCCCGTCTCGGCTCGGCATGAGCGCCCCGGCCTGCCGGGCTCAGCGATTGCGGCAGCAGCCCTGCTTCAGCTCGATGCCTGCAGCAGCGGCGGCCCCGCCCGGGCTCAGCGCTTGCGGCGGCGGCCTCGGCCCGCGCGGGCCCCTACGGCTGCCGGGCCCGGCTGGGCGCCTGCGGGCGACATGGCGGGACGGTCGGCGGAGACCATCAGCGCGGCCAGCGCGGTGGTGACGGGAACGGATGCGACCAGGCCGATCGAGCCGACCAGGGTGCGCACGATCTCCTGCGCCACCAGTTCGCTGTTGGCGACCGCGCCCACGCTGCTCTGGGCGATCGAGAAGAGCAGCAGCAAGGGCAGGGCCGCGCCCGCATAGGCCAGGACGAGCGTGTTGACGACCGACGCGATGTGGTCGCGGCCGATGCGGATACCCGCCCGGTACAGGCCGCGCCAGCCCATCGTGGGGTTGGCCTCGTGCAGCTCCCAGACCGCCGACGTCTGGGTCACCGTCACATCGTCCAGCACACCGAGCGAACCGATGATGATGCCGGCCAGCAGCAGACCGCTCATGTCGATCGACGGGTACAGCCCGTGGATCAGGCCGGTGCTGTCGTCCGTGTTGCCCGTGAGGGCGGCCCAGTCCATGAACCACGAGCCGAGCACACCGATCAGCAGCAGCGAGAGCAGCGTGCCGAGCACGGCCACCGATGTCCGCGCGGACAGGCCGTGACAGAGATAGAGCGCGACCAGCATGATGGCGCTCGCCCCGACCACCGCGACGACCAGGGGGTTCGAGCCCTGCAGGATCGCCGGCAGGACGAAGAAGTTGAGCACCAGGAAGCTGATGGCCAGGGCGACCAGCGCCATCACCCCGCGCATCCGCCCCACGAGGACGACCGCGAGCGCAAAGATGCCGGCGAGCACTGCCAGCGGCAGACGCCGGTTCACATCGGCGACGGAGTACTGCAGGTCCTTCGGAGCGGAGGGCTCGTAGGCGACCACGACCTCCTGGCCCTCGTGCAGCTGCCGGGACTGGTCGGGCTGGACGATCTCGGTGAACGTGCGCCCGCTGTCCTTGCCGGAGTCGACACGGATCGTCGCCCGCTTGCAGTCGCCGTTCGCCTGCTGCTGAGCCGACGACCCCTCGGCGGTGGAGGTGTCTCCGGTCGGGGGGACACCGGAGGCGTTGACCGACTTGCAGTCCACCTGCACGACCTCGGTGACCGTCGCCTGCTCCGTCTGCCGGTCGAAACCGACACCGGTGCGCTCGTGGCCCGGTGCCCCACCGGGCCACAGCACGGCGAGGCCCACCACGACCGCGGCGGCGAACGGGACCAGGATCGCCGCGATCACCTTGCGCAGATGCTTGGACACCGGTGTGGCCGGCCCATGGCTGTGGCTGTGCGAGTGCCCGTGCCCGCTTCCCTGCCCGTGCCCGCCTTCGGCGCCGTGTCCGCCTCCGTGTCCGGTGCCGCCTCCGTGTCCGGTGCCGCCTCCGTGTCCGGCGGCGCCTCGACGGCCGGTACCGCTGTCGTGTCCGCCGCCGTGGCCGTGGTCGCCACCGGGCCCGTCCCCCGAGTCGTGGCCGGGACTGTCGCCGTATCCGCCACCGGAGGTGTCTCTGGCGGCGCGCGCCTCACCGTGGCCGGGCTGACGCCCATGACGGCGCGGTTCGGGCGGTGGAAACGAGGGCTGCTGTGTCGTGGTCACCGGCCGATCATCGCAAGAACGGCAGGGGCCCCCTGTTCACCGCGCCAGAGTTGCCGCTAGCGTGGAGGCACCTTTGTACACGCGGGAGCTCGGAGCACCGGGCTGAGAGGGCGCTGACCTCCGTCTTCGCGATGTTTCACGTGGAACACGACGTGTTCCACACGAAACACCGGAAGACGGTGAACGCTGCGTCGACCGCCGAACCTGTTACCGGGTAATGCCGGCGTAGGGAGTAGGTCTCATGACCAGCAAGGACGTACGCACGCCTGCCTCCACGCAGCCGCAGACCTCCGTGGTCTCCGACAGCGATGACGTCAGGAAGTCCATCGGATGGCACAAGGCGTATGTCGAGGGCTCACGCCCCGATATGCGCGTGCCGGTTCGTCAGGTGCACCTCACCAACGGCCAGTCGGTCACGCTGTACGACACGTCGGGCCCTTACACCGATCCATCCGTCGAGACGGACGTCCGCAGGGGCCTGGCGCCGCTGCGGGAGAACTGGATCATCGCCCGCGGAGACACCGAGGAGTACGCGGGCCGCCCGGTCCGTCCCGAGGACGACGGCCTCAAGCACACCTCGCCGCGTGGCGGTCTGCGCAACCTCGACGCGGTCTTCCCGGGGCGCCCCCGGCTGCCGCGCCGGGGCCGTGACGGACAGGCGGTCACCCAGCTCGCCTACGCGCGCCGGGGCGAGATCACGCCCGAGATGGAGTACGTGGCCATCAGGGAGAACGTTTCGCCCGAGGTGGTGCGCGAGGAGATCGCGGCGGGCCGGGCCGTGCTGCCCGTGAACGTCAATCACCCGGAGATCGAGCCGATGATCATCGGCAAGCGGTTCCTGGTGAAGGTCAACGCCAACATCGGCAACTCCGCGGTGACGTCCTCCATCGAGGAGGAGGTCGAGAAGATGACCTGGGCGACCCGCTGGGGTGCCGACACGGTCATGGACCTCTCCACCGGGCGCAACATCCACACCACCCGTGAGTGGGTGCTGCGCAACTCCCCCGTGCCCATCGGTACGGTTCCGCTCTACCAGGCGCTGGAGAAGGTCGACGGCCGCGCCGAGGAGCTGACCTGGGAGATCTACAAGGACACGGTCATCGAGCAGGCCGAGCAGGGCGTGGACTACATGACGGTCCACGCGGGCGTGCGCCTGCCGTACGTGCCGCTGACGGCCAACCGCAAGACGGGCATCGTCTCGCGCGGCGGCTCGATCATGGCCGCGTGGTGCCTCGCGCACCACAAGGAGAGCTTCCTCTACGAGAACTTCGAGGAGCTCTGCGAGATCCTCGCGGCGTACGACATCACGTACTCCCTCGGTGACGGCCTGCGCCCCGGTTCCATCGCGGACGCCAACGACGAGGCCCAGTTCGCCGAGTTGAGGACGCTCGGGGAACTCAACCGGATCGCGAAGCGTTTCAATGTTCAGACGATGATCGAGGGCCCGGGCCATGTCCCGATGCACAAGATCAAGGAGAACATCGACCTTCAGCAGGAGATCTGTGATGAAGCTCCGTTCTATACGCTCGGCCCGCTGACGACGGACGTCGCGCCCGCGTACGACCACATCACCTCCGGTATCGGCGCCGCGATGATCGCCTGGTGGGGCACGGCCATGCTCTGCTACGTCACCCCCAAGGAGCACCTGGGTCTGCCCAACCGGGACGACGTGAAGACGGGCGTCATCACCTACAAGATCGCCGCGCACGCCGCCGACCTCGCCAAGGGGCACCCGGGCGCACAGGAGTGGGACGACGCGCTGTCCGACGCCCGGTTCGAGTTCCGGTGGGAGGACCAGTTCAACCTGGCCCTCGACCCGGACACGGCCCGGGAGTTCCACGACGAGACCCTTCCGGCCGAGCCCGCCAAGACCGCCCACTTCTGCTCCATGTGCGGGCCGAAGTTCTGCTCGATGAAGATCTCCCAGGACATCCGCCGTGAGCACGGCGGCACCAAGACGGAGATCGAGCAGGGCATGGCCGAGAAGTCGAAGGAGTTCGCGGCGGCGGGCAACCGCGTGTACCTGCCGCTCGCGGACTGACCCCGCCGCGGGGGACGGGCAGGCCAGGCCGCGGATGTCGGCCGGCTGTACGTCCGGCCCGGGCCGCCGAAGCCGTCGGTGGCCCGGTGCACGGCGTGCGTTCCCGGTCGGGGAACGCACGCCGGGTCAGTCCGGCTGGTGCTCGGGCCCGCCGAAGTCCGGGCTGCTGAAGTCGGGACTGGTGTAGCTCGGCCGGGGACCCGCCGCGGGACCCTCACCGGGGCTGGTGAAGCCCGGGCGCCCGTAGCCGAGGTGGGGGATACGGCTCGTGCGCGCGGGCTGCGTGGTGCGGGGCAGGGTGACGGGGCCGGACGCGGTGAGGGCATCGCGCAGGAACGGCAGGATGCCTCGCTCCACCAGGGCCTCCCGCCATGCCTCCCTGGCCTGGTCCAGCTCCCCGCCCGGATCGCCGTAGAGGCCCGTTTCCGGTGAGGGCCTGTTGCGCAGGGCGGTGAGCAGCAGACCGACGGCGGCGACCAGGATCGCGACGGCCGTCACGGCGCCGAACACCCACCCGGTCGTCAGCAGGGTGTCACCGAACGACTGGTCCGGATCGAGCACCTTGAGGAGGTAACCGACGAGCAGGAAGATCACGGCGGCGGTTCCGGCGAGGACGGGCGCCAGGACCGCGACGACGGCGACGGCCCCCGCTCCGGCGGTCTCGGTGACCTCGCCCATGGCGGAGGCGAGCCCCACCGTGCTCGCGCCGGGGTCGGCGGAGCCGGACTCGCGCACGGACGCCGGAGTGGAAGGCGCCGGCCGACGCAGTTCCTCGCGGACCTTCACATAGTGCTGGTACTCGGTCGCGGCGGCTGCCGTGATCAGGGCGGTGGCGCCGAGCGCCATGGTGCGCAGTTGTTCCGAGGTGAGCCGCTGGCCGGCCGCGGCCGGCTCCGGACGGTGTGGGGAGGAGCGCAGCGCCTCATCGAGGATCCGCTCGTATTCCTGGCGGTCCTCGCTCAGCAGGTGCTGCGGAACGCTGTTCATGTGCATCCCCCGATGCTCCGTAGGGCTTGGGGCTCGCACGCTGACGAGCCGTCGGGCAGAAACGGAGGGGAGCCTGCTACGGATAAGCCGATGGTAGAGCGGCAAAGGCACACGGTGACAGGGGGTTTGCAGAAATTGGCCCCCGGCCCGCGTCCGTCACCGGCCGGACATGCGACGAGAGACGCCTGTCCGGTGAAAGCTCACTTGTCCAGGGGGAGTTGCTGCACCAGAAGCTTTCCGGCCATGGTCACGCCGCCGTCCATGGCGATGGCGAGACCGTCGGCGTAGACGTGCGGCCCTTCGATCACGGGGCCTGAGGTGTCCTCGCCCTCCTCGTTGCCGACCTCGCCCAGGAGGTAGGGGATGGGGCTGTGACCGTGGACGATGCGGGTGCCCCCGTAGGTGTCGAGCAGCGAGCGCACGGCGTCCGCGCCGCCCTCGTCACGGAAGGAGAAGCGCTTGGTGAACTTGCGGAACAGATCCCAGACCTCGTCCGCGTCGTTGCGCGTGATGGTCTCGCGGACGGTGTCGTTGACCTCTTCGATGGAGTTTCCGTAGTCGAGGTAGGCGGTGGTGTCGGAGTGCACGAGCAGATGGCCGTCGACCTCCTCCAGGGCGTCGAGGCGGGACATCCACTGCAGGTGATGGTCCTGGAGGCGGTCCATGTCGGTCTTCTGGCCGCCGTTGAGCAGCCAGGCCGCCTGGAAGGTGGCGGTGCCCGCACCGGAGTTGACGGGGGTGTCGCCGAACCGCTTGGCGCCGAGGAGCAGCAGCTCGTGGTTGCCCATCAGGGCCTTGCAGTAGCCGCCCGAAGCGGCCGCCTCGGCGGACAGCCGCATCACGAGGTCGATGACACCGATGCCGTCCGGACCGCGGTCGGTGAAGTCGCCGAGGAACCACAGCCGGGCGGTGCCGGCGCACCACTGGCCGGCCGCGTCGATCAGGCCCTTCTCCTGGAGGGCGGCGACGAGTTGGTCGAGGTAGCCGTGCACGTCGCCGACCACGAACAGCGGGCCGGGCCCGGCGACGGGCTGGGGCACCGGGGCGGAGGCGGCGACGGGGTCCACGGTCACCTGGAGCGTGTCACCCCGATTGATGACGGGCAGATCGCGCTGGGTGGGGGTGTACCCCTCCGGGTACTCGACCGGTTCCGCGGTACCGGTGACCTCACCGGGGCGGGCGCCGGTCTCGTGGACGTAAGCGGGCACCCGGAAGTCGCGCAACGTCGCCGTGCGCTGCACCTCGGGTCCCTGACCGGCCCCCTGAGTCATCGACCCCTCCACCATCGCGCCGCATCTGCACCGCATCGGACTGCCTGGTCGCAGCTGCCCGCGGTGCCGTGGGCCCATCATAGGAATGCGGATCGTGCCATGTGATGACCCAGGGGTGGTGAATCGGAACAGGACTCCGCTTCACCGTGGCTTTCGCCCCGATTGGGCAGGTCTTTGCCGGAGGCGTGACGCGGCTCCGGGCGCGGCCCGGGTTCTCCCGGGAGCCTCGCGGGCACGGTGCCCTTCGGCGTGCCCGCGCCGACAGACCCGCGCGGCTCGCTTCTCGTCGGCGGGTCCCCGGCGCGGAGGAGCCCTCCCGGGCCGCTCCCGCCCGGTGCCTCTCGGGCGCGCGGTCGCCCCGGTCCGGTGGAACGTGCGCGGGCGATCGTCTCGTGCTCCGTCTCACGGACGGCCCGGTCCAGGTGGCGGACCGGGGCGGTCAGCCTTCGTCGGGTGTGCGCGGAGGGCTCACGGTGCGGCGGGGCGCGCGCCGCTGGGAAGAGGTGCGGACGATCAGCTCCGTCGGTATCACCTGCTCGACCGGGTGGTCCGACTCGACGCCCTCGATGGCGTCGATGAGGAGCTGGACCACGGCCGTGCCGATGCGGCGGGGCTTGAGGGACAGGGTGGTGATGGGCGGCTCGGTGTTGGCGTACACGGTGGACTCGCTGCAGCAGACGAGCAGCAGGTCTTCCGGCACGCGCAGTCCGTAGCGGCGGGCGGCGGCGAGCAGATCGGTGCCGTTGGGGTCGAACAGACCGTAGACGGCGTCGGGCCGGTCGGGCCGGGCGAGCAGTCGGTCGGCGGCGACGGCCCCGGCGCAGGGGTCGTGCGCCGGGTACGCCTCGTACACCGGATCCTGGCCCACACGCTCGCACCAGCGCAGATAGGCGGTGGTCGACAGGTGGGTGTAGGTGTCCGTGGTCGTGCCGGTCAGCAGACCGATACGGCGGGCACCGGCGTCGGCCAGGTGGTCGAGGATGCCGAGGACGGCGGCCTCGTGGTCGTTGTCGACCCAGGCGGTGACGGGGAGCGAGCCGGCCGGGCGGCCGTCGGAGACGACAGGTAAGCCCTGCCGGACCAGCTCGCTGACCACGGGGTCCTGGTCGGAGGGGTCGATGACGACCGTGCCGTCCAGGGCCACGTTGGACCACACGTCGTGGCGGGAGGTGGCGGGGAGGATGACGAGGGCGTATCCGCGGGCGAGCGCGGCGGAGGTGGCGGCCCGGGCCATCTCGGCGAAGTAGGCGAACTCGGTGAAGGTGAAAGGTTCATCCCCGTACGTCGTCACGGTCAGGCCGATGAGTCCCGACTTGCCGGTACGGAGGGTTCGGGCGGCGGCCGAGGGGCGGTAGCCCAGCCGGTCGGCGACCTCGCGGACATGGCGGCGGGTGGCGTCCGGGAGCCGGCCCTTGCCGTTGAGGGCGTCGGAGACGGTCGTGATGGAGACTCCGGCGGCGGCGGCCACGTCTCTGATGCCCGCCCGTCCCGGCCGGTTGCCTCGCCGTGAGGTTTCCGCGCGGCTCACCTGGTGCTTCCCTGCTGCTGTCATGGCGTGCCGATAGTAGGGCTCATGCGGTGGGGTAGTGCGGACGCATATGCACCCGTTGACAGACACGTTTCTGCAAGGCGGCGACAGGTGAAATGCCTTGGAAAGCAAGGGAGTTGGCTGTCTTCGCTGTAGTACGTGGCTTGTCGGCGCGCACCCGCCTGCCAAGTGTCCGATGTTTCGAAGAGGTCTCAACTCACCTTCACGAGGGATGCGCGCCACGGCGCGAGCCACCGGCGCGTAGATATATGTATGGTGCGCCCCTCATTCATACAGTTTTATACGATGATGCCCGTGTTGTCGGTGAGGTGCCTGAGGTGCACGGACTCCGGCAGAAGGTGAGGCCGACCCATACGCAGCCGGGCCGAATCCTCTTAAGGTGAGAAGCATTGGAAGCCGACGGTGCTGACGGCCCGCCGGTGATCGCGAGGAGGACTGCGGTGAGCGAGACGAGCCCGAAGCTGCGCGCCGAGCTGGAGGGTATCCCCACCTACAAGCCGGGCAAGCCGGCCGCGGCCGGAGGGCCGGTGGCGTACAAGCTGTCCTCCAACGAGAACCCCTATCCCCCGCTGCCGGGCGTGATGGAGAGCGTCACGGCTGCCGCCGCGGCGTTCAACCGCTACCCGGACATGGCCTGCACGGGCCTGATGGAGGAGCTGGCCGAGCGGTTCGGGGTGCCGGTCACGCACGTGGCCACCGGCACCGGTTCCGTCGGGGTCGCCCAGCAGCTCGTCCAGGCCACCTCCGGCCCCGGTGACGAGGTCATCTACGCCTGGCGGTCCTTCGAGGCGTACCCGATCATCACGCAGGTCAGTGGCGCGACCTCGGTTCAGGTGCCGCTGACGGACGGCGATGTGCACGACCTGGACGCCATGGCCGACGCGATCACCGACCGCACCCGGTTGATCTTCGTCTGCAACCCCAACAACCCCACCGGCACGGCGGTGCGGCGAGCCGAGCTGGAGCGCTTCCTGGACCGGGTTCCCCGCGATGTGCTGATCGTGCTCGACGAGGCGTATCGCGAGTTCGTCCGGGACATGGAGGTGCCGGACGGCGTGGAGCTGTACCGCGACCGGCCGAACGTCTGTGTGCTGCGGACCTTCTCCAAGGCGTACGGCCTCGCCGGCCTGCGGGTCGGGTTCGCGATCGCTCACGAGCCGGTCGCCGCGGCGCTGCGCAAGACGGCCGTTCCGTTCGGGGTCAGCCAGCTCGCGCAGGACGCCGCGGTGGCCTCGCTGCGGGCGGAGGACGAACTGCTCGGCCGGGTCGGCTCGCTGGTCTGCGAGCGCACGCGGGTGGTCGACACGCTGCGCGCCCAGGGCTGGACGGTGCCCGACACCCAGGCCAATTTCGTGTGGCTGCGGCTGGGAGAGCGCACGGCGGCGTTCGCCGCGGCGTGTGAGCAGGCGGGTGTCGTGGTGCGGCCGTTCCCCGGCGAGGGTGTGCGGGTCACGGTCGGTGAGACCGAGGCGAACGACATCTTCCTGAAGGCGGCGGAAGGCTTCCGCAAGGAGCTGTAGAAGTCTTCCGCGGGGGGACGGAGTCCTGGCAGGCCGGCCCCGGCGGGACAGTCCCGCCGGGGCCGGCCCGGCAGGAGAGCCCTGGCCGGCGATCGTCTCCACGCGCACCGGGTCGCCGACGCGCACCGTGGCCAGGGGGCCGGGGTCCCGTCGAGACGACCGAGGACGTTGCAAAGGCTCGCGAGGCGGCATTCGTCGCCTCGCGAGATCGGCGTCGGGCCGGGTCGGGGAGTGCGAGGGCGTCACCGTCGGTCCAGAAGGCGACCGTGCCCGGCTCGACTGCCTGCCGGGCATCCGTTTCACGTGAAACGGAGATTCCGGTGTCGAAGTGGACCTCCTCGCCCCAGGTGCGGGCGGCGGAGGCGAGAGGCAGTGCCTCCGGCAGGGCCTGGGCGACTGGGGTGCTGTCGAGAGCCGCGGTGAGATGCCCCGCGGGCCAGGAGATCCGTACGCGGGTCGATGAGTGCTGTGTCTGCATGGCAGGCCCTTCAACAAGGTGTTGAATTTCTCGCCGAGGGGCCGGCGTGGCGGCCAAAGAGGCACCCCCCTGTGGAGTCCGAAAATCAGTGCGTCATAATTGCTTGTGAATGTGAACGCGTTCACAAGCGTGTCCCGGTTGCTCCGATGATGTGTGTGACAAAAGGGGCAAACTGCCGCTGTGTCCACGGCGAGTAAGGAGACGATGACGTGGAATTGGCTTTGGCGCCGGAGACCCTGGCGCGATGGCAGTTCGGCATCACCACCGTCTACCACTTCCTCTTCGTCCCGCTGACGATCTCGCTCGCCGCCCTGACGGCCGGCCTGCAGACGGCATGGGTGCGGACGGAGAAGGAGAAGTACCTCAGGGCCACCAAGTTCTGGGGCAAGCTGTTCCTGATCAACATCGCCATGGGTGTGGTCACCGGCATCGTGCAGGAGTTCCAGTTCGGGATGAACTGGTCCGACTACTCCCGGTTCGTGGGTGACATCTTCGGCGCCCCGCTCGCCTTCGAGGCGCTCATCGCCTTCTTCTTCGAGTCCACCTTCATCGGCCTGTGGATCTTCGGCTGGGACAAGCTGCCCAAGAAGATCCACCTGGCCTGCATCTGGATGGTCTCGGTCGGCACGATCCTTTCGGCGTACTTCATCCTCGCGGCCAACTCGTGGATGCAGCACCCGGTCGGCTACCGGATCAACGAGGCCAAGGGACGGGCGGAGCTCACCGACTTCTGGCTGGTCCTCACCCAGAACACCGCGCTCGCCCAGGCGTTCCACACCCTCTCGGCGGCCTTCCTCACCGGTGGCGCGTTCATGGTCGGCATCTCCGCCTTCCATCTGCTGCGCAAGAGGCACATCCGCGAGATGAAGACCTCGCTGCGGCTCGGTCTGGTCACCCTGATCGCCGGTGGCATGCTCACCGCTGTCAGCGGTGACGTCCTCGGCAAGATCATGTACGAGCAGCAGCCGATGAAGATGGCCGCCGCCGAGGCGCTGTGGGACGGCGAGGCTCCCGCACCCTTCTCCGTCTTCGCCTACGGCGATGTCGAGAAGGGCCACAACACGGTCGCCATAGAGATTCCGGGCCTGCTGTCCTTCCTGGCCAAGGACGACTTCACCTCGTACGTGCCCGGCATCAACGACGTCAACAAGGCCGAGCAGGAACGGTTCGGACCCGGTGACTACCGGCCCAACATCCCCGTCGCCTACTGGGGCTTCCGCTGGATGATCGGCTTCGGCATGGCGTCCCTCGCCGTGGGCGTGGCCGGGCTCTGGCTGACCCGCAAGAAGTTCCTGCTGCCGCAGCACCTGAGGGTGGGCGAGGACGAGGTGCCGCATCTGGTCCTGTTCCGCAAGAAGGCTCTCGGTCCGAAGCTCACCACCTGGTACTGGCGCATCGCGATCTGGACCATGGTCTTCCCGCTGATCGCCAACTCCTGGGGCTGGATCTTCACCGAGATGGGACGCCAGCCGTGGGTCGTCTACGGCGTCCTGCAGACCCGTGACGCGGTCTCCCCCGGTGTCTCGCAGGGTGAGGTGCTCACTTCGATGATCGTCTTCACCGTGCTCTACGCGATCCTCGCGGTGGTCGAGGTCAAGCTGCTGGCGAAGTACGTCAAGGCCGGCCCGCCGGAGCTCACCGAGGCCGACCTCAACCCGCCCACGAAGATCGGCGGCGACTCCCGTGACGCCGACAAGCCGATGGCCTTCTCGTACTAGGCCGAGGGAGCTGCTCAGTCATGGAACTGCACGACGTCTGGTTCGTCCTGATCGCCGTCCTGTGGACCGGTTATTTCTTCCTGGAGGGCTTCGACTTCGGTGTCGGCATCCTCACCAGGCTGCTGGCCCGCAACCGCCTGGAGAAGAGGGTGCTGATCAACACGATCGGCCCCGTCTGGGACGGCAACGAGGTCTGGCTCCTCACGGCGGGCGGAGCGACCTTCGCCGCCTTCCCGGAGTGGTACGCCACCCTGTTCTCCGGCTTCTACCTGCCCCTGCTGGTCATCCTGGTCTGTCTGATCGTCCGCGGCGTCGCCTTCGAGTACCGGGTCAAGCGGCCGGAGGAGAAGTGGCAGCGCAACTGGGAGACAGCGATCTTCTGGACCTCGCTGATCCCCGCCTTCCTGTGGGGCGTGGCCTTCGCCAACATCGTGCGGGGTGTGAAGATCGACGCCGATCTGGAGTACGTCGGCGACGTCTGGGACCTGCTCAACCCCTACGCGCTGCTCGGCGGCCTGGTGACGCTGACCCTGTTCACCTTCCACGGCGCGGTCTTCACGGCGCTGAAGACCGTCGGTGAGATCCGGGAGAGGGCACGCGGGATGGCCCTCAAGGTCGGTCTCGTGACGGCTGTGGCCGCGCTGTGCTTCCTGGTGTGGACCCAGGTCGACACCGGTGACGACAAGAGCCTGGTCGCCCTGGTCGTCGCGGTCGCCGCCCTGGTCGCCGCGCTGGTGGCGAACCAGGCGGGGCGTGAGGGATGGTCGTTCGCGCTGTCCGGTGTGACCATCGTCGCCGCCGTGGCGATGCTCTTCCTGTCGCTCTTCCCCGACGTCATGCCGTCCTCGCTCGACGAGGAG
The DNA here is from genome assembly GCF_044754345.1 of Streptomyces sp. NPDC093094. NCBI lineage: Bacteria > Bacillati > Actinomycetota > Actinomycetes > Kitasatosporales > Streptomycetaceae > Streptomyces > Streptomyces sp. NPDC093094. The sequence goes on along the minus strand of NZ_JBIVOX010000005.1, from coordinate 25,382 downwards.
TGGAGCCTGACGGTCACCAACGCCTCGTCGAGCCCGTACACCCTGAAGATCATGACCTGGTGTGCGGCGATCGCCACACCGATCGTGCTGCTCTACCAGGGCTGGACGTACTGGGTGTTCCGCAAGCGGATCGGCACTCAGCACATCGCTGTCGAAGCAACACACTGAGTCCGACCGGGAAGGTGTTTCACGTGAAACACCGTCAGACACCTTCCCCGGGCCGAAGGGCATGTTTCACGTGAAACCGATCGATCCCCGCCTTCTCCGCCACGCCCGTGCCACCCGGCTCTTCCTCGCGGCGGTCGTCGCCCTGGGCGCCGTGGGGGCGGGGCTCGTCGTCGCCCAGGCGATGCTCATCGCCGAGGTCGTGGTCGGTGCCTTCCAGCACGGACTGCCGGCCGGTGAGCTGCGTACTCCCCTGCTGCTGCTCGTGGCTGTGGCGGCCGGCCGCTCGGTCGTGGCGTGGCTCACCGAACTCGCGGCCCATCGCGCGAGTGCGGCCGTGAAGTCGGAGCTGCGCGGAAGGCTGCTGGAGCGGGCGGGCCGGCTCGGCCCGGGCTGGCTGGAGGGACAGCGCACCGGATCTCTGATCGCGCTGGCCACACGAGGGATCGACGCGCTCGACGACTACTTCTCCCGCTATCTGCCGCAGTTGGGCCTTGCGGTGGTGGTGCCGGTGGCGGTGCTGGCCCGGGTCGTCACCGAGGACTGGGTGTCCGCCGCGATCATCGTCGGCACCCTGCCGCTGATCCCGCTCTTCATGATGCTGATCGGCTGGGCCACACAGGCGCGGATGGACCGCCAGTGGCGGCTGCTGTCCCGGCTGTCCGGGCACTTCCTGGACGTGGTGACGGGGCTGCCGACGCTGAAGGTGTTCGGCCGGGCCAAGGCGCAGGCCGAGTCGATCCGGCGCATCACCGGGGAGTACCGGCAGGCGACCATGCGGACGCTGCGGATCGCCTTCCTCTCCTCCTTCGCCCTGGAACTGCTCGCCACCCTCTCCGTGGCCCTGGTCGCGGTGACCATCGGGATGCGGCTCGTCCACGGAGAGATGGACCTCTTCACCGGGCTGGTCGTCCTTGTGCTGGCCCCCGAGGCGTATCTCCCGCTGCGGCAGGTGGGCGCGCAGTATCACGCGGCGGCCGAGGGGCTCGCGGCGGCCGAGGAGATCTTCGCGGTGCTGGAGACGCCGGTGCCGGACACGGGGACCGGCCCCGCCCCCGACGGGCCCCTCGTGTTCGACGGCGTCATGGTCCGCCACCCCGGACGGTCACAGGACGCTGTCGCCGATGTCTCCTTCACCGTGAGGCCCGGGGAGACGGTCGCACTCGTCGGACCGAGCGGCGCGGGCAAGTCGACGCTGCTGAGCGTCCTGCTGGGCTTTGTGCGGCCGGCCTCGGGGCAGGTGCGGATCGGCGGCACGGATCTCGCCGGCATCGACCCGGAGCAGTGGCGGGCGAAGGTCGCGTGGGTTCCGCAGCGGCCGCATCTCTTCGCGGGCACGGTCGGGGAGAACGTGCGCCTCGCACGGCCCGACGCCGACGACACGTCCGTCCGGGAGGCACTGCGGGACGCCGGGGCGCTGGAGTTCGTGGACGCGCTGCCTTTCGGTGCCGACACCGTGCTCGGCGAGGACGGGGCGGGGCTCTCGGCCGGACAGCGGCAGCGGCTCGCGCTGGCCCGGGCCTTCCTGGCCGACCGTCCTGTGCTGCTGCTCGACGAGCCGACGGCCGCACTCGACGGAGAGACCGAGGCCGAGATCGTCGCCGCGGTCCGCAGGCTGGCGGCCGGGCGTACGGTCCTGCTGGTCGTGCACCGGCCCGCGCTGCTGGCGGTGGCGGACCGGGTGGAACGGCTGGAGCTGCCGGAACGACCGGAGCGGCTGGGGGCGGAGGCAGAGCCGGTGCCCATGGCCCGCCTCACCGGTACGGCCGACCGGACGGCCGGGAACGACGTCTCCCCCGTGACGGAAGCGAGTGCCCCCGCGGGTGAGGAAGCCGCTCTCGGGCCCGCCCCTTCCGGGGCCCGTCCCCTCACCCGGGTCCGTGCCATGGCCGCACCGCGACACGGCCGCCTCGCCCTGGCGCTGTTGCTGGGCAGCCTCGCGCTGGGCAGTGCCGTCGGACTGATGGCCACTTCCGGGTGGCTCATCTCGCGGGCGTCGCAGCAGCCGCCGGTGCTGTATCTGATGATGGCCGTGACGGCGACCCGGGCCTTCGGGATCGGCCGGGCCGTCTTCCGCTACACGGAGCGGCTGGTGTCGCACGATGCGGTGCTGCGGATGCTGGCCGACACCCGGGTCGCGGTCTACCGGCGCCTGGAGCGACTGGCGCCCGCCGGACTGCGCGACACCCGGCGGGGTGATCTGCTCACCCGGCTGGTCGCCGACGTGGACGCCCTCCAGGACTACTGGCTGCGCTGGCTGCTGCCCGCCGGGGCCGCGGCGCTCGTGTCGGCCGGGTCGGTCGCCTTCACGGCCTGGCTGCTGCCGGAGGCGGGCGCGGTCCTGGCGGCCGGACTGCTCGCGGCGGGCGTCGGGGTCCCGCTGCTCTCCGGCGCGGTGGCGCGGCACGCCGAACGCAGGCTCGCCCCCGCCCGGGGCGTGCTCGCCACCCGCGTGGCCGATCTGCTCACCGGCACCGCCGAACTGACCGTCGCCGGAGCGCTGCCGGCCCGGACCGCTCGGGCCCGCGCGGCGGACGCCGACCTGACCCGGATCGCCTCGCGCACGGCCGGCGCGACCGCGCTCGGTGACGGGCTCACCGCCCTGGCCGGCGGGCTGACCGTCGCCGCGACCGCGCTCGTGGGCGCCCAGGCGGTCGCCGCCGGGCGGCTGAGCGGTGTGGCCATGGCCGTCGTCGTCCTCACCCCGCTGGCGGCGTTCGAGGCGGTTCTCGGGCTGCCGCTCGCCGTGCAGTTCCGCCAGCGGGTGCGCAGGAGCGCCGAGCGGGTGCACGAGGTGCTGGACGCCCCGGTGCCCGTGCGAGAGCCGGAGCAGCCGCGGCAGGCGCCCGCCTCACCGTTCCCGCTGGTCGTGAGCGGCCTGACCGCCCGGTACCCCGGGCAGGGCCGGGACGCGCTGGCCGGGCTGGACCTGAGGCTGGAGGAGGGCCGCCGGGTGGCCGTGGTGGGCCCGTCGGGGTCGGGCAAGACCACGCTGGCGCAGGTGCTCCTGCGCTTCCTGGACGCCGACGCCGGCTCGTACACGCTGGGCGGCGTGGACGCGTACGCGCCGAGCGGTGACGACGTACGGCGTCTTGTCGGGCTGTGCGCCCAGGACGCGCACCTCTTCGACAGCTCCGTACGGGAGAACCTGCTGCTGGCCCGGCGCGGGGCGACCGACGCCGAGCTGTGCGACGCGCTGGCGCGGGTGCGGCTGCTGGAGTGGGTGGAGAGCCTGCCCGACGGGCTGGACACGCTGGTGGGGGAGCACGGGGCCCGGCTGTCCGGGGGGCAGCGGCAGCGGCTGGCGCTCGCGCGTGCGCTGCTCGCCGACTTCCCCGTGCTCGTCCTCGACGAGCCCACCGAGCATCTCGACCTGCCCACGGCGGACGCCCTCACCGCGGATCTGCTGGCGGCCACCGAGGGCCGTACGGTTCTGCTGATCACCCACCGGCTGGCCGGTCTCACGGACGTCGACGAGGTGGTCGTGCTGGACCGGGGCCGGGTCGTGCAGCGGGGAGGCTTCGCGGAGCTGGCCGCGGCGGAGGGGCCGCTGCGGGAGACGGCGGCCCGTGAGGCGGAGGCGGAGGAACTGACACGGCAGGCACCTGTGCTTGAGGCTCTGTAACCGAAAACACCTCGTTCGCAGCAACCTGTCCCCCAGGCGTACGACTTGAACAGGACTCCGGGCGTGCGGTGGGGCCACGATCGCTGACATGCCCTCACTTCGCCGTCATCCGCTGCTCGTTTCGGTGCTGCTGTGCGCGCTCGCCGTGCTCGCGGCCCGGCCCACCGAAGCCTCGGACACGGCCGAGGGCGGCGTCGGAGGGAGCGTCGCGGGAAGCGCGTCGGGCAGTGCCTCGGGGAGCACGGCGGCGGAGGTGGCACGGCTGTACGAGGACGCGGCCGTGGCGACGCAGCAGTACGAGCGGGGACAGCGCGAGGCCGGGGCGCAGCAGGCGCGGGCCCGGCACTACGAGGGGCTGCTGGAGAGCCGGCGGCGCGAGATCGCCGTGCTGCACGAGGACCTGGGCCGGATCGCACGGGCCCAGTACCGCGACGGCGGCGGGCTGCCGGTCGCCGCGCAGATCCTGCTGGCGGGCACTCCGGAGGAGATGATGCGCGGTCAGCGGATGTTCTCCCAGGCGAATCTGGAGCTCGGCAACGCCATCGAGAAGAGCCGCCGGGCGGAGCAGCGGCTCGTGGCCGACGAGGCGAGGGCCGCGGCGGCCTGGCGGGAGCTGGACAGGCGCAACGGCGAGCTGGCGGCGCTGAAGGGGTCCATCGAGCAGAAGCTGGAGGAGGCCCGCTCACGGCTCCAGGGGGAGGCGGACGCGTCGGCTCTGGCGGGCAGCTGCCGGGGTGCGGTCCGGCTCGAACAGCCGCCGGCCTCGTACGCGCAGGGCTGGGTCGCGCCCGTGGAGACGTACCAGCTGTCGGCGGGCTTCGGCAGCGGGGGGTCGCGGTGGGCGAACCGGCACACCGGGCAGGACTTCGCGGTGCCGATCGGTACGCCGGTGCGGGCGGTCGGCGACGGGCGGGTGGTGAGCGTGTCCTGCGGGGGCGCGTTCGGCATCCAGATCGTGGTCGGGCATCCGGGCGGCTACTACACGCAGTACGCGCACCTCGCGTCCGTCGCCGTCGACGAGGGCGAGCGGGTGGCCGCCGGGCAGTGGATCGGACAGACGGGCACCACCGGCAACTCCACCGGACCGCATCTGCATTTCGAGGTGCGGGTCACCCCCGAGCTGGGCTCGGGGGTGGACCCGGTGCCGTGGCTGGCTGCCCGTGGCGTCCCGCTGGGGTAGCCGGACCACGGCCCGGGGCGGCCGGGCAGCCCCGGGCTCACGCCTCCAGGGCCTCGGCCAGCAGCTGCTCGACGACCACGGCGACGCCGTCCTCGTTGTTGGCGACCGTGCGGCCCGAGGCCGCCGCGATGACGTCGGGGTGGGCGTTGCCCATCGCGTAGGAGCGTCCCGCCCAGGTGAGCATCTCGACGTCGTTCGGCATGTCGCCGAAGGCGACGACCTCTTCGTGGGAGATGCCGCGCTCGGCGCAGCACAGGGCGAGGGTGCTGGCCTTGGAGACACCGGGGCCGCTGATCTCCAGCAGGGCGCTGGGGCTGGAGCGGGTGACGCCTGCGCGGTCGCCGATGGCGAGGCGGGCGAGGGTGAGGAAGGCGTCGGGGTCGAGCGTGGGGTGGAAGGCGAGGATCTTCAGCACGGGCTCGTCGGCGCCCGGCCCGTCCGGACCGAGGAGCTGCTCGGCCGGTGCCAGGACGTCGGGGATCTCCATGTGCAGCTTGGGGTAGTCCGGCTCCTGGTTGAAGCCGTACGTCTGCTCGACCGCGTACACCGTGCCGGGCGCCGCGTCCCGCAGCAGGCGTACGGCGTCGAGCGCGTTCTCCCGGGCCAGCTCGCGCACCTTGACGAAGCGGTGGGTGCCCGGGCCGCCGTGCAGATCCACCACGGCGGCGCCGTTGCCGCAGATGGCGAGGCCGTGGCCGTGGACGTGGTCGCTGACGACGTCCATCCAGCGGGCGGGCCGGCCGGTGACGAAGAAGACCTCGATGCCCGCCTCCTCGGCGGCGGCCAGTGCGGCGACGGTCCGCGGGGAGACCGACTTGTCGTCGCGCAGGAGGGTGCCGTCGAGATCGGTGGCGATCAGCCGCGGGCGGGGCCGCGGAGGCTCGGGGGAGGCGGAGGGCGCGGGCTTTCTGGTCGCTGAGGTCACCGGGCCATTCTCGCGCATATGCCAGCACGACCGTGCGGGAGTCCGCACAGATGAGGCCCGTGGCACACTCGACGGAAGGCCCGGACGGAAGGCCCGGACGGAAGGCCCGGACGGAAGGCGCACCGCGGCGGCGGCCCGCAGGCGTCACCGCCCGCAGGCGTCACCGCCCGCAGGCGTCACCGCCCGCAGGCGTCACCGCCCGCAGGCGTCACCGCCCGCAGGCGTCACCGCCCGCAGGCGGCCAGCCACGGGGTGAGGGCCACGAGGACGAACTCCTTGTGCACACGGTCGCGCGGCAGCGGGACCATCAGGAAGTGACCCGGAGGGAACCGGCGGGCCCTGACCCAGGCCCGGCCGTCGTAGAGGGAGCGCACGAAGGCGGGGACGTCGTCGCGGTCGACGTCGGGACACTCCACCCCGTCCACGGTGATCAGTGCGTCGTCCTCCGGATAGAGCCGTACGCCCACGGCGGGGCGGCCGCCCAGCTCGACATGGGCCTCGTGCGGCAGGGAACCGTCCGGGTCGGTGACGACGCCGACCCCCGCGGTCGTACGCCGTGACGTCCGGTCGGCGCCGATGTCGTGGGTGACCTCGATCTCGCGGTGGTACTCATGGGCGAGGGCCCGTAGCGCGGAGACCGCGGCCTCGGTGGTCGGCAAGTGGTCCATACCACTGATCATGCCGGGTCAGTGCGCCTCGGGGAAGCGCAGATAACGCGGCGGCACCGCCTTGGTGAGCCACACCCCGTTCGCGCTCATGTGGAAGACATGGCCGTCCCGGTGCATGGCCCCGGCGTCCACCGACAGCACGACGGGCCGTCCCCGGCGGGCGCCCACGCGTGTGGCGGTCTCCCGGTCGGAGGACAGATGCACGTCATGGCGGTTCATGGGCCGCAGCCCCTCGTCGCGGATCGCCTCCAGACGGGCGGCCACGGTGCCGTGGTAGAGGTACGGCGGCGGGGTCGCGGGCGGCAGGCCCAGATCGACCTCGACGCTGTGGCCCTGGCTGGCGCGGATCCGGGTGCCCTCGACGGCGAAGCGCTTCTTGTCGTTCGTGGCGACCACCTGGTCCAGCTCCTCGCGTGTGAAGCGGAACCCGTGCGCGGCGGCCGCCGCCATCAGGGCGTCGATCTCCACCCACCCGCCCTCGTCCAGCGTGAGCCCGATCCGCTCCGGCTGGTGCCGCAGATGCTTGGAGAGGTACTTCGACACCTTCACGGTGCGTCTTTCGTCCATGCGCATCAGCATGCCGAGCGAGACGGGGATCACGCACACTTTTTTCACACGAAGGTTTGATCCACAGCAACGGCGGTTATCCACAGGCGATTTGGCGTGACTGTGGACAACCGCCTTTCCATATGGGCGACTTGTTCAACCATGGCGCATATGAAGGTTGCTTGGCGAACAGCTCGTTCCGCGGCAGCCGTTGAGTCCTACAGACGCGGCTGCATGCGCGCCAGCCGCCTCAACACCCTCGGCGCGAAACGGGACAGGACGTACGCACCGTGTGCCTCGGGGGTCACCGGTACGACCGCCTCGTCGTGGATCACGGCGCGCAGGATCGCCTCGGCGACCTTCTCCGGAGGGTAGTTGCGCCGGCCGTACAGACGCGAGGAGCTCTGCCGGCGCCGCTTCTCCTCCTCCCCGTCGACACCGACGAACCGTGCCGTGGAGGTGATGCCGGTGTTCACCAGACCGGGACAGATGGCGCTCACCCCGATGCCCTGTTCGGCGAGTTCGGCTCGCAGGCACTCGCTGAGCATCAGCACCGCCGCCTTCGAGGTGCTGTAGGCGGGCAGGGCGCGCGAGGGCTGGAAGGCCGCCGCGGACGCCGTGTTCACGATGTGGCCGCCCTGCCCGCGCTCGGCCATCTGCCGTCCGAAGAGACGGCAACCGTGGATGACACCCCACAAGTTGACGTCCAGGACCTTCTTCCAGTCCTCCGGTGCGGTGTCGAAGAAGGAGCCGGACAGACCGATGCCGGCGTTGTTCACCAGGACGTCGAGGACGCCGTACTCCCTGGCGACCTTGTCGGCGAGTTTCTCCATGGCCTGGGCGTCGGAGACGTCGACCGTCTCGGCCCAGGCGTCGGACGCGCCGACGAGCCGGGCCAGTTCGGCGGTCCGCGCGGCGCTCTCGGCGTCCCGGTCGACGGCGATCACCCGTGCGCCGGACTCGGCGAACGCGAACGCCGTGGCCCGTCCGATCCCGCTGCCCGCGCCGGTGACCAGCACGAGCTGACCGCCGAACCGGTCGAAGTGCCGCCCCGTGGCAGGGGACTTCGTGTGGCCGCCCTCGATCCCGTGGACGAACTCGGTGATCCAGGAGGCGAGCTGGTCGGGCCGGGTTCGGGGGACCCAGTGCCTGGCCGGCAGGGTGCGGCGGGTGAGCTGCGGAACCCACTGCTCCAGATCGTCGTGGAGCCGTTCCGAGAGGAAGGCGTCGCCGAGCGGCGTGATCAGCTGCACGGGCGCGTGGGCGTGGGCGTCCGGGCGTGGCCTGCGCAGCCGTGCGCGCACGTTGTCCCGGTACAGCCAGGCGCCCCGGGCCGCGTCCTGGGGCAGCGACGGGGTCGGATAGCCGTCCGAGGCCACCCGTTCGAGCCGCTCCAGGACGCCCGGCCAGAGCTTGCCGAGGGGCCCGCGCCAGGCCAGTTCGGGCAGCACCGGCGTGTGCAGCAGATAGACGTACCAGGACTTGGCGCCCTGGCCGAGGAGCTGGCCGACCCGGCGCGGGGTCGGACGCCGGAGACGGCTGTTGATCCAGTGGCCGAAGTGGTCGAGCGAAGGGCCGGACATCGAGGTGAAGGAGGCTATGCGTCCCTCGGTGCGCGCGACCGTGACGAACTCCCAGGACTGCACCGAGCCCCAGTCGTGTCCGACCAGGTGCACCGGCCGGTCCGGGCTCACCGCGTCCGCGACGGCCAGGAAGTCGTCGGTCAGCTTCTCCAGCGTGAACCCGCCGCGCAGCGGCTGCGGCGCGCTGGAGCGGCCGTGTCCGCGCACGTCGTACAGCACGACGTGGAAGCGGTCGGCGAGACGCGGCGCGACCTCGGACCACACCTCCTTGCTGTCCGGGTAGCCGTGCACGAGCACCACCGTCGGCTGCTCGGGGTCGCCCAGTTCGGCGACGCACAGCTCCACCCCGCCGGTCGCCACCCGGCGCTCGCGCGCGCCCTTGAGCATGGTCACTTCTCCTTCGCCCAGCGCCGCACGTGCGGCAGATCGTCGTCCAGCCAGAAGGCGCTCTCCCCGGGGTCCCGCGAGTCGGTGACGACGAGGATCTCCTCGAACTTCGCGCCCGTGCCCCGGAACCCGAGATGCGGCTCGACCGCCCACAGGCCCGGCTGCGGCGGATGGTCGGAGAACCGGTACGGCGACCACAGCGGCGACCATCCCTCGCGGTGCCCGTGCAGCGCGTCCGACACGAGGCCCTTCAGCGACTGCGTGCCGAAGCCGAAGAGATGCGGCGAGAAACGCCGGGGCGTGACCCGGCCGACCTTGTGCGCGATCACCCCGAAGGGATAGGCGCGGTGCCGGTTGGCGTAGCCCTGGCGGACCATGAGCCGGTCCACGTCCTCGTAGATCTCGCGCAGCGGACGCCGCTCGCGCACCTCGCGCAGGATCAGCTCCCGGTGCGCCCGGAGGTCGTCCATCAGCCGGTCCTGCAGAGGGTTGGGGCCGAGCGAGCCCGAGTAGCCGATGTCCGCGGTGTGACCCTCGTACACCGGGGCCATGTCGAGGATGAAGGGCATCCCCGGCTCCAGCGCCCGGTCGGTGGGGAAGAACTGGAGGGGGATGCGGAAGCCCGCGAACGCCGTCCGGTCGCCGAACCAGGCGAAGGGCAGATGGAACCAGTCCTTCACCCCCCGCTCCCGCAGCCACTCCCGCTGCATGCGTGCCGCCTCACGCTCGGTGACACCGGGCGCGAGGCGGGCGGCCACCGCCTCCGCGCACGCGTAGGCCAGTCGCTGCACCGTCCTGAATCCGTGCAGCTCCGTGGAGTTCCTGCCTGCCACTGCCGTCGTCATGCCGCCCCGTCCACCCGGTTACCGCCGACTGCGGTACGTGTCCGTAACTTGACAAGGCCGAATCTCGCACCTTGTTAGAGTCGGCGTCAATAGGGCGGTCGCGGGCTGGACGGACCCGGTTGCGGGGCCCGACCTCAGGGGGACCCTTAAGGCCCCGTACGACTCCAGGGTGATGCCAAGACGGCTCTGGAGTCTGACGACCGGCGTGGCCCGCGTCACTACTGTCGGATGCGTGACTGTGATCGTGACCGAAAGCCTGAGCAAGCGGTTCCCCCGGGTGACCGCGCTCGACCGGCTGTCCGTGGACATCGGACCCGGTGTGACCGGACTCGTCGGGGCCAACGGCGCCGGCAAGTCCACCCTGATCAAGATCCTGCTGGGTCTGTCCCCGGCGTCCGAGGGCCGAGCGAGCGTGCTCGGCCTCGACATCGCCACCGAGGGTGCCGCCATCCGCGAGCGGGTCGGCTACATGCCGGAGCACGACTGCCTGCCGCCCGACGTCTCGGCCACCGAGTTCGTCGTCCACATGGCGCGCATGTCCGGCCTGCCGCCCACCGCCGCGCGCGAACGCACCGCGGACACCCTGCGCCATGTCGGGCTGTACGAGGAGCGCTACCGCCCCATCGGCGGCTACTCCACCGGCATGAAGCAGCGCGTCAAGCTGGCCCAGGCCCTCGTGCACGACCCGCAGCTGGTCTTCCTCGACGAGCCGACCAACGGCCTGGACCCGGTCGGCCGTGACGACATGCTCGGCCTGATCCGCCGCATCCACACCGACTTCGGCATCTCGGTCCTGGTCACCTCGCACCTCCTGGGCGAACTGGAACGCACCTGCGACCACGTCGTCGTCGTCGACGGCGGCAAGCTCCTGCGCTCCAGCTCCACCACCGACTTCACCCAGACCACCACCACCCTCGCCATCGAGGTCACCGACACCGACGAGCACCCCGACGGCACCCGCGCGGTCCGCGAGGCGCTCCACGCGCGCGGGATCACCGTCCAGGACGGCAGCGGTCTGCCCGGCGCCGGCCATCTCCTGCTGCTGACCGCGCAGGGCGAGGAGACCTACGACGTGGTCCGCGACACCGTCGCCGACCTGGGCCTCGGCCTCGTGCGCATGGAACAGCGCAGGCACCACATCGCCGAGGTGTTCGGCACCACCGGCGAGGAGAGCGACGAGCAGCGGAAGGAGGCCGTCGGCCATGGCCGTTGAGCACCCCGTGACCGCGGCGGGCGACCAGACCCGCATCCACAACATCGGCTACCGCAGCTACGACGGCCCCCGTCTCGGCCGCGCCTACGCGACCCGTTCCCTGTACTCGCAGTCCCTGCGCGGCGCCTACGGCCTCGGCCGCTCGGTGAAGTCCAAGGTCCTGCCGATGCTGCTGTTCGTGGTGATGTGCGTGCCCGCGGCCATCATGGTCGCCGTCGCGGTCGCCACCAAGGCCAAGGAACTCCCCGTCGACTACACGCGCTACGCGATCATCATGCAGGCCGTCATCAGCCTGTACGTCGCCGCGCAGGCGCCCCAGTCCGTCTCCCGCGACCTGCGCTTCAAGACGGTCCCGCTGTACTTCTCGCGGCCCATCGAGACCGCCGACTACGTCCGCGCCAAGTACGCGGCCCTGGCCTCCGCGCTGTTCATCCTCACCGCGGCCCCGCTGCTGGTGCTCTACGTCGGCGCGCTGCTCGCCAAGCTCGACTTCACCGACCAGACCAAGGGGTTCGCTCAGGGACTCATGTCCGTGGCACTGCTCTCGCTGCTGTTCGCCGGGCTGAGCCTGGTGATCGCGTCCGTCACCCCGCGCCGCGGTTTCGGCATCGCGGCCGTGATCGCCGTCCTCACCATCTCCTACGGAGCCGTCTCCGCCCTCCAGGGCATCGCCGAGCTCCAGGACAGCACCGGCGCGATCGCCTGGATCGGCCTGTTCTCCCCGGTCACCCTGATCGACGGCGTGCAGTCGGCCTTCCTCGGGGCCACCTCGACGTTCCCCGGAGGGGTGGCACCGTCGAACGGCGAGGGCGCCGTCTACGTCCTCGTCACCCTCGGCCTGATCGCCGCGAGCTACGGCCTTCTGATGCGCCGCTACCGGAAGGTGGGACTGTGACCACACTCAGCATCGACCATGTCTCCCGCTGGTTCGGCAACGTGGTCGCCGTCAACGACGTCACCATGACCATCGGCCCCGGCGTCACGGGCCTCCTCGGCCCCAACGGCGCCGGCAAGTCCACCCTCATCAACATGATGGGCGGCTTCCTCGCCCCCTCCACCGGCACGGTCACCCTCGACGGACAGCCGGTGTGGCGCAACGAGTCCATCTACCGGCACATCGGCATCGTCCCCGAGCGCGAGGCGATGTACGACTTCCTCACCGGCCGCGAATTCGTCGTCGCCAACGCCGAACTGCACGGCCTCGGCGACAAGGCCGCCCAGAAGGCGCTCGCCACGGTCGAGATGGAGTACGCCCAGGACCGCAAGATCGCCACGTACTCCAAGGGCATGCGCCAGCGCGTGAAGATGGCCAGCGCCCTCGTCCACGACCCCTCGCTGCTCCTGCTGGACGAGCCCTTCAACGGCATGGACCCGCGCCAGCGCATGCAGCTGATGGACCTGCTGCGCCGCATGGGCGACGAGGGCCGCACCGTGCTGTTCTCCTCCCACATCCTGGAGGAGGTCGAGCAGCTCGCCTGGCACATCGAGGTCGTCGTCGCCGGGAGGCACGCCGCCAGCGGGGACTTCCGCAAGATCCGCCGTCTGATGACCGACCGGCCGCACCGCTATCTGGTGCGCTCCAGCGACGACCGCGCCCTCGCGGCCGCGCTGATCGCCGACCCGTCCACCGCCGGCATCGAGGTCGACCTCGCCGAGGGTGCCCTGCGCATCCAGGCCGTCGACTTCGGCCGGTTCACGGCCCTGCTGCCGAAGGTGGCCCGGGACAACGGCATCCGGCTGCTGACGGTCTCGCCGTCCGACGAGTCCCTGGAGTCCGTCTTCTCGTATCTCGTCGCGGCGTAGGAGGCCGAAGATGTACGACCCCACAGTCGCCCGACTCACCTACCGGGCCCTGCTCGGCCGTCGCCGGGCCCTCATCCTCGGCGCGCTGCCGCTGCTGCTCATCGCCATCTCCGTGGTGGTGCGCGGCCTGGCCGGAGCCGACGACCAGACCGCGTCCGACCTGCTGGGCGGGCTCGCGCTCGCCACCATGGTGCCGATCATCGGCGTCATCGCCGGCACCGGGGCGATCGGCCCGGAGATCGACGACGGCTCCGTCGTCTATCTGCTGTCCAAGCCGGTGAAACGCTCCACGATCATCTCCACCAAGCTGTTCGTGGCCGTCGCGGTGACGATGGTGTTCTCCGCGCTGCCGACGTTCGTCGCCGGGTTCATCCTCAACGGCAACGGCCAGCAGATCGCCGTCGCCTACACGGTCGCCGCACTGGTCTCCTCCATCGCCTACGCCGCCCTGTTCCTGCTGCTGGGCACGGTCTCGCGGCACGCGGTGGTCTTCGGGCTCGTCTACGCGCTCGTCTGGGAGGCACTGTTCGGCTCCCTGGTGCCCGGCGCGCGCACCCTCAGCGTCCAGCAGTGGTCGCTGGCCGTGGCCCACAAGGTCGCCGGGGGCGAACTGGTCACCTCCGACGTCGGACTGACGACGGCCACGGTGCTGCTGATCGCGGTGACCGTGCTCGCCACCTGGTACGCCGGGCGGAAGCTGCGGACGCTGACCCTCGCGGGCGAGGAGTGACGCACAGTCACCCCCGACACCGCGCTTACTGACAGGGGCTTCACCTCGGCCCGGGCACACTGGGCCGAGGGGATGCGCAGCGAGGAGGAAGCGGATGGCGCAGCAGGAAGAGCGCGGACGGTCCGAGGACGCCTGGGACGGCCTCGTCCTGGACGAGGACTTCGTCCGTGCCGCCGAGACCAGCGAGCCGTCCGCCCGCGCCCGTATGCTCGCCGCCCGCTGGAGCCGTGAGCAGCCCGAACCCCAGCCCTGGCGCTCCGACGAGCCCCCGGCGGGCTGGTTCTTCGGCAAGGCCCGCAGACGGAAGTGGCGCCGCCGCTAGGACCGGTCCGGAGATCCTGGGCGCGGTCGCACGCCTGTTTTATTCGGTGGCGGCCGACTCCCCGGCCCGGCAGACTGGTCGCGTCAGTCCGGGCGTTCACACGGCCCGGTGCCACGGTCTGGGAGAGGAGCCCGGCGATGCCCATGCACGGCAGTACGCCGAGCTCCCGTCAGGGCAGCCGGCGGCAGGCTCCGGTGTAGTTACCCCACCGTCGAGCCGACCGTACGACTGCCCGGGGCGGCCGCTTCGAGCACGCGATGTCGCTCTCGCGTGGGCCGCCCACCCGGAGGATTGGCCGAGAGGCAAGGCACCGGCTTGCTGAGCCGAGGTCGGGGGCAACTCCGCGCACGTTCGATCCGTGCATCCTCCGCAAGACACGAGACGCCGCGGGCGAGATGTCCCAGGGGCGCGAACGGCCTTCACCACCCGTACCCCTGAGGTGGCGTCAGCCCAGCAGACGCTCCAGGACGACCGCGATGCCGTCCTCCTCGTTCGAACCCGTCACCTCGTCGGCGACGGCCTTCAGCTGCTCGTGCGCGTTGGCCATCGCCACACCCCGCGCGGCCCAGGCGAACATCGGAATGTCGTTGGGCATGTCGCCGAAGGCGATCGTCTGCGCCGCCTTGATCCCGAGCCGGCGGGCCGCCAGGGACAGCCCCGTCGCCTTGGACAGGCCGAGCGGCAGCAGCTCCACGATGCCCTGGCCCGCCATCGCGACGCTGACGAACCCCCCGGCCGCCTGCCGGGACGCCTCCGCCAGCTCGTCGTCGGACAGCTGCGGATGCTGTATGTAGATCTTGTTCAGCGGGGCCGACCACAGGTCGGACGCCTCGGTGAACGGTGTGGCCGGCAGCGCGCCGGTGAGCGCGTAGCCCGGACCCACCAGCACCTCGCCCTCCAGGCCGTCCCGGCTCGCGGCGAGATACAGCGGACCGACCTCGGCCTCGATCTTCGCGAGGGCGACCCCGGCCAGCTGCCGGTCCAGGGTGACCGAGGTCAGCAGCCGGTGCGACCCGGCGTCGTAGACCTGCGCGCCCTGTCCGCAGACCGCGAGGCCCCGGTAGTCGAGGGCGTCGAGGATGTGCCGGGTCCATGGGACGGCACGTCCCGTCACGACGATGTGGGCGGCGCCCGCCGCGGTGACCGCGGCGAGCGCCTCACGGGTGCGCTCGGAGACCGACTCGTCGGACCGCAGAAGCGTTCCGTCGAGGTCGGTGGCGACGAGCCGGTAGGGGAACCCGCTGGTCACTTGGCTACCGGCTCCAGCAGCTCGCGGCCGCCGAGGTAGGGCCGCAGCATCTCGGGCACCCGCACCGAGCCGTCGGCCTGCTGGTGGTTCTCCAGCAGCGCGACGATGGTGCGCGGCACGGCGCACAGGGTGCCGTTGAGCGTGGCCAGCGGCTTGACCTGCTTGCCGTCCCGCAGTCGAACCGACAGCCGGCGGGCCTGGAAGCTGTCGCAGTTCGAGGCGGAGGTCAGCTCGCGGTACTTGCCCTGGGTCGGGATCCACGCCTCGCAGTCGAACTTGCGGGAGGCGGAGGAACCCAGGTCACCCGAGGCGACGTCGATCACCTGGAAGGGCAGTTCGAGGGCGGTGAGCCACTGCTTCTCCCACTCCAGGAGCCGCTTGTGCTCGTTCTCGGCGTCCTCGGGAGCGACGTACGAGAACATCTCGACCTTGTCGAACTGATGCACACGGAAGATGCCCCGCGTGTCCTTGCCGTAGGTACCGGCCTCGCGGCGGAAGCACGGGGAGAAGCCCGCGTAGCGCAGCGGCAACTGGCCGGCGTCGATGATCTCGTCCATGTGGTACGCGGCGAGCGGGACCTCGGAGGTGCCGACCAGGTAGTAGTCGTCCTTCTCCAGGTGGTACACGTTCTCCGCGGCCTGGCCGAGGAAGCCGGTGCCCTCCATGGCGCGCGGGCGGACCAGGGCGGGGGTCAGCATCGGGATGAACCCGGCCTCGGTGGCCTGGGCGATCGCCGCGTTGACCAGCGCCAGCTCCAGCAGGGCGCCGACGCCGGTGAGGTAGTAGAAGCGCGAGCCGGACACCTTGGCGCCGCGCTCGACGTCGATGGCGCCCAGCGCCTCGCCGAGCTCCAGGTGGTCCCTGGGCTCGAAGCCCTCGGCGGCGAAGTCGCGGATGGTGCCGTGCGTCTCCAGGACGGTGAAGTCCTCCTCGCCGCCGACCGGGACGTCGGGGTGCACGAGGTTGCCGAGGGCGAGCACGAGACGCCTGGTCTCCTCGTCGGCCTCGTTCTGCGCGGCCTCGGCGGCCTTCACGTCGGTCTTGAGCTGCTCGGCCTTCTGCAGGAGCTCCGCGCGCTCCTCGGGCGTGGCCCGGGGGATCAGCTTGCCGAGCGCCTTCTGCTCGGCGCGGAGTTCGTCGAAGCGGACGCCGGACGACCTGCGCCGCTCGTCGGCAGACAGGAGAGAGTCGACGAGCGCGACGTCCTCTCCACGGGCGCGCTGGGACGCGCGCACACGGTCGGGGTCCTCACGGAGCAGGCGAAGGTCAATCACGTGCTCAAGGCTACCGGTGACGGATGACGGCTCACGACTCACTATTCCGAACCATGGCTTACGTACCGTTATGGGGGAATTGCCGTGCGTGTCAGTGGGTGTCAGAGCGTGTCAATAAAAAGTGTCTCACTCCCTGGGACGGGGCATGCGCCCGGCGCTCTGTTGACCTGATTCCCTTGCGGAAAAAGGGACTTGGATCGCCCCTGTCCGCCCGTTGTCCACAGGGATCCACAGTCGCTCAGGGTTATCCACAGCCTGTGAGGAAGATCTGTGGATTTCGGAATCGACCACTCCGGAAGGCTCGATCGCCCCCTGCGATTCCCTGGGTAAACCTTCTTCGAGTCCACCTTCGAGTGGAAATGCGTCGCCCCAAAGGATTGATCAAAGGAAACGAGTGGACGAAGGGTGACTTACGCCCTGGTGGCCGACCTTGATCCACTCAGGGTGATTTGTCGACTGCGTGGTGCTCGTTGTCGACTTGTGCACAGGTCGAGAAGCGGACCTGTGGATAACTTCTGTGGATAACGAAGATCAGCAGGTACGACGGGTGTGATGGGCGGGAAACCGCCTGTCGGCGACCGCTCCGGCCGCGGCCGTCCAGGCAGCCCGGAGACGGTCGCCCCGGCAGCCTGGAGACGGACGTGCAGGCAGCCTAGAAGCGGCCGTCCTGGCAGCGGGCCACCCAGTCGGCCGCCGCGACGAACTCCTCGTCCGACGTGCCTCTCCGGGGAGCGCTCACGTCCTCCACGCCCAGGTCCGCGCGCGGGTACGAACCGAGGTAGCGCACCTCCAGGCAGATCCGCTTCAGCCCCCTCAGGGCATCGGCGACCCGGCGGTCGGAGATGTGCCCCTCGGCGTCGATGCAGAAGCAGTAGTTGCCGATGCCTGCTCCGGTCGGGCGGGACTGCAGCAGCATCAGGTTGATACCGCGCGTGGCGAACTCGCCGAGCAGATCGCGCAGACCGCCGGGATGGTCGTCGCGCTGCCACAGCACCACGGACGTCTTGTCGGCCCCGGTCGGCGCGGCGGGCCGGGCGGGCCGGCCCACCAGCACGAACCGGGTCTGGGCGTTCTCCGCGTCGTGGATCTCGGTCTCCAGGGCCTCCAGCCCGTACCGGGCCGCGGCGAACTCACCCGCGAAGGCGGCGTCGTAGCGGCCTTCCTGGACCAGCCGGGCGGCGTCCGCGTTCGACGCTGCCGACTCCCAGCGGGCGTCCGGGAGGTGCTTCTTCAGCCAGTTGCGCACCTGGGGCTGGGCGGCCGGGTGGGCGGAGACCGTCTTGATCTCCGACAGCTCGGTGCCGGGGCGGACCAGCAGCGCGAAGGTGATCGACAGCAGCACCTCGCGGTAGATCATCAGCGGCGCACCCGCGACCAGTTCGTCCAGGGTGGTGGTGATGCCGCCCTCGACGGAGTTCTCGATCGGCACGAACGCCGCTTCGGCCTCCCCGGTGCGCACCGCGTCCAGCGCGGACTGCACGGACACATAGGGGACCAGCTCCCGGGTCGCCGTCTCCGGGAGCGTGCGCAGGGCGACTTCGGTGAAAGTGCCCTCGGGACCGAGATACGCATAGCTCGCTGGCATGTCCTCACCCTAATGGCCGCAAAGAGCCCGGGCGGTCCCGTCTCGCCATGATCACCCCTGAGGGTGGTTTGAAGCGTCAGCTCTCCAGGAGCCGCTGCCCCACGTACTCGCCCTCGGCCGCCCCGCCCGGCACCGCGAACAGCCCGCTCGCCTCGTGCCGGACGAACCGTGACAGGGCGTCGCCACGGTCCAGCTTGCGCTGCACCGGGACGAAGCCGCGCAGCGGATCCGCCTGCCAGCAGATGAACAGCAGCCCCGCGTCCGGCACCCCGTCCGCGCCGATGCCGTCGTGGAAGGAGAAGGGCCGCCGCAGCATCGCCGCGCCGCCGTTCTGGTCGGGCCGGCTGATCCGCGCGTGCGCGTCGATCGGCACCACCAGGTCGCCCGCGGCGTCGGTCTTCTCCAGGTCCATCTCGGTCGTCTCCGAGCCGCCCGACAGCGGAGCCCCGTCCGCCTTGCGGCGCCCGATGACGTCCTCCTGGTCCTTCGCGGACAGTTCCTCCCAGTCGTCCAGGAGCATGCGGATACGGCGTACGACGGCGTAGGAGCCGTTCGCCATCCACGCGGGGTCCCGGGAGCCCGAGGCCGGGACGAAGACCCGTCCGTCGAAGTCCGGCTCGGACGGCTTCGGGTTGCGGGTGCCGTCCACCTGGCCCATGAGATTGCGGGCGGTCATGGGGTGTGCGGTGGCGCCCGGCGACCGGTTGAAGCCGTTCATCTGCCAGCGCACCCGGGCCGCGGCGCCCGCGTCCTTCTGGATCGCGCGCAGGGCGTGGAAGGCGACCAGTGCGTCGTCGGCGCCGATCTGCACCCAGAGGTCGCCGTTGCTGCGGGCCTTGTCCAGCTGGTCGGAGGAGAAGTCGGGCAGCGGGTCCAGCGACACCGGGCGCTGCTTCTCCAGGCCGGTCCGGCCGAAGAAGCTGTGTCCGAAGCCGAAGGTGACCGTCAGGGAGGACGGGCCGGCGTCCAGCGCGATGCCCGTGTCCTCGTGGTCCGCGGGCTCCCCGGCCATCAGCCGCCGGGCCGTCCGCGACCAGCGGCGCAGCAGAGCGGCGGCCTCCTTGCGGCCGGCGCCGGGAGCCAGGTCGAAGGCGACGAGATGGCCGCGGGACTGGAGGGCGTCGGTGATGCCGGGCTGATGTTTCCCGTGAAACATCGCCCGGCCGGTGCCCACCGAGGCCAGCGGCGTCGCCGGGGAGGGAGCGGCCGCGTAGCCGGCGGCACCGCCCGCCGCGCCGAGCACGAGTCCGGTCGCCCCGGCGGTGGCGAGCAGGGCACGCCGGGAGACGCCCTCGCGGGCCGGGCCCGCCGGAGCAGGGCCGCCGGACGCCTCCGCGGAGGTTCCGGCCCCCTGGGCCCGGCGTTCCTGGCGTGTCTCGGGAAGGGACTGGTCAGCCATGGGGTTCAGCCGATCTTCGCGTTCTTGTCGACGGTCACCTGGTCGATGTCGGAGGTGCGCACGGTCACGGCGATCTTCCAGTCGCCGGCCATCGGGATCTGCACCCCGTTCGCCGCCCAGTGTCCGGTGGTGATGCGGTCCGGGACGACGGGCAGCGGCCCGATGTCCTTGGCGTCGAGGGTGAACGAGACCTTCACCTCGGGGACGTCGAAGGCGCGGCCGTTGGGCCGTTCGACATAGAGGTGCATCTCGTTGCCGCCGACCTGGGCCGGGTCGAGATCGAGGCGGACGACGCCCCTGCCGTCCTCGCCGCCGGTGTCGAACGGCATGTCCAGGGTGAGGGCGCCGGTCGACGAGTCCGCGTCCGAGGCCGATGCCGAGGTGGCGGCCCTGGCCTCCTCCTCGGTCCGGCCCGGCTCGGTCGACGTCAGCATCGTGGTCACGGCGAGCACCACGACGGCGACGGCCGCCTCGACGAGCACCGAGCGCCGCAGCCCGAGACGCTGCGGGTCGGCGTCACGGGCCTGCTTGCGCCGCGCGGCCTCCGCGGCGGCCCGCTGCCGTGCGAGCTGGGCGGCTCGTGCGTCGCTCCCGGTGCCCTCGTCGCCCCCGGAGGCGTCGGTGGTGCCGGTGGTGCCGGACGCGTCGGTGGCTCCGGCCTCCGCGCCGTCTTCGGCCTCCGAGCCCTTCGTCCTCACCCCGGCCTTCGCGCCGGACGCCGCCCCGGACGCCGTCTCAGCCCCGACCCCGGACTCGGTCCCGGACGCCGCCCCGGCCCCCGCCTTCGCGCCGACGGCCGCCTCCACCGAGGTCTTCCCGCCGGCCTGCGCCACCGTCGTGTCGGCCAGCCGCGAGGTCCACCGGCGCGAGATCCAGGCGACGCCGACCAGCAGCGCCACGAGCCCGATCTTGATCAGCAGCAGCTGTCCGTAGCGCGTGCCCGTCAGCGCGGACCAGGAGCCGACCTGCCGCCAGCTCTGGTAGACGCCGGTCGCGACCAGCGCGAGCACGCTGCCGAAGGCGACCTGCGAGAAGCGGCGTACGGCGGTGGTGTCCAGCGGGGTCTCCACCGGGGCCCCGTACAGCGCGACGAGCAGCGTGCCCAGCCCGCCGAGCCACAGGGCCACGGCCAGCATGTGGACGATGTCGACCGGCATGGCGATGCCCGGCTGCAGCCCGGTGGAGGCGTGCTCGGCCATCGCCCAGCTCGCGGCGAGCCCGGCGGCCACGACTCCGCCGCCGACCGCGAGCCCGAACACCAGGTCCCGCTTCTCGTCCTCCTCGCGCCGGTCGAACGCCCCGAACAGCACCGCGATGAACAGCGCCCCCGCCGCGAGCAGCAGCAGCCGCGAGACCAGGGCCGCCCCGGTCTTGGTCTGGAGCACCTGCCCGAGCAGCTCCAGATCGAAGACGTCCGCGAACCTCGACGACGTCGTGTACGAGCCCCGCAGCAGCAGCAGCGCCAGCGTGGCCGCGGTCAGCGCGACCCAGCCGGAGACGACCAGCCGCTGCACCGCCCGCACCCCTGCGCCGCGCTGCCAGCAGGCCAGCACGAACGCGCAGCCGCCGACCAGCACGATGAACCCGGCGTACGACATGTAGCGCGCGAACCCGTAGAGCCGCCCGACCGGTCCGTCTCCCGCGGCCTGCTGGTCGAGGGAGACGGACGTCGAGGAGGGTGCGCCGACGGAGAAGGTGAAGGCGCCGGAGACGGGATGGCTGTCGGCGGAGACGACCTGGTAGGTCACCGTGTACGTGCCGTCGGGCAGTCCGGAGTGCAGCTTCACGGCGTACGTCGTGCCGCCGGAGCCCGTGGACCCGCCGGTGTCGGCGCGCTTGCCCTTGGGGTCGAACACGCGCAGCGAGTCGTCGGACAGGGAGACGGTCTCGGAGAAGGTCAGCGAGACCTGCTGCGGGGCCCGGTCGACCACCGCCCCCTGCCGGGGGTCGCTGCCGGTGAGCGCGGCGTGCGCGGAGGCCGGTGCCGCACCGGCCAGGAGCGCGCCGGCGACGGCCAGGAGCAGCAGCACCAGCGTGCGGACGCGGGGGGCGGTGGACTGCGTCAAGGTGGTCCCTCCTTCAGTTGCCGGACGTGGGGCGGTAGGTGGCCGCCTTGACCGGCAGGTCGACCTCGACGGGGTCGAGGCCGGTGAAGTGCAGCGTGACGGAGACGGTCTGGCCCTCCCGCGGCTTCTGCGCGAGCTGTTCGAACATCAGGTGGCTGCCGCCGCTCTCCAGGACGAGCGCGCCGTGGGCGGGCACGTCGAGGGAGGAGACTTCCCGCATGGCCTGTCCCTCGGTCTCGTGGACGGTGACCTCGCCGAGGTCACTGGTGACGGAGGTCAGCTCGGCGTCCTCGTCACCCTTGTTGGTGACGGTCAGGAAGCCCGCCGCCATGTCCGAGACCGGCTGGGGCATGTAGGCCCCGCTGACGGACAGGTCGGGTCCGGCGGGCTCGTCGCCGCCGCAGCCGGCCAGGGCGAGCGTGCCGGCCGTCACCAGCACCAGAGGCCGTATCGCCGCCGTCGCGGAGAAGCGCCTCACGGCTTCTCCCCCTTGATCAGCTTCGGCAGGTCCCGGGTGTAGTCCTCGACGGTCGCGTCCTCGCCGTAGAGGACGTACCCGGCGTCGGTCTTCGGGGAGAAGGCGACGACCTGGGTGCCGTGCATGGAGACGACCTTGCCCTTCTCCTTCTTCGGCGCCTCGATGGAGATGCCGAGGGTGCGGGCGCCGGCCTGGATGGTGGCGAAGTCGCCGCCGAGGCCGACGACCTGGGGGTCGATGCCCTTGAGCCACTTGCCGAGCGCCTCGGGGGTGTCGCGCTCGGGGTCGGTGGTGACGAACACGATCCGCAGCGCGTCCTGCTCGGCCCTGGACAGCGACTTCTTGGCGACGGCGATGTTGTTCATCGTCAGGGGGCAGACGTCGGGGCAGTTGGTGTAGCCGAAGTAGATCAGTGTCGGCCTGCCCGCGGTCGCCTCGCGGAGGTCGTACTTCTTGCCGGTGGTGTCGGTCAGCACCAGGTCCGGCTTCTCGAAGGGCTTGTCGAGGACGGTGGCGGCCTTGGCCGCGGCAGGGTCCTCGGAGACCACGGAGACGGCCGAGCCGCTGTCCCCGGTCCCGCCGCCGCAGGCGGACAGGGTCAGCGAGGCGGCGGCGAGCAGCGCGGCCGCGGCGAACTTCTTCTTGCGCATGGAGAGCATGGAGGGATGTCCCGGAGGTGAGTGCTCCGGCGGGCGCCGGGACCTGACGTGTCCCGGCGCCCGCCGAGGTGGATGCGTCAGGCGGAGCGCCGGCGCCCGGCCAGCACGCCGTAGGCGACACCGGCCGCGCCGACGACGATGCCCACGATGCCGAGGACGCGGGCGGTGGTGTCGGTGCTGTCCTGCGAGGCGTCCTCGGCGGAGGCCGAGGTGTGGGCCGCGGCCTGGTCGGCGTCGTCGGACGCCTCGGCGGACGGCTCGGCCGAGGACGCGCCCGCGCCGTGGTGGCCGCCCTCCTCGGCGGCGGCCAGGGCGAGCACCGGAGCCGGGTTCTCCGGCTCCTCCTCGCCCTCCTGGACCTCGATCCAGCGCACGACGTCCTTGTTGGAGTACGTCTGGATCGCCTTGAAGACCAGCTCGTCGGCGTCCTCGGGCAGCGCGCCGATGTTGACCGGGAACTTCTGGAAGAAGCCCGGCTTGATGCCGCCGTTCTTCGCGGTCCAGGTCACCTTGGTGACGGCCTCGGTGATCTGCCGCCCGTGCACCTCCAGCGGCTTGGCCAGCTTGGCCTTGGTGACCTCGATGTCCCAGCCGGTGAGCGGCTCGGGCATCACCGAGGACAGCGGGTGCTCGGCCGGGAAGCTGACCTCGAGCTTGGTGGTCGAGGCGTTGTCGCGCTCGTTGGGGACCTTGAAGTCGACGACCGCGTAGCCGCCCTTGGCGGCCGTGCCCTCCGGCTGGACGCTGACGTGCGCGAGCGCGGGAGCGGCCAGGGCGAGGACGGCGGAACCGGCGACGGCACCGGCGGCGGCGATACGGGAAACCTTCATGCGAGGAAGCACTCCACTTCGAGTGAGAACGGTGGTCCGGTGAGGAAGAGGGACACGAGCGCGCGCAGGTGACCGGAGGTCATGACCGGAACGAAGAAATCCCGGACGCAGGCGCGCACACGCGCGGGCCGCACGACGGCGGCCGGCCCTCCCGCCGGATCCCGTGGATCCCGGAGCGGAGCGGTGCGGTCGCGTCAGGCGGCGAGGACGAGCACGGCGGCGGGTGGCCCGCGCCGGATCACCGTGTGCTGGAGTGCGGTGGTACGGGGCTCGGGAGGCGCGAGCAGAGCCGCGCGTGCCGGACGCGGGCCCGCCGCGGGAGCGGCCGGGAGCCCGGCCCGCAGGGCGCGCACCAGCGCGAGCGCCCCGCGCAGAGAACGTACGAGCGCCCCCTCCGCGACACCGTGCGCCGACAGCCGGACCAGCCGCAGCAGGGCCAGGTCGCCGTGACGCAGCAGCCAGCCGACGGCGAGTGCCGCGAGGGCGTGACCGAGCAGCATCGGCAGCGAGGGCAGCAGGGCCGCCGGGGAGCCCGCCGTGGTGGACAGCGCGTCCGCGGGGTGATGCGCGCCGGTGCCTCCCGAGGGGAGCAGCCGGGCGTCGGCGAGGATGCGCTGGGCCTGGACGGGACTGAGCGCGGCCGCGGTGGTCCCGCACACGAGCCGTGCGGCCCGCTCTACCAGCGCGCTGTCGTCCGCCGCGGGCGCCGTCATGGCCGCCGTGCCGTGCTGCCCCAGCCCGAACAGGGTGTGCAGCACCGCCTGTCCGGCTGTCAGCACGGCCGCGATCCCCGGCAGCGAGCGCTCGCGCCCGGCGAGCGGAGCCGCCACCGCGAGCACGGCCAGGAAGCCCGCGCCGAGCGACCACAGCGGTACGGCGGCGCAGGAGGCGAGAGTGTGTCCGGCCCCGGACAGCACGACACAGACCGCGGCGAACACCGCGGCCCGCAGGATCCGCAGACGAGCTCCGGAGCGCGTCGCGCGTGCATGGGGGGCAGACATGGCGGGCCCATCATCGCACTGGCCCGGCGACCGCCGTACGGCAGGTCCGCAAGGTTCCGTACGATCCGGAAGGGCATCCTCTGGCCGGACTGGTCCCCACACGACGGTCCTGTCCCACATACACCGAATGGCACCCGAGGCACATCCCCCATATGGGCGGCATCACGCTGAATGGACGCTTACGTTCGGGCACTCGTGGCAATAGGTATCGGTATGTCGAGCCGCGGCCGGGAGGCTGGAGCATGAGCATCTGGTGGTCACTCCATTTGCGGCGCGAGGCCGCGAGCGTCCCGCTCGCGCGGCGCCTGCTGCTCGGCACCATGGAGACCGCGGGGGTGGATCCCGATGTCTCCTACGACCTGTCCGTCGCCCTCACCGAGGCATGCGCCAACGCCGTCGAGCACGGCGGCGGCACCGCGGCGGGCGGCACGGAGGCGTACCGGGTGACCGCGTACCTCGACGGCGAGAAGTGCCGTATCGAGGTCGCCGACTCGGGTCCGGGCTTCGCCCGTTCCGCGGCGGCGCGGCCCGCCCGTACGGACGCCGAGCACGGCCGGGGTCTGTGTCTGATCGAGGAGCTCGCCGACCACGTCCACATCGGCAACAAGCCGGGCCGGGGCGGGGCGGTGGTGAGCTTCGACAAGATGCTCAAGTGGCGCGACAACGCCCCGCTGGTCACGGCGTCCTGAGCGGAGGCGGCCGCACCGCGGTCCGCGCCGTACCGCGGTCCGCGCCGTACCGCAGCGCGGCGCGGACCGCAGCGCGGCGCGGACCGCAGCGCGGCGCGGACCGCAGCGCGGCGCGGACCGCAGCGCGGCGCGGACCGCAGCGCGGCGCGGACCGCAGCGC
>NZ_JBIVOX010000004.1:478531-564771 GCF_044754345.1 Streptomyces sp. NPDC093094 | reverse complement strand
AACGTCACCCGCTCCCGCCTGGGACGACTCGTCCGCCAAGGACTCCTCGAACAACCCGGACGAGGCCGCTATCAGAAACGGACTTAACGCCCTCTCATGCGTCGACGGCATGGTCACACGCACGAATCGCACCCGCTGCTCACTGGCCGTGTGCGTGTTGACGCTCTGGGCGGTCGTGGTGGCCACGGACCTCCAGTGCTCGTTGTCGGGCGAGACCTCGACCGTGTAGGGCGCGCGCGTGCCGAAGACGGCCCACGCGATCTCGACACCGCTGACGTCGAAATCCCTCAGCAGATCGATCTTGTAGACGTAGGGGTCGCCGTAGCTCAGGAACTCGAAGTTCGTGGAGAGCGAGCCGTCGTTGCCCTTTGCCCGGTCGGCGTAGGCACTCGCGTCATTCGTCGAGGCCGGCTTGTTCAGTGCCACCTCCGTCGTGGACGGCCGCCCGAGCACTTCACAGGCGCGCAGGCCCGCCCACCAGCCTCCCGCGCCGAGGAAGCTCACCCGGACGTAGCGCACGGCGGTCGCTGTGACGGTGTCGGAGTACAGCTGGGACGTGGTGGTGTTGGAGGAGCGGTTCACGATCGACACCCACGTCTGCTGGTCGGCGGACGCCTCCACCGTGAACCGATAGGCGGCGTTCGCCTCCCATCGGGTGCGGATCGTGTTCAGGTCGTGCGGTGAGCCGAGATCCACCGTCCACGTGTGCGGATTGCCGTTGGCAGCGATCCAGATGGACGACTGGTTCCCGTCGTTGGCGAGAGCAGCCGCGGGAGCGTTCGACGAGGCGGAGGCCGGCTTGTTCAGAGCGACATCGACGTTGGCGGACGGCCGCCCGAGCACTTGGCAGGCGAGCAGGCCCGCCCACCAGCCGTCCGCACTGATGAAGCGCACCCGGACATAGCGCACACCGGTCGCCGTGACGGTGTCGGAGTACAGCGGGGACTTCCATGTGTTGAACGAACGGTCCACGACAGGCGTCCACGTCTGCTGGTCGGCGGACGCCTCCACTCTGAACTTGTAGGCAGCCTCATCGGTCTCCCACCGGGTGCGGATCAAGCTCAGGTCGTGCGGCAAGCCGAGGTCCACCATCCACCATTGGGGACCACCGTCGGCGGCGATCCAGCCGGACGTGTGGTCGGTGTCGTTGGCGCGGGCCGCCGTGGCCGTGTTCGACGAGGCGGAGGCCGGCTTGTTCAGGGCCACATCGCTGTTCGCCGTGAGGACCTTGAATGCGCTGAAGCGGGGCAGGTGCCCGTCCTCCACAGCGACCATCTTGAGTCGTACGAAGCGTATGCCCGACTCGCTGAACGAGGCCGACTGGACCTTCGAGCGCAACGTGTTCGCGGACCTGTCGACCACGGTCTTCCACGCCAGCTTGTCGGACGACACCTCGACGAAGTAGTCGTACCGCACGCCGTCCTCGGCCCACGTCACCTCGAAGCCCCTGACCTCGTGCTCGATCAGAAGGTCGACGCGCCAGTGCAACCCGTCGGCGGTCCACTTCGTGGTGTCCGAGCCGTCGATCGCGTACTCGGCCTGAGTGCCGCTGGAGGCGTACGCGATCTTCGCCAGGGCGACATCACTTCCCGCATGCAACCGACCGAATGCCTTGAAGTCGCAGAAACCGAGCGATTCGGCACTGCTCACGGCCAGGATGGTGACCCGGACGAATCTCACGTTCTGCGCGTTGAATGCGTCCAGTCGGATTCTCGTGTCCGCCGCGTCGTGCACTCGGCTGACGAATGTCTGCCACGTCGTGCCGTCGGCTGATGCCTCGATCCGATACGTGTAGCTGACGCCTTTCGTCGGCCAGACGATCTGTGTGCCCGAGAGGTCGTAATACCCCTCCAGGTCGACTTGCCACCAGTGCGGGAACTGGCTGCTGCCGGACGGCTTCCACAGGCTGGAGTCGTAGCTGTCGTTCCCGCTGTACGAGGTGTGCTCTCCGACGAAACTGCTGGCTCGCGTCGGCTTTTCGGCCGCGATGTCGGGGAGCGGCGAAGCGTCGACCGTGACATTCGGCCGGTACGTGTAGGGGATGGGACCGGCGGGGGCGACCGCCCGCGCCGCCGCGCTTGCGATCCGCTCACCGGTCCCCAGACCGAGAGCCGACACCAGAGCCAGCGACCCACCCGCACGGAGGATGTTCCGCCGTGACATGGGGGAGTCGGAAAACGCTGCGTTCAAGTTCAACCTCCAGGACGCCATTGCCGCTGGACTGTCTCATTCGCGACTTCTCGTGAACGTTCACGGCCAGTTGTTGCGGACCTTACGTCCGCGACATATGAGTGTCAAGAGATCACGCAGTGCAGGCATGAAACTCTTAAGATCGTGTTTCGTGGCAGGTCAGACATGGTTGACGAGCCATCGTCAAGCCGGGCGGGCCAAGCCCCGCACCGCCGGGGCGCCCCGACGCAAGGGGGTGTTTCTCGCCATGGAGGCTCCGTGAGGCATGCGGCTGATTACCGTCCCTCCGCAGAGAGGCCGCAGGGGTTGCACGGACCGAGCGCAGGCGCGGCCGCAGGCGGGTGCGCGGCCCGCGCCGACCGCGGCCGGAGCCCGACGGCTTCGATCAGAGCGGCGTGCGCGAGCGGCACCGGCGAGTGCCACGGCGCGAAGTGCCGTCGTGGGGCATGCTCGCCGTCGAGGCGCCCCGGCACCTCTCGCAGCGGGCTCCCCGGACGGCCGGGTGACGGGCGCCCGGTGATACGAGACCGCGGCGCCGGCGGGCGGCTCGGGAAGTTCAGGAGCAGGGATGACGGTCGGGGCCGCACCTTTGACTGCTCATGTATCCTGACCGCGTGGAAAAGCGGGGAGTGGCCAAGCGTGCCGGCATTATCGAAGTCGCGGAACTCGCGGGCGTTTCTCGCCAAACAGTCACCCGGGCCATGAACGACATGCCGGGAATCAGCGCGGAAACCAAGAAGCGGGTCCTCGAAGCCGCTGAACAATTGCGCTATCGGCCGAGCAGGTTCGGCCGCGAACTGGTCCAGCAGTCCACACGGTCACTCGGCTTGGTGGTATCAGACCTCGCAAATCCATACTTTTCGGAGCTGGCATCCGAAGTGGCGAAGGTCGCGATTGCAAACGAGTGGTCCTTGGTAGTGATGGAGAAGCACCCTGGCCCCGAGTCGGGCAAGGAGGAACTCCGAGCCCTGGCCGACCAGGTCGACGCCGCCATCGCCTACGCCGATCTCGCCGCGCCGGACATCGACAGCGTCTTCGGCAGTCTTCCGCTGGTCCTCCTGGACACGGCGGAGCAGACCCTGGACGCGCTGTCCCCCGCACATCCGCGCAGCGCCCTCACCATCGACCTGAAGCCTGGTCTGGGGCAGGCCATCGACCACCTCGTGGCCGGCGGCCGCTCGAGGATCTCCCTCGTCGACATCCATTACCCCAAGGGCGAGTCGGTACGGAGCTCGGTCTACACACGTCTGATGCGTGAGCGCGGCCTGGAACCGCACGTGATCACGATCGAGTCGAAGGACGACGATCTCGCCGTCGGCCGTTGCGCCGTGGAGATCGCGCTGCGCGCGCCCACACCGCCCGACGCCATCATCGCGTTCAACGACCTGTCTGCCTTCGGCATCCTCAAGGAACTCAAGGTCCATGGGGTCAGCGTGCCGGACACCTGTGCCGTCGTCGGTATCGACGGCCTGAGGATCGGGGTCTACGTCGAACCTGAACTCACCACGCTACGGCTGGACTTCGCGGCCTTCGCACAGCTGGCTTTCGACTGTGTCGTACAGATGACCAACGCTCCTGTGAGCAAGCCGCTCCCGCAGATACGCAAGCACGCGGCCCATCAGCTGGTGGTCCGACAGTCCACCTGATCCGATGGATGCGGGCCGCCGTCAGGCCATGGGTCCGGCCCGGCAGGGCGGGTGAAGAGCTGCGGGACCCGGTCGTCCGGGTCGGTCACGACCCGGACGACCACCCCATGGCGGGGTGCTCGGCGGGATGGTCCGCCCGGCCGTCGCCGAGGCGGTCACACGCGGCAAGGGCGCCGTCGAGCAGGACGAAGCCCGGCTCGACCTCACGCAAGACATCGAGCAGACCCGGTGTCCGGGCCGCGCACGGGCCGGCGCCACCACGTCGGCCCGGAACTCCGCCGAGTACCTGCAGGCCCCCGCCCAGGACTCCTCTCCCTGAACTCGAGATCCGGTGTCGAAGTGTCCACGATCAAGGTGGAGGGCCACACAGCACGGCCGCCACGAGCACACCGAGCTCCAGCGTCCCGGCTGCCACCCGGCACCGTGCCCCGGACGCCTTCCGGTCGCCGTCGTGTTCGCGACCAGCCGCGAATCCATCGCGACCCTCGTCAGGAGGGCGTCCCTGTTGCTGTGCTCGTGTCGTGCCGCAGCTCCAGGGCCGCGAATTCGGCGTCGCTCGCCCGCCCGCAACGACCGAGATCGTCCTTGGTCAGTCGCACACCCAACGGTTCCGCGGGCGCCTGACCCCCATCACTGAGGTTTTCGGGTTGTCGTCGGTGGTGACGGTTCATGATCCCTGCGGTGTCCCGGTGGGGCGAGGTGCCCGGAAGGCGGGGGCCTGACCGCCGGGCGTCGGACGTTTCATGAGGGGATCCGGCTTCAGGCCGGTGAGCGGTTCGCTGCGGGTGAGAGGACCGCGGTGATCGCGAAAGACCTGCGGGTGAGTGTGCGGTCGGTGGAACGCCGGGGCCGTGCCTGGCGCGAGGGCGGCACGGAGGCCCTGCGCTCGGCGGGTCCGGCGAACTCCCCGACCGTCACCGACGCCCAGTTCGCCGTGCTCGAGGAGGAACTGGGCAAGGGACCGGTGGCGCACGGCTTCGACGACGAACGACGGACTCCGGCCCGGGTCCAGACGATGATCCGCCGGCGTCTGCGGGTGAGCCTGTCGGTGGCGACGGTGTGGCGGCTGCTGAAACGGCACGGCTGGTCCTGGCAGGCACCTGCCCGCAGAGCCCTCGAGCGTGACGAGCACGCGGTGGAGCTGTGGAAGAAGGAGGTCCGGCCCCGGGTAAAAGGATCGCGGCGGCGTGTGGAGCCTGGCTCGTCTTCGAGGACGAAGCCGGATTCTCCATGACGCCGCCCCGGCCCGGACCTGGGGCCGGCGCGGGTGCACCCCCGTCGTGCGGGTGCGAGGCAGGACCCGTCGGCGAACCTCGGTGGCGGCCCTGTGCTGCCACCGGCCCGGTGCCGGCAGCCGCCTCGTCCACCGGCCCCGCCACCACTTCCTGCTCAAAGGCGTACGCAAGAGCTTCTCCTGTGTCGAACTCGCGGACGTAGCCCTTGGCCCGGGAGGACTGGACGCGAGCGAGGATGCCGACGGACCGGTCGCCGGGTCGAGGCCGCAGCGGAGATCACGGGCTTGGAGATGGGCAGTGCCGATGACGGCCGGGCGGCCGGGCGCGGCCGGGCGCGGCCACTGATGGGGTGCTCCACGCGGATGCGCTTCACACACTTCCGGTTGACGTGATCTAAGCAACCGCTTAGTCTGCGGCTGGGGCTTGCGCTGCATGCCCGAATACCGCCCAGCACTGCTCTTGGAGTCTGCCGTGACCTCACTGTTCTCAGTTTCTGGCAAAACTGCGCTGGTCACCGGAGGGTCCCGCGGTGTCGGCCTGATGATCGCCCGTGGCCTGGTCGAAGCCGGGGCCCGGGTCTACGTCAGTTCCCGCAGTGCCGCGGCGTGCGAGGAGGCCGTGCGTGAGCTCTCCGCGCTGGGCGAGGCGGTCGCCCTGCCTGCCGATCTTTCACGGGAGGAGGAGTGTCACCGGCTCGCCGCGGAGATCGGCGAGCGGGAGGAACAGCTGCACATCCTGGTCAACAACGCCGGCGCGAGCTGGGGTGCGCCACTGGACGAATTCCCGGTCAGCGGCTGGGACAAGGTCATGGACCTCAACCTGCGCAGTCCTTTCCTGCTGACTCAGGCGCTGCTGCCGTTGCTGCGCAAGGCCGGCTCCCCCGACGAACCGGCACGTGTGATCAACGTCGGCTCCATCGACGGTCTTCACGTAAGTGCTCTTCCGACCTACTCCTACGCGGCGAGCAAGGCCGGACTGCACCACCTGACGCGTGTCCTGGCCAAGGAGCTGGGCCCGCAGGGCATCACCGTCAACGCGATCGCACCCGGCCCGTTCGAGTCCAAGATGATGGCCGCCACGCTGAAGGCACAGGGCGACACCATCGCCGAGTCCGCTCCACTGCGTCGGATCGGACGCCCCGACGACATGGCCGGCGTGGCGGTCTACCTGTCCAGCCGGGCCGGAGCGTACGTCACCGGCGCGGTGATTCCCGTCGACGGCGGCATCGGCACCACCGTCTGACCACCGCCAGACGCACGCCTGCCCCCGTGTCCGCCCCCTCCCCGATCGGAGCCGCCCCATGGACTCCCTGCTGCTTTCGCGCCGCGACCTGGACTTCCTGCTCCACGACTGGCTGGACGTCACAGCCCTGACCAGCCGGTCCCGTTACGCCGACCACGACCGGGACACCTTCGACGCCGTGCTGGACCTCAGTGAGGCCATCGCGACCCGGCACTTCGCCCCGCACAACAAGAAGAACGACGCCGAGGAACCCCGCTTCGACGGGGAGCGGGTGCACATCATCCCGGAGGTCAAGGAGGCCCTGCGGGTCTTCGCCGAGGCCGGTCTGACCGGCGCCGCCATGGACTACGAGGTCGGCGGGCAACAGCTGCCCACCGTGGTCGCCAACGCCTGCATGGCCTGGTTCCAGGCCGCCAACGTCGGCACCGCCGCGTATCCGTTCCTCACCGTCGGCAACGCCAACCTGCTCCAGGCGCACGGCAGCAAGGAGCAGGTCGACACCTACGTGCGGCCCATGGTCGAGGGCCGCTTCTTCGGCACCATGTGTCTCTCCGAACCGCAGGCCGGCTCCTCGCTGGCCGACATCACCACCCGGGCCGTGCCGCAGGACGACGGTACGTACCGGATCACCGGCAGCAAGATGTGGATCTCCGCCGGCGA
Organism: Streptomyces sp. NPDC093094; assembly: GCF_044754345.1. Lineage (NCBI taxonomy): Bacteria > Bacillati > Actinomycetota > Actinomycetes > Kitasatosporales > Streptomycetaceae > Streptomyces > Streptomyces sp. NPDC093094. The sequence goes on along the minus strand of NZ_JBIVOX010000004.1, from coordinate 557,798 downwards.
CCACGAGCTCAGCGAGAACATCGTCCACCTGGTGCTCGCCAAGATCCCCGGCGGGCCGGCGGGCGTGAAGGGCATCTCGCTGTTCATCGTGCCCAAGTTCCTCGTCGAGGACGACGGCAGCCTGGGAGAGCGCAACGACGTGGTGCTGGCCGGCCTCAACCACAAGATGGGCTACCGCGGCACCACCAACACCCTGCTCAACTTCGGCGAGGGCCGCCACACCCCGGGCGGCGCTCCGGGCGCGGTGGGCCACCTGGTCGGCGAGGCCCACCACGGGCTCGCGTACATGTTCCACATGATGAACGAGGCCCGCATCGGCGTCGGGCTCGGCGCCACAGCGCTCGGCTGCACCGGTTATCTGCACGCACTCGACTACGCCCGCACCCGCGCGCAGGGCCGCCCGCTGACGGGCAAGGACGCGAACGCCCCGCAGATCCCCGTCATCGAGCACGCCGACGTGCGCAGGATGCTGCTGGCCCAGAAGAGCTACACGGAGGGCGCCCTCGCGCTCAGCCTGTACTGCAGCCGCCTGCTCGACGAGGAGCGCACCGCCGAGCAGGAGTCCGAGCGGACCCGCGCCCGGCTGCTGCTCGACATCCTGACGCCCATCGCCAAGAGCTGGCCGTCGCAGTGGTGCCTGGCCGCCAACGACCTCGCCATCCAGGTGCACGGCGGCTACGGCTACACCCGCGAGTACAACGTCGAGCAGTTCTACCGGGACAACCGCCTCAACCCCATCCACGAGGGCACCCACGGCATCCAGGGGCTGGACCTGCTCGGCCGCAAGGCCGTCATGAACGGCGGCGCGGGGCTGAAGCTCCTCCTCGAGACCCTCGCGGCAACCACTGCCCGCGCCATGGCGGCTGGCGGCGAGGCGGCCGAGCTGGCCGCCCACCTGGAACAGGCAGGTGCCCGCACCGAGCGGACCACGGCCAAGCTGTGGTCCACCGGAGACCCCGCCACCGCCCTGGCCAACGCCTCCGTCTACCTGGAAGCCGTCGGGCATGTGGTGCTGGCCTGGATCTGGCTGGAGCAGTTCCTTGCGCTGGGGGACGGCACGGACGACTTCCACCAGGGCAAGCGGCAGGCAGCCCGTTACTTCTTCCGAGTGGAACTCCCGCGGACCGGACCGCAGTTCGACCTGCTCGACAGCCTGGACCGCACCGCGGGGGACTGCCGACCCGAGTGGTTCTGACCCGCGGGCCGGTCGTGGGCGCGGACGAGGTCTCGGCGCTCCCGGGCCGACGGTGGCGGCGCAGCCGAGCGGGCAGGCGTCGGACCTCCACGCCCGCTGTGCCCCTACGACGCCACCGGTCGCGCCCCTGAACCAGCCGCGTGGCCGGCCCGGTCACACGCCGGTGAGAACAGGAGGCGGGCTCCTCGACTGCTTTGAGGGGCCCGCCGGCCCATGACGGACCAGGGTTCTGCCGCGCCGGTCACACCTGCAGGATCAGCGCTTCCACCTGTTCGAGCGTCGTCACGCTGGCCTGGGCCGCGGCCCGGACCTTCGTCAGCTTCTCCATCCACTCGATCCGCTGCTCGGCCGGGAGCGCGTCCTCTGCGAGCTGGACCCGCAGACGGTGCGCCTCCTCGAAATCAGCCATCAGGGTGTGGGCGGAGTCCACGGCCTGCTGATAGCCGCCCTCGGCGAGTTCCACACGGGCGGGCAGCTCCCGGCGCAGCGTGGCCAGCTGGTCGTGCGGGTCGGCCGGGGGCGCGCCGTGCACGGCGGTGGCAGTGGGATCCGTGCTGCTTCCGGCCGTGGGGGACGTGGTGGTGCTTCCGGGGCTGCCCGGGACCGGACGGCCGAGCTCCACGGGGAACGTCTCGTCGAACCATGCCTTGTCGGCGACGTAGCGGGTGGGCCGACCCTCGGTGTCGGGAGCGATCACCATCCCCGCGGTGATCGGCGTCCGGCCCTCGCCCCGGTGCCGCTCCCCGTAACAGACCAGAGGCTCACCGTCTTCCGCCTCGGGCGGCCGCGTCGCGTCCGGGTGCTCCAGCACGGCCTTCGCGAACGCGAGGAGGAGTGCCCGGCTGATGTTCGGGGCTCCGGTTGCCGTGTACGCCAGAGTGAGGGCGGCGAGGGCGCTCTTGGGGGTGCGCCGCACGCCCTTGCGGCCGTCGCCTGCCTCGCTGCCCTGGCCGGCGGTGATGAACGGCTGTGGAGCGTGGATCAGCACCGGTGCCATGCGCTGGACGAGGGCGGCCCAGGCGGTCGCGTCGCCGGCCTCTGCCCCGAGGAGGAGCACCTTGAGTGACCGCGGGTCCTGCACGGCGCCCTTGGCGGTCTCCGGGACGCCGAAGAAGCCGAGGGCGGAGAGGATGTTGCCCCGGTGCAGGAACAGTTGGGCGATGGCGGCGGACCACAGGCGGGTGCGTGCCTCTGCTGTCTTCGCCCTGGTCTGGCTCCACGCCGGCTCCTGCAGCGTGCCCCTGACGATCGGCCAGAAGCGCCCCGTGTCGCGGACGGTGCGTGCGTTCGTCCGCTTCGGGGCCTCGGGCGGGATCTCGGGGAACACGAGCGTGGTGATGGCGCGCACCGCGATGTCGCGGAGCACGGCCGGGGAGACGTCGTCGTCCGCGGGCACGAGCGGCGCGAGCGGGTCGAGCGGGCCGTTGGCGGTCAGCGCGTCGCGCACCCCGACCAGGTCGAGGAGGTCCGCGCCGCGCGCGTCGGGGAACGCCTCGGCGAGCGCGTCCGCGAGGAGCGATTCCCTGGCGTAGGCGTCGACGAGCGTCGCGAACAGTGCGATCAGGCGCGCATCCTCGTCGTAGGGCTGGATGCCGCGCAGGTGGTCGTTGACGTTCAGCGTCCGCAGGACGTGTTCCAGAGCCGCCGGCTTGGTGCAGCCGATCACGATCTCCGCGGAGACCGTGGCGATCTTCCCGGCCCGGACCGACGGGTCGGTCGCCTCTGTCTCCGGCTTGGCGGCGGCCTCGTTGAGCCGGTCGGAGAGCCGGTTCAGGATCTCCCGCTGGTTCAGCAGCAGCAGCTCGGGCTCGGCCTTCTTGTCCTTCGGCATGGGCAGGAGGGACTGGGGCATCCCCGTGACCAGGTGTTCCGGACGCACACGGAAGATGTCGAGGCGGGCCAGTGCACGGTTGTTCCCGGTCATGGCGGCCAGCCGCCACGGCTTCGACACCGTGCCGTCGGGACGGGTGATCTGCCACTGCTGCAGGACGTTCATGCCCTTGGAGAGCTGGCCCGCGTCCACGAGGGACTCGGCCAGGTCGTAGCCGCGGGTCGTGCCTGCACGCTCCAGATTCTCGGCGGCGTACCGCTGCATGTGGACGGCCACCTCGTACGGCTGCTCGGCGAGAGCGAGCGCCGCCTTCGGCTCGCCGTCCTCCTGCGCCGCCCGGACCACGGGACGCGGCCGCCGGCCACCGAGGGCGGTGATGAGTGCCTGGCGCTCGCCTTCGAGTTCCCCCACGCGGCGCTCGGCGTCCTCGTGCTTCTGTGTGGCCGCAGCCAGGGCCTGCGCGGCGTACGTGTCGTCACCGGCCGCGCGGCGGCAGCTCTCCCGCTCCTTCTCGGCGGTCTTCGCGGTCTTCCTGGCTTCGTGCAGCGCAAGCTCGGCGGCGACGAGCTCCTTGACGCGCTGGCCGGCCTCAGCGGCGGGCGGCGACCAGCAGCCGACGGTGCGGTCGTTGAGGTCCCACGGGACCACCGCAGCACCATGGACGTCACACATCAGCAGGAGCACCTGCTCGTCGCCGGCCTGCACGAGACGGTAGGCCGAGGGCTTGAGCACCTTCTTGCCGCTCCGGCCGGCGATCAGGCCCCTGATCTCGGTGTCCGGGAGAGCGGTGGCCAGCCCCTCGGTGATCGCCCGCCGGGGAGGGGGCACGACCCCGTGTTCCGCGCAGGTGTTCTCGATGGCGTCCGCGAGGTTCTGGCCCCAGGCGTCGGTGCCGATGCGCGGGAAGATGCCGTCGCGTCGTTTCGCGACCATGGTGTTGTCCTTCCACCCGGGCGTGCCGGGCGAACACAGAAGCTCCCGTCTCTCGGGAGCGTGTCACGCGCCCGAGCGCCGAAGCCTCGTGCCGACGAGGAACGGGCCGACACCCTGCGAAGGGTGTGCGGCGGTCCTCGCCCCGTACAGCCCAGCTGCCGGCGCCCGAAGAACGATCAGCCCCGAACAGCGCCTCGGTGGCGCCTGGACATCTCGCAGCTTGCTCCTGCTCCGCCGACGGCGGCATGAGGCGGACGCCGATGATGAGCCACCGACGTGCACCGCAGAATCTTTCACCCGTTCCGGCGCAATGCCGGACCCGAACAGCGGAGTTCACTGGACCAGGTGAACCAGCACCCAACCATGAGGCGCCCAGAGCGATTTGAGGTAATGGCGGGGTGGCGGCGAGCTGCGTGGACGGGTGAACCCGCAGTGCATCCCCGTGGGAAGACCGCGACGGAGCCTTCCAGCGGCGGGAGTTGCCCGGGAGACCGGCGTCTCCCCCGGGCCGACAGCAGGGCCGGCTCCACGGCCTCGGACGACGTACCCCACAGCCGCATGTACGGGGTGGTCAGTCGGCACGCTTTCGGGGGGCCGAGGCGTCGGCGGGCAGCACGTGCCACCACCAGCCGATGCAAGGGATGTCCGAGGGCGCGCCGGTCGCGCTGGGAATGTCCGCGACGGGGCTCGTCGCCACACGTACGGCGCCGGGGTGGCGGCCGTCGGGATCGGTGTAGCGGCCTGCCCGTACGCCCCACTCGTAGTTGCCGCGGATAAGGCAGGTCAGGTTGGACAGATAGCGGCGCAGCGGGTCGGAAGCGGTCGGCTGGACGATGTCACGAACCTCGGTGAAGCGGGCCAGGATACGGTCACGCAAGGCGACAGCCTGCCTCTGGGCGTCCTGCTGGGTGCACCCGGGCCGGGCCTGGTAGAGGCCGACCAGATTCAGGACAGGCCCCGTCTCGGCAGGCCGCCGGGCGGCATACCACAGTTCCTTGCCATAGGAGAACAGGTCGTCGTCGAGGGCGGCAACCATGCTGGCCATCTCGGTGAGCGCGTGCACGGCCGGGGCGTTGATCTCCTGATCGGAGATGTCGTCCGCCTCGCTGACCTGGAACCAGGCGAGGGTCGGGAATCCGGCGACGTACAGGAGGCGAGTGTAGAGGTAGTCATTGAGGCCGGGCATCAGATGCTGCCGGCGGGCCGCGCGTTCCCAAGCCACACCCAGATACCAGGAGAGGTGTGCGTCCACCAGGCGGCGACGCTGGGTCGGAGAGGCCAGGTGGTGCAGCCGCTCGGCCAGCTCCGTCACCGGCCCGGCAAAGGGATTCTTCGGCGGCAGCAGGCCCGCGGTCGGGCTCTCCAGTGTGCGGATGACGCGCACGGCCAGGTCCAGGAAGGAGAGGGCGTCCTCCGGGGATTCCTCGTCGCAGGCGAAGTCGTCGAACACGAACATCGTGTACGTCCAGTCCACGGCCATCTGGAGCCGCTCCGTGTCGGCATCGGGGCAGTTGCCCGCGAAGAACAGAGCAGACCTGGTGCCCACGACCCGTTCACGGCGTCCGGGACCGTGGCACAGGCCGTGCCGCTCCATGAAGGCCAGACCCTGCTCCTCAAGCAGCTCGACCTCCGAATGGCAGCGCCACGGCATGGGGAAGTACATCGCCGGCAGTCGCATCACGATGTCCGGGCCGGGTCCGGTCACATCGCGGGAATCCGTGTCGGAGGGGGAGGTGTGCTCAGCCACGGTGCTCTCCTCCGCTGACGCGCGTTCATGCGCGGCCCGGGACATGTTCATGAGCTGATGCCGGGGCATGCCATATGCTCCGCGGCGCCGTGTACCGGCCTCGGGACCGCGTCAGCCAGGGCCTGGAGTGCCTGCCGGTGACGCAGCCGAATCATGTCTTCGACAGCGTCCGAGGCTCCGGTTTCCCGCAGGACACGTCGGACTTGCTCTGCCCCGTGCTCGTCGCGTTCCGGCCGGCCTGTCAGAGTGCCCAGGACAAGCCGCTGCTGGGTGTCTGCCCGCTGATACCCCAAGACCGTCAGGACCGACGGCTCGGTCTGACGAAGATCGGCCGGCACCGGCATCACCGCAGCCGGCTCAGACGAAGCCGCTTCCCGCCACGTGGGACAAAGTCGCTCACCTCCTCGGCGAGGTCGAACGGCCCCTCAGCTTCTCTCTCGGCACGGTGAAGGCGGGAGCTGAAGAAGTCGTCCAGCACCGCATCGACCCTCGACCGTACAGCTTGAAGATCTGACGCCGACGCTCTGGACGGGCCGGCGGTTTCAACCACACTCCCACCTCGCAGACCCCGAAACCAGCCGCCCCCACAATGCTGCCCGGCCTGCGACCAGCCCAACGGAGCTGCACCGGCGCACGGGAGCATCAGGGGCGCGGCAGATGGCAAACAGCGCAGACACAGGGCTGGGGCCGGCAACCTCGGCACTGCCGAGTGGCCTCGTCACCTACCGGCAGGGCGTCCGTGCGCAGGCGGTACGGAGGCGCTGGTTGTCGAACCAGTCGGCCCGTGCCGGGGCGCATCTCGGCGTACGTACCGCGTATGCGTGGACCCGCGCCACGCACGGCACGCGATACGAGGGACCTGCACCGGCCCCTCCCCCCCTTCCGGTCCGCCCGACCGCCGTCCGTCCCATGTGCACGCGTGTGCCCGTGCACGCGCGCCCGCCGAACGCACCCGGGCTGCGGCCCGTTCGGCGGGCAGGAGCCGGGCCGGTCCCTGCGCCGGACCCGGAGGGAGCAGAGGCTGCGAGGCCGGTGCCGAGAGGGCGGCGTGTGGTGCTCACGGCCGGGAGTCTGCGCCTCTGACCTGGGAGGCGACAAGCGACAAGCGAGACGCCTATGGGCCATGCTCCATGACAAGAGGTACTTCACGCCCGTCCCGCCGGCCACCCGATCGGTTCGGCACCGTCATGGAGACTCACTCCACGAGGACATGCGGGACATCAAGGCCGACAGCTGCCGGTCAGGCGGCTCCGCTGATGCCGGGGGCAAGGAACCGGCGGTGCAACGGGTTGTAGGCGGTCTCGGGTTCGCCGGTGATGCCGGCCTTCTCGACGGCGGGGGCGAGGCGTTCGGCGAAGAACGTCTCACATGCCTCCTGGGAGTCCCACACATCGGTCACATGGAGTCCCTGGCCGTCGAACCAGGCCACGTGTACTTGGCCGCCGGCCGGGGCGGTCGTCTCCCAGCCGACGATGTCACGTATCGCGTCGTACTGCTCCGGGGTGACCCCGGTCCAGTGCATCGTCATCACCACAGCCATGCTTCCCAGCTCCTTCGCTCCCGGCGCGGCGCACCGCGCCCGATCGAGTCCGACGTACGAGGGCTACCGGGAATCGTCCTGCCCCGACCGGCCGCCGGGGCAGAGCGCATCGGGTCGCACACCGGCCGCCCGACACCCCCGAGCGCTCTCCGGCACGGTCCGCGCGCCGTGCACTCGGAGCCCGGGGCGGTGGGCTTCCCCTCCCCCCGTGAGGACGGAACCTCGCCCGGACGACGACGCCCACCGTGTGCCGCGCCGTCGTCCGGCCTGACGGGTGGCTGACGGGGCGTCCGATCGGGCGGAGAGCCGGGCCCGGGAGGCGTGGATCGCCTTCCTCCGCCCCTTCAGCCCATACGCTCGCCAGCGGTCAAGGAGGTCGGATGCGGTACCGGATCGTCCGTGGTGTGCGCGCCGCGGTGCTCGCTTTGCTGATGCTGCTGGGTGTGGCAGGGCTTGCCGCCTGCGATCCCGATGAACCGGACCCCGCCCCCACGACCGCGCCGACCGGGGACACCGACTCTCCCCCGTCTGATGACACGGACGGTCCGTCGACGCAGAAGACGGGTGATCCGGCGGACACGTCATCCGGAGGCTATGTCCCTCCCCCGTCTCCCCCGCCGACGGACACCGCCGACGAAACGACCGACCCGCCCTTCGAACCGACCCAGCCGCCTCTCCCGCCGACGCCCGAGGAGAGTCCACCGGGGGACTCCGAGCTTCCCCCAGGGGCCGGTCCCGAGACCACGTGAGCGAGCCGTGCGCGCACGGGACGGAGCAGCGCCCGCCCAGCGCCCAGGAACCGCCGCGTCAGGCCGGGGGCGATCTCTACGGGCCGTCCGCCCTCGTCAAGATCGTCGTCGCTCAGGGGACGTTCATCGCCGCGCTGATGTTCTACATCGGCGCGATCTACACCAGCACGTACTACGACTACTTCCATCTCCACTGGGGTTCGATGAACCTGGGGTTCAGCCAGATCGCCCTGGAGAGCCTGAATCTGCTGAACCTGGACATCATGGTGGCGGCCGGGTGCGTGTTCCTGCTGCTCTGTGTCCCGTGGAGCCGCCGGCCCCGGCATGTGACGCGGTTCGAGGCTGCCGCCGCGCGCTGGTACCCGCTCCTCGTCGTCGCGGGGATCGTGCTGCTCGCGCTGTGGCAGGAGATCCAGCCCTACGGCTGGATCGGACCCCTGACCATCGCCGTGGGGCTCCTTCTGAGCCAGTGCCGGGACGCCGAGGGGCGGCGCCCGCGAGGTTTCCGCCGCCAGGCCGTGCCGGTCTTCGCCGCCGGTGTCTTCCTCTTCTGGACCGTGACCAACGTCGCCTGGCAGCAGGGCAGGCAGGACGCCCGGGCACACGCCGCGGCCGTCACCAACTGGACAGGAGTCCTCGTCCTCAGCACCAAACCGCTCAGCCTGCCCACGGACTCGGTACGGGAGGAGAAACTCCCCGACAACCGCCTGCACCCCTACCGGTACTCGGACCTGCGACTGCTCACGGAACACGACGGCCGCTACTACGTGGTGCCACGCAACTGGAACGCACAGGTCGACGAGATCTACGTCATCCGGGAGAGCGAAGCCACCTGGATCGCGCTCACCCCCGGCACACAGCCCCGGCTGACGGACTCAAGAAGCCGGGGCGGCCGCTGATCAGCCGGCAGCGGGTACGTCACCCTCGCCACAGTCATGCCGGACCCCGCCCCGCCCGACCATGCCACCGCGCAGGGTGCGCACTCGCGCGTACGCCGACTGCCCCGCACCGGGCAAAGCCCGCGCCGGTCGAGGACGAGCCGAGTGCGCAACCGCCGATCGGTCAAGGTCAGGAGACCGGCCGTCAGGGCGATCGGGCCGGCCCCGGGAGCTCGACGGAACATGGCCCGTCGCATGTGATGCTGGCGGCATGACGGATCACCATGAGGTCGCCATCGCTGTCTGGCCGGGCCCGGCCCCGGAGGCCACGGACGGCCTGGCCGCACTGCTGACGGCCTACCACCTGCGGACCGAGGCCGAGAAAGGCCGGCCCGTCGCCGACGCGGACAGGCTCCCGGACCGCTACCGGGCAGAGATCCACGACCCGCACGCCGCATTCGCCCACGACACCGTGCTGGTCGCCCTCACCGGCGACACCACCGCGGGCTGTCTGGTGGTCACCGCTCCGGCAGACGGCCGGTGCGAGATCAAAAGGCTCTGGACGGACCCCGCGTTCCGAGGCCGGGGCATCGCCTCCGGCCTCCTCACGGCCGCGCTCGCCCACGCCACCGCGAACGGCGCCGACACCGTACGGCTCTCGGTGTGGAACTGGCGCACCGGCGCCATCGCCCTGTACCAGCGGTTCGGCTTCACCGTCGCCGATTCATGGGACGAACGAGATGAACTGGTGTGCATGCACCACACCACCTCACCGTCCACCACCAGACGATGACGACCACAACCACGGCCGCTCAGGAACACCAGCGCGCTTGCCGCTCCGCGCACCGAGACCGAGTCCCTCCACGCCCGGCAGCATCCACCGCGCCCGGCCCGGTACTCCGGCTGCCGACCGTCCGCGGCCGGCACCGTGACCTGCGGCGGCCGACGACGCTCGCAGGGCGCAGCCGCCCCGGCACACCCACATACGCCGACCGCCCCGCGCCACCGCCTCGGCCGAGGACCTGGGCCGGCTCTTCCCCGTCCCGTCCGCAGTGTCATGGAGAGTGATCAGGTGCTCTCTCAGCAGTGGGTGCGTGCCTGCTTGATGCCCGGTTCGGCACGGTGGATGTCGAAGGTGGTGGAGAAGGTCTGCCGGGCGGTGGCAAGGGCGTCGGCGAGCGGCTGGTACTTCTTGTCCTCCAGTGCGGCCACCCGGGCCAGCTCTGCGGTCGCGCTCAGCCGGCCGACCGCAACGTCCCAGGAACGGTCCGACGACTTGTCGGCCGGTGGGTCGGGCATCGGGTCGGGCAGCATCCGCACCAGCGTGCAGGCCAGCTCGCCGTCGCTGCCGCCCTGCCGGTCGTCGGATCCGGCCGAGCTGCAGGCGGCGAGGGCCGACATCGCCGCGACCAGTGGAACAAGACGTCTCATCATGTGTTCTGCTCTCCCCCGTCGGTGCGTGCACCGGTCAGCCTAGGATCGCGTCCAGGCCCGGACAAGGCCGTCCGGCCGAGCGGCCGAAGAGCAGCAGCCGGACGACCGGTCAGTCCGTCCGGTAAGAAACCGCTCACCGGGCCGGCCCTGTCCAGACGCCGCTGCCGGACACGCCGCCCGGCGCACCCACGCGCGGGCCGACTCCCCGCACGCCGCTGCGAACCCTTCGCTCTCCCAGTCGAACGGCGGGCGTGTCAGCGATCTGGCTCTGACCCGTAGTCGGTGGTGACGCCGAGTAGCCGTCAGGGCAGGAGGATGCGGTGGCGGAGGAGGTCGAATCCGGCGGGGCAGGGCGACAGCGCGGGCGGCTGTGATCCAGTCGCCGAGTTTCGTGTCGTTGCCCTCGACTGGTTTCAGCAGGGCGGCGAAGTTGCGTACGAGATCGGCGAGCGCGGTCGTTCCCGGGCAGGCTGCGGCGATCTTCTCCAGCAGGGCCGCTTCCGTCGGGCGCAGGTTCTCGGGGTCGGTGAGCAGGAGGCGGCGGCGCGACGCACCGTGGTGACGGGGCGGTCGCCTTCGGCGCGGCCCTGGTCGAGGTAGCGGACCGGGAGGTTTGCGCTGCCGGTGAAGCCCAGCTCCCGGATCTCCTTGAGGAGGTGGGTGACGGGGACGGATGGTTCTTCGACACGGCGCCGGCGCAGGTGCTCGCGGTGGGGTCGACGAGGGTGGGCCGGTGGGCAGGGGTGAGGCGCGGGGTCTGGGGCTCGGGCATGCGGGCGTAGCGTTCGACGGTGTTCAGGGCCAGGCCCGGGCGGCGGGAGCAGTCGAGCAGGCCGACGCCCTGGCCGAGGAGATCACGGGAGGACATCCTTGCTGCTGATGACGACCTCGACTCAGCGGCTTCTCGGCCTGGTCGCCGCCGCACCGTCCGTGGACGGCGAGGAGCTGGTGCGGCTCCTGCGGGAAGCGCGCGGGGCGCAGGTCGTCGTACGCGGACGCCTCCGGCAGCTGCCTGGTGCTGTCCCAGCTGCTGCCGGAGGCGAACCGCAGGGTCGGCGCGAGGGCTCGTGCGGCCCGGCCTCGGCGGTGCAGCAGGTGTCCGAGCCGGACGACGAGGTCGAGGGGGCGAGGAGGGCGGCGCGGACCGTCGGGCCGTCGAGAGTGTGGCGGTCGAAGCGGCAGCGTACGGCGGGGAGGCGGGCAGGCGGGCAGGGCACGGGGGGACGGAGCGGGGGTCGATGCCGCGGGCGTGGTCGGCGGCGAGGCGACGGACGTCGACGCCTTGGTGGCGCAGCGCGCCTTTGAGCTCCACCAGGGCGGCCGTCGGCGGAGGCTGCACGACGAATGACAGCTCGTGCAGCCGCTCCAGAACACGCCGTCGGCCCCGCTCCGGCAGCCTGTCCGGGCAGCGCACATACGTCACCGTGGACATCACGGCCATCGGCGCCGAGCGTGTGGTCGTCGTGCACACCTCTCGCTCTCACGGTTCTGGACGGAAGCTCGAACACGCGAGTGCAGGCAATCGCAGGCGGTCCTCGCGCTCGGCGAGATGTCGTGGCGGAGCGCTCCGTCCGGCACCGTCCGCCGTCCAGAGCGCTCAGCACGATGCAGCCGTCACAGCATGACGTGCTTGACCTGGGTGTAGTCGAGCAGGCCGGTGAGGGAGAGGTCGCTGCCGTAGCCGGAGTGACCCACCCCGCCGTGCGGCATCTCCGACACCGTCGTGCCGTGAGTGTTGACCCAGACGATGCCGGTCCGCAGGGCCCGTGACGCGCGCATGGCCCGGTCGTGGTCGCGCGTCCACACGCTCGCGGCGAGCCCCTGCGGGACACCGTTGGCCAGCCGGACGGCCTCGGCCTCGTCGGCGAAGGGCTGCACGGTGACGACAGGGCCGAACACCTCGCGCTGCACGACCTCGTCCTCCTGCCGCACCCCTGTGACCACCGTGGCCTGGTGGAAGTAGCCGGGCCGGTTCACAGCGGCGCCGCCCGCGACGATCTCGGCGTGCCCCGGAAGACGCTCCAGCAGGCCGCGTACGACGCCGAGTTGGGTGTCGTTGGCCAGCGGGCCGAAGTCCGCGTGCTCGTCGTCCGGGGCTCCGGGCCGTCGGCGTGCCGCCCGTTCGGTGAAGCGGGTCAGGAAGGAGTCGTGGACCCGCCGGTCGACCAGGATCCTGGTTGCGGCCGTGCAGTCCTGGCCGGCGTTGTAGAACGACAGCGACGACAACTGCTCCACCGCGTCGTCGAGATCGGCGTCGGCGTGGATCAGCACGGGCGCGTTGCCGCCGAGTTCGAGGTGCAGCCGTTTGAGGTCGGCGGCCGCCGCCGCGGCGATCTCCTGCCCCGCGCGGACGCTTCCGGTGACGGCCACCAGCCGGACGCCGGGGTGGGCGACCAGGGCGCGCCCGGTGTCGCGGTCGCCGCACACGACGTTGAGCACGCCCGGCGGCAGATGCTCGGCGGCCAGCCGGGCCAGGAGCACGGCCGAGGACGGCGTGGTGTCGGACGGTTTCAGGACGACCGTGTTGCCGGCCGCGAGCGCGGGGGCGATCTTCCAGACGGCCATCATCAGCGGGTAGTTCCACGGCGTGATCTGCGCGCAGACGCCGACGGGTTCGCGCCGCAGCACCGAGGTGCGGCCCGGCGTGTACTCGGCGGCGGCCGCGCCGGGCAGATTGCGTGCGGCCCCGGCGAAGTACCGCAACACGTCCACGATCGCGGGCAGTTCGTCCGCCAGGAACAGGACGCGGGGCTTGCCCGTGTCCCTCACCTCGGCGTCCGCGACCGGTCCGGTTGCCCGCTCCAGTGCGTCGGCGATCCGCAGAAGGGCCGTCTGCCGCTGCCCCGGAGTCGTCGACGACCACCTCTCGAAGGCATCTTCGGCGGCCCCGCAGGCCGCGTCCACGTCCTCGGGGCCGGACAGCGGGGCGTTCCCGTGGGAGAGCCCGGTGGCCGGGTCGATCAGCGGCAGGGTGGCGCCGGACGCGGCCGGCACCTCCTTGCCGCCGATGTGGTTGGGACGGTCGGTGTCAGCCACGGCGCAGCGCCTCCTCGGCGGCGGCGCGGCCGGTGCGGACGGCGCCCTCCATGTATCCGGCGACCCACTGGTCGGAGCCGCAGACGTAGAACGGCGGTTCGTGCGTGCCGTGCAGCGGGCCGACGGCCGTCACCTCGCCCGGCGGCCACTGGGTGACGTAGCCCCGGGTCCACGGGTCGGTGCCCCACAGCCGCAGGTGGCAGGCGGTCGGGCGGAGGGCCTCGTCGCCGAACATGCCGGCCATCTCGGCGAGCAGTTCGGTGGTGCGCAGGTGGGGCGGGGTGCCGAGCAGGACGCCGTACCGCTCGGGCGGGACCAGAGCCGACAGGACGCCCTCGTTCTGGGGCCAGGTGCTGCCCAGCACGCCCTCCGCCTCGGACAGGCCGTTGAGTCCGGCGTCCCGCCAGAAGGGACGGTCGTAGACGGCGGCGAACTTCGCTGCCGTGGCGTGGCGTTGGCGGTGCAGGGAGGCGAGCCGCTCGTCGCCGACCCCGCTGACGGCGACGTCCCGCAGCGGGCCGACGGGCAGGGCGCTCACCACGGCTTGGGCGGTGAGGACCTCGCCGGAGACCAGGCGTACGGTGCAGCGCCCCGGGCGGACGTCCAGCGCGGCGACGGGCGAGCCGAGCCGGATGCGCGGGCCCAGCACGCGGCCCAGGACCTCGGCGAGCGTCGCCGAGCCCTCCGCGAGCCGCAGTCCCTCCCAGTCCTCGTAGTCGTAGTCGCCGGTGCCCGAGCCGGGGACCGCCGCGCTCTTGCGCAGCGCGGCCAGCAGGGAGATCCGCTCGTAGGAACCGCCGGCTAGGGCGAGCTGGCCGATGTCCCACAGCCGCACCACCGCGGGGCCGGCCTCGCGGGAGCGCAGCCAGTCGGCCACGGAGAGCCGGTCCAGGGCGGCGGCGTCCGGGTGCGACCAGGGGTCGTCCGGGTCGACACCGGCGGCGAGGGCGCAGAACTCCTTGCTCAGGCGTGTGTGCAGGGCCGCGTCGCCGGGGCCGAACCAGTGCGGCGGTTCACCGGTCGAGAGCCCTTCCGGGGTCGATCGGGTCATGCGGCCCGGCTCCTCGACGTAGCTGGGAACCAGCTTCAGGCCCAGTTCCGCGGCCAGCCGGAGATAGGCGGTGTGCCCGTGGCCGACGACCTCACCGCCCAGCTGGACGGTGCGGCCGTCGGGTGTGCGGGTCTGCTCGACCCGGCCGCCGACGCGGTCGCGGGCCTCCAGGACGAGCACGTCGGTGCCGGCCGAGGCCAGGTCCCGGGCGGCGGCGAGACCGGCGAGACCGGCGCCGAGCACGATCACGTCGTGATGCATGAGGGTTCGCTCTCTTCCGTCGGGGGCGCTCAGGCCAGGACCAGGCAGTGCTCGGGCCGCCACCCGAACTCGACCGTCTCCCCGCCGCTCCAGCGGTCCTCCATCCGGGCGCGGTCGGTGTTCTGCTCCAGCACCGACAGCGTCACGCCCGGAGCGAGGTCGATCAGATAGGTGGTGGTCGGGCCGCTGTAGACGGTCTCGCGGAGCACTCCGCTCAGCTTCGCCATGCCCGGTTCGAAGTCCGACAGCCAGATCTTCTCGGGGCGTACGGAGACGCTGACGGCGGTGCCGTCCGCGATGCCGGAGCGGGCGCCGACGGGCAGGGCGGGGCCCTTGTCCAGGGTCACCTCGCCGTCCCGGTAGGTGCCGTTCATCAGGTTGGAGGTGCCCATGAAGGAGGCCACGAAGCCGGTCGCGGGGTGTTCGTAGATGTCCTCGGGGGTGCCGCACTGCTCGACGCGCCCCGCGTTCATCACGGCGATGCGGTCGGACATGGTCAGCGCCTCGTCCTGGTCGTGGGTGACGAAGACGAAGGTGATGCCGACCTCACGCTGGATCTGCTTCAGCTCCACCTGCATCTGCCGGCGCAGCTTCAGGTCGAGGGCGGCCAGCGGCTCGTCCAGCAGCAGCACGGCCGGACGGTTGACGAGCGCGCGGGCCAGCGCCACGCGCTGACGCTGGCCGCCGGAGAGCGTGCGGGGCCGGCGGCCGGCGAGGCCGGCGAGCTGCACCAGTTCCAGCATCTCGCCGACGCGCCGGCGTATCTCGCTCCTGGCCACGCCTTTGCGCTTGAGACCGAAGCCGACGTTGTCGGCGATGCTCAGATGGTCGAACAGGGCGTAGCTCTGGAAGACGGTGTTCACGTTGCGCTTGTTCGGCGGCAGCGCGGTGACGTCCTCCCCGGCCAGCAGCACCGCGCCCTCGGTGGGGTCGCTGAAACCGCCGATCATGCGGAGCGTGGTGGTCTTGCCGCAGCCCGAGGGGCCGAGCAGGGAGAAGAAGTGGCCGGCCTCGATGTCGAGGTCCAGGTGGTGGACGGCGTAGGAGTCCGCGTACTGCTTGGAGACACCGTCGAGCCGGACGGCGGGGGTCGCGTCCATGAGGATCACTCTCCGGAGAGGATGTCGAGGCCGCCGCGACGGCCGAAGAGGCGCGGGATGAACAGGGCCAGGGCGATCAGGGCGACGGATCCCGCGAGCATGAGCGTGCCGACCGCGTTGATGGTGGGCTGCACGCCGAAGCGGATCGCCGAGTAGATGCGCACCGACAGTGGCTGGGGGTCGACGCCGGTGGTGAAGTAGGCGAGCACGAAGTCGTCGAAGACCAGCGCGAAGATCAGTACGGCGGAGGCGAGCACGGCGGGCAGCAGCGCCGGCAGGGTCACCAGCCGGACCGCCTGCCAGCGGGTGGCGCCGAGATCCATGGCGGCCTCCTCCACCTCCGGGTTCAGCGCGGCGACCCGGGAGCGCAGGATGACGGTGACGTACGAGATGGAGAAGGTGATCTCGGCGAGCATCACCGTGCCGGTGGACAGCGGTACGCCCAGGCCCTTGAACAGCAGCATCGAGGCGACGCCGGTGACGATCTCCGGCGTGATCAGCGGCACCAGCATGACCAGTCCGGCCAGGGAGCCCAGCCGGGTGCGGCAGCGGACCAGACCGAGAGCGAGTGCGACGCCGAGAAGCACCGAGCCGGCCGTCGCCACCAGGGAGATGCGCAGGCTGGTCCCCAGGGAGGCGATCAGGACGTCGTCGTGCACGAAGGCGCGGTACCAGCGCAGGCTGAACCCGTCGAACACGGTCAGGGACTTCTGGGAGTTGAAGGAGAACAGCGCGACGACGGCGATGGGCAGGTAGAGCAGCGCGAAGAACAGCGCGGTGACCGCGATGAGGACACGGGGCCTGCGTCGGGTGCGCCGGCGCCTGCCCGTACGGGTGGACTCGTGGGCCGCAGCGGTGGTGGAGGGGGTGCTGACCAGGGTCATCGCAGGGCCTCCGCCTCGTCCTTGCGGGTGCGCCGCAGATAGCCGAGCATCCCGATCAGCAGGACCAGCATCAGCAGCATGGTGAGCGCGGAGCCGAGCGGCCAGTTCTGGCCCTGGAAGAACTTGTCCTGGATGAGGTTGCCGATCATGATCTGGTCCGGGCCTCCCATGAGCTGTGCGCTGACGAAGTCGCCCATGGCGGGCAGGAAGACCAGGACGAGCCCGGCCGCAGCGCCCTGCCGGGTGGCGGGCAGGGTGACGAAGAAGAAAGTGCGGACCGGGCCGCCGTACAGGTCGCGGCCGGCCTCGATGAGGGAGACGTCGAGGCGTTCCAGCGCCGCGTACAACGGGATGATCATGAAGACGACGAACCCGTAGACGAGTCCGGCGATCACGCCGAAGCCGCTGTTGAGGATCTTCGTGCTCCCGTCGGCCAGACCGATGGCCCGCAGGGCGCGCAGCACCGGCCCGTCGTCGGAGAGGACGACCGACCAGCCGTACATCCGCACCAGGTAGTTGGCGAAGAACGGCACCACGATCGCGGCGATCAGCGCGTGCTTGTACCGGCCGCCGTACAGGGCGATCGTGTACGCCACCGGATAGGCGATCAGCAGACAGATCACGCAGGTCAGCAGGGCGTAGCCCAGGGAGCGGGCCAGGACCTCGGTGTAGGCGGGGTCGGCGAGGGCGCGCACGGCGGACAGGTCGAAGCCGAAGCGCGGGTTGCCGAGCTCGTCGGTGGTGCCGACCGCGAGGACGGCGACGAGGATCAGCGAGGCGATCAGGAAGGCGGTCATCCACAGGGTGCCCGGCAGCATGAACCAGACCCACATCCGGTTCCCGGAGGCAACCCGGCGGCGGGCGCGGGACGAGGGGCGCGGCAGTGCCATGTCTCAGCCCGCCTTCACATGGGTCCAGGCGGTGTCACGCGCTTCCTCCGCCGCGCGTTCGCCGTTGCGGAAGAACGCGCCGGCCAACAGGTCGTCCTGGGTGACCAGACACTCGGGGAAGGGCTCGACCAGGTCGGCGTAGATCTTCTCGGATCCCGCGACCGGCATCGGGTAGCCGATGTACTCGATGTTCTTCTTCACGTTCTCCGGCCGCAGCATGTAGTCGATGAACAGCATGGCCGTGCCGGGGTGGGCGGCGTTCCAGGGGATGGCGTAGCAGTCGGAGTTGATCGGCGTGCCCTGCTTCGGGGCCTGGAAGCCGAACACCGACGGATCCTCGGCCTGGTTGAGCATGGCGGCCATGTCGCCGCTCCACGCCTGCTGGACCAGCGCGTTGCCGTTGAGGAGGTTGTTGTAACTGTCGCTGGAGAAGCCGCGCAGCCGTGGCCGCAGGGTGTCCAGCAGGGAGGTGATGCGGTCGAGGTCGCCGGGGTCGCCGGTGCTGACGTCGAGGCCGAGCGTGAGGGCGGCCATGCCGAGGACCTCGTCGCGGTCGTCCAGCAGGAAGACCTTGCCGTGGGCCCGGTCGTTCCACAGGTCCCGCCAGGAGTCGGTGAGTTCACCGATCTTGTCGCGCCGCCAGCCGATGCCGGTCTTGTACGCGGTGAAGGGGACGGTGTGCGCGGAGCCGGGGTCGTACCAGGGGTCGGCGAAGTAGGTGTAGGTGCCGAACACGGACCGCGCGTTGGTGAGCCGGGAGTGGTCGATACGGCGCAGCCGGCCCCCGCGGACCAGACGCTGCGCCCACTTGGCCGTGGGGAAGATGATGTCGTAGCGGTTGCCGGCGTTGAGCTTGGCGACCATGCCTTCCATCGAGTCGAAGTTCGACTGGACGACCTTGACGCCGTACTCCTTCTCGAAGCCCTTGAACACGGCCGGGTCGACGAAGTCGGCCCAGTTGAAGTAGACGAGATCGCCGTCGACGCGCGCCTCGACCGGGGCGAGCTGGTCGGCGTCGGGTTTCTTCGCGGGCATGAACCCGCAGCCGCCGGCCGCTGCGCCCAGCAGGCCGCAGGCGCCCGCCCGCAGCACGGCGCGACGGGACGGCGGTGGTACCTCGGGGGACATGGAACGTCCTCTCCGTCGAGGAACGGCACAAGTCCAGGGCTGGACCGGCTGGTCGGCTCACTTCGGGCCCTGATTCCGTAGTGAAGGACCGGTCTGGGGAGGGTGCGTGCGCGGCTCAGAGGGCGCGGGATAAGGCCGTGGCCGGGCGTACGGCGCGGCGCGCGGTCGAGGTGTGCGGGGGTGTCACTGCGCGTCCCCGTCCAGGTCCTGTCGGACCCGGTCGGCGAACCAGCCGACGGCGGCCTCGCGCTGCGACAGCGGGCCGGGCTCGAACCCCGGTGTGCGCATGCCGGCCTGCACGCGCTCCACCAGCTCGGCGTCCTCGTCGTTGGTGACCCAGCCGATGTGGATGTTCAGCCGCCTGGCCAGCCGGGTGCGGACGTCCTCGCCGAGCTTGGTGTAGAAGGCGCCGGGGATCGCCGCCCGGTCCTGGGCGGTGGGCAGGGCGGTCCACGCGAGCACGTGGTCAGGGTAGAAGTCGATGAGCGTGTTCGGGTAGATCACGGCGTACCGCCATACCCGCCGGTCGTCCTCGGTGAGGCCCGGCATCGGGGTCGCCAGGCGCTGGTAGAGCCGTTCGGTCCAGTTCGAGGAGGGCTTGTCCCGCAGGGGCGACTCGAACAGGACGTAGTTCTCCTGCACGTCCACCGTGTACGCGGCGTAGTCGAGCAGACGCATGAGCGCCGGGTGGGCGACCGGGACGTGATAGCCCTCCAGATAGTTGTCGACGATCACCTTCCAGTTGGCGTTCTGTTCCTCGCCGCCCTTCAGGTCGTGGATACGGTGCTTGCCGACCGGCACGAGACCGGGGCCGGCGTAGCGTCCGACGGCCTCGGCGAGCCCGGCGCAGCTCTCGGCGAGCGGGGTCGCCTCCATGTGCAGGTTGACGAAGACGAAACCAAGGAAGGACTCCACGTTGACGGGGTGCAGTCCGAGCCCGGGCTTGTCGAGGCAGGGGATGCGGCGGGCCTCGGGGGCGCCGACCAGGCGTCCGTCCAGCTTGTAGGTCCAGCCGTGGTACGGGCAGCGGATCGCCTTGCCCGAGGGCGCCGGCTCGGTGACCAGGCG
This sequence comes from Streptomyces sp. NPDC093094, assembly GCF_044754345.1. Lineage (NCBI taxonomy): Bacteria > Bacillati > Actinomycetota > Actinomycetes > Kitasatosporales > Streptomycetaceae > Streptomyces > Streptomyces sp. NPDC093094. The sequence continues at coordinate 538,073 of NZ_JBIVOX010000004.1, read as the reverse complement.
GGTTCCGCGGTGCCGGCACACGTTGAGGTGGGCGGCGAGGCCACCGTTCTCGGTGCGGACGACCAGGACCTCGCGGCCGGCCGCGGTGGCGGCCAGCCGGGCACCGGGGCCGGGGAGGTCGGACTCGTGGCAGACGAGCTGCCAGGACTTGGCGAAGATGCGGTCGGTCTCGGCCTTCGCGACGGCCGGATCGGTGTAGTAGCGGGCCGCCAGGGCCTCCCCGGGGTGCTCCGGGGGCGGTACCGGCGGAGTGGGGGAAGCGTCGACGTCGGCTGCCCGGGGCGTCGAGGGGTTCATGGGGTCCTCCTCCGCGCCGCGTGGGCGGCGATGGGCGGTGAGGGCGTCGCCGGCAGGAAAGCGAGGCAGGTGCGGCTTCCGGACCTGCCTCGATCCAGCTGACTGATTGGTTAGTCAGAGTGGGACCACCGACCGGGCAAGTCAAGACTTGTGGCCTGACTAATTAGTTAGTTAATGTCGTGGCAGGCGGACGGCCCGGGGCCCGCAGACGGATGCCCGGGCGCCCTCCGCAAGCCCGCGGACCCCGGTCCGCGCCACAGCGGGAGCCCTGACCGGGCACCCCGCACGGCTCCCGCCCCACGTCTCGTCTCTCACGGCGCCGGAGCATCCCCTTCCCCCTCATCGCCGCGCCGCCCTCGTTGCCGGATCACCCGGGAACGGAGCGATCCCGGAGGCACGCATGAGCGCTCGCCGAAGTCTCGTCTGGCTCGGCCTCACCCCCGAGCCCGAACAGGAACTGCCCGCAGCGGTGGCCGCCCTGCGCTCCTCGCCGGACGACCGCCCGCGCTCGCGCTCGGCCCTCGTCGCCGCGGAGCGCCACCGCGTCGAGCGGCTGGTGTTGCGCGGCACCCAGCGGGGCTGGCTGCGCTACCTGCACGAGGTCACCGGGCTGGTCGTCGAGGCGGCCCGGTCGCGGACCGCGGACCCGGGCGCGGCGCTGCTGGCCGGCGAGGTCGTCCTCGACCACCACCGCATGCTGATCGGTCTGCCCGGAGCGGGCTACGACCGCACCGCGGCCCAGCGGCGGGAACTGGAGCAGGCGCTGGACCGCCTGAGGTCCCGTCCCCTGCTCGCGCCCACCGGCCGCACCGAGCACAGGAGCCCTGTATGACCGGCGTGTACTCCCTCCTTCCCGAAGGACGGTCCGGCCTCCTCTCCCCCGAGCCGGCCGGCGGCGAGGACATCGCCGGGTACCTCGCCGCGGGCGGCTACGCGCCCCTCGTCGCGCCCGGCCGGCTGCTCGACCGGATCGCCGCGGCGGGACTGCGCGGCCGGGGTGGAGCCGGGTTCCCGGCCGCCGTCAAACTGCGGGCCGTCCGCGACGCACCGGGCCCCCGCGTCGTCGTCGCCAACGGCGAGGAGGGCGAGCCGGGATCCGTGAAGGACCGCTGGCTGCTGCGTCACCGCCCGCACACCGTCCTGGACGGACTGCGGCTGGCAGCGGCCATGACCGGCGCCGAGCGCGGCCACGTCTACCTCTCCGACCCCGCATCCGAGCGGGCCGTGCGCCGGGCCCTCACCGAATGCGCCCTCGGCCTGCGCATCGACGTCGTCCGCACCGAGCACACCTACGTCGCAGGAGAGGAGAGCGCCGTCGTACGGCGTCTCGACGGCGGCCCCGCGCTGCCGACGGCCAAACCCCCGCGGCCGTTCGAGAGCGGTGTCGGCGGCGCGCCCACCCTCGTCGCGAACGTGGAGACGCTGGCCCGTCTCGCGCGGATCAACACGCACCCCGACGAGGCGGACGTCGTCGCCGCGGCCCACCTGGTGACCCTCGCCGGTGGCGGCGGTGACGCCGCGCTCGTGGAGGTGCCCGCCGGCACGCATCTGAAGGTCCTCGCCGACCTGTGCGGCTACGGCCGGTCCGAGGCGGTCCTGCTGGGCGGGATGTTCGGCGGACTGTACGGGGAGGGCTGGCGGGATCTGCCGCTCGACCACGACGGCCTGCGTACGACCGGCGCGGCCCTCGGCTGCGGGGCGCTGCACTTCCTCGGCCCCGAGGACTGCCCCGTCGCCGTCGCCGTGGAGGCCGCCTCCTACCTCGGGGCCCAGAGCGCCCGGCAGTGCGGCGTGTGCGTCTCGGGCACCGGGGCGATGGCCAAGGCCCTCTCGGCCGTCGCCCGCGGAGAGGGGAACCCCGACACGCTCGACCAGCTGCACCGCTGGTCGAGCCAACTGCCCGGCCGCGGAGCCTGTGCACTGCTCGACGCCGCCGCCCGCGTCGTCGCCACCCTCCTCGACCGCTTCCCCGACACACTCGACGCCCACCGCAGCCCCGGCTGCCCCGGCTGCGCGGACCCGGCGCCCGAGGACGGACGCCGCTTCACCGTCCCGGTGCCCTGAGCCCCTCGCTGTCTCCTTCCCCGCACTCCCCCTGCCGCTCCGAGTCACCCCCGGGCGCCCCGCACCTTCGCGCACCCGGCACTGCCGCGCCGAACGGACCCGGTGCCCTCCCCTCGCACCCGAGCCTCGCTCGCACAGCCCGTCCCGCAGAACGGACCCGGTGCCCCGACCGCATCCGAACCTCCCGCGCACCAGCCTCGCCACGCCGAAAGGACCGCCATGAAACTGCTGCTGGACTCCACCCGCTGCCAGGGCTACGGCCTCTGCCAGGAACCCGCCCCCGAGCAGATCGACCTCGACGAGTGGGGCTACGCGTCGGTGCGCGCCGGCGAGGTGCCGCCCGGCGGCGAGGCGGACGCCGAAGCCGCCGTCACCGCCTGCCCCAACTCCGCTCTGAAGCTGGTGAAGTGACATGGGACGCGACCTCTCGGCCCTTTTCGACCCGGTGTCCGTCGCCGTCGTCGGAGCCAGCGACGACCCCGCCAAGTACGGGCACGCCATCGCCGCCCAGGCGGTCCGCGCGAACGGCCGCCGCCCCGTCCACCTGGTCAACCGGCGCGGCGGCACCGTCCTCGGCCGCACCGCCGCGCCCAGCCTGAGCGCGATCGGCGAACCCGTCGACCTCGCCGTCGTCTCCGTGCCCGCCACCGGCTTCGAGGAGGCCGTCGACGAGGCGCTGCGGTGCGGGGCCCGGGCGATCGTCGCGATCACCGCCGGGTTCGCCGAGACCGGTGACGCCGGGCGCGCCCGGCAGGAGGCCGTCGCCGATCGGGTGCGCGCCGCCGGCGCCGTGATGGTCGGGCCGAACTGCCTGGGCCTGGCCGACAACACCACCGACCTCTTCCTGGCCTCCGACACCTTCACCCCCGGCGGCGTGGCCCTGCTGAGCCAGAGCGGCAACCTCGCCCTCGAACTCCAGCTCCGCTTCCGCCCGCACGGCCTCGGGTTCTCCCGGTTCGTCTCGCTCGGCAACCAGGCCGACGTCACCCTCGTCGACCTGCTCGCCGACTGCGCCCGGCACGAAGGCACCCGGGCCATCGCCGTGTACGCCGAGGACTTCGGCGACGGGCGCGCCTTCGCCGAAGCGGCCGCCGGCGCCGGGAAGCCGGTCGTGCTGCTCACCGCCGGGCGCGGGGACGCCTCCGCTCGCAGCGCCCAGTCGCACACCGGGGCGCTGACCACCTCGGCCGACGTGGTGGCCGCCGCGTGCCGGGACGCCGGGGTGGAACTGGTGGCCACCCCGCGCGAACTCACCGTCGTCCTCGCCGCCAGGCACGGCGGACGGCGGGCCGACGGCCGCCGGGTCGCCGTGCTCACCGACGGCGGCGGCCACGGCGTCATCGCCGCCGACGCCGTCGAGGCCGCCGGGCTGACCGTGCCCGAACTCGGCGAGCCGACGCGACAGCGGCTGCGCGAGGCGCTGTGGGAACAGTCGGCCGTCGCGAACCCGGTGGACCTCGCCGGCATGGGCGAGCAGGACCCGGACTCCTACGCGCGGACGGTCGCCGCGCTGCTGGCGGCCGAGGAGGTCGACGCCGTCCTGATGACCGGGTACTTCGGCGGCTACGCGGCTGCCGAGGGCGGCCTCGGCGGAGGCGGCACGGCCCTCGCGGACGGGGAGCAGGCGGCGGCACGCCTCATCGCCGCCCGGCACCGCGCCACCGCCACACCCCTGGTCGTGCAGTCGATGTATCCCCAGTCGCCCAGCTGCCGCACCCTCGCCGCCGCCGGCATACCCGTCTTCTCCGCCACCGAGGACGCCGCCCGCGCACTCGCCGCCACCGCACCGGGCGCACCCCACGCCGGTGTGACCCCGCTGCCCAGCCCGGCGGCCCCGCTGCGGGAGACCGGCTACCTGGAGACCCGCAGAGCCCTGGAGGCGGCCGGACTCGCCTTCCCCGCCGCCCGCGAGATCCACGACGAGACCGAACTGCTCGCGGTCACCCAGGAGTTCGGCGGGCCGTACGTCCTCAAGGCCCTGCATCTGCTCCACAAGTCCGACGCCGGAGGAGTGGCCCTCGGCCTCGCCGGCCCCGACGAACTGCTCGCCGCCTTCCGGGAGATGCACGCCCGGCTCGGCGCCCCCTCCTACTCCGTGGAGGCCATGGCCGACCTCAGCGACGGCATCGAACTGATCGTCGGCGTCAACCGCGACCCGCGCTTCGGCCCGGTCGCCATGGTGGGACTGGGCGGAGTGCTCGCGGAGGCACTGCACGACGTCGCCTTCACCCTCGCCCCCGCGTCCGCCGACCGCGCCCTGCACCTGCTGCGCGGACTGCGCACCGCGGTCCTGCTCGACGGCGTGCGCGGCCGCCCGCCCGTCGACGTCGGCGCCGCCGCGGCCGCCGTCGAGGCGATCACCGCGTTCGCCGCCGCCCACCCCGAGATCGCCGAGATCGAGGTCAACCCCCTTCTCGTACGGCCCGACGGCGCCCTCGCCCTCGACTCCCGCGCCGTACTCGCCTGACCGAGCCGTGATCCGCCGCACCGCGCCGTACTCGCCCGACCGATCCGTACTCGCCCGACCGACCCGGAAGAGATCTCCATGGACATGCGCTACACACCCGAGCAGGCCGACCTGAAGCGTCGCGCCGCCGGGTACGCCCGCCTGCTGATGCGCTACGAGGACCAGTCCGAGCAGGCCGGCGGACCCCTGCCGCAGGAACTCGTCACCGAACTGACCCGCGCCGCGATGGACGCCGGGGTCTACGCCATCAACATGCCCGCCGAGTGGGGCGGGGCCGGCCTGAACCTGCTCGACCAGGTCATCGTCGAGGAGGAGTTCGGCAAGGTCACCAACTGCCTCTGGGACATCCCCTGGCGGCCCGCCAACGTCCTCGCCCACGGCGACGAGCGGCAGCGCGAGAAGTACCTGCTGCCGGTGATCCGCGCCGAGAAGTTCGACGCGTTCGCCGTCACCGAGCCCGGCGCGGGCTCCGACCCGTCCGCCGGCACCTCCACGGCCACCCGCACCGACGGCGGCTGGCTGCTGAACGGGGAGAAGTGGTTCGTCACCTGCGGCGACATCGCCGACTTCCTGCTGGTGCAGGCGGACGCCGGTCCGGAGAAGCTCCCCACGCTGTTCTTCGTCGACAAGGCCGCGCCCGGCGTGAAGATGACCCGGCTGCCGCACTTCATGCACTCCGCCGTCAACGGGCACCCCGAGTTCACCTTCACCGACGTCTTCGTCGCCGACGAGGACGTGCTCGGCGGCGTCGGCAACGGCTACGAGCTCACCAAGGAGTGGTTCACCGACGAGCGCCTGATGATCGCCGCCCGCACCGTCGGCGCCGCCGAGCGCGCCCTCCAGCTCGCCCGGGACTGGGCCGTGGAGCGCGAGCAGTTCGGGGCGCCCATCGCCTCGTACCAGCTGATCCAGGGCATGCTCGCCGACTGCGCCGTCGACATCGCCGTCAACCGTGCCTACACCCACCAGGTCGCCTGGGAGGCCGACCGGCCCGGCACCGACCGCAAGACCCTGCACGCCAAGGCATCCACCGCCAAGCTCGCCGCGAGCGAGGCCGCCGGCCGGGTCGCCGACCGCTGTCTGCAGATCTTCGGCGGCCGCGGCTACGACCGCACCTACCCCGTCGAGCGCATGTACCGCGAGCTGCGCGTCGACCGGATCTGGGAGGGCACCTCCGAGATCCAGCGGCTGATCATCGCCAACGAGCTCATCAAGCGCGGCACCCGGGCCCTGGCCCTGCCCACGCGCTGACACCCACTCTTCCGTACCGCACAGCGAGGACTTCCATGGACTTCCGTCTCACCCCGCGCCAGGTCCAGCTCAAGAGCGACGCACGCGCCCTCACCGACTTCATCGCCGGCTACGAGACCCGGTGCGAGGAGGAGAACGGCCTGCCCGCCGACGCGCACGCCAAGATCCGCGACGCCGTGCTGGACGCCGGACTCCAGGCCGTCAACATGCCCGCCGAATGGGGTGGCGCCGGCCTCACCATCGCCGAGCAGGTCACCGTGCAGGAGGAACTTGGCCGACTGACCGGCGCCCTGTGGGACATGGTGTGGCGGCCCGCGAACGCGCTGCGGTTCTGCACCCCCGAGCAGCGCGAGCGCTTCCTCGTCCCGGTGATCAAGGGCGAGCGGCGTGACTGCTACGCCGTCACCGAGCCCGGCGCCGGATCCGACCCGCAGAACCTCGCCACCACCGCGACGAAGAACGACCGGGGCTGGGTGCTCGACGGCGAGAAGTGGTTCGTGACGGTCGGAGACCACGCCGACTTCATGATCGTGCTCGCTGCGGCAGGACCGGAGCGCGCGCCCACTCTCTTCCTGGTCGACAAGGACACCCCCGGCATCGAGATGACGCGAGTCCCGCGCTTCATGCACACCTTCGTGTACGAGCACCCCGAGTTCACCTTCACCGACGTCCAGGTGGGCGAGGACGCCGTCCTCGGCGGCATCGGCGAGGGCTACGACATCACCCGTTCCTGGTTCACCGAGGAGCGTCTGATGATCGCCGCCCGCACCACCGGCGCCGCCGAACGGGCGCTGGAGCTGTCCCGGGACTGGGCCGTGGAGCGCGAGCAGTTCGGGGCGCCCATCGCCTCGTACCAGCTGATCCAGGGCATGCTCGCCGACTGCGCCGTCGACATCGCCGTCAACCGTGCCTACACCCACCAGGTCGCCTGGGAGGCCGACCGGCCCGGCACCGACCGCAAGACCCTGCACGCCAAGGCGGCCATCGCCAAGCTCGCCGCGAGCGAGGCGTCCGGCCGGGTGATCGACCGGTGCCTGCAGATCCACGGCGGCCGCGGCTACGACCGCGCCTACCCCGTCGAGCGGCTCTACCGCGAGCTGCGCGTCGACCGGATCTGGGAGGGCACCTCCGAGATCCAGCGGCTGATCATCGCCAACGAGCTGACCAAGCGCGGATCGGGGGTCCTGGACCTGCCCACCGCCTGACGCGCACCGACGCAGACCTCGAGGAAAGGAAGAGAGACCGATGTCCGACATCAAGCGCGTGGGAGTCGTCGGCTGCGGGCTGATGGGTGCCGGAATCGCCGAGGTCTGCGCACGGGCCGACGTACCGGTCACGGTCGTGGAGCGCGATGCGGAGGCGGCCCGGGCCGGCCGCCTCCGCATCGGCCGCTCGCTCGACCGGGCCGCCGCACACGGCAGGCTCAGCGCAGCACGGCGGGAGGCCGCCGCAGCCCTGATCACCGTCGTCGACGAGCTGGACGCCCTGCACGACCACGACCTGGTGATCGAGGCGGTGGCCGAGGACGAGGACCTCAAGGTCGACGTCTTCACCCGCCTCGACACGGTCGTCACCGGCGAGGGCACCATCCTCGCCACCAACACCTCGTCCATCCCGGTGATCCGGCTTGCCGCTGCGACGAGCCGCCCCGACCGCGTGGTCGGTGTGCACTTCTTCAACCCCGTGCCGGTGCTGCGGCTCGTCGAGCTCGTGCCGTCGCTGCTCACCTCGCCCGCCACCGCGGCACGGGCCGAGGAGTTCGTGACCGGGGCCCTCGGCAAGGAGGTCGTCCGGACCCGGGACAAGGCCGGCTTCGTCGTCAACGCGCTGCTCGTGCCCTACCTCCTGGCCGCGATCCGCATGGTGGAGTCGGGCAGCGCGACCGTCGAGGACGTCGACCGCGGCATGGTCCTCGGCTGCGCGCACCCGCTCGGCCCGCTCGCACTGACCGACCTGATCGGCCTGGACACCACACGGGCCATCGCCGAGTCGCTGTACGCCGAGTTCCGCGAACCGCAGTACTCGCCGCCACCGCTGCTGTCGCGCATGGTGGAGGCCGGACTGCTCGGCCGCAAGTCGGGCCGCGGCTTCCACACCTACGACGAGGAGGCTTCACGACAGGCACCGGCACCGGCGTGACCTTTGTGAGGGAAGATGGTCACGACGGACGAGCACCGGACGAGGGGAGCCGCAACGTGCCGACCAAGGTGCGCACGGCAGACACACGCGAGCGCATCCTGACCGCGGCGTGCGAGGTCATCGCCGACATCGGGTTCGAGAAGATCCGGATGCGGATGGTCGCGGAGCGGGCCGGGGTGTCGACGGCGCTGCTGCATTACCACTTCGACACGCGCGAGAAGCTGTTCACCGAGGCGATGACCCACTCCTTCGCCAACACGGCCGTCGACGTCGAGCGTGACGCGGAGACGGTCCCGGCGGCGGTCGTCCTGGCCCGTATCGTGCGCAGCCTGCTGCCGACCGACCCCCGGCTCCACCAGGACTGGCGGCTGTGGCAGGAGCTCTGGGTGCGGGCCCTGCGCGACGAGACCACCCGGGTCTTCGCCGTGGACCTGTACGCCCAGCTGCACGGCTGGGTGTCCGACGCGGTACGGCGCGGCATCGCCTCCGGCGAATTCACCCCGACCGACGTGGACGACCTCAGCACGCTGGTGCTGTCGCTGAGCGACGGTTACGGCATCCGTCTCATGCTGCGCGACCCGACGGTCACCCTCGACTCCGCGGTCGGCGCCATCTGGCGCCATGTGTCCGCCGCGCTCGGAGCGCCGGCCGTGCCGCCCACCTCGTGAGCCCGGCGGAAGCCGGTCGCAGGTCCCGTACCTCCCCGTCCCCGGACAGGAGCCGCTCGGTCCGCCGTGAAGGTGAACGCGTCCCGTCGTGACCGCGCTGCGCCGATGCGTGACCGGTCCCCCTCGCTACGTTGCTGAAGCCAGAGATGCCCGCAGAAGGGAGACGACGGTGATCGCAAGGGTGGCCGTGTGGGAACCGATGCCGACCGATGACAGGGACTGGGTGCTGAAGGCCACGGCCTCGGTGCCCGGCGTGCACGGTGCCTACCATCTCCTCGACCCTGCGACCGGCAACGGACTGTCGATCGCCTTCTTCGAGGACGAAGCGGCGGCGCAGGCGGCACGCGCGGCCATCGTGGAGCACGCCGCGTCGATCGGGTGGAACGAGTCCCAGCACCCGGCACCCGCCTCGCACACCTTCTACGACGTCATCCGGCATGCGTGACCCCGCCGGCCCCGGCCAGCGTCATCGCCCCCGGCAAGCGGGACGGTCAGACCTGCCGCAGCAGATAGTTCCCGCTTCCGGTGATGCTGTGATGCGCGTGATCTCTGGGGCACACGCCTGACACACCGGGAGAGTTGCCGTCGAAGAAGAGCCCGAAGCACTTGGCGCAGAACCGCCATTGCTCCTGTCCCCCCGGGCCGTCCCGGTTGCCGATGTCCTCCAGCCGGTAGAGCGCGGAGGTGACCGGATAGGGGCCGATGGACCAGTGGCCCCCGCCCGCCGGGCAGGTGCCGTAACCGACGCGGCCCGAGAACCACAGGCCCTGGCAGTCGGCGCACCACCGCCAGCCGGACTGGCCCCGTCCTCCGTCCTGGTCCTCTTTGAGGATGTAGTTGCCGCTGCCGGTGCTGTCGTGACCGCCGTCCCCCGCGGGGCAGCGGCCCCGCGTGCTGTTGCCGGAGAACCACAGGCCACTGCACCGCCTGCACCATCTCCACAGCTGCTGGGCAGCCGACGCCGGAGCCGCGGCTCCCACGGTCAGCAGACCGCCACCGACGACCGCGGCCACCCCGGCAACCGCCGTCCGCAGCGCCTGGCGGCGTGAGGCTCCCGCGCCGCCCTCAACGGACGTGCTCTCATGCGTCACTGGGTCCGCACACCCCCGTACATCAGCCTGGACACGGTTCTTCAACCACTGCCAGTGTGCGAAGAGCCGGCGAACGGCACAATCGGCGGACAGGATCGCAAAGGGCACGGACGGCTTTCGCAGTGCGCCCCCCCATGGGCCGCAGGCCACGGACCGGTCACCGAACGCGGCCAGGGGCGCCGGCCCCTCACCCACAGAAAGCGGAGGCCGGCAGACCGAGCGGTGTGAACGAGGAGGCGTCCCCACTCCGACGGTTCGCCCTGTCTCCCCTCCACATGCACACCGCCTCCGTGCCACCGTGATTGACGGCGGCGCACCGATGCCGCGGTGCTCCCGCAACCTGCGTGACGGCATTCGTTCCGCCACCCCCTTCGAGAAGGCGACGACGACCGGCACGAGCTCCCCCAGGAGCACGGACGACGCGTTTCTCGCTGACCCGCAGGCATTTCTCCCTCAGCTCGGTGGTCACCCACGATGAGCCGTGAGCACCGCCTGACTCGCCACGGACCTCGCGGATCTTCTCGGCCAGGACCCGGTCCCTGTGCCGCCGGGCCGTTCTGGTCTGCCGGCGGGAGAGCCACTCGTAGTGGCTGGACCTGTTGAGCTCCAGGACCTCACAGAGCCACTTCGCCTCGTAGGCGGCCGGTGGTCGCCGACGAACTGAAAGCGGCTCCTCACCAGTTCATGTCCCCGGCGACATGCTCGGCCGCCTTGCGCAGTGTGTCCCGCTCGTCCGGACCGACAGACGGTGACGTCCCGGTCCGGGCCGGCGACTGACCGGCTGACGGTGACGCCCCGGCGTTCGCGGTTCTTCAGCGCCGGCGGCGGTCTTCTCGCTCCCTCCGGATCAAGCAGATCCGGTATCGGCGTGTCCACCGCTCAGAGGAGGCCCCCGACGCGACAGGCGCAGTCGCTTGCGCGCCGGCCCGGCCGCCCGCCACGTACCGCTGTCAGAGCGGCAGGTCGTGCCCGGTTCCACCGCTCGTGGCCTCCCGCTGCGCCGACACCCGGACCGTGCCCCGTGAAGCCCGCAGCCCATGACGGTCTGTCGTTCATCGGCCCCATGTCTGACAGCCCCGTCCCGCACCGACGGCACGGGCCGCCCCCGGGCACACACAAGCCGGCCCCGTCCACCTGAAATCGGTGCCGTGCTGACGTGGCGACAGCGTCGGCCGCCTTCCCCGGCGTGATACCGCATTCTGCCGCAATCCGGTACGGAGCGGCCGACGAACCAGGGACGACGGGGCGCGGGCGGACGCGGTGCGGGACCGCACGTTCCGCCTCAGCCGCGCGGTGCAGACGGCGTGGCCGCAGCCGGGCGAGTGCATCGCGCAGCTCGCCCGGCGCCAGGGGCCGACCGCAGCACCGGGTCACGTCCGCCCGATCGGTGTGCCGGCGGCCGCTCGGCGATCTCGTCGCGGGACCGGGCGGTGCGTCCGGTGGGCAGGCAGGTGCCGTCGGCGACCGGTCGGCGGGCCCCGGCCGTGCCGGGGCCCGCCGTGGTGGAGCATCCGGCCGGACCGGTTGCCCGGTGGGCATGGCCCGGTGGGCATGGCCCGGTGGGCATGGCCCGGTGGGCATGGCCCCGTGGGCATGGCCCCGTGGGCATGGCCCGGTGGGCATGGCCCGGTGGGCATGGCCCGGTGGGCATGGCCCGGTGCGTGTGTCAGATACGGACGCGGGTGGCGGGGTTGCCGGTGCCGGTGGCGATGGTGCCCCGGCTGCTCCACCGCACTGATTCCCCGGTTCCGGTGGTGTTCTCGTAGGCGGTCAGGGCACCGTCGGGGGCGAGGACGAGGTAGTCGGCGCGGGCGTCTCCGGTGACGTCGGCGAAGCGGATCTGGTCACCGCTCCAGCCGGCCGAGCCGGTGGCGACATGGCCCTCGTAGACCCACTTGAGGGTGCCGTCCGCGGCGGTGGTGTTGGTGTAGGCCCGGGCCGCGCCGTTGTCGGAGACGACGAGGTAGTCGGCCTTGGCGTCGCCGGTGACGTCGGCGAAGCGGACGTCCTCGGCGGTCCACTCCGGGGAGCCGGTGGCCACGGTGCCCCGGTCGCTCCACTTGACCGCACCGGCGGCCGTGGTGGTGTGGACGAAGGCGCGGACGGCGCCGCGGTCGGAGACGACGAGGTAGTCGGCCCGGGCGTCGCCGCCGACGTCGGCGAAGCGGACCTGGGCGCTGTTCCAGCCGGTGGAGCCGCCGGCGATGGTGCCGATGTCCCGCCAGCCGCCCCTTCCGTCGCCGCCCTCGTTGACGAACGCGCGCACCGCGCCGTTGGGAGAGAGGACGAGGTAGTCGGCCCGGGCGTCGCCGCCGACGTCGGCGAAGCGGACCTGCTGCCCGGTCCACTGGGCGGAGCCCGAGGCGATGACGCCCTGGTCGGCCCACTTCACGGTGCCGTCGGCCGTCGTGGAGCCGGTCCAGGCGCGGACGGCGCCGTTGTCCTCCACGACGAGGTAGTCCGAGCGCCCGTCGCCGTTGACGTCGACGCGGTAGTCGCCTGCTGCCGCCGGACCGCCGGTGCCGGGAGGGGCGGGCTTGACGGTGACGTTCTCGTCGATCCACTTGTTGCGGGCGGCGGTGACGACGCCGCCGTGGAAGGCGCCCGCCATCTTCAGGTAGCCCCGGTCGTTGGGGTGGAGGTTGTCGTCGAGGTCCGCCACCGTCAGCGTGCTCATGCTGACCTGGGTGATGCGGTAGCCGCGCCGGGCGCGGTCGGCGACGATGCCGGGGATGGCCCGGTTGTAGGCGTCCACCCGGGCCTGCACCGTACGGTCGGCCGCCGGGACGAGGGAGGCGACCACGATGGCGGTGTTCGGCGAGGAGTCGTGGATCTGGTCGATCAGGCCCGCCAGGCGCTGGGGGGCGGTGGAGACCTGGTGGTCGCGGTTCATGTCGTTGGTGCCGATGTGCAGCAGGACAAGGTTCGGCTCGGCCTGTTCCATCCAGCGTTCGATGTTCGCGGAGATCTGGTCGATGCGCCAGCCGGAGTGTCCCTCGTGGCGGCTGCCGTCGGCGTCCTGCATCGAGCCGACGAACCGGACGTCCGGGGCGTCCTGGGCCAGCATCCGCGCCAGTGCGGGCCGGTAGCCGGTGCGGGCGCCGCTGCCCACGCCCAGGGTGATGGAGTCGCCCAGCGGCATCACGGCCAGCTTCTTCAGCTCGTCGCGCGGGTTCCCCGGCACCCCGGGAACGACGTCCCCGGTGGGCATCAGGTCATACCGGGTGGAGTTGTCGGTGGAGAGCTTCAGCGGGGTCCCCTCGGTGACCGGACCTGAGGAGTCGGCCCCCAGGATCAACCCCAGGAAAGGATTCCAGACCTGGTCTCCGAGGAACTGCCACGACATCCTTCTCACGGTCTCGGAAGGGCTGTTGGCGTCGGGGCACGCCTCGGTCACGGCCGCGGCCTGGCCCAGCAGGGCTATGGAGGAGCTCAGGCACTTGCCCGACGCGAGGTTCACCAGGTACATGGTGCCCGCCATGGCGGACGCGTGGAGGAACCACTTCTCGTCCGTGGCGCCCGGGTGGTCGCGCAGATGGCCTTCGACTGCCCGGCCGGTGGTGCCGTTCTGCGGAACCTCCTGCAGGTACCGGAGGGTGTCCTCACTGCTGAGGTACACCGGCAGGTCCGCGCCCACCGGGAACCCCGCGGTGTCCAGGTGGTTCAGGTCCACCGAACGCAGTGACCAGGAATCGCGTTCGGGCTCCGTGGGGACGGGCTTGTTCGCCCACAGGCGGTTTTCGTTTCCCGCGAAGACGAGGCGCTGGCCCTGGGTGTTGCGGATGGTTTCACCGTCGATGCGCCAGAGGAACGAATTCGGCGGATGGCCGGAGCTCGCGATGTCCAGGTTCCCCACCACTCCGCTCTCCCCCGACGTCAGGCTCAGTCCGGTGGCGTGATTCACGATGTGGAACCAATCGAACCCGCTGAACGTCGTGGCGTAGTCGAAGGAATAGATCTGGGATGTCGAGTTCCTGAATTCCTCTCCGCGTGGGGTCGTCAGCGCCTCGCGTCCGGTGACGGCAAGGTCGGTGTTCTCGTTCACGAGGGCGACAGGTCCGGTCGTTTCCGCCCCGCCCCTCATTCTGCCGAAACGCACCGCCCGGTGATCGCTGGTGCTCTCTTCGTGCGCCGACGCCTGGCGCCAGTTGGGCTGGGGCCGGTTCGTGACCATGTAGTCGAGGGTCGCCGGGGCCGTCGGAGACCTGTGCGTGGGGACTGCGTTGCCGTTTCCGTCAACCGGGAAGATGACCTCCGCGTTGAGGGAGGTGATGGTCGGATTGCTGCTCATGGTGTCCGGCTCCCGGTTGAAGTCGCCGATGACCGACCACCCCCACCCCGGGCGTCCGTTGGTGACTGCGTCCGCTATCGCGCGCACCATGTCCGGGGCGGGATTGTTCCTGTACGCGGTCGCATGGAACGACGCGTATCCCATCCGATTGACGTCGTCGAGGACGACGAGGGCGTTGCGCGTACTTCCATTGGCCTGCACTTCCAGTGCGCTCCAGGCCCGATCCTGGGTGATCACCGCGATGGGGTGGTTCGCGGTCCGGAGCATGTAGAGGTAGACCCGGGTTCCTCTGGAGCTCGAGCCCGCGATCCATTCGTACTCCTGGACGTTCGCGGGCAGGGCGGGATACTGCGTGCCCGTGCGACTGAGCCGGCTGAGGGAGCCGGAAGCGGCGCTGGGGAGGGCGGGAACCCAATGTCCGTTCGCGTCCACCGTGTGCGGAACTTCCTGCAGGGCCACCACATGGTAGTTCTGGGCCAGCTCGGTCACCCTCCCGGACCAGAGTTCCCTTTTGCCCTGCATGTTCTGGGAGGCTATCCAGGTGTTGTTGGGATCAGGCAGCGCAACAGCCCCGGTGGGCAGGGCGATGACACCGCAGAGGCCGGCCAGCAGGGCCAGGACACAGCCGAGGGCGGACAACCGGTGGCCCGCACTCGGCCTGGACACCGGCCGGGCCCGACGGTACGCCGCGGCGCATCCGCTTGAGGCCACTCGCCGCAGCAGGGGCAGCACATGTCTGGATCTCAGATCAAACCGCAACGAAGCACCTTTGCTCGGGGCCCGCGGCACAGGGCGTCGCCCCCGGGAACAGGCGGCGCGCCGGGGCACACTTTCGAGCCGAGTCCACCAGTGGAAGCACGGCCGCCACCAGGCACAACGACCGGCAGAAGTAGGGTGCGTGGCACTTCTGCCGGACCGACGTGCCCGGGCAGGGGTGCGCGGGCAGGGGTGCGCGGGCAGGGGTGCGCGGGCAGGGGGAAATCCCGTCATGACGCGCCCGATGCCCGGCGGGTTCGGGCAGCGGCTGCGGGACCCGCGCGTCCGTTCCGCGCGGCCGTTCCGCGCGGCCCTCGGCTGTCCTCGGCAAGAGGGTCGGCCTGTCGAATGCGCCCGCCGCCCGAACCTGTCCCTCAGCGCCCTCAAGCGCTACGCGCGCACCCGAAGCCCTGTGTCGAGCGCCGCGTCACCGGCCACGCTGGTCGCCCCGTACCGCGACCACCTGCGCGAACGCCGTACGGCCGACCCCGCTCCGGGAGGTCCGGGAGCAGGGCTGCACCGGCAGCTCCAGCCTCCTCCGCCACAGCACCCTCCCGCACTGAGCGTCACCCTCTCGTCACCATCGATTACGGGACGGAGCCCAGGCCAACGGTGTCGGCGGGGCGTTCTGGCGCTTACCGAAGTGCAGCGCGGGCGCGGTCCCGGGCGTGCCGGTGAAGCATGATGCGGCGAGGGCCGGCGGGACGACGGCGGCGCCCGCTTGCCGGCAGACGGCGAACTTCTGCGGGTGTGGGGTCCGCGAGGCCGGACGCGTCTCGTCCGCCGCCGGACGCCTCGATCGCGGGCGAGTCGCCGACGGTTACACTGCGCTACCTGCTGGTGGCGCCGGCCGGGCGGATCCGGCCGCTCGCGGCGATGTTCTCCACGGCAATGTTGCACTACCTGGTGACCACCGGGGTGGTGCAGTGTTAGGAAAGAGCCATGCTCGAACGCGCCAACCGTTCCCGGGGCAGCTCCAAACAGTCACGCAGAGTGAGGAGCCCCCGGAGCCTGGCCGGTCAAGTGTTCGCCGTGCAGGTGGCGGTGGTGGTTCTGCTGGTGCTGGGAGCGATCCTGGCACTGGTCCTGGAATCCAGGAGCGCCAGCGACACAGAGGCCCGCAACCGGTCAGTGGCGGTCGCGGAGGCGTTCGCGCACTCCCCCGGCCTCGTCGACGCCCTGAACTCGTCCGACCCGTCGAAGACGCTGCAGCCGCTGACCGAGGCGGCGCGCAAGACGGCGGGCGTCGACTTCATCGTGATCATGGACACCCAGGGCATCCGCTACACCCACCCGATACCCGACCGGATCGGCAAACGCTTCGTCGGCACCATCGGGCCCTCCCTGGCCGGCCGCATCTACACCGAGAGCGTGCACGGGCCGCTCGGCCATGAGATGCAGGCGGTCGTGCCCGTGAAGAACGCCGACGGCACGGTGGTGGGCCTGGTCTCGGCCGGACTGAAGGTCAAGAACGTCGCCGCGGCCGGCAACAAGCAGCTGCCGATCATCCTCGGTACCGGAGCCGCCGCGCTGGCGTTGGCCACCACCGGCACCGCCCTCACCGCCCGGCGCCTGAAGCGCCAGACCCACGGGCTCGGCCCCGAGGAGATGACGCGGATGTACGAGCACCACGACGCGGTGCTGCACGCGGTGCGCGAGGGCGTGGTCATCGTCGGGCAGGACAGGCGGCTGGTGCTGGCGAACGACGAGGCGAAGGAGCTGCTGGGGCTACCGGCGGACGCGGAGGGCCGTCACGCGGCGGACCTGGTGGGGCTCTCCCCCGACACCCGCGAGCTGCTGGTGTCGGGCCGCCCGGCCGCCGACGAGGTGCATCGGGCCGGCGGGCGGCTGCTCGTGGTGAATCAGCGGCCGACCGACCGCCACAGCGGCGCCATGGGGACGGTCGCCACGATCCGCGACTCCACCGAGCTGCTCGCGGTCTCCGGCAAGGCCGAGGCGGCCGGCAAACGGCTGGCCCTGCTCTACGAGGCCGGCACCGACATCGGCTCCACCCTCGACGTCGAGCACACGGCCGAGGAACTGGCCCGCGTCGCCGTCCCCGGCCTCGCGGACTTCGTCACCGTCGACCTGGCCGACCCTGTGCTCCAGGGTGACGAGCCGTCCAGCGGCCGCATGGAGCTGCGCCGCGTCGCCGTCAGCGGGATCTGCGAGGACCACCCCTTCTACCCCCGCGGCAAGCTGATCACCTTCATTCCCTCCACCCCGCAGGCCCAGGGCTTCGACAGCGGCCTGTCCCAGGTGGTGCCGGACCTGTCGGCGGCGGACGGATGGCAGGCGCAGGACCCGCAGTGGACGCGCCGGATCATCGACCACGGCGTGCACTCGCTGATCACCACGCCGCTGTCGGCGCGCGGCATCATCCTGGGCGTCGCCAACTTCTGGCGGACGCAGAAGCCCGAGCCGTTCGACGAGGAGGACCTGTCGCTGGCCGAGGAACTGGTGGCGAGGGCGGCGGTCAGCATCGACAACGCCCGGCGGTACACCCGCGAACACGCGATGGCCGTGACCCTGCAGCGCAGCCTGCTGCCGCGCGCCCTGCCGGAGCAGAGCGCGCTGGATGTCGCTCACCGCTACCTCCCGGCGCAGTCCGGGGTCAGCGGCGACTGGTTCGACGTCATCCCCCTGCCCGGCAGCCGGGTCGCCCTGGTGGTGGGCGACGTCGTCGGCCACGGACTGCACGCCGCGGCCACCATGGGCCGGCTGCGCACCGCCGTCCACAACTTCTCGGCGCTCGACATCCCGCCGGACGAGCTGCTCGGCCACCTCGACGAGCTCGTCGACCGCATCGACCGGGAGGAGAGCGACGACGGTTCCGGGACGGACGTCTCCGGCGCCACCTGCCTGTACGCGATCTACGACCCGGTCTCCCGTCTGTGCACCGTCAGCCGGGCCGGCCACCCCCCGCCCGCGCTGATCCGCCCGGACGGCAGCGTCGACTTCCCGGACCTGCCGGTCGGGCCACCGCTGGGCGCAGGGGGCGCGCTCTTCGAGACGACGGAGCTGCAGCTGGACGAGGGCACCCAGATCGTCCTCTACACCGACGGGCTGATCGAGGACCGCGCGCGGGACTTCGACGCGAGCATGGACCTGCTGCGCGACGCTCTCGCCGGCCACCGGCGAGAGCCCGAGGAGAACTGCCGGGCGATGATCGACGTCCTGCTGCCTGCCCGGCCGCAGGACGATGTGGCCCTGCTGATCGCCCGCACCCGGGTGATCGACCCGGAGAACATCGTCGAACGGGACATCCCGTTCGCCCCGGAGGCCGTCGCAGACCTGCGCACCTGGGCGACGGCCGCGCTGGAGAAGTGGGACCTCGGCGACCTGGTCTTCACCACCGAGCTGATCCTCAGCGAGCTCGCCACCAACGCCATCCGCTACGGCACGTCGCCCGCCCGGGTACGGCTGCTCCGCGACAACGCCCTGATCTGCGAGGTCACGGACGGCAGCAGCACCGCCCCGCACCTGCGGTACGCGGCCACCACGGACGAAGGCGGCCGCGGCCTGTTCCTGGTCTCCCAGCTCACCACCCACTGGGGCACCCGCTACAACCCCCGCGGCAAGACCATCTGGGCCGAGCAGGCCCTCCCCACCCCCGTCGGCCTCCCGCACGGCACGGCACCGTGACACCGGTCGAGCGGCGCCGGCGGCACACGGCTGCCCGGAAGAAGCTCTCCATTGCGGCGTTGCCGTCGGCGGCCCCGACCCGGCCCGGCCGACGATCCGTCGCCGATGGCGCAGCCCGAGGCACCCTCCCCGGCGACGACGCCTGTCGCGGGCGTGCCGTCACCCGGCTGCCCTTGCCTGCGGCAGAAGTTCCGCCCCCGTCGGTGAAGGCACGGCCTGAGCTTGCCGGTGGGTGACAGTACGTGGTGAAGTCCGGTAGTGGCAGGGGCCTGTGAGGACCACCGGTTGGCGATGGAGCGGCAAAGAGTGGCACGGATCGTCGTACGAGAACCGCACACGGGCGCCCTGGGCGCACCGCCGCTTGCCGACGCCGAGGCGTCCGCCTGGGCGCGGGAGCTTCTCGACGGGGGCTGGGCCGCGGTGTTCCTGCCCGGGGAGCCCGCCCGGCTCGGACGGCTCCTGCTCTGGCAGCCCGCCGGGGCGGTCGCCGGGGACGGTGCCCTGCCGGCGGGTGTGGAGACCGGCTCCGTGGAGCTGGTGCTGCCGCACGGCCGCTCGGTCAGACGGCGCAAGGTCGACGGCTACGCGCTGCCTGTCGCGGTTGCCGTGTCCGCCCTGGCCGGGGCGCAGCCGTCGCACCCGTCCGCCGCTGCCTGGAAGGCGGCCACCCGGTTCGCACTGCGGATGCTCGCCGACGGCCGCCTCCACCCGGCCCTCACCCCCGCCGGTCACGACACCTGGCTGGCGGGCCCCTTCACCGCCGCCCAGCGGCAGACGCTGGGCGCCCTCGCCGGTGCCTTCCCGCCCCACGCCCACTGCCTGCCGGAGCCGGGGCCGCCGCCCGTACGCATGGCCGAACCGGCAGCCTTGGTACGCCGGTTCTGCGACGCGGTCGCCGACGACCTGGTCCGCACTCCCGCAGCGCCGCTCGCCGTGGGAGCGCTGCCGTACGCCTGGCGCGAGACGCGTGCCGTGCCTGTGCTGCGCGAGTGGGCCGAGGAGACCGCCGCCGCGTCGACCGCCGAGGTCGGCGTCTCGCTGCGCGTCGACGTGCCCGAGGGGCGGCGCCGGCAGTTCCGGGCCGTCCTGCAACTGCACACCGCGGCGGATCCGGCGCTCGTCGTGGAGGCCGGTCGGTTGTGGAGCGAGCCCGGCGAGGTGGAGCGGCTGCTGGGCCCGCGTACCGAGACCGAGACGCTGCTCGCACTGCGCCGCGGCGCCCGCGCCTGGCCCCCGCTCCGGCGACTGCTGGCGGACACCGCTCCTGAGCAGCTCCGGCTGACCGATGACGAAGCCCTCGACCTGCTGGGCGACGCCACCGAGGCGCTGCGCTCGGCCGGCATCGACGTGCACTGGCCGCGCGAACTGGTCAAAGCGCTCACCGCGACCGCGGAGCTCGGACAGCGCACCGCCCCCGGCTCCAGCGTGGGCGGCCTCCTCGACACCGATGCCCTCCTCGGCTTCCGCTGGCAGGTCTCGCTCGGCGGCGAGCCGCTCACCGAAGCCGAGATGGACGCCCTCGCCGAGGCACGGCGTCCTCTGGTCCGGCTGCGCGACCAGTGGGTGGTCGCCGACCCCAAGCTGGTGGCCCGCGCGAAGCGCCGCCGGATGGAACCGCTCACCCCCATGGAGGCCCTGGGCGCCGCGCTGACCGGCGAGGTGGACAGGGACGGGGAGACGTTCGCCTGCGAGGCGGTCGGCGCGCTCGGCGATCTGGTCGCCCGTGTCCGCGATCCCGAGTCCCGCGTCCCCGCCGCACAGCCCGCCGCTCTCAGGGCCACCTTGCGCGCCTACCAGAAGCGGGGCCTCGCCTGGCTGACCGAGATGTGCGAGCTCGGCCTCGGCGGCTGCCTCGCCGACGACATGGGCCTGGGCAAGACCATCACCCTGCTCGCCCTGCATCTGCACCGTCAGACCGATCCCGCCACCGCGGGCCCCACCCTGGTGGTCTGCCCCACCTCTCTGCTCGGCAACTGGCAGCGCGAGGCGGCCAGGTTCACTCCGACCGTCCCCGTGCGCCGCTACCACGGCGGCGACCGCCACCTCAAGGACCTGACCGGCGACGAGATCGTCCTGGTCACCTACGGGGTCCTGCGGCGCGACCGTGACGTCCTCGCCGAAACCGCCTGGTCGCTGATCGCCGCCGACGAGGCCCAGCACGTCAAGAACCCCTACGCCGTCACCGCCCGCGAGCTGCGCGCCCTGCCCGCCCGCGCCCGCGTCGCGCTGACCGGCACCCCGGTGGAGAACAACCTCTCCGAACTGTGGGCGCTCCTCGACTGGACCACCCCCGGGCTCCTCGGCTCCCTGTCCGCCTTCCGCGACCGGTACGCCCGCGCCGTCGAGGCGGGAGCGGACCCCGAGGCCGCCGAGCGCCTGTCCCGTCTCGTGCGTCCCTTCCTGTTGCGCCGCAAGAAGTCCGATCCGGGCATCGCTCCCGAACTGCCGCCCAAGACCGAGACCGACCGCGTCGTCCCGCTGACGGTCGAGCAGAGCAGTCTGTACGAGGCGGTGGTCCGCGAGACCATGGCGAAGATCGAGAAGTCCGAGGGCATCGCCCGGCGTGGTCTCGTGCTGAAACTGCTCACCGCTCTGAAGCAGATCTGCAACCACCCCGCCCAGTATCTGCGCCAGTCCACGCCGCTCGCCGGTCGCTCCGGAAAGCTCGACCTGCTCGACGAACTCATCGACACCATCACCTCCGAGGGCGAATCGGTGCTGGTCTTCACCCAGTACAAGCAGATGGCGGCCCTCCTGGAGAAACATCTCGCCGAACGCGGCGTCCCCACCCTCTTCCTCCACGGCGGCATCCCCGCCGCCCGGCGCGAGGACATGGTGGAACGCTTCCAACGTGGTGAAGTGCCGGTTTTCCTGCTGTCGTTGAAGGCGGCGGGCACCGGGCTCAACCTCACCCGCGCCGCTCACGTCGTGCACTACGACCGCTGGTGGAACCCGGCCGTCGAGGACCAGGCCACCGACCGCGCCCACCGCATCGGGCAGGACAAGCCCGTGCAGGTCCACAAACTCCTCACGGAGGGGACCGTGGAGGACAAGGTGGCCAAGCTGCTGGAATCCAAGCGCATGCTCGCCGATGCCGTCGTCGGCTCCGGCGAGGCCGCCCTGACCGAACTGTCCGACGCCGATCTCGCCGAACTCGTCGCCCTGGGGAGGCAGCCTTGAGCCCCTCGGTCCCCGGCCCGCGCCGCGCACCCGCACGCGGCAAGCACGCCTTCGCCGCCACCTGGTGGGGCCAGGCATGGGTCACCGCTCTGGAGGACTCCGCTCTGGACGCCGGGCGTCTGTCCCGCGGACGCACCTACGCCCGCAAGGGCATGGTCGGCCCGATCACCATCGCCCCGGGCCGGGTCACAGCCGCCGTCCAGGGCAGCCGACCGCGCCCGTACCGCTCCTCGGTCCATCTGCCCGTCCTCGCCGACGCCGAGTGGGACACCCTGTTCGACACCGTCGTGGCCCGCACCGGGCATCTCGCCGCGCTCCTCGACGGCGAGATGCCCGCCGAACTCGTCGACGACGCCCGCCGGGCGGGCGTCCCCCTCCTCCCCCGGCCCACCGAACTCGATCCCGAGTGCTCATGCCCCGACTGGGGGCACCCCTGCAAGCACGCCGCCGCGCTCTGCTATGCCATCGCCGTCACCATCGACGCCGACCCGTTCGTGCTCTTCGCGCTGCGCGGCCGCAACCGGGAGGAGGTCCTCACCGAGCTGCGCGTACGCCGTACGGCGAAGCAGGAGACCGCCGCCCTGCCGGTCCCCACGGGCGTCCCGGCCGCCGCCGCGTACGCCCGCTGGGCCGAGCACACCCCCCAGCTGCCCGAGCCTCCCGCCCCGGCCGCCCACACAGCCGCGCTGCCCCTCGCCCCGCCCTCCGGCACCGGTCTGTCCACCACGGACCTGGAACGCCTCATGACCGACACCGCCGCACGCGCCGCGCGGCTCCTGGCCGGCGACACCACCGGCCTGCACCTGACCCGGCACCAGGACGCCGTACGCATCGCCGCAAGCGGCCCCGGACCTGAGTGGTTCCACCACCTGATCCAGAACACCGGCATCAAACCGGCCGCGTTCGCCCGCCTCACCCGCGCCTGGCGTCACGGCGGCCCCGTCGGCCTCACCGTCGCCGAACAGCCGCACACCCCTGACCCGGCCGTGATGGCGGCCGCCCGTACCGCCCTGACCGCGGCCCTCGCCGACATGACCGCCGCCCCTGTCTCCCTCCGGGCCTGGCGCAACCGCCTCACCCTCCCCGACCACGGCATCCAGCTCCGTCTGGGCCCCGACGCCCGCTGGTACCCCGGCCTCCACGACAACGGCGAATGGTGGCCCGCGGCGCCGCCCCACACCGACCCCGTCACGGCGCTCACCTCCGTCTGGCAGCAGGCCGGAAAGTGACACGTACGGCAGCCTGGTGAATCCGCCCCTCGGCCCACAAGTTCACCTGCCCGGGACCATGGTTCCGAGTGCCTCGAAGGTGTCCCTGACGAACTGAGGGAGGTCCGCCGGGCCGGACTCGTCGACCCAGCGCTGGAACGCGGTCTTGAAGACGGCGACCCCCGCTTCGGCGGCGAGGCTCGCGTGCGGCTCCGCGACGCCGCGCAGGCGCAGGGCGTCGGCGAGAGCCGCGGCGACGGACGCGAGCTTGATCAGCTCGCGTTCCTGGAGTTCGGCGTGCGCGGTGATGACGGCCTGGCGGCGCCGGACGGTGTCTCTGCGTTCCTGGAACCCCTCTGCGGTGGACTGGAGGGCTGCCGACACGGCGTCGAGCGGGGCCGTGTCGTCCGGCACGTCGGTGAGGGCGGCGACGACGGCCTCCTGGAGCGCGTTCGCGGGGAACAGGACCTCGCGCTTGTCGGCGAAGTGGCGGAAGAACGTGCGCTCGGTGAGTCCCGCTCGCTGCGCGATCTCCTTGACGGTCGTCGCGTCGAAGCCGCGCTCGCTGTAGAGCTCCAGTGCCGCCTGCTCCAGGCGTCCGCGCGCGTTCGGTTCCCATCTGGCCATGCCTGTGATCGTACTCGATGTCAGTCACTGTCATCAGATGCTACTCTGATGACAGTGACTGACATCGCTGCAGGTGCCGCCATCGGCGGCGGCCCATGACCGGCGGTGCGTACGAGGAGGTTCTTTTCATGCGTGTTTTCGTCACCGGTGCGTCCGGCTGGATCGGCTCCGCCGTCGTGCCCGACCTGATCGACGGCGGCCACCAGGTCGTCGGCCTCGCCCGTTCGGACGCTTCCGCCGACGCCCTCACCGCAGCCGGGCTCGAGGTGGTCCGCGGCGGCCTCGAGGACCTCGATGTCCTGCGCGCCGCCGCTGCGGCGGCGGACGGTGTGATCCATCTGGCCTTCGATCACGGACTCGCTTTCCAGGGCGGGGACTTCAAGGGAGCCGCCGACATGGACCGCGCGTCCGTCGAGGCCATGGCGCAGGCGCTGACGGGCACGGGCAAGGCGTTCGTCCTCACCTCCGGGACCCCTGTCGCAGCGGGCCGTACGGCGACCGAGAACGACGGGCACGACGTGCCGCCGATCGATGCCGTCCCGCCGGAGGCCGCCGGAGCGGTGACCCGGATGGCCACCGCCGAGTACGTGCGCGCCCTCGCCGGTGAAGGGGTGCGCTCATCGGTCGTACGCCTGCCCCGCACCAACCACGGCGACGGGGACAAGGGCTTCGTCGCGCACCTGGTCGGCACCGCCCGCGACAAGGGCGTGGCCGGGTACTACGGCGACGGCACCAACCGCTGGCCCGCCGTTCACCGCCTGGATTCCGCGCGCATGTTCCGCCTCGCACTGGAAAAGGCCCCGGCGGGGACGACTCTGCACGCCGTCGCGGACGAGGGCGTGGCACTGCGCGACATCGCAGAGGTCATCGGCCGCCATCTGAACGTACCGACGGCCGCCGTCGCACCCGAGGACGCGGGCGAGCACTTCGGCTGGCTGGCTCCCGTCCTCGCCGCCGACCAGCCCGCCTCCAGCACACTCTCCCGTGAGCTGACGGGATGGGAGCCGGCCCGGGCGAACCTCCTCGACGACCTCGGCCAGGGGCACTACTTCCACTCAGCCTGACGGCGCACGGCCTGGGCGGCGGCACACGTCGATGGCGTTCTCCCCGACGGAACCCTCCTCGCCACCAGCGGCGCCGACGGGACAGCTCGGCTGTGGGACCTGGAAACGCGCCGGCCTCTTGGCGAGACCCTCACCGGCCACGAGGGAGCGGTGCGGGCGGTGGCGTTTTCCCTCGACGGCACTGTCCCGGCCACCGGCAGTCATGCCGACACCGTGCGGCTGTGGGTGATTCCCGCAAGTGTCCGGAGGCCGAGCCGAGCTGACGTGCCGCCTGCGTAGAACCGGAGCGCCCGGGTGGACGAGCGCGGCGGCGGACGGGAACCGGGCAGCTGTCACTGAGCGTATATCGGGCAAAGGCGCTGTGTACGCGCCGGCAGGGCGCTACCGTCTCAGACCTACCGGCATGCGATGAGCGACAACGGGGGGACGAGATGCTGCCTGAGGCGTTGACGGCACTGGCCGCAGCGGGGGGTGCCGCGGTGGTGCAGGCGGCGGGAAGCGATGCGTGGGAAGGGCTGCGCAGCCGACTGGCGGGATGGTTCGGCCGCGGCGACGCGGAGCGCGAGCGCGGTGAGCTGGAACGGCTGGACCGCAGTGCGGCCGATCTCGCTGCCGCCGACACCGGCACCGGCGAGCGGGTCAGGGGACGGCAGGAGGCCGTGTGGCAGACCCGCATCGAAGCCCTGCTGGAAGGCATGGACGACGAGGAGCGCGTCCGGGCCGCCGGTGAGCTGGAGCAGTTGCTGGACCAGGCCGCGCCGCCGGCTTCCGGTGGGGGCGGGCTGGTGTCGGGCAACACCTTCAACGGCCCGACCGCCGTGCAGGTCGGCTACCGCGGCCATCAGGACGTCCGCTTCGGCCCTCAGGCATGACCCGTTCCCGGACCGGCACGACGGGCGGTGGCGTGCACGGCAACACCTTCAACGGCCCGACCGCCGTCCAGAACGGGCCCTTCGCAACCCAGAATGTCCAGTTCGTCTATCAGTGGAAGCCCGCATACCGCATCGAGGACCTCCCCACCGCACAGCTGCCGCTCGATGGCCGCCGTGCGCTGGAGCAGCCCTCCCGGCTGCTGCGTGCCGCGCACCAGGTGGTGCCCTTCACCGGCCGTCACGCGGACCTCGCCCAGCTGGCCGACTGGCGTGACATGGACCGGAAGGGCGCGGTCCGGCTTGTGAGCGGCCCCGGCGGCCAGGGCAAGACCCGGCTCGCGACACACTTCGCCGACCTGACCCGTGCGGAGGGCTGGACGGTCCGGCAGGCGGTCACCAACGCGTCCGGCTCCACCGGCGAGGTCAACGGCCCCGCCACGATCGGCACCGGTCTGCTGCTCGTGGTCGACTACGCCGAGCGCTGGCCCAAGTCGCATCTGGAAGAACTCCTCGCCGAGGTCCTCACCCGGCCCGACGACGTGCCCGTGCGGGTCCTGCTGCTCTCGCGTCCGGTCGGCGTCTGGTGGGAGAGCCTGGAGACCTGGATCACCGACAGACTGGACGACCGGACCGAATCGCCGACCGCCGTCGACGCGCGGGGGCTGCCGCCCCTCGCCGAGGTCCCGGACGAGCGGGAGGCGTTGTTCGGGCAGGCCCGTGACTGCTTCGCCCGGCACCTCGGACTGGCCGACGAGGAGGCCGCGCTGGTCGAGGCGCCCGCGGACATCGCGGCCGACGACGACTACGCCCAGATCCTCACCCTTCACATGACCGCGCTGGCATCGGTCGCGGCCCGTCAGCGCGGTGACCGGGCGCCGGCCAACCCTGCGGAGGCGAGCGCGTTCCTGCTCAAGCGTGAACGAGCCCAGTGGGCCGAGCTGCGCAGGAGCTCCGAGGCGCTGGTGTCCTCCACCCCCGAGGTGATGGGCCGCGCAGTGCTGGTCGCGACGCTGACGCACCGCCAGGTACGCGATCCGCACGGGTGGGACGCCCTGCACCGGGCCAGGCTGGCGGACCGGGACGGCGACGCGAACACCATCCTGGACGACCACCTCAAGTGCTATCCGTCGCTTGTCGGCCAGGTACTGGAACCGCTGTACCCCGACCGCCTCGCCGAAGACTTCCTCGGACTCACCACGCCGGCGAGTCACGACAGTTCCCACCCCGTACCCGGTGCCGTGGTCGACGACTGGGCCCACCGCGCGGTCCGGCGTCTCATCCTCGGCCGCAGCGGAACGGACACTCCCGCACCGTGGACACAGCACACCCTGACCGTCCTCACGGAGACCGCGCGCCGCTGGCCCCACGTGGCCACCGGCCAGCTGTACCCCCTGCTCAGGGAGCATCCCGAGCTGGCTCTGCACGCGACGAGCGCCACACTGGTGACCCTCTCGGAGCTGAAAACACTCGACCTCGCGGTACTTGAGGGCATCGAGTCGCTGCTCCCCGACCGGGACACCAACCTCGACCTCGGTATCGCCGCCGTCGTCGAACGCCTGGCCTGCCATCGGCTGGCCACGACCGACGACCCGCTCGTCCACGCCCGCGACCACCACCACCAGGCGCGGCGCTTCCACAACGCCGGCCTGCCGGGCAAGGCCGTCGCGGCCGGCCGGAAGGCCCTGGAAGCCTGGCGTGGCCTGGCCGCCGACGATCCGGTGCACGAACCCGAGTACGCTCGCGCCCTCGCCAACCTCGGCAACCACCTCTCGGCGGCCGGGGAGCGGAAGCAGGCACGTGAATTCGCCGAGCAGGCGGTCTGCCTCTACCGCCGCCTGGCCGAGGAGAACGCCCCGGACCACGAGGCCGACCTCGCCACCGCCCTGTCGAACCTCGCGTCCCATCTGTCGGACATGGGCGAGCGCGAGAAGGCCGCCGCCCGTGTCGCGGAGGCACTCGTGATCCGCCGCCGCCTCGCGGAGGCCAACCCCGGGGTCCCCGACCCCGGTCTGGCGCTCTGCCTCGTCAACCACGGCAACTTCCTGTCCGACCTCGGCCGGCGGGACGAAGCCCTCGCCGCCACGGAGGAGGCGGTACGCATCCACCGTCGGCTGGCGGAGACGAACCCCGCCGCCCACGATCCCGATCTGGCCGGCTCGCTCAACAACCTCGGCAACCACCTGTCCGACGCGGGGCGCCCGTATGACGCCCTGGCGGTCACGGCGGAGGCCGTCACGGTCAAGCGGAGGCTGGTCGAGGCGAACCAGGCCATGTACCGGTCCGACCTCGCGCGGTCCCTGTCCAACCTCGGCAACCGCCTGTCGGGCATCGGCCGCCTCGCGGACGCCCTGGAGGCGGAGCGGGAGGCGACGGGCATCCGTGAGCTGCTGGCGAGGGAGAACCCGGCCGCTTTCGGCGCCGAACTCGCGGACTCCCGGTCCAACCTCGGGCTCCGGCTGTCCGACATGGGGCAGCGACGTGCGGCGGTGACCGTGACCGAGAGCGCGGTCACCGCCTACCGCGAGCTGTGCACGAACTACCGGGCGACCTTCGAGCCCGACCTCGCGCGGGCACTGGCCAACTACGGATGCCAACTGACGGACGTGGGGCGGCGGAAGGAGGCACTGGCGGCCGGAGAGGAGTCGGTTGCCCTCTATCGTCAGCTTGCGGCAGCCAACGAGGCCGCCCACGAGCTCGAACTGGCGAACGCACTCGCCAACCTCAGCATCCACCTCTCCGAGCTGGGACGGCACGAGGACGCCCTGTCCGCGACCGAGGAGGCGGTACGTGTCCTCCGGCGGCTGGCAGCGGCCGACGAGACCGCCCACGGGCCGGGCCTCGCCCGTGCCCTGAACAACCTCGGCCTCCGTCTCCTGGCCCTCGGGCGCCGCGACGACGCCCTGTCCGCCGCCGAGGATGCCGTCCGGACCCACCGTCGGCTGGCGGACTCGGAACCCGCCGCCCACGAGCCGGATCTCGCCGCCTCACTCACCAACCTCGGCAGAACCCTCTCGGCGCTGGGCCGGCACGAGGACGCCCTGGCCACAGGGCGGCAGGCGACGGAGATCCGACGTCGGCTGGCAGCGCACAACCCTGATGCACACACCGCCGACCTGGCCCTCACCCTGAACAACCTCGGTGCCCTGCTGTCGGAGACGGGACGGTGGGAGGAGGCTCTCGCCGTCACAGAGGAAGCGGTGGACATCAGGCGCCGTCTGGCGGAGGAGGACGCCGCCGCTCACGGACCCGACCTCGCCACCTCACTCACCAACCTCGGCAACCGGCTGTCCGGGCTGGGACGGTGGGAGGAGGCCCTCGCCGCCACCGAGGAGGCCGTGGACATCAGGCGCCGTCCGGCGAAGGCCGGTTCCGCCGTCGACCCGGCCGATCTGGCCTGCGCGCTGAACAACCTCGGTGTCCTGCTGTCGGAGATGGGACGGGAGGAAAAGGCCCTCGCCGCCACCGAGGAGGCCGTGGACATACGGCGTCTGCTCGCCGGGGAGCACCCCGCAGCCTATGAGCCGGATCTCGCCATGTCGCTGCTCAACCTCGGCAACCAGCTGTCGGGGGTGGGACGCGTCGGTGACGCGTTCACCGTGACGGAGGAGGCGGCCGGTATCTGTCGCCGCCTGGCCTCGGAGCTTCCGGATGCCCACGATCCCCTGCTCGCAGGCGTGCTCACCAACCTCGGCAAGTTCCATGCGGACGCCGGCCACCGCGAGGAGGCCGTCACCGTCGCCCAGGAGGCGGTGGCCGTGCGGCGCCGGCTCGTACGGAGCAATCCAACGGCCCACGAGCCCGCGCTCGTGCTGGGCCTGACGAATCTCGGTGCCTCTCTGGCGGGTGTGGGGCGCGCCGACGACGCGCTTGCCGTGACGGAGGAGGCGGCCGGCATCTGCCGCCGCCTGGCCTCCGAGTTTCCGGAGGCCCACACGCCCGCCCTCGCGCGTGTACTGGCCAACCTCGGCAAGCTCCACTCGGACATGGGCCGGCGGGAGGAGGCGCTCACCGCCTCCCAGGAGGCAGTGGACCTGCGGCGCCGACTCGCGCAGGGCAGTCCCGAAGCCCACGAGCCCAGCCTCGTCATGGCCCTGACGAACCTCGGCGTCGCGTTCGCGGGGATGGGGCGCCGCGACGAGGCGCTTGCCGTGGCGGTCGAGACCGTCACCGTCTCCCGCCGCCTCGCGTCCCGCAGCCCGGCCGCCTTCAGCCACCTGCACGCGTTCTGCCTGAACAACCTGGGTGCCTACCTGTCAGCGTCGGGACGCTGGGACGAAGCGCTCTCCATGACCGAGGAGGCCGTCGCCCTCTACCGGAAGACGGCCCAGGACGACCCCGCCGCCCACGAGCCGGGCGCCCACGAGCCCGCCCTCGCGGGCGCGCTCACCAATCTCGGCCTGTACCTGACGCTGACGGGCCGGCTGGAGGAGGCGGTCACCGTCGCCGAGGACGCGGTGGACACCCGCCGCCGGCTGGCGGCCGCCCTTCCCGCCGCCCACGAGCCCGATCTCGCCGCCTCGTTGTCCACGCTCGGCCTGCTGCTGGCCGGCGCCGGACGGCCTGCGGACGCGCTGGCGGCCGAGGAAGACGCACTGGAGATCCGCCGCCGCCTCGCCGACGCGAGTCCCGCCGCCTTCGAACACCTTCTCGCCTCCTCACTGACGAACCTCGGCCGCCATCTGGCGGCCGTCGGCAGATGGGAGGACGCGCGGGCCCGTACCGAGGACGCCCTGTCCGTCCAGCGACGGCTGGCGAAGGCCAACCCTGCGGCCTTCGAGTCCGACCTCGGGCAATCCCTGTCCGCACTCGGCGTCCAGCTCGCCAACGCCGGACGCCGGAACGACGCGCTCGTGGTTGCCGAGGAGGCGACGGCCGTCCTGCGCCGCCTGGCGGACGGCGGGTCGGTCACGTTCCGTGCGGTGCTCGGCCACGCGCTGACCAGCCTGGGCAACCGTCATGCGGAACACGGGCACTGGGACAGCGCCCTGGCCGCCACCCGGGAGGCCGTGGAGATCCAGGGGCTGCTCGCGGCGGACAACCCCGCCACGCATGACCCCGACCACGCCACGGTGCTGTCGAACCTCGGCAGTCGGCTCGCGGCCACGGGCGACCGCACACAGGCCCTGATGGCAGCCGAGAGCGCCGTCACGGTTCTCCGGCGGGTTGCGGCGGGGTGCCCGGCCGCGTACGAGGCGAGCCTCGGCCGTGCGTTGTCGAATCTGGGCATGTGGCTTGTGACGGCAGGACGGCCGGACGAGGCCCTCGCCGTCACGGAGGAAGCTGTCGGCGTCCTCCGACGGGTCGCGGCGGAGTGTCCGGCCGCGTACGAGGCGAGCCTCGGCCGTGCGTTGTCGAATCTGGGCATGTGGCTTGTGACGGCAGGACGGCCGGACGAGGCCCTCGCCGTCACGGAGGAAGCTGTCGGCGTCCTCCGACGGGTCGCGGCGGAGTGTCCGGCCGCGTACGAGGCGAGCCTCGCCACGGCACTGGCTGCCATGAGCTGGACCCGGCACCAGGCCCAGCAGGATCTCCC
Source organism: Streptomyces sp. NPDC093094 (assembly GCF_044754345.1). Lineage (NCBI taxonomy): Bacteria > Bacillati > Actinomycetota > Actinomycetes > Kitasatosporales > Streptomycetaceae > Streptomyces > Streptomyces sp. NPDC093094. Next base: position 506,920 of record NZ_JBIVOX010000004.1, on the reverse strand, counting down.
GCACGCCCGGCACGCCGCCGCCGAGGCGGTCCAGCTGTTCCGCACGCTGGCGGAGGAGCGCCCCGAGCGTTTCGCCGGCGTGGTGAAGCCGGTGTCGAGGCTTCGGGACGCACTGGCCCGTGAGGACAAGCCTGACGGCGACACTGCGGACTTCTGGGGATGGGCCGTGGTCAACGCCGAGGACCTGGAGGCGTAGACCACGCTCACGAGTTGGCGCGTGACAGCGGGTGGGGCGTGTCTACCTGGCCATGGCCTGTTCTCAGGCAGTGACGGTGCGGTCGGAAGACCGGGCCGGCGAGGGCGCGGCAGGTGTCGGGCAGGCGGTCGCGGCGGTGGGTCCGGCGCATCAGTTGCTTCCGGCGTTCGTGGTCGGCGAGAGCGTGTCCGACGGTGACGCGGTCGGACGAGTGCCCGTGGCGGTCGTGTTCCCCCTGTTCGGCTCTGCCGGGCAACGCTCCCGGCCGCGGTTTCCGGGTGGTGTGATCGCCTGCCCGCGGTGGTCACGGCTCAGGCCGAACCCGCACACCGCTTCCTCCGCCCCGGTGGGGCCGGCACCGGGACGTGAACGGCCCCGAGCACGCCGAGGAGTTGTTCTCCGCGGCACCGGCGTCCGGATACGTCGATCAGCGGGGCAAGCGGCCCGACACGGCACGAAACCTCTCCCGCCCTGCAGCGAAGCTCGCGTCCCACAGACCTGTGGCGTCACCGCTCAGCGAAAGAGACTGGAGCCGTTGCTCCTCGGCCAGGAAGCGGGCTCCTGGCACGTTCTGGTCGAGCATGCCCATCGCGGTGAGCGCCGCGTGGCCGCAGGACACTGCGTCGTCAGCGTTTCCCGAGCCGTGGGAAAGCAGGGCATGACGGAGGCAGAGGGCAGCGAAGAAGGCGTAGGTGTCGGCGACATCGGTGATCCCCTCCTCGTTCGGCCGAAGTTCCGGAAAGCGCTCCAGCCGGCGCACGCCCTCGGCTGCGCCGGCGAGCGGCCGGTCGGCATGCCAGAGATCGCGGACGCACTCCGCATAAAAGTCCAGGTCGGCTTCCCGCCCCGGCTCGCCGGCCCTCAGGCCCGTGAACAGTGGCGCCATGCGTTCGGCACAGGCGGCGACATACAGGCGGATCGCCTCGCCGCCCCCGTCACGAAGTGCCTCCACGACGGCCTCCTCCACCAGCTTCTCCACGTCCCACCCTCATCCCGTTCGAACAGATCGGCAGGCTACACAGTGGACTGAAGAGCGCAGCTTGACGAGTGCGGACCCTGAGGTGTCTGGACGGCCCCGTTCACCGGGCTGAGCCCGCGCCGCTTCGGCAAACCGCTCACCGCGAGGGGGCAGACGAGATGCGGCGGGGCCAGACGCGTTCTGGCTGCCTCAGATTTCGATGCGGCGGTGCCACCGGTGCAGGTGCTCTGGGGCGAAAGGGTCGTTCACCGTCCGGTTGAGGACGCGTGCGTCGACAGGGGCCAGCGCGGCTCGCAGCTCTCGTCGCGCCCGCCCCCGCAGGTTCCATGCCGCCACTTCCGGCAGTGTCCGGATACGCCCGGCCGGGACGTCTGGATATCCGTGGTGCCACTCTTCAGCATCACGGGGGCGGCCGGCCCGCAGAGTCCAGGGTCGGAATGCGAGCGCGACGTCACCTCTGGACAGGCCGCGCTCGCGTTCGGACTGGAAGATCTGTCGGTTCGCCGATGCGGACAGACCCGGTATGACGGTCCGTCTGGCGTGCCTTGTGTCCCGAAGTGGCAGCTGAGACCTGATCTCGCCCGGTGTCCGGCGAGGCATGTCGACTTCCTGAAGGTGCGCCGGCTGGTCCCCGAACGCCGACCCGACGGCCGGCGAGCCTCAAGGTCTCACCTGAGGCGCGGCCTGGACTGTCAGCTTCTCTGGACCAGGCCGTCTCTTCCGGAACCCGACCGACCCGCGCCGCCCGGCACCGCACCTCACCGCCCCGACGAGAGGCCCTGAACCACCGTGGATCGGGATGGCCCGGGCACCGCCCCCGGTCGTCCGGAGGATCACCTCGCCCCAGCGCCGGATCAACACGAGTACGAGGCCAAGCAGCGCGGACGTCCGTCCCGCACAGTCCCTAGGGTACGAGCACGATCTTGCCCTGGACCCGTCCGGTTTCGCTCAGCTCGTGGGCCTTCGCGGCCTCGGTGAGCGGGAGGGTCTCGGAGATCGTGGGTCGTATGCCGTGTGCGTCGACGAGCTCGGCGAAGGCGGTCAGTACGGCGGGGGTGGGTTCCAGGAAGAACTCCACGAACCGCACGCCGAGTTCGGCAGCGCGGGCCATGACCGCGGTGCGGTCCACGCCGACGCCGACGACGTCGACCAGGATGCCCCCCGGCTTGAGGGTGGGCAGGGAACGCGGGCCGTAGTCGTTGCTGACGGTGTCGAGCACGGCGTCGATGTCGCGCAGGGTCGAGAAGTCCCGGGCCGTGTAGTCGATCACCTCGTCGGCGCCGAGTCCGCGCAGGTATTCGTGCTTGGCGGCGCGGGCGGTGCCGATGACGTACGCGCCGCGGGCCTTGGCGATCTGTACGGCGAGGTGGCCGACGCCGCCGGCCGCGCCGTGGATCAACACCCGCTGTCCCGGCTGTACGTCGGAGAGGGTGATCAGGGCCTGGTAGGCGGTGAAGCCGGAGATCGGCAAGGCGGCGGAGCCGACGTGGTCGAGAGTGCGCGGCTTGGGCGCGATGCGGTCTTCGGTCACCACCACGTGGTCGGCATGACTGCCCTGCGGCGGGACGGTCCAGCCGTAGACCTCCTCGCCCGTCGCGAAGCGAGTCACGCCCTCGCCGACGCCCTCCACCGTGCCGCTGAACTCGTGGCCGAGGACGAACGGCGGAGGGCCGAAGAAGTCCACCTTGCCGATGCGGACCTTCCAGTCCGCGGGGTTCATACCGGTGGCCCGTACGCCCACGAGCACCTCGCCGGGGCCCGGGGAGGGAGTGGGTGTCTCGGCAAGTTCCAGGACGTCGGAGCCGCCGATGGTCTGCTGGGTGATCACGCGCGTCATCGTCATGCCGAGCATTCTGCGCCGGATGATCATGAAAGGGAAACGGTTTCGCCGCCCGGCGGTGTTGTGGCGTTCCGGACATCGCGCCCCGGTGAACCTTCAGGTCACCGCACCGACCAGTGGCCTGAGTCAGAGATTCGTCGTTACCGGTAGTTCGTTGAATCCGGAGGTGGAGGTCGATGCCGTGTCCGTCGGTGACCGCGTCGGTCAGGGCCTGGAGCTCGGAGGGCGGGTCGGTGTCCGTCCGGGCTCGCCACCACCGGGTGAGGGTGGCGGCGGGGGTGAGCCAGGAACGGATGGCTCGTAAGCCCTTGGGCCGGCAGGGCCGGTGAGGCAGGGCCGGCCCCCCTCTCTGACCCCTCGTCGGGGCATGGGTCCGGCGCGGTGGTCTCCAGGGGGCCGGGTGGGGCGAGCCGTTGGTCCCGGCAGAAGGAGAAGGCGCAGTTGACCAGGGTCTGGTGGCGGCGGACGGCGCGGTCGGAACGGGCCTGGGAGTCGGCCCGGCCGCGTCGGGGTGGGGCAGGTCGATGGCCAGGTACCAGGTGGCCTTCTCCGGCAATGCGGCTGGGGCGGTGGTGGCCACGACCAGCCGGCGGGGCGAGTCGGGTCCGTAGCCGCCCAGGCGGGCGTCGGCGGCCCACCAGGTCATGGTGTGCCCGTCGAGGAAGTGACGCCGAACGAGGGTCCAGTCGCCGGGACGCCTGGCATCGCGCCAGGTCAGGGCGTGGGCGACTTCGACGGGAGTGTGCGGCTGGCCGGCCCGGGCCCAGGTGCCGCGGTGCGGCTCGAGGGCGGCCACGTGGGCCGGGCCGGCCTCGCGCAGGGCGAGGTGCCAGTCGTCGCCGGCTTGAGCAGACGCAGTCGGCGACCACCGCCCGGCAGCCGGAGCCCGCCTCCTTCCCGCGGGCCGCGAGGGCGGCGGCCGGCTGCGGTTTCGTGCGGAAGGCCGGATCGGAGCGGCCGCGGGCGAAGTGACGGGCGGAGGTGCAGGGAGTCGCGTGCAGCGGGTAGTACACGTGGCCGTCGGTCCACACCGTGGTCACCGTGACGACGCCGCTGCCGGTCTTGCCCTACCGGCCCGGCCACTGCCGGCCGACGTGCGCGGTGGCCGTGCCGTCCTTGCGGTCCCCGGAATCATCCGGTCACGACGCCCCCTCCGTCGTGCGGAGCCGTCGCCGACTGCTCGCGCAGCAGCTCAAGCCGCCGGTCGTCGACCCGTTCGGCCTCCCAGGGGGCCTCGGTCCCGTCGGTCAACGGGCGTCGCGCGGGGCGGCCGGGCACGGCCGGGTGGAGGCGAGCCGCATGACCAGCCCTCTGCCCGAGGGCGATCGGATCCGCGGTCTCGGCGTCCAGCAACCGTATGCCGTATGTGTTCTCACCGGCGCCAAAGACGTCGAGAACCGTGCCAAGCCGACCCTTGTGTTTGGCTGAGCCGCTGTTCGCGGGGTCTGATCTGGTGTTCTCCACGGCGGACATGTCCGTCACGGTCACCCATCACGAGAGCCACCGATGTCACGTCATGCAGCAGGCGGAACCGCGACATCACCTACCGGCGGGTTGAGGCGAGCGAAGCCTTCTTGGCGCTGGTAAGGGAAGTACGGGTAGGCCGCCACCTTGTCGCTCGCCGCATTGAGTTTCGCCAGCTGGTCGGGCGTGAGAGTCCAGCCGACGGCACCGAGGTTCTGGCGGAGCTGCTCCTCGTTGCGGGCGCCGATGATGACGGAGGAGACGGTCGGCCGCTGGAGCAGCCAGTTGATGGCGATCTGCGGGATCTTCTTGCCGGTCTCCTGAGCGATCTCGTCGAGGGCATCGACCACACGGTAGAGGTGTTCGTTCTCGACCGGCGGGCCGTAGTCCGCGGTGTCGTGCAGTCGGCTGTTGGCCGGCAGGGGCTGGCCTCGGCGGACTTTGCCGGTGAGCCGCCCCCAGCCGAGGGGGCTCCAGACGAGGGCTCCGAGGCCCTGGTCCAGTCCGAGGGGCATCAGTTCCCATTCGTAGTCGCGGCCGATGAGGGAGTAGTAGACCTGATGGGCGACATAGCGTGGATGGCCGTACCTCTCCGCGATCGAGAGGGACTTCATCGCCTGCCATCCGGAGAAGTTGGAGATGCCGAGGTAGCGGACCTTTCCTGCTCGTACGAGATCGTCGAGCGTGGACAGGACTTCCTCGATCGGCGTGCCGGCGTCGAAAGCGTGCAGTTGGAACAGGTCGAGGTAGTCGGTACCGAGCCGGCGCAGGGCGTCCTCGCACGCGGTGATCAGACGTGAACGGGAGGAGCCCGCATCGCCTGGACCGTCACCCATCGGCAGGCTGGTCTTGGTGGACACGATCACCCGGTCCCTGCGGCCTTTGATCGCTTCGCCCAGCACCTCTTCGGAGGCGCCGCCGGAGTACACGTCGGCGGTGTCGAACATCGTGATCCCGGCGTCCAGGCAGATGTCCACGAGGCGGCGCGCCTCTTGCGCATCGGTGTTGCCCCAGGCGCCGAACAACGGCCCCTGGCCGCCGAAGGTGCCGGCACCGAAGCTCAGTGCGGGGACCATGAGGCCGGATGCACCCAGTCGCCTGTATTCCATGACTGTTCCTCTCGCGCCACCTGACTGGCTAATGGTTCTGGAGTTCCGTTAACGTGTTCCTCAACGTAGCAGACGTGAGCGATTAACGAAACTGGAGTCCCGTTATGGGGTTTGAGAGTGCGGATCCGGGGACCGTCCGTCCTGGAGGGCGCACGGCGCGGGTACGGTCGGCGGTGCTGCAAGCGGCTGGGGACGCCTTGGCGGAGCACGGCTTTGCCCACCTGGACCTCGCCGACATCGCGCGCCGCGCCGAGGTGGGCAAGACCACCGTCTACCGCCGCTGGGGAACGGTGACCAGCCTGGTGGCCGACTTGCTTGTGGACATGGCCGAGCAGTCACTGCCGCGCACCGAGACCGGCTCGCTGCTCGGCGATCTCAAGGCCAACGCCCGGCTCGTGCAGCGCACCTTGGCCGACCCGCGGCAAGGAGCACTGTTCAAGGCAGTGATCGCCGCCGCCACCTGCGAGGCCAAGACAGCCGAGGCCCTGCACAGCTTCTACGACGTCCGCGTCAAGGAGTGGGCGCCCTGCGTCCAGCAAGCCGTCGAGCGGGGCGAGGTACCCGAGGGCACCGACGTCCACGAGGTCATCCGTGCCGTCTCCGCCCCCCTCTATTACCGCCTGCTGACCACGGGCGACCGTCTCGACGAAGCCGCCGCGGACCAGGCCGCCGAGGCCGCCGCAGCCGCAGCGCGCGCGGGAGCGTACCTGCGGGGTGAGCGAGGTCCTGCGTGACCGCCTTCCTGCATCCGTCCGAGTACTGGTCACCGTGCGCGATCTCCAGGGGCACAGGGGCTCAAGGTTCCGTCGCCTACGTGGTCATGAGCCGCCCTGCTCGCCGGCCTCGGGTGCCTCCAGGTGCCACATGAGGCGCTCCGCGATGAACCGCGGCTCCAGCGCACGAGGCTCGGGCGCGTCGCCGCAGACGAACACGCCGCCAGCCAGGTCCGGTTGCCACTCGCAGCGGTGGACGTCGCACAGGAAGACACCGACACACCACAACCCTCCAGGGGACGACGGCCCGCTTCCGGCCGGCCGTCTCCCCCAGCGACGACGGGGCCGGTGAGATGGTCCTCCCCTGCACCGTCACCGCTGCACTGGACCGCCACGGCCCCTGCATCAGCGCCCGCGCAGTCGCTGCCCGCTCTGCACCGAGGAGCACCAGGCCGTGCGCGAACAGCTCCCCGACACCGGCCGCGGCTGACGTCGGCAACGAGAAGGGCCCGCCGACCTGACCGGTCGTGCGGGCCCTTGTGCCGTGCGGGCGGAAGGCGGACAAGCTCACGCGATGACACGGCCTCGTCGCCCGCCACGAGGTTGCCCCAGAAGGGTTGCCTCAGTAGTGGAGGTCCTTCTGCTCGGTGATCAGGCGCCCGGCGATGTGCAGGTTGCCGTCGGAGTCGAGCACCGCGATGATCTTCTTCGTCGAGCCGTGGTGGGTCGTGAAGTAGATCTTGTCCGCCTCCTGCGAGCTGGAGTAATTCGTGTTCACGGACAGCTCGATGCTCACCGGGGAGCTGATGAGCACGTCCTTCTTCGGCGAACCCGGGTAGACCTGGCTCTCCCGCAGCCGGATACGGCCGTGAGTCTCCCCCTCATCCCAGTCCGTCGCCACTCCGAGATCGATGTCAGCCATGTGACTTCCCCCTTCAGATCCGGTGGATGAGTCTCCGGTCCGGGCCATCACGAGACGCCCGAAACCACGGCAGAATCTATACGGACAGTCAAAGATCAGTAACTGGAAGTTATGCGCGTGACTGGATTTCGACCCAGACAGTCCGGAATCAAGGTTCAAGACACCAGACAGTGGAAATGCCCGAAAATCGCAGTGACAGCCGAGGTCCTACTGACTTGACTCCTGGGCCGCCGCCCGCGAGGGCGCGAAACACACCATCGCCCTCCGCGCCAAGCAGGCCGAGCAGGCCGAGCTTCACGGCGGTGGCACGAATGCGATTGCTGGTCAGCTCGCCCAACGGGCCTCCTTCGTCGGTGCGTCGGTGGTGAAGAGGCGGGTCCCGGTCAGCTCGTCATGGACCGACAGCGGACGACGGCCGCGCCCGCCTCAGCCACTACCGCCTCCGCGGCCACCGACCCCCATGGCCGCGGATGCACCTCTACACTGCCATCGCTCCGGTGCTCCCTTCCGTCGCCTTCGACAGCCTTGGAGGTCTCAACGCGATGAACCTTGCAGACACCAAGAGGCAGTTCCAGAGCATCGTGGAGCAGCACCGTGACGGCATGCCGTTGGATGCCACGGCCCGCGCAGCGATTCTGGCCGAACTGGCCCATGCCTACCGGCTCGCGATGCAGAAGATCGACCGATTCACCGCCGAACAGCGCGGGCAGCGGCCTGGCTTCCTGCCGAGGAACACACGGAACGGGCTGGTCGGCAAGCTCGACAGACTCCATTCGTCTGCCAAGGCGGAGCTGGGACTCGACTGACGCACCTCGGCACTGCCGCCAAGCAGGGCGACCGCACTCACCCGGGCACCGACAGCGCGACTGCGGCTGCAGCACTGGGCATCGTTCTCCACGGTGTTGTCCGTGTACCGTTCGTCGTCAGCGCTCCCCTGGCTGCCCGCATTGCGCAACCAAACGCGTCCGCGGATGTCTTGGTTGCCCCACTCTTTGTCCAGTGCGTTCTCGTTGGCGAAGAGGACATGGACGCGAGTCAGAGCCGAGGAGTCCGCCCTGAATCGCTGCGTTGCCGGATACGGCAGGACTTCTTCGAGGTCGCCATCATCATCGTTGAACAGCTTGGCGGGGACCAGGCAGCCGACCGGACGAGCCGCGTAGACGTCCGCCACGGCGATGGAGCCGTCCTGCCGATCAGGGTGTGGTCGACTCCTGAGACCCCTTCACCGCTGCGGAGCGGCAACTGAAGGAGCTCAGTGCTCCCGGCGAGGCAGGGTCTCGTCCATGACGCCGGGTGCGGAACGACCGTCGGCCGGTCTCACCACTCGTCGTCCTCCGGACGCGGTCGGTTCCGGGACCTGTCACCCGGCGACGAGTCCTTTCGCCTCGCCCTGCGGCCCCATTCCCTGAGGCTGAGGAGAGGGGACCAGTGCGGCGCCCTGTCCTTCCGTGTGGTCCGTGACGCTCGTCTGCCGCGCTCCTCCCGCTCCTCCCCGACCGGTGACCCCGGACGCACCGGCCCCGGAGGAAGGGCGAATCCGGTCTTCGGGTCTGCCGGCAGACGGTGTCGGGAATCGTGCACGGGAGTCGGCCGGAGCGCCGGAGGAACGGACGGCGTTCCGCTCCGGCCGGTCGGCCGGCCCTGGGGCGGGTCTGCCGGTTCGCCGCCCGGCGGACGACCGTCCTCGTGGGGATCGCGATTCGGCGCAGAGGGCGCCGTGCCGGGCTGCGGCGGTGAGGACTCGGAAGGCGACGGGGAAGGGAGGGGGGCCGTCGACGGCTCGCTGATGTCCTCGGCGACGACGACGGAGCGTGTCCCGGTCAACGCCTGTGCGTCTCGGGCCCGGCGCCAGCCGATGGACACCGTGCAGGGGAGCCTGCTGTCCTTCGCCATGTGCCACGGGACATCGGCGTCGTCCGCCGGCCAGAACATCTCGTCCGCCGACCAGAACGTGCCGCTCTCCGGCACAGGCCGCGAGGGAACCGCCGTCTCGGTCCGGGCCGCCGTCCACGGCGCAGGACCCGGCGGCGGCTCATGCGGCTGATGCAGCCTGCTCGGGTGGGTCTCCCAGTCCGCCCGCATCCACTCCTCGTACACGAGGGCCGCCCAGTGCGCGTAGCGGTCCCGGAGTTCGCCCAATGCCGGCCCCTCGCCGTCGGCCCCGGCGAGCGGCGCGCACCAGCCGACGAAGCAGTACAGGGGGCGCGAACCGTCGGAGTTCATGGAGGTGCTGATCTCCGCGGCACGGCAGGCGACCCCGACCAGCCGACTGCTCCGGTTCTGGGCGAGCAGGAACCGCGGCCCCTGGTCCAGGTCACGGCCACCTGCCGTGACTCCTGTGATCACGGCGGCCAGCCAGTCCGGTTCCACGTCCGCGGGAACCGCGCGCCACCAGCGGTCCGCCCGTCTGGTGCGTCCGTAGACCACGGGGGTCCATATGTCCTTGCCCGGACCCTCCCGCTCGCACCGGTGGGGGGCGGCCTCGCTCGCACCCGGGTGCTCGTCGGGTTCCCCCGGCCGTCGCGGCTCGTCCGGCTCAGACATTGCTGATCCTCACTCCGTCCTTGAAGACGGGAAGGTCTTTGAGCTCATGCGCGACACGCTCCTGGAATTCTCGGGTCAGCTGTTTGATCCGGGCGATCTCCTCCGCCTGTTTGCGGGCCTTTCTCACGGCCTCGGCCAGTTCGAGATGACTGCCCTTCCGCCAGAAGCCGGGACGGTGGTCCGCGGCCTCCCGCTCACGGAGGCGCACCTCCTCACGGAGCTCCGCCTCCGTCTCCTGCAGCTCGAGGCCGATCTCCTCCAGGTAGCGAAGCAGGGAAAACAGCAGCGGCTTGTGCAGACTCATGGGACGGACGGCCTGGGGGTCCACGTGCTGGTTCTCCTCGGCACCGAAGTGACCCAGCATCACCGGGCACACGAGGGTGGTGACACCCGGCTGGAAGCAGATCGGCAGCACGCCCCTGACGTCGTCCACCAGCTGATCCAGGATGGCGCCGGCTTCGGTCGGGAAACGCGCCTCCGCGACCAGATCCGCTTTGGTCACCAGGACGACGATCACTGGATAAGGCCGGCCGGTCTTCCGCCGGATGTCGATCGTCTGCTGGACGAAGTAGGTCATGCGCTGGGCCTTGGTGGCGCGTTGCACCCGCCTGACCGTGTTGGACGTCACCGGATCCCGCAGGTACCTGCCGTCGAGCACCAGATAGACCGCGTCCGACAGATCCAGCCGCGCGATGAGGGTGGAGGAGTCGCTGTCCTCGCCGCGCACCTTGTCGTCCAGGGCGCCGCCGCGGTAGTCCAGCCAGTCGACGGAGAGCAGCGGGTTGAGGTGCTCCCGGAACACGAAGGAGTACGACTTCAGCTGATCTGCCGCGGTAGGGGGCGGCAGCATTCCGTCGTCGACCAGCGCGTCCCATGCCTCGGACAGATCGAGATCCTGGTCCGGATCGGTGGCGTGCAGGAAGTAGTCGTCCAGACCTGCCGACAGGACCGAGTACATCCCCAGCAGGAAGGTCGTCTTGCCCGAGAGACTCGGGCCGAGCATGGTGACGGTGATCTCGTCGATCTCATCGGTACTCACAGCATGGCCCCCAGCTCTGTGGCATGGTGCTTGGCTTCAGAACACCGGCAGCTCGTCCAACAGCTCCTCAAGCTTCTGACCCGGCTCGATGAGCGGCTCGAGCTGTGCGTACTGGGCCTGCGCCCGACCCAGCATCTCGGCGGCGCTGTGCCCGGGGTGCGGTTCGCCCCGCCAGGCCGCCAGCCACCGCCCCATCAGATGGTTCTGTGCCTGGTACATGGCTGCCTGCTGCATGGCGGACTCGATCTCGTTGTCGAGTTCCTCGGCGCGTTTCGCGATGGCCCAGTAGAGACAGAAGAGCACCGGGCCCACGATGTTCCGCGGTCGCGGGCCACAGGCCAGCTCGACGATGGTTCCGTACACGTACGGGCTCTGCCGGACGGCGTTGATGAGCGGGTCGAAGGCACTGTTGAGCCGCCCGGTGTCGTGGTCCTCGCCGAGCAGATCGCATTTGGTCAGGGAGATGACCAGCGGCACGAACGTCGTCCTGTCGGCGAGCGCCGCCGTGATCGGCGCCATGAGGGTTCTGACCTTGCGTGCCCCACGGGGCGTGGCGATCAGCTCGTACGCGTCGACGAAGACGACGAGCGCGTCCGCCGCGAGCAGGTCACGGCGCAGGTCCGCCGACTGCTGCGAGGTGGACCGCTCGGTGAGCGCGCCGCCACGGTGGTCGCGCCAACGAAAGTCGACCAGATCGCTCAGCCCGTGCCGCAGTTTCAGGTCGTACACCTGCCGGTGGTCCGTCGGCGGCGGATAGTCCCCGCGCAGTACGGCCTGAGCCGCGCGGAGCAGGTGCTTGTGCTGGGCCCTGTCCTGGCAGAGCACTTCGAAGCCGTACGAGCCGCTGTTCAAGGTGCCGTACATCAACGCCATGTAGGTCGTCTTGCCGGCCTGACTGTGTCCGAGCATCACGATGTTCATCAGGTCACCCCGTCCCCGGTTCCGAGCGGATCGCCGGCGGGGTCGTATTCATGCTTGTCGTACAGGTCGCGGGAGTGCGCACCCGGCGCAGTGCGCGTCGGCCGCACAGGGTGCGACGCGGCGGCGGGAGCGGGAGCAGCCCTCGAACGGGCGTCGAGCCGGGTCAGCAGCGCCCGGGTGTCGTTCGTCTCCGGCAGCCGGCCGAGCAGGTACCGGGCCTTGTCCCGGTGCTTGTCCGTCAGGAATGCCGAATGAGACTGCCCGACGGCTTCGGTGACGGTGTCGAGCGCCGTCCGGGTTGCGCCACGCCCGAGGTGGCGCTCCGCGATGTGCAGCAGGTGGTATGTGGGATCTGCAGCCATATGGGCGGGCACGCCCAGGTCGACAGGCCAGTCGTCGTCGCACAAGCCGGTGGCCTCGGCGGCCTTGTCGAAGTGCTCGTCGTACGTCTGCCGGTGGAGCAGATGGAACCCGTCCATGGCGGCGACGACGCACAACGCGACAATACGGCTTGCCAGTTCGCGGTTGACCTCCATCAGTTCGGCGTCGCTCGTCGGCATCGGCAGCGGGAACGCCTCGCGTGCACTCGCCGTCCTGTTCAGCGTCTCCACGCGCTCCGGCGTCCACGCGGTCCGGGCCGGGAACCTCAGGACATAGACCTGCTGACTGGCCTGGATCCGGCTGCCTCCGCGGCCTGCGTTCAGGTGACAGCCGCCGATGCGCACGTCGAGCAGGTACATGTCGTGTGAAGTCTCGATGATGAGTGCGGGCAGATCTCGCAGGTCGTTGTCGTAGAGCCGGGCGTGCGGCCATGCAAAATGCCGGTCGGTGAACAGCACCCGGAGCAGGTCCGACTGCTCGTACGATCCCAGGTCCCCTCTCACACGCCCGCGGAGTCCGTGCCAGGGGGATCCCTCCTGGTGCGCGTCCGGCATCAGGAGGGCCAGCAGCGGCTTCTGTGAAAGATCCCGATACTCGAGTTCGAGATTCTCACGGATGCTGCCGGGAAGGCCGTGGAACGGGTAGTACTTGAGATCGATCTTCATCTGTACCTGGGTACGCCGATCGGCTTCCTGCCGACTGGCCTGCTCCTGGGCCAGCTGGCGTTTCAGCCGCGCTTCCTCACGAAGGTTGTCCGACCGCAGCCGTTCGAGCTCCTCCTCGTGCGCCTGCGTTTCCCGGCGCTCCGTGGCGGCGGCCCTTCGATCATCAGCTGCCTGCCGGTACTGCATTCCTGCGACCAGCACATTGCTCACAGCACTGACGATTTCGCCCGCACCGATCATGTCACCCATGAGTCCCCCTGGCAGACGGCCGAAGAGCCTCCAGGGCCCCCGACACCCCGACTCACCCAACTGCGCGTCTTCTATGTGGAATCGGGGGAAGAGACCTCGGTACCGCACTTCTTCGCGGTGAGACATACGCACGCCATGAGGACGAGCCGGGGCGGTACCGGTTCTCAGCCATCGTTCTCCTCTTCTCACGTGTCGGGAATCACCCCACCTTCACCAGGGACAGCCATGGCCGTTCCACGCCTCACGGTTCGTACGCCGCTGCAGCGGTCACGTCGTTACGCCGGCAAAGTTCCGGGCAGCCGCTTGCGCGCTCAAGGCACCGCCCAGACAGATCCGTCCGTCTGGTTCGAAGGTACGACGACGGCGTCAGCGCTGCGTCATTCGACCGTCATCGTTCAGCGGACAGGAGGCCGACAGCATGACCACCGCACCCGCCACCGGCCTGCGCACGCTCACCACCCCCGGCCCTGCCCTCGATGGCCTCTTCGATGTGTACGCCGACGTACGGCTGACGGACACAAAGGCGGGCCGTGGTCCGTACCCTGACACGGTGACGACCGAAGCCGCCTTGTCGAGGGCCATGAGCTGCACCGTCGACCCGCCGCTGCGCCCACTGCCGGATTGCGTCGTGGAGCTTCTGATCGAGCTGGGGAGTCCGCCGCGGCCGACAGCTCACCTGCGAGCCGTTCACGATGTCGCGCACCAGCTGGTCGACTGGATGGAGAAGCGCTGCCCAGCCCTGCTGTTCGACCGCGAGGCGGTGCTCTTCGGAGCCGCGACACATGACATCGGGAAGACCGTGCACGTCTCCGAGCTCTCCGGGCCCGGATCGGCGCACGAGGAGGCTGGACAGGCTCTTCTGCTCGGCCGCGGGACGAGCCCGGAGCTCGCCCGCTTCGCCGCGACACATGCGTCGTGGACGGAGTCGCGTGTCGGTCCGGAGGACCTGCTCGTCAGTCCCGCCGACAAGATCTGGAAGAACAAACGCGTCTCCGGCCTGGAGGATCTCGTCGTTGCCCTGCTGGCCGAAGCAACCGGGCGGGCGGCGTGGGAGGAGTTCATCGCACTCGACGAAGTCCTCTCCCGCATCGGCGATGACGCCGACGCTCGCCTGGCGTTCCAGGCGTCCTTCCCGGTCCACGCCTGAGAGAGCCGCGAACGGCGCGGTTGTTTTCGGACTCCCCTGCGGAACTGTGTGCTCCTCCCGCGCCCGGGGAACACCATGTTCCCGGAGTGAACGCATGACACGGGGGGAGTGCCATGGAAGACCTGGCAGCTGTGGCGATCGGTGTTCTGGCCGCGACCGTGACGGGCACCGCCACGCACTTCGGACAGGAGAGTGCTGCCGCGGTCGTTCACGTGGTCCGCGAACGGCTGGGCAGTACGAGACGCGGGCAGACCGCGCTTGCGGAACTGGAGGCGGCACCAGGCGATCCGCGGGCCCGGGACGAGGCGGTGACGGCACTGCGCGGGGAGGTCCGGGAGGACCCTGATCTCCAGCGGACCCTGGCAATGCATCTGGACACTTCGACGGCGCAGACAAGCGGCAGCGTGACCTTCCACGGGAGCAAGGTCCGCGGCAGCCAGATCGCGCTCGGGTCGATCACCGTCAACAAGCCCGGTTCGACCGGCGCCACGGTGGGGCTCGTCGTCGTGGTCCTGGCCCTGGTCGCACTGATCGTCTACGGCGGTGTCAGCCTCTTCTCCGACGCCTCGGCGGACAACGGAGAAGAGGAACAAGGCAAACCCGGCACCGCCGTAAGGGCGTTGAGTGCGGCCGAGACCGAGCGGATGCTTCCCGGGCTGTCGGACCTGCCCGGGAAATGGACCATGGACAGGCCGCCCTTCGTCGAGGACGGCAGCAAGTGCCACGCGGGCCGGGCCGACTACCGTGGCGCCGACGGGAACGGCCGCAGCGACGTCAAGCTCCGCTTCGAGGTGTACGCCTGCCCGAACGCGCAGACGGCGGCGAGGGGATACACCGACATCGTGAAGGCGCGGCAGAACCCGGCCGGCTACCGCGAGTCGCCCTATCCCGCCAAGAAGTGGGGCGACGAAAGCACGATGGCCTCCTATACGTACGAGGATTCGGAACTCGCGGATCCCAGCCAGGTCGGGCAGCATCTGATGGCGCGGGCGCGTGTGGGTACCGTTGTCCTCCAGATGCACTACGGACCCGACCGTGACCTGCCCGACTTCGAGCAGCGGGCCGAGGAACTCGTCCGCGTGATGTGTGAGCGCGCCCGCGCGGCCCAGGCAAGCTCCTGAGGGCCTTTTGCGCCGACCACCTGGGAGGGCCGCCTCTTCGACCGGCTGCTGCAGGAATTCCCGGCCCGGCTCACCGGCGCCCGCCGCGCAGGCATCGTGTGACGGCTCCTCGTCCGCCGGGAGCCAGCCCATGACGGCCCGGCGCGCTGCGCGAGAGCAGCAAAGTGCCGAAAGGTGCTCCGCACGACGGCCGGGCCTGACAGGCCCGGCCGTCGTTCCCCGGCAGGGTGTGTTCAGAAGCGGGGCGCGCCCGGTTCCTGGGGCGGTACGGGGGCGATGCCCTGGTTCAGTCCCGCGGACTGGCCAGGCTTGCAGGTGACGTCTCCTGCCGGCAGCCTTCCGGTGCTCAGGTAGGAGTTGATGTTCCGGTCGGCGCACGAGCGCGGGTCCGTGGTGTAGACACCGTGGCCCTCACCGCCCTTGACGTAGACCAGGCGCGAGCCCTTCAGCGCGCGATGCATGCCGAGGCCGCTGGTGAGGGGTGTCTGGGAGTCCCACTGGTTCTGCACCATGAGCAGGCCCACGCGGTTGTTCACCTTCGTGGCGGGCTCGGCGGGCTTCCCCCAGTACGCGCAGGGCACGATGTTGGAACCGAAGTCGCCGTACAACGGGTACTTGCCCTTGTTCCGGATCGCGTCACGCCGGTACTGCTCCGGGTCGCGCGGCCATGCCGCGGTGTCGCCGCAGACCACCGTCCAGAAGGCGGCGGTTCCGTTGTCGACCGGTGCTCCGGCGGCGGGAGCCGCGAAGCGGCGGGGTTCCCGCGCGCCGCCGGACAGGACCGAGGGCCGTGCAACTGTCCGGCCCTCGGCGGCCCTCTTCACGTCGACGACCGCCTCGGCCGCGGCCTCGGGGCTGAAGAAGACCGGGCGCAGGCCGGCGCGGATGTCGTCCCCGCTGACCTTCTGGCCGTCGAACTCGATCGGATCGCGGTCGGCCCGCTCGACCAGCTTCCAGAACGTCTTCCTCACCTTGGCCGCGGTGTCACCGAGCTTGTAGGTGCGGTGGCGCTGGGCGGTCCATCTGGTCCACCGTGTGAACGCGGGCTCGCTGCCCTCCGCCCAGACCTGGATCATGCCTCGCCACACCCGGGCGGGGTCCACGGCGCTGTCCAGCACGAACCGGTCGGTCCGTCCGGGGAACATCTGCGAGTAGACCGCGCCCAGATAGGTGCCGTACGAGTAGCCCACGTAGGAGATCTTCTTCTCGCCCAGTACGGCGCGGATGACGTCCATGTCGCGGGCGGTGTTGCGGGTGGTGATGTACGGCAGGACGTCGCCGCTCCTGGCGCGGCACTTGTCGGCGACGGTCCGCGCCCACTTGACGGTGCTGCCGAACGTCTCCGGCTTGTAGGAGTGCTCGATGTTCTCCTCCGCCGCGCTCGTCAGCCCGCACGTGACCGGGCTGCTGCGCCCCACGCCCCGCGGGTCGAACCCGATGAGGTCGTACTGCTCGCGGACCTGCTTGGGCAACCCGTCCTTGATCCAGGCCGGCATCTCCAGTCCTTCACCGCCCGGACCACCGGGGTTGAAGAGAAGCGCACCACGCCGCTTGCCGGGAACGCTGGTCTTCATGCGTGAGATGGCCAGCTTGATCGTCTTGCCCTCGGGGTGGCTGTAGTCGAGCGGGACCTTGATCGTCCCGCACTGGAACGCGGCGGGCAAAGAAGCGTCGCAACGGTGCCAGGCCGGTCTCTGGTTCTCGAATGCCTTCAGCGGTGCTGCCGCGGATGCCGGCGACGGAGCGAGAGCGGGGACCAGTGTTGCCGTGACCCCCACGGCAAGCAAGGGTGCCATGCGTCCAATCCGCACGAGTGCCGTTCCTTCCTCTCAACTTCCAGGACGGAACGACGATTTCGCGTCCGTGGACGCGGCGAATCCAACTGTGAGGCAGACTTCCTGCTACTCCGGGCGGACAGAGAAAGTACGTACGGAGGAGAACCCGGAGGCGTGAATTTACGTCCGTGCCCGCGCAATCGGCGGATTCAGGACCGCAGGCCCCCCGAACCGGCCACTTTCTTGCCCCTGTTGGCCCTGCACCCGAGCCGGAGCCCGCTCCGGGAGAGGGGCCGTGCGGCTCGCCACGGCCGCCGGGGCACCGGTTCGCCGACCGTCCCCAGGGCGGGCCGTCCGCCGCGAGATCGCCACGGAACCTTCCGAAGGGTTTCGCGCTGGAGGGCCGGCAGCCGGTCTCGGAGGCAGTGCTGCAATCGCACTGCTGCATGGTTGAGTTGGTGTGCGGCCGAGCTCGGGGCAATCTCACAGCTGGAGTGAAACCTGTGGCTGCCGTGTACCACCGTGCGCCGGTGACGACCCGTCACGGGCAGCAGGACTGTCGGCAGGTGTGGACCATGTACGGATCACACCTCCGCGCCTCACCACGATCCGGGCAGAGATGACGGATCCCGCTTGCCCGGCCGGCCGACCCGGCCCCGCCCGTTCGCCGGCCCGCCGCCGACTGCGGCCGCGGCGCCTCCTCCGCCCGCAATCCCAGCCCGCCCACCACCGCCGTCACCGTCTGCGCCGACGACGGCGACCCGTCGGCCTGGAACGCCTGCTGCACCGTCGTACGGCCCAGCCGGGTCCGGGTGGCAAGCTCTGTTTCCCGGTGAAGCGAGCCCGGGCCGGCCCGGCTTCCTGCGCAGTTCGGCCAAAGCCGTATCGGCGGTGTGACCGGTCCGCTCGTCGTGCACGCGCTCGCCCCGGGGCGCGATGCGTCCGCAGGTGTCCGTCCTCGTTCCGGCGCACCACGCCGGACATCGGTTCCGGGACCTCCGTCCCTGCCGACGCCCCATCCCCTGGCGGAAGTCCGCGCCGGAAGGGACGGGAGTGGGGCCGGCGTCGGGTGGGCCAGGCCGTCAGCCGCCGTTCGCGCTGCCGTCGCGCAGCAAGGCGAGCTGGTGCTCGACGGCCGCGGTGAGCCGGCTCTCGTCGTCGGTGGCGAGGAGGTCGAGCAGGGCGCCTCGCAGTACGGCCAGGGCCAGGGTGCGGCGGGTGGCGCCGACCTCGCTGTCACGTTCCGACGGCGGCTGGCAGTCGGCCAGGACGCCGAGCCAGTCCTGAACCGTCGCGCGGGCGAAACCGGCCCAGGGCCCGTCGGGCTGGACGAGGGAGCGCGTGTACGCCTCGGCCCACAGCCTCAGCAGCGGCCGGTGCTCCTTCGCGGCGAGCCACGTCCAGACCCGCTCGACGGCCGGCACCAGTCCGGTGGGGTGATCGGGCTGCCTGGCCCGGTCCAGAAGCGCCGTCTCGTCGGCCCGGGCGCGTGCCAGCAGCGCCCGCACCAGGCCGTCCTTGCTCTCGAAGAGGAAGAGCAGGACTCGTGGGCTGGAGCCGATCGCTTCGGACAGCGGGCGCAGCGACAGATCGGTGAGGCCATGAGCGAGGGCGTACCGGTACGCCGCTTCCAGCAGCTCGACCTGCCGGGCGGAGGGGTTTGGCGCTTCCTGGGGCATGCGGCTAGCCTAACTGAAACAACTGTTTCAGTGACGCGTGCAGAACGATCACGAGGCCAGGAGAGCAGCTCATGCCGCAGCAGGACCACAAGCACGTCGTCGTACGCCGCGCCGACCGTCCCGGCGATCTCGGATGGGTGGTGATGGCCCACGGCGAGGCATACCACCAGCAGTTCGGCTGGAACACCGACTTCGAGGCCCTGGTCGCCAGGATCGTCGCCGACTACGGCGCCGACCACGACCCGGCCCGTGAAGCGGGCTGGATCGCCGAGGTCGACGGCCGGCGTGTGGGCTGCGTCTTCCTCGTCACGGGCGAGCAGCCGAAGGTCGCCAGACTGCGGATCCTGCTCGTCACCCCGGAAGGCCGCGGCCTTCGCCTCGGCACCCGTCTGGTCGCGGCGTGCCTGGCCTTCGCCCGCGAGGCCGGCTACGAGCAGGTGACCCTGTGGACCAACGACGTACTGACCGCGGCACGCAAGATCTACCAGGGCTTCGGCTTCACCCTCACCGACGAGGAGCGCCATCACAGCTACGGCCACGATCTCGTCGGCCAGAACTGGATCCTCGACCTGCGCGCCGGCGCGGAGGCCGGCGACAGCTGACCGAGGACAGCGAAACGACGGGGCCACCGCCCCGAAGCCGCACCCGAACGAGGCGCACAAGACGCACAGGGTGGTGCAGTCCAGCAGGTCCGCCTTGCGCTCCTTCAGCCGGCGCCAGATGCGGGAACCCTCACAGACGGACAAGTGTCCAGGATCCACAGACCATGCGCCGCCGGACCGAGAACCGTGGACCGATTGCAGCGCGGCCAGAAAGTTCTCGGCGCCCTTCCCTCGGTGACCGAGGTTCTCAGGCGACCGTCATCGACCGAGCAGCAGCCGAGTACCGCTTCCGTCCCGGCTCGGCGCGCGACACCGGCGGCACTCCCGGGCCCGGTCCGAAGCCGCCGCGGCAGCGAGCTCAAGCGTGTGGCCGGCACCCGGACTCTGACATCGGCGATGTCCGACGAACCCGAATACACCCCCGGCGCGGGCGGGGCAAGTGCGACCCCGGAGCACCGCCCGGCCCGAGCACGGTGCGGACAGCGAGTGCCGCCCCCAGCCCGGCAGCGGTGATCAGGTTGCGCCCGCAGGCATGTCCCAGACCGGGTAAGGCGTCGTACCCCAGCAGCAGCGCCACCGCGGGCCGGCCCTCGCCGAAACGCGTGGCGAAGACGTACCCGGGGTCGTCGTGCAGGGCCGACGCCACCCGTCACAGGGCGTCCGGCCCGCTCTCGCACCCCTCGCGGACACGGCGGGTGCAGAGGGTGTCAAAGACACGGCGTGCCGGACCTCAGATCACCCGGCACGGGTGATCAGCCGCCCCGGCCCGCCGCGCATGCTCGGAAGTCACCCGTGGATTGCGGCGCCGCACCGCGCCGGCAAACCGACGACAACGACGAAAGAGGAGCGGCCATGACCACGACCACGACCCGCCGTCATTCGGGCACAGCCGATGCCGTGGCCGGCGGACTGGTGACGTTCGCCGCAGTCCTGCTGTTCATCGCCGGCATCCTGGACTTCTTCCGGGGCATCATGGGGATCGCCAATGACGACATC
Source organism: Streptomyces sp. NPDC093094 (assembly GCF_044754345.1). Taxonomy (NCBI): domain Bacteria; kingdom Bacillati; phylum Actinomycetota; class Actinomycetes; order Kitasatosporales; family Streptomycetaceae; genus Streptomyces; species Streptomyces sp. NPDC093094. The sequence goes on along the minus strand of NZ_JBIVOX010000004.1, from coordinate 486,578 downwards.
TACGTGTCCACCCCGAACTACGTCTTCAAGTTCGACCTGACCAGCTGGGGCTGGATCCAGCTGACCCTCGGAGTGATCGCGATGGCCGTCAGTGCCGGCCTCTTCACGCGCGCGACATGGGCCAGAGTCGCTGCCGTCCTCATCGCGGGACTGCTGATCATCGCCAACTTCCTGACGATCCCGTACTACCCGTTCTGGTCGATCACCCTGATCGCGCTGTACGGGTTCGTCATCTGGGCCATGTCCGTGGCCCGACGGGAACCGTGACGACGACAGGCGTCGGCTCTGCCCAGGGTCGCAGCCGCCGACACTGCGAAGCGTCAGCGTCCTCCCCCGTGCTCCGGCCACACCGTCCGGAACCCCGTGCAGATCTCTCGCACCTCCTCGGGGCAGGCACCGGGCTTGCGGGCAAGGCTCGCAAGCACCGGTTCCGCCAAGGGGAAGGGCCTGCATGCCGCGTCAGGACTCGGGTCGCTGCAGCCTGGTGCCGATCACCTGCCGGACCCTCGACGGGCTCACCGTCGTCACTCCGCACGGCGTGATCGACCACAGCCGCCGCGGGCAGCTCCGCGCGCACCGGCTCCCGGGGCTTGAGACGCACCTTCGTCGTGCCGTCCCTGTCGGACGGCACGCCCTCAAGGCCGGTGCCGCTGCCGCAGACGGGCAGCGCGGCGACTGCCAGGTCCGTCCTCACGGACCTCTCACCGATCTTCGCTGTCCCGGACATCAATGTCGCAGTCCAGGTCGGGAAACACCTTGAGCTGTTCCTCGACCGCTTCCCGGACGTCACCGGCCAGCGACACCGACACCCCAGCGGGAGTGTCGGGATCGTCCGAGCGGTTGGCGGATCCCACGATCGCATCCGGGTCCAGGTCCTCCAGCGCGTGGAGGACCTCGTCGAGACGGTCGTTCAGGACGGTCGTCGACACGTAGGTACGGACAGTCACGGCTGCCTCCTTCGTCGTAACTCCTGCTTCTTCGGTCAGCCGCCCTCACTCGATCAGTCGGGACGCCCGGCCGAGGACCCTGCGTTCCGTGCGCACCCGCCGGCCGTCGCCTTCACCGCTCCGGCAGAGCACGGCGGGAGTCACAGGAACCATGCCGCCAGCGTCACCGGGCAGGGACGGATCCGCACCCGGAACCGTCCGTCCGGAGGCGAACCATCCCTGCGGAAGCTGCCGGCCCGGTGCGGCAACGGCAGAACGAAGCGCCGCTCCGGCCCCGGTGCACCGCCCCGGCGACAGGATGGACACCTGCTGCAGTCGACGGGTACCGGCTGACTCCGGTTGCCGCCCGGTCCGTCCTCAGGCCGAGCCCTTGACACCTTGACGATCAGGCGGACTTTTCGGGCAGAAATTCATGGATTGCCCAGGTACGACCATAGCCTCAGCGACGGTGAGTCAGGCATGCACCGAACGGCGCTACGGCCCGGCCACGGCAACCGAGCAGACGGGGACGCACCGGTCGAGGACAGGGCCAGGACCGGACCGCCGCGACCGTGGCCTCCCGCCGGTCATCCGGGCGGGCGGGTGTACTCCCAGTCCAGGTCCCAGCACAGCACCGTGCCCACGTTGTCGCACGAGGCGGCGTGGCAGCCGTCCGCGGACAGCGCCACGCCGAAGACCGGTGTGGTGTTGCCTTCCAGGGAGCACACCAGGCTGCCGGTGCGTGCGTCCCACAGCCGTACCGTGTGGTCCAGGGTGCCTGTCAGCAGCAAAGTGCCGTCCGGGGTCAGCGCGAGGCAGGTGACCGCGTCCGCACCGGCTGTCAGTTCCAGCACTCGGGGCAGGTCCGCGTGGCAGACCCAGACGATTCCGGGGGTGCTGAACGGGCCGTGGGCGGCCGCCACGACGCGTCCGTCCGGAGTGGCCACGGCACGCAGGGTGTCACCGGACAACGGCAGGCGCGCGGTGAGCAGCGCCCGTCCGTCCCGGGTGTCAAAGACTTCTGTGCGTCCGTCGTCGGTCACGGTGACCAGGACGTCTCCCGAGACGACGGCCGTGCGGTCTCCCGGGCCGGGAAACGCGTGCAACGGCCGCTGTGCCGAGCGGTCCCACAGGATGCTGAGCCCGCCGCCGTGGTGGGAGAGAGTCAGGGGGCCGTCCGGCGGGTCCAGCTGCAAGGGAGCGCCGTCCGGCCGGTGGAGGGTCGCCGTCCTGCGGGCGGTTGCCAGGTCCCAGACCATGTGCCTGCCGCGCGTGTCCGTGGTGAGAGCGTGCCGGCCGTCGGCGCAGAGCACCGTCTGCCGTACCTCGGCGCCGTGCTCTTCGTCGGCTTGTGCGGCCTGGCCGGTCCGCAGGTCGTGGACAGTGACGACGCCGAAGTAGGAACCCGCCACCACCTGGCGCAGGTCCGGGGTGAACGCCGCGGGGCCCCGGGCCAGGCGCTGATACGTCCGGGTGCGCCATGCCCCCGCGAAAACGGAGCGGCGGCCGGGTGCGCCGGCGCGGTGCCACAGGGGCAGCAGCCGGGGATGGCGCCGGTAGCCGGGCAGGGCTCGGACGGCCTGGAGCTGCTCGAACGCCTGTGCGGTGTGTCCGGTGTCGAGGAGCGCGGCCGCCCGTTCCAGGCCGGCGGCTGCGGTGCGGGCGTCCTCGATGAGATGGGAGGGGGCGCCGGGGCGGGCGTAGCTCCACGGCGCCGCCGGACCGGCCGGCGCCGGCCGGACGACGCCCACCGACTCGCCGTCGGGAATGCTGAGCAGGGCGACCCGGCCGTCCGCGCTGACCGCGGCCTCACTCCCCCTGGCGTCCTCGACGGTCGACAGGCACCGGTTGCCCTCCAGCAGCCACTGCTGCAGTCCGAACCGGTAGTCGGTGGACAGTGCGATCCGCCCGTCACCGCTGACAGCGACCGGGCCGCCGCCCCACGCCTCCGAGCTGCCCAGGTCCCGTACTGCCATGGTCGTCAGATCGATCAGCCGTACGGTGTCGCCCTCGGTGAGCGCCAGGGCGTGACGGCCGTCCGCGCTGAACGCGAAGCGCCGGTTCAGCCGGTCCATGCCGCCCAGCAGCTCACCGCTGCGCACGTCCCACATGCGCAGCAGCCACCGGTGTCCGTCGAAGGCCGCCACCCTCTCCCCGCCGGCGACGACCGTCAGGGCGGCGCCGAACGAATGTCCGTGGTTCTCGAACGGCTCGCTGAGCAGGCGCACGGTGTCCCCGAGCAGCCGCACGGACCCGTCGGCCCCCGACACCGCCACCGTCCCGGCGTCGTCGCTCAGGGCAACCGACTCCACGCCCTGCGACGGCAGGCTCCAGCGGCGCCGGCACCGGCCGTCAGTGATGTCCCACAGCAGGATCCGGCCGCTCTCGTCGGCGGAGACCACGACCTGGCCGTCCGCGCTCATCGCCACGGACTGCACGGGCGCCTCGTGCCCCGCCAGCACCCGCACGGGCCGGACCATGTCGAGGTCCCACACGCGCAGGTCACGCATCCGGTGGGAGACCACCGCCAGGTGCCCGTCGGCACTGACGGCGAACACCGGCCGCCGCATCAGGGTGCTGCGTTGCAGGACCGCGGGCGGCCGCGCGGGGGCCAGCCGGTCGGCCTCGGCGCGGGCCGCGACGACATCGGGGGTGTCCGGCAGCTCTCCGAGCAGCCGCACGGCGCTGTCCCTGTCGCCCCGCTCGATGTGGATCAGGGCCAGCAGGTAGGGGCCGATCTCCCGGCCGCCCTGGCCGGCGCGGACCCCCTCCAGGTCGGCGATCAGATCCCGGTCGGTCATGGCACCCCCACGCCACCGCCGCAGGCCCCGGTTGTACGTGGCGTGGGGATGGCGCGGTTCGGCCTGCAGCGCGCGGTCCCACAGTTCATCGGCCCGCTCGGGGTCGCCGAGATCCAGCAGGGAAAGGGCGTGGTTGGACAGGCCGTCCGCCAGGAGCTGGGCCTCGGTGGGCTGTTCACGCGCATAGGGCTCGCCGGTGGCATCGGCGAACATCTCCGTCAGCTCCCGGGCGATCTCACCGAAGCCTGCCGGCCGGTCTGCGGGGTCCGTGGCGAAGCAGCGTCGCACCGTCTCGGTCAGCGCCTCGGGCATGGACGGGACGACAGGATCGTCGGTGCGCGCCATGAGGAACTGCTCGAAGACCCGGGCGGCGGCCTGCCCGAAACGGGACGGTGGTCCGCCGGCGAACATCTCCCACACGCTCACCGCCCATGACCACACATCGCTCGCCGCGCTCAGCCGCTCGCCCCGCGCCTGTTCCGGAGAGCAGTAGGCCACCGTCATCCCGGCGAAGGTGACCGACGGGTCCGTTCCCTGCCCGGCCGCATCCGGGCCCGCCGTCGACGGACGTGCCCGCGCCAGACCGAAGTCGGTGACCTTGACGGTGCCGTCGCCGGCCATCATCAGGTTGGCGGGTTTGACGTCCTGGTGGACGAGCCCGCGTCGGTGCGCGTGCTCCAGACCCCACGCGGCCTGGACGGCGACATCGAGGATCCTGCCGAGCGCCGCCCCGCGGCCACCGCGGTACAGCCGCCGGCCGCGGACCGCGTCGGCCAGGGTGCCGCCGTCCACCCACTCCGCGAACACCCGGGGAAGACCCTCGATGCGCCGCACGTAGACGCAGTTGACCAGATGAGGGTGGGCGCCGAGCCGGACCCACGCGTCCGCCTCGTTCTCGAAGTCGGCCAAGTCGGCCGGGGAGGCGACCCGTTCCGGCCGCGGCGTCTTCACCGCCAGATCGACGTCCCACTCCCGGTGCCGGACCCGGTGGACCAGGCCCATCCCGCCGGTGCGGATCACCTCCCGCACCTCGTAGACGCCGAGCACGACCTCTCCCGGGGCCCACACCGCTAGTCCACCAGCGCGACGTACAGGGGCGTACCGAGCAGGACCGCGGGCCCGGCGTCCGGCGCTCCGGGCACATGCAGCAGACGCTTCGCGACGAACTCCACCCGCTGCCCCGGACCGGGCATGAGCTCGTTGGCCCGGTGCACCGCTTGCGCGGCCGCCGGTGTTCCCGTCCGGACCGGCCGCTCCTCCTCGGCGGCGATCATCCCGACCAGCGCCTGGATCTGCGGGTCGCTCGCCAGGCCGGCGAGCAGCGAGGGTGTCAGCGACCTGGGCAGCACCGGCTCCGACGGCGGCGGTGAACCCAGCACGTGATGGGCGGAACCTCCCAGCCCCACCACCGTGCGCACGCTCGACCCGCCGAACCACACCAGGCTCGGATCCGCCGGGAACGGACCCCACCGCAGCCGCAGCATCCCCCGGAAGAACCGCCTCGGATCGTCGACCGTCCCGAGTTCCTCCTGGTCCCCCAGAAAGCGCACCAGCCGCTCCAGCCGCGCGCCGCGCTCCTCTTCCCCTGTGTCCTCGACGACGCGCTTGCCGCCGACGACCTTGAGGCTGACGTTCACCTCCGTGGTGCGCTTCTGGCGGAGTGCCGGATCGATCTGCGCCAGCAGCATGTCGACCTTACTGTCGCTCACATACAGGTAATACCGTAACGACACCAGGCGCTCCCGCCTCCCCGACACCTTTCACGACAGGCCCCATTATCGCGGGCCGCCCCCATCGCCGCACGCCTGCTGCACGGTTCGCGGCACCGGCCGGGGTACCGCGCCGTCCCCGCCCGTCACCGTCCTCACGCACTGACAACTGCGCCACCGTCTCTGCTCGTTCACCCGTCGTGCCGTGTCCGCCGCCCTCTGCCTCCGGGCCCGGTGAGGCAGTCTCTCCCCTGCCGCGGATCAGATCGTCACGCGGCCGTACGCCTGGTCGACACCGGCGAAGCACCGCTCCTGGCTCGACACCCCCTGCCGTCCACCGTGACCTCGCTGTACTGACGCCGCGCGAACGTGAGGTGCCGACTCCCATGGGCAAGGGCCCGTCCAACGCCGAACCGACCCGGGAGTTGACGCTGGGCGAGGCGACGGCGAAGACCCATGTGGCCAGGATCCTCGCCGAGCCGACCCTGCGTGACCGGGCCCAGGCCGTCGGCCGAGGCGCAGTTCGCCGGCTCCGCTTGGTTCAGGACACAGTTCTCCTCCGGCGCCGTGCTCAGTGCCGTGTGACCGGCGGACCGCTCAGTTCGTCGATGAGGCGCCGGTACGTCTCGAAGGCCGGCTTGGGGGTGTAGTCGTCGCGCAGCAGGCCGAAGTGGTGGAAGAGTCCCTCGGCGGCGCTGTCGGCGTCTCGCAGGGCGAAGAACGAGTATCCGTCGATGTTCAGGTCGGCGGAGAGGGCGGCCACGGTCCGTACGACGGTTTCGAGGACCGCGGCCTGTCGCTGCTCGTCGCGGCCCGGGCCGGTGGGCCAGCCGTTCTCGCAGACACGGATCGCGACGCTGCCGGGGATGCCGGCCCTGTGCAGGTCGGTGCGCCGGAACGCGGTGAGGACCGCGGTGACCGCCTGCGTCAACTGCTCGGCGGGAACGGGGCGGAACACGTCCGGGAAGAAGTCCAGGCCGACGTAGTCCAGGCTCTGCCGGAAGCGGTCGTCGGCCAGGGCGCCGAGCTCGGGCCAGAAGGTGTCGGCCGGGTTGAAGGTCGGCACGGCGTTGAAGCCGACCGCCACACTGCGCCCCAGGGTCCGGGCCTCCTGTTTGGCCGCGACGACCCCCTCGACGAGCGCGTTCAGGACGTTGGGGGTGCTGCCGTCGACCGCGGGCAGATCGGCGTTGGGCTCTTCGCAGATCTGGACGGACGCCAGGTGCGGCCCACCGGCGCGGACGGCCTCGCGGACGAACTCCAGCCAGCCCTCCAGCCTGCCGGTCGGCTCACGGAACTGCAGCACGAGGTCCAGCTTGCGGCCCCGTTCGAGATACGTCTCGGGGTGGGCGGGCGTGGACGGTTCGAGCGGCGTCACGGTGGCGGCGAACGACTGATAGGCGCGCACCAGCAGGGTGGCCGTGTCGCCTTGGAGCGTGTCGAGCGCCTCGGTGATGCGGTCCGGCGCATCCGGGCGGACCGGGTGGACGATGCCCCGGTCGTCGCCCAGGATCCCGCCGGGATAGATGCCGAAGTGCAAGGTCATACCTGTCCCGCCCTAGAATTTTGGTGTCACCACAACTTTGTGGTGACACTATCATCTGGGCATGGGCCTTCGAGAGACCAAGAAGCAGCAGACCCGCACGGCGATCGCCGACGCCGCCCTGCCCCTCTTCCTGGAGCACGGCTTCGACCAGGTCACGGTCGCCGAGGTGGCTCGGCACGCAGGCGTCTCCACCAACACCGTCTTCAACTACTTCCCCGCCAAGGAAGACCTCTTCTTCGATCGCCAGGCAGAGGTGGAGGGCCATCTCGCCACACTGGTACGCGACCGCGCACCCGGCACCTGCCCGGTGGAAGCCATCCGCGACGACCTCCTGACCGCACTGCGGCACGACGACCCCGCACTGGGACTCCACCCCGACGCGCCCAGGTTCTGGCAGGTCATCCACGGCAGTTCCGCACTGCGCGCACGCGAACGCGAGATCGGCGAACGCGCCGAAAATGTGCTGGCCGGCGCCCTGGCCGAACACCCGCCGAACACCGTCACCGGGGAGAACCCGGACAGCCACCCGACACTCACGCTCCTCGCAGGAGCCATCGCCGGCACACATCGGGCCGCCCTGCGCGAACTGCAACGACGCATCCTGTCCGGCGAGCCACCCGCTGACGCCCGCGACAGCGTCGCCGCAGCGGCGGTCCAGGCATTCGACCTGCTCTGCTCCGGACTCCACCCCGACATCGGCCAGAAATCGAAAAAGGCGCCGCTCTCTCAGTGACCCCGCAGCCCAGCCGAGGCATTCAGACAGTTCCCATACCCGACGCCACCATCAGCCGACGAGAAAACGCCGCCACGCGGCCGGCGGAGTGGCCGCGTCATCAGCTGGATGTCGATCGCTCATCGAACCGACGTGGCACAAGGCGTCACCGGAGCGAGGAGGAGTCCCCGATGCCCGCCAGCAGCTGGAGCTGCCATTCCGGGTCGGGCGGGGCCGCCGCCCCCCCCCCCCCCCCCGCCCCCGGCGGGCCCCCCCCCCCCCGCCCCCGGCCCGCGGACCCCCGCACGAACCCCCGCGGCGGCGCGGTAAACGGGGCCCGGGGGGCGAAACCC